>CACAPQ010000074.1 GCA_902534325.1 Paracoccaceae bacterium | reverse complement strand
TTGGAAAGCTACAATTTTCTGCCAGCCCATTTTCTGGAAATATTTTTTCAACTCATTCGGAGTTTGTCTTCTACTTCTAAAATCATAGTGCTGAGGCCTTTCCAGCCCGACTACTTCACCCCCCAAATAAATTTCACCAGTATTATTAATAAGAAAATCTACACCAGGATGTGTTTCATCTCTTGTTTGGAAAACTTTGTCGGCTTCTCGAAATTTGTCTGGAGACCATTTAGCATCAACTTGAATGGTAGCTAAAATAACGCCCTCAAGATTTCGCAGCGCTACTTTTTCTCCAATTTTGAGGTTTTTAGAAAATTCTTTTGATACGTCTAGTGTGATAGGTATAGGCCAAAGTGATCCATCTTTGAGCCTCATATTTTCTAAAACACTATCGTAGTCTTCTTCATTTAAAAAACCTTTTAGCGGTGAAAAACCTCCATTTAATAGAAGTTCCAGATCACATATTTGGCGAGGTGTTAAATCCCAGCTTACATAGTTTGCTGCCGCTTTTTTTCCTTTATTTGCAGACTCTGAACTCAAGTACAGTTCTTTAATGGGCTTATGATTTTCCAACATAATGTAGATCCAATTTTAGCTGCTTTCAGAAATAAATTTTTCTGCATCTAGAGCAGCCATGCAGCCCATTCCTGCACTCGTCACAGCTTGACGATAGATATGATCGGTTAAATCCCCAGCTGCAAAAATACCTGGTACTGAAGTTCTTGTACTCCCAGCTTCAACTTTAACATAACCACCGTTATGTGTCTCTAAAATATTTGTTACCAACTCGGTAGCGGGGGCGTGCCCAATTGCAACAAAAACGCCTTTGCAAGGCACTTCAGATAGCTTACCGGTCGTCGTATTTTTAATACGTATTGCTTCGACACCTAGAGGAGAGTCCGTCCCTATAACTTCATCAAGTTCATGAAACCAAATTGTTTCAATTTTGGGGTTCTTAAATAATCTATCCTGCAGTATTTTCTCTGCTCTGAGCTCATCTCGCCGGTGGACTAAGGTAACTTTAGAAGCAAAGTTTGTGAGAAAAAGAGCTTCTTCTACTGCTGTATTTCCACCACCAATTACGGCTATTTCCTGCCCTCTGTAGAAAAAACCGTCACAAGTCGCACAGGCAGATACGCCAAAACCTTTATATTTTTCTTCTGATGGTAATCCTAACCATTTGGCTCTTGCACCAGTTGCAAGAATAATAGTATCAGCTGTATATTTCTTTCCGCTATCACACGTTGCAACAAATGGTCTGCTATTGACCTCTAATTTTGTTACTATGTCTCCTATTATTTCGCAGCCCATTTCTTTAGCATGGGCTTCCATTCTTACCATCAAATCAGGTCCCTGAACTTCTGTATCCCCAGGCCAATTTTCAACTTCTGTAGTTGTTGTTAATTGGCCTCCTGGCTCAATGCCTTGAATAAGTACTGGTGAGAGCATTGCGCGGCTAGCATAAACGCCAGCGGTATATCCAGCAGGGCCACTTCCGATAATAAGCACTTTCGTATGACGGTATTGAGACATTTTTTCCTCGTATTTGTTTTTGGTATAACTGCTGGCTTGATGATTCAAAACCCTAAAATCGCTTGATATTCGATAATCCACTGTAAAATATTATTTCAACATGTTGGAATATTATTGCGATTGTAGGTATTTGATTTATAATATTTACAAAAATGGAGCAGAGGTATGCCTTTAACACGACTAGATTCAATAGATCGGCTAATTTTAGCAGAACTACAAGCCGATGGGAAAATGACAAATGTTGAATTAGCAAAACGTGTTGGAATTTCTGCCCCTCCCTGTCTTCGCAGAGTTAGGGCTCTTGAGGAGCAAGGTTTTATAAAAGGTTATCACGCAGATGTTGATAGTCGTGCGCTTGGTTTTGAAGTACAGGTATTTGCGATGGTTGGCCTGCAATCACAAGCCGAAGTTGATTTGAGGCAATTTGAAGAGTTATGCCAGGGCTGGCCTCTTGTCAGAGAATGTCACATGCTAAATGGGGAAGTCGACTTTATGCTAAAATGCGTTGCTACT
>CACAPQ010000073.1 GCA_902534325.1 Paracoccaceae bacterium | reverse complement strand
CGGAAGAAATCAAACAACGGAAACGAGTTGAAAAAAACTTAGTTGCTGTTGAACAAACTTTAGAACAACATTCCAAATTGGCCGCACTAGGTGAAATGTCAGCGGCGATAAGTCATGAATTAAATCAACCTTTGGCTGCTATGAAAACATATCTAGCCGGAGCTACGTTATTATTGAAAAGGAATAGACCCAACGAAACCGTTACGGCATTAATGAGAATTGATGACTTAATTCAAAGAATGGGGGGTATTACAAAACAACTTAAATCTTTTGCTAGAAAAAATACAGAAAGCTTTGTTCCACTAAATTTCAACGACGCTTTTTCGTCAGCGTTAGCTATAATGGAACCACAATTAAAACAAACAAAAGTAAAAATTGAGACTTCTATAGAATCTGAACCCATCATCATAATGGGGGATCAACAGAGACTCGAACAGGTTATAATAAACTTACTTCGAAATGCTCTTGATGCAGTTATAAGTGTCGAACAACCGGAAATTAAAATGTCTCTTTATAAAGATGAGTCAGCAATTTTTTCCATAAAGGATAATGGTAAAGGCATAAGTAACTTAGAGGTAATTTTTGAACCATTTCAAACAACTAAAGATTCAGGAAAAGGTCTAGGATTGGGTTTGGCTATATCGTCAAATATCATTTCCGAACTAGGGGGTATTCTCCAAGGAAAAAATCGTTCATCTAGCGGTGCCGAATTTAAGATTATCTTACCATTATTTGACCCTAGTAAGATAACTATTAGAGAAACTAAAGACACTAAACTAGGTGTTGAATCATGAAGGTAGCTATAATTGACGATGAGAGAGATATGCGACTCTCAATATCACAATGGCTCTCTTTGTCAGGTTATGAACCTGAGAGTTATGCTTCAGCCGAAGACGCATTAGTCGGTATAGGATCTAATTATCCCGGTGTAATTGTTTCCGATATAAAAATGCCTGGTATGGATGGCATGCAGCTATTAAAAAAATTAATGGGGCAGGATAGTGGACTACCTGTAATTCTTATAACAGGACATGGAGATGTTCCAATGGCCGTTGAAGCTATGCGGCTAGGGGCGTTCAATTTTTTGGAAAAGCCCTTTGAGCCTGAAGATTTAACTCTGTTAATAAAATCAGCTGCTCAAAAGAGGCGCTTTACTTTAGAAAGTAGAGAGCTGCGTCAAGAATTATCAGATGGTTCCAAAATTATAAAAAAGTTAGCAGGCTCATCAAAAATAATGTTGAAATTAAAAGAAGATATTTTGGATTATTCTCAGTCCGATGCTTTTGTGTTGATAGAAGGAGAAACTGGATCTGGGAAAACACTTGTTGCCCACGCCCTGCATGCAGTCAGTCAGAATATGGCTAGGGCATTAATTACTGTTCACTGCAGCGCTTATGATGAGGCTACACTGTCCAGAAGATTATTTGGACCCATAGAAGAAGAAAAAGACAATTTTTTACCTGCCTTTGAGGAAGCTAAAGGGGGTACACTTATATTAGAAGACATTGAAACAATCACCACCGAACTTCAAGGAAAGCTATTAGATAAGTTAGTAGCATTGGAACATTCCTTAGAGATAAGGCTAATAACAATATCCAACCATTCATCTCCAGCATTCGCAAAAAAAATACTCAGAGATGACTTATATTTCAGATTAAGTTCTTTAAAAATTTCTGTTCCTTCTCTTAGAAAAAGAGGTAACGATATACTCGATTTGTTTTCGCAATATGCACTGTCGTTTTCAGAAGAGTATGGTTGTTCCCCACCTTTGCTAACTTCAGAACAGTCAAGTCAGATGTTGCAAGCACCGTGGCAAGGCAACGTAAGACAATTAATTAATATAGCCGAGCAAATCGTAATTCAGTCGAGGCGAGGAGAGTTAAACCTATCTTCGTTACTGATAATCTCTGAAGACACTATGGATAATACAATAACGTCTGATGGAAAACCTTTAAAAGTTTATGTTGAAGCATTTGAAAAATCATTAATTGAAAATACTATGCGTAAGCATAAAGGCTCAATAAATAAAGTAATGGAAGAATTACTAATTCCTAGAAGAACACTTAATG
>CACAPQ010000072.1 GCA_902534325.1 Paracoccaceae bacterium | reverse complement strand
GCGGAATTTTACGTAATATGCCAACTAATATTTCAGAATTGAAACTGTCCCCAGCTGCTGTGCTATCGACAACTGTTCCAATAGACTGCACCGGGTGAGTTCCTATGCCTTGATTTGAAATAAATGAAACTGGTTCTCCAGCGTTTTTTACAACTACTATTTCAGCTCCGACCTTTTGATAGCGTTTCAATGTTGCCACTGGATTAGCATCTGAAAACCAAGTTGCTTCATCATCAAATGAGGGCAAAATTATATCACTCAAGTTTGCTCCAGCCATAATTACATCGCACATTTCTTTTTTGTCACTCCAAAGCTTTGGTCGAAGATTTGGGTCAAATGCAATTTTTTTCCCTGCACACCTCGCTGATTTTAAGCAAGAAAATAGATTATTTCGAGAGCTTGGGTCTAAAATAGCTAAGGTGATGCCAGAAAAATATATCATATCTTGTTTTTTCACAGCATGTTCAACATCATTTATGTTTTGTCCTAGAAGTGTTGCAGCTGAGTTATTTCGCCAGTAAGAAAAAGTTCTTTCACCATTAACCAGCGAAATCAAATATAAACCTATAGTCGAGCCAGAAACTTTTTTAACATGTGTGGTATCAACCCGATTATCTGACATAAATTTTAGCATTTTGTCTGATAACTCATCATCCCCTAACTTTGAAAAATAGGCAGAATTTATATCAGAGTGATTATTAGCAATATACCAAGCTGTGTTGAAAGTATCGCCGGCAAAGCCCAGATTAAATTTACCAAGCTGTTCGTCCGGTGAAAGCTCCGCCATACACTCACCAACTGATAATATTTTCATATGTTGTTATCCACTTAGTCTCTAAAGATACTTAAAAGGTTTTTTGTTACACGTCTTTGCTGTAGTCTAGTATTGGTTGATTACATAATCCAAGAAACTTTTCATTGGGGGAATGAAATGCGGTTAATTAAAAACGCAGACAGAAAAAAAAATAAGATAATTGATAGTGCTCCGTTTCCATCTACAGATGTTGATAAAGTTTCTAACCTATTAAAAAAATGTCCTGTCGCTTCCAAAACACCGTTATTGGAACTAGAAAAATTTTTACCTCAGGGCAAACTATGGGTGAAAGATGAAAGGGAAAGAATGGGACTTGGGTCATTTAAAGCTCTTGGTGCTGCTTATGTAATTGCAAGTCATGCCCAGAATTTAACGGAAAACCCCTGCTCAACTACTTTGGAGGGTAAAACTTACGTAACAGCAAGTGCTGGAAATCATGGTTTAAGCCTTGCGGCAGGAGCAAAGATTTTCGGAGCTAAAGCTGTTGTTTTTATTTCAGAAACTGTACCAGAAACCTTTTCTGATAGATTGCGCGAGAAAGGAGCCGTTCCAGTCCGAAAAGGTTCAGACTATGCCGCATCGATGTTGGCAGCTTTAGAAGCCGCAGAAGAAAATAATTGGGTTCTTTTATCTGACAGCTCATGGGAAAATTATACAGACAAACCTCTGAAACTTATGGAGGGTTACTTACAAATGGCCGACGAAGCTATATCCCAGTGTAAGACAAAAGCTACTCATGTTTTTCTACAAGCCGGTGTTGGCGGATTGGCAGGAGCCGTTGCAGCACATATTCGAAAAATCTGGGGTGATACTCCAGTGATAACAGTTGTTGAGCCCTCAGCTGCACCAGCTCTACAAGCAAGCATTGAACTCGGGAAGCCTGTTTTAACAGAAGGGCCAGATAGTGTTATGGGGCGCTTAGATTGCAAAGAACCATCATTTATAGCTCTAAATGGATTAGCTAGGGATGCAGACTTTTTTTTAACCCTAGATGATGATGAAGTTATCAGTAATTTGGAAAAAATGTCTCATTCGAATCTAGAAACTACTGCTTCAGGTGGTGCGGGCGTTGCAGCGGCTATGAACAACCAAGTTGCGAAACTTTTAAAAATGAATGCTGATTCCAAAACTCTTTGCTTTCTTTCAGAGGTTGCAGAATGAGAGGCTTCAACATTGATCAGTTCGAAAAAAGAACATCGAAGGCTCAGCAACTAATGCAACACCATGGGCTTGATGCGCTACTTCTTACAACTGAAACAAATGTGCGATATTTTACGGGATTTCTTACTAGATTTTGGGAAAGCCCAACAAGACCTTGGTACCTCATTATTCCTTCGAAAGGAAAACCTATTGCTGTTATTCCGTCAATAGGCAAAGCTTTAAT
>CACAPQ010000071.1 GCA_902534325.1 Paracoccaceae bacterium | reverse complement strand
TCAATCTTACTACGTCAGGGGGCAAAAGAATATTTATCAATTGTTGAAATGTACTCCTCAGCACTACAACGATTGGGAATTGATGTGCAAATTGAGTTAGTTGACAGCTCTCAATATTGGGAGAGAATTAAAACGCTAGAATTTGACATGGCTCCATATGCTAGAGATTTGTCACTCAGTCCTGGAAATGAGCAATATCTGTATTGGTCTTCTGAATACGCTGACGTTGAGGGAACTAGGAATTTGATGGGGTTAAAATCACGTACAATGGATAAGCTTTTAGATAAAATAATGAAATCCAAATCAATTAAAGAACTACAGTCAATAACGAGGTCAATGGATCGTATCTTAATGGCAGGACGTTATGTTATTCCAATTTATCATAACGGGCCAAGCCGAATAGCTCACAAATCAAATTTAAGATATCCTTCAAAAACTCCATTGTATGGAGACCGGATAGGATTTTTTCCTGATGTATGGTGGAAGGCTGACTAGCTTACATAGATATTTCCGATTATTTTGGTAGCGCTACTATGGTAAAACTTGACATTTTTTCTGACCCAATTTGTCCTTGGTGTTACATTGGAAAAAGCTATTTAGACAGAGCGTTAGAAAAAGTAGGTAACCATCCGTTCAATATTCAATGGCATCCCTTTCAATTAAATCCTGAAATGCCCCTTGAGGGAGTTGACAGAAAGAAATATCTAGAGACAAAATTTGGTGGTAGAGATTTAGCTGTTAAGGCCTACAAGCCCGTATTGGAGCATGCAGCCTTAGCTGGACTGAACCTGAAACTTGAAGATATTGCAAAAACTCCAAACACTCTTTCTTCTCACAGGCTGATTTTATGGGCGTGGCAAGAAGGTGTACAGAATGCAGTCGTATCAGCACTATTTAAAGCATATTTCGTTGAAGGAAGGGACATAGGCAAAAATGCAGTATTGATTGATATATCATACAATGCTGGAATTAGCAGAGACTTAGTTAGCAGATTACTTGCAGGCAAAAATGATCTTGAACAGGTAATTGAACTGGATAAGGCTGCAAGAAAAATGGGTATAAATTCTGCACCAACTTTTATTTTAAATGCAAAACATGTAATAACTGGCGCCCAAAATGTCGAGTTTTGGTCAAATCTCATAACCGAAGTAAAATATAATATTGGGATCTAGCTTCGATATTTCGAAAAAAAGGGGGGATAAACCCCCTTTTTAGTTTCGCCAATCAAGCTCATAGTTATGCTGCTCGAGATAAATATTTTTTGCCTGTGGCCTGAGCGGCGTTAGGAGAGAGCGCACCCTCTCCATGTCCCAAGTTAGCTACAACCAGAAGTTGCACCACATGTATTACACTTCATACAAGTTCCATTTCTAACTAACGTATAATTTCCACAATCACCGCAAGGATCACCCTCGTAACCCTGCATCTTTGCTTTTGTGCGAGCATCAACTGCAGTCGTCTCTCCGTCTGGTGCTCGAGCTATAGTATCAACCTCAATATCACCTTCTAAATTACTATTATCTAGCGCTAAATTTGTTTGCCCCCCTTGCAAAACAACAAGTTCCTGAGGTAAACGTTTTCGAAGATATCCTGTAGAACTTATCTGCTTTAGCACCTCGAGAGATTTAGATGTTCCATTTTCCGATAGCTCTTTCAAGTTACTGACACCTTCATCCTGCCCTCGCCCCAAATCGTCAAAACTTGCTCCCTCAGGTTTAACGTGAGCTAGATCAGTACGATCCAGATAGCTAACAGCTAGCTCTCTGAAGATATAATCCAAAATAGAAGTAGCATTTTTAATACTATCATTACCCTGAACCATACCTGCTGGCTCAAATTTCGTGAATGTAAAAGCATCAACAAATTCCTCTAGCGGTACTCCATATTGCAGTCCTACCGAGACAGCTATTGCAAAGTTATTCATCATAGCTCTGAACCCGGCACCTTCCTTGTGCATATCAATGAATATTTCGCCTAGAGAACCGTCAGAATACTCACCTGTTCTTAGATAAACTTTATGGCCACCAACCACAGCCTTTTGAGTATAACCTTTTCTCCTTTCTGGCATTCTTTCCCTTGCCTTGGCGATTTCTTTCACCACGATCTTTTCAACAATTTTTTCTGCTAATACCGCCGCTTTTTCTTGATTTGTACCAGTTTCAAGAACTTCCGCAGCATCATCGTCATTCTCAACCAATGCCGCAGCAAGTGGCTGTGAAAGTTTGGAGCCATCCCTGTATAATGCATTAGCTTTTGTTCCAAGAGACCAACTCAATTCATAAGCCTTTTGACAGTCCTCTATTGTGGCATCGTTGGGCATATTTATTGTTTTGGATATAGCACCAGAAAT
>CACAPQ010000070.1 GCA_902534325.1 Paracoccaceae bacterium | reverse complement strand
GCTCGATAAATTTGAACATACTTCATTCCATTTGAAAAAAGTAGAGGAACAAATTGAAAATCAGATAGGTGATTTAAGCACGTCGGTCCAAAAGTATGTTTTATCTTTAACGGATGGTCAGGAAGATAAAATTGATGCCCAGGCCAAGAAAATTGAAAAAAATGTTAGCTCACTTAAACAAGAAATATTTGAATATAAAAGAGAGCTTAAAGCCGACATCGATAAGAAAATAAAAGAAAGTGAACTTAAAACGAATGACTATCTCTCTAAAAAGATCTATGAAGTCCGCGACCTACTCTCAGGAGAGTTCAAGTCATTATCTGGTGAGCTAAGTATTTTAAAGGGTGTGGTAAAAGAAAAGAATTCTGAATTAGCCAAACATATGAAAAATAATGTATCTTCTATTAAAAAAGTAGCGGAAAAAGATCGTAAATACTTTAACAATCGATTTGAAAAAGTTTCTGAAAGTATTCAGTCGGTAGAAGCAATGATTGTTAAAGAAGACGATTTGGTAGAGTTGTTTCAAAATTATACTTTAAATGTTAATATCTCAGATGATGTTACGCCTTCAACAAGTTAAACTATCTGACGAAACTACTCGCGACAAAAAAGGGCTTACTAATTTCTTAAATTGTAAGGGGCTATAAAGAGCATAGGATTAGAGGCAGTGTGAGGATGAGGTGGTGAATAAAGTAAGCCTTGGGTTAGCTAAATAAATGCCATTACTAAGACATACACCACTGCAAAGGTTATGCCTATCAAGAACATTTTGTTGGTTATATCTCTAATAAACGGGAACTTTTTATTCAAAAAGTCCTTACCAGTGATCAAACGAACAATACGTGCCACAAGCACAAAAAATAAAGCTATGGCTAGTGCGCCCCCAGCTAAATAAACTATTATTGTCTCAATCATTGTTTGTCTCCTTCATTGGTCTATACATTCGTCTAAGGCACAACCTATTTGTCCACCCAGCGGATGCTCTGCGTCCATCCCAACGTACATGATGTAAAAGAAACCGACAAATAAAAGTACGATTATAGAACTTAGCGATACTATAAGTTTGTTCATTTCTTCTTTGTTTCTAATTTAGCCAATCGGCTAGCTATAACAAAGTCAGGATCATCTTCAGTTCGATACTGTGGTAAATTTTCATGTATAATGTCCCAAGGGATTTTACTCTCGATACCTAGGTGATATCCATTTGGCTTCCAATTCTCAGGCTCATAAAGTGTCCCAACAAAAACAGCATCTAAAGATTGGTAGTTAAAAATGATAGGGCTGCCACAGTCAGGGCAAAAGCCTCGTTTTGCGATAACTGAGGATTGATAATATTTTGGTGACCCTTTTTTAAATTCTTAATTGCCTGTATCAAAAGCTACAAAAGTAGCAGATGTTTTGCCATAAGCTCTTTGACACATACGGCAATGACATATGGAAATCCATTTGGGTTAAACCAATGTTTTGTATCGTATTTTTTTGCATATGCATCCACCTAATATTGGCGTTCCCATTACTAAACTTTCTCTACGTCTCTATGGCTATCTTTATTTACCGCACTCACAGCCTTAGCACCTAAGATAAGCGATATAGAAAGCAGGATGTGTTTCATGGGTTAGTCTAATCTTTCTTCTATATCTTCAAGTCTTTCAATAATATGTTCCATATACACATGGTATTCGCCATCATGGTCATGGACGATGACTGACCCAACTATGATCAGTGTAATTACAACTACGCAGAGTGTTATTATTGTTAACATTGTTTTTGTATATTGATCCATAAAAGTGATCCTTTTTCTAGTTATTAAGCTTTTGAAGTAACTCTCTCAATAAATCGTTATTTGCTTCTTGTAGCTCATTTTGCCTCTTTAAATGTTCAGTTATCTGTCTCAGATATACTTCTTCCATATCCATTTTCTTGTCCTTCCTTATTTTCTCTCAGCAAAACCTATTATATTAAGTAACTGACTTGCAATTCCCACATCTTGGATTCCATTCTGGCTTTCACCAGAATACAGCTCGTTTCAATATAGGTTTTTCCAAGCATATATAGCTGTAAGGGATATATGCCGGAGGAGGTAGGATTACATTTTTAAACCCACACTATCATTTAAAATCAATAATTTAGATATTTATCACTTTTTACTCTGGGTTCCGTTTTGGGTTCCATTATGGTATCAAACTTGGTGTCAATTTTTAACCTATGAAAACCAAAAGCTCTCTCATGTCTGGTTATGTAGTTGCTGATAGTGAAGCTTTGGTGATGAAGAAAGTTGGAACAAATGTGAAGTATAAGGTCACTGAGGATTAGTCTATTTTCCAAAAGTCTACTTTTCTTTTATGCCAATCAATCATTCTGAACACATTTTATGATACCTTCAGTTTTGTTTATTATGCACTCATAAAGACGGCTTTGATAATCAACATAAATTTTATGTATTAATAGTAACTTGCCATTTCTTTTTGTTGGTTGGTCAAACTGATTAATTACTTTTCCTGTTCCTAGAATTTCACCTGCTGTAATCTCAGCACTTGCAGCCGTAGCCAGACCTAAGATTAGAGACAGTGTAAGGATGAGGTGGC
>CACAPQ010000069.1 GCA_902534325.1 Paracoccaceae bacterium | reverse complement strand
CTGCCAGGAATAGAAATAGAAATTCTAGAATTGGAGAGAGGGCCAGCAAGCCCAAAGCCTGTACACCTACGACTTAAAGGCGAAAACTGGGATGATCTTCTGAGCACTACTGCCAAAATGCGTGGGATATTTGATCAGACAGAGGGCTTAATACAAGTTGAAGATACCAGGCCATTGCCGGGTATAGATTGGCAAATTGATGTAGATGTTGAGAAAGCAGGGCGATACGGCGCCGACGTAGCGACCGTTGGCGCAATGGTGCAGTTGGTCACCCGTGGCATTCTATTAGACACCATGCGCGTCGATAGTTCTGACGAAGAAATTGAAATCCGAGTAAGACTGCCAGAAGAAGATCGATTTCTATCAACTTTGGATAATTTAAAAGTTCGAACTGCTGACGGACTTGTCCCACTTTCAAATTTTATAAGCCGAAAACCAGTGACCAAACTTGCTGAAATAAACCGCATAGATCAAAAAAGATATTTTGATATAAAAGCGGGCGTTCAACCTGACTTAAAGAGAGTCATTGTATCGGATGAGGGTGTGGAAAGTGAAATCTTCATAAATGCCAACGAAAGAATAGCATACCTAACAGAATATCTTGAAGAAAACCCACTTACTCCTGGCATTTCTTGGGAATGGACAGGTGATCAAGCCGATCAAGCGGAAAGCCAAGCTTTTTTGAGCTCAGCATTTGCTGCGGCACTTGTTCTTATGTTTATCATTCTTCTTGCACAATTTAATAGTTTTTATAATTCGTTTGTTGTCCTGATTGCAGTCGTTCTTTCTACGGTAGGTGTTTTAATTGGCATGTTAGTCATGCAGCAACCTTTTTCAATCATTATGACGGGTACCGGCATAGTGGCATTAGCGGGTATTGTCGTAAACAATAACATTGTTTTGATAGATACCTACCAAGAACTATCTCGCTATCTACCCAAAATAGAAGCAATAGTAAGAACGGCGGAACAAAGAATTCGGCCCGTACTTTTAACAACTATTACTACAATGGCGGGCTTAGCTCCAATGATGTTTGGTTTAAGTTTAGATTTCGTAAACGGTGGTTACTCTGTTGATAGTCCCACGGCATTATGGTGGAAACAATTGGCAACCGCGGTTGTTTTTGGATTAGGCACTGCCACCATGTTGACCCTTGTATTTACCCCAGCCCTTTTATCGGCAAGGGTTTGGGTCACAACATATGTTTTATGGATAGCCCGCTTTCTGGTAAGAATAGGGGCTTCTAGACGGGGACAAGTTGCACAAGACTGGGCCTTGAAACGAATGGCCCGCAAAACCAAACCTGCCGAAATTATTTGGGATTATGCAGAGCCTCCATTGCTGGAAAAAGAAGAACCAGCCGGTTTAATTGGTCCTGCTGAATAATATTTAAAATAATAATAAAGGTTATGAGACTTTAAGCTGGACGGTCACTTTAGCTAATTGAAATTAAGCCGCTGGCTCTTTTTCCGATAACTGTTTAGTCCACAATGAGTAATAACGGCCTTTTTTTAGAAGAAGATTTTCATGATTACCCATTTCTATAATACTTCCTTGTTCTAAAACTATTATCCTATCCGCGTGCGTTATCGTTGAAAGGCGATGCGCAATAGTTAGAACACTTCGCCCCTCGGAGGCATTGTTTAAAGCATCCCTAATTTCTTTTTCTGTTTCAGTATCCAATGCAGACGTTGCTTCGTCTAGCAGTAAAATAGGCGGGTTTTTCAAAATGGTTCTTGCAATTCCCACACGCTGCTTTTCCCCACCAGAAAGTTTTAATCCTCGCTCACCAACAGTCGTTTCGTAACCTTCTGGTAATGACATTATAAAATCATGGATCTGAGCATCTTTTGCTGCATTTTCCACCATAGACCTAGATGCGCTATCAAGACCATAAGCTATATTGTAATAAATTGTATCGTTAAAAAGCACTGTATCTTGAGGCACAACGCCAATGGAACTATGCAGACTTTTCTGCGTGATATCTCGCAAATCTTGCCCGTCAATTTTAATTGAACCTTTTTGAACGTCATAAAACCTGAAGAGCAATCTGCCTATTGTTGATTTTCCCGAGCCAGAAGAACCAACAATAGCAACAGTTTCTCCCGGATTTATTTCCAGTGAAACATCTTTTATAACTGGCCTTTTTTCATCATATCCAAAAGCTATGTTTTTGATAGAAATATGACCACCTTTAAGCTTTAATTCTGTTGCACTTTTGGCGTCAACTAGTTCTGCAGGTTGTTCTAAAAGATCAAACATTTCACTCATGTCTACTAAGCCCTGCCTTATCTCGCGATAAACAGTACCCAAAAAGTTCAGAGGCATAGTTATTTGGATCATATATGCATTTACCATAACGAAATCTCCAACAGTAAGATATCCATTTTGAACACCAATAGCTGCCATTGCCATTACTATTATCAAGCCTGCGGTAATAATTAGAGATTGGCCAAAATTTAAGAATGCAAGAGAGTAAGCAGTTTTTAAAGCAGCATTTTCATAAAGCTTTAAAGCTCCATCATAACGTTTTGCTTCTCTTTCTTCTGCAGTAAAATATTTAACAGTTTCATAATTAAGCAAGCTATCTATAGCTTTTTGATTGGCGTCCGTATCTTGGTCATTCATGAATTTCCGAATTTTTACGCGCCATTCCGTCACCTTAAGAGTGAACCA
>CACAPQ010000068.1 GCA_902534325.1 Paracoccaceae bacterium | reverse complement strand
TCAAAATTTTATTATCAAAATGGAATTTTTCCCATGAAATCCCAATTAAATTTTAAAATTAAACTAAACCAAGCCACTTGCGATAAACCCATCAGCTATTTTTCCATAGGCTGTGGCGGCTGCGCCACCAAGAAGTGCCACCGGCTTTCCCTTGTCCCCTGCCAAACGAGTATCAAGATCTATGGGAAGTGTTCCGAGCAAAGGAACCTGTAATTGCGTTGCCTCCATTATAACACCACCACTTCCAAAAATAGGAGTTTCATGGCTACAATTTGGACAAACAAAATTTGACATGTTTTCTATCATACCAAAAATAGGCGTTTTCAGAGTCTTAAACATATCAATAGCTTTTCTCGCATCTAAAAGTGCAACATCCTGCGGTGTTGAAACTATGATTGCTCCAGACAAGTCTGCTTTTTGACATAAAGTTAATTGCACGTCACCAGTGCCGGGAGGCAGATCTACGATTAAAGCATCTAATTCTCCCCACTCCACTTGAGAAAGCATTTGCTGCAATGCTCCCATCAGCATAGGTCCCCTCCAAACAACAGCCTTACTTGGGTCCACCATCAAACCAATTGACATCATAGTTACACCGTGAGCCTGAAGGGGAATAATTCTTTTACCATCAGGACTTCTGGGACGTTGCGAAACCCCCATCATCCGAGGCTGTGATGGTCCGTAAATATCCGCATCAAGCAAACCAATTTTTTTACCTTTATTTGCCAGCGCCACTGCTAAATTCGAAGAAACAGTTGATTTCCCTACCCCGCCTTTACCAGAAGCAATAGCAATAATTTTCGAAACACTTTGTGGCTTCATTGTGGTTTCTTGAGGCTTTGGATGCCCGCCAATTTTTAATTTTGGAGGCTCTTTAGAATGTGATGTCACAACTATACTTACCTCATCCAAGCCGTCGATTTGCAATAATTTGTTTTGTATCGCTGATCTTTGGGCCTCTAAGTCCTGCGCAATATCTGATGAAGAAGCTTCGAGAACAAATGATACTTTTGCCCCATCGACATGAAGCGCCCTTACTAGATCAAGAGACACGAGATTGTCCCCCGCTCCTAATTCAAAACTCTCTAGAAGGGATAATATTTTTTCGCGCATATACTTCTGCTCTCATTCATATTTACTTTAATTGAAATATATAAACCTAAAGATATTATCTTTAAACCTAATTTGCTTGAAGCCTTAGGTTCAATAACTTTTCAGGTAAAGTAACATACTAGTTTTTCCAGTTTGTTTTGATAAAAAATTTTACAAAATTCAGCAATAGTCAAATATCCTCCGCCAAAACAATAAACTTTGATACCACTTTTTTGTTTCCTGCTTTTTCAAACTTGATTTCAAGTTTATCACCCTCAATTTCTTGAATTTGTCCATACCCAAACTTTTGATGAAATACCCTGTCCCCAATTACAAAAACTGAGCTTGCCGTCGCATCAATTGTAAGGCTTTTATTATCTTTTGGCTGCCTAGCTTTTGAGCGTTTATTGTTGCTTTGCAATCGTTTCCAACCCGGAGAATCATAACCATCTGCTGCCATTGCATCCTCCTGTAAAGAGGAATTCATGCCTGCAGCACCATAACCCCCACCGTACAGACCCGGTGGAGTCAATACCTCTACATTATCAGAAGGCATTTCATCTATGAAACGAGAGGGTAAAGAAGATTGCCATTGTCCAAAAACCCTTCTGTTCCCAGCAAAGGAAATCGTACATAAAATTTCAGCCCGGGTAATACCCACGTAAGCAAGTCTTCTCTCTTCCTCTAAACCTTTTAACCCACTTTCATCCATAGAACGCTGTGAAGGGAAAAGACCATCTTCCCAACCCGGTAAAAAAACTACTGGAAATTCTAGACCCTTAGCAGCATGCAAAGTCATTATAGAAACTTTTTCATCACCTTCTTCAGCATCATTTTCCATAACCAGACTGACGTGCTCTAAAAAACCCTGGATATTTTCAAAATTTTCAAGCGCTTTCACAAGCTCTTTTAAGTTTTCTAATCGACCGGGAGCGTCCGGCATTTTATCATTCTGCCACATGGCAGTATAGCCACTTTCATCCAATATGAGCTCTGCGAGCTCAATATGATCAAAGTTTTGATCATTTAAAAGGTTTTCCCATCTTTGCATGTTGTTAAGTAAAACGCTGAGTTCTATAGCACCCTTACCTCCCAGTCCATTTTCAGAAAGAAGTATTTTAGCCGCTTCGACTAAAGAAGTTGAATGCTGTCTAGCTACAATTTGAATTTTTTGTTGGGCCTTATCACCAAGACCTCTTTTTGGTGTGTTTATAATTCGCTCGAAAGCGAGATCATCTTCAGAGCTGGCGACAATGCGTAGATACGCCATTGCATCACGAATTTCCATTCTTTCATAAAAACGGGGACCACCAATAACTCTATAGGGCAATCCGATTGTTAAAAATCTGTCTTCAAACATCCTCATTTGGTGACTTGCGCGAACTAATATAGCAAGGCTTTCTAAGCTTTTAGGTGGCTGACCGCGTGTTCCTGTCTGGATTGCCTCTATTTCTTCTCCAATCCACCGCGCCTCTTCCTCACCATCCCAATGACCAATTAAACGAACTTTCTCTCCGGCGTCTAAGCTTGTCCAAAGTTCTTTGCCTAACCGTCCTTTATTTGCTGAAATCACACCAGCGGCAGCTGCTAAAATATGCGGAGTAGACCTATAGTTTTGCTCTAACCTTATAACTTTTGCACCAGGAAAATCTTTTTCGAAACGTAAAATATTTCCAACTTCAGCACCCCGCCATCCATAAATAGAT
>CACAPQ010000067.1 GCA_902534325.1 Paracoccaceae bacterium | reverse complement strand
TGTGGTGGGGGATCAGCATTATTACCATCTCCACCGCCCGATTTTAAATTATCAGATGAGCAAGAGCTAAATAAAGTATTACTGAATTCTGGTGCTCCAATCGGCGTGATGAACGCCATAAGAAAGCATTTTTCTCAAGTTAAAGGTGGTCAGTTGGCACTTGCTGCGTATCCAGCGCCAGTGATAACTTTAGTTGTTTCTGATGTTCCTGGTGATGACCCCGCTCAAGTCGCATCTGGGCCGACAATAGCCGACCGGGTTTCAATACAGGATGCGATTTCATTCATTAATGGTTATAAAATTGGCATACCTACAAATATCAAAGATTATTTTGAAAAAGAAGATATGAATATTCCCTCGAGCAATGACCCAAGATTTTCCAAAAATGAGGTCAAAGTTATTGCATCTTCTAAAATTTCTCTACTAGCAGCAGCAAAAAAAGCGGAAGAATTAGGTTTTGAATCATATATCTTATCAGATGCGATTGAGGGAAGGGCTTCGGATATTGGCATAATGCATGCTGCGTTAGCAAAGTTTAGGAAAGATGAAAACACAATCTTTCGAAGTCCCGCAGTTATATTATCAGGTGGCGAGACGACTGTAGAAATACTTGGTAAGTCAGGCCGCGGTGGAAGAAATACCGAATTTTTGCTGTCCTTTGCATTATCTATTGAAAATGAATCAAATATAACTGCTTTAGCCGCTGACACTGATGGTATAGATGGCTCAGAAAGCAATGCTGGTGCTTTTTGTGATGGGAATACCGCGCTTAAGATGCGTGAAAAAGGATTTAATCCTAGAATGCATCTTATACAGCACGATGCTTGGACTGCATTTAATGCAGTTGGTGAACTTTTTAATCCTGGACCAACAGGAACAAATGTAAATGACTTTAGGGCTATCTTATTGAGTTAATGGTAAGAAGTGGCCGATAAACTTTTAAATATTATTCGTTCAGCGTTGCTCATCAAGTCGTGTTGTGTCAAAAGACTAGAACTACGTAAACAGAGGATAACGAAGTGGCTGATTATAAAACGCGTCGCAAAATCATGGTTGATACTCAAATCCGACCATCTGATGTTACTAAATTTCCAATCATCGACGCTTTTCTTTCTGTTCCTCGAGAGAAGTTTGTGCCCGATGGTAAGCGAGAGGCTGCTTACATCGGTGAAAATTTCCAAATAGGGCAAAGCCGCGTTATTCTTGATCCTAGGACTTTAGCTAAACTTCTAGACGCGCTTAACATACATAATGATGAATCAGTTTTGGATATTGGCTCAGGTTTAGGGTATTCGTCAGCAGTCATCAGTCTAATTGCGGAAGTTGTCATAGCTGTAGAAGATGATAGCGGTTTGGTAAGTGAGGCTGAGGAAATTTTGTCTGAGGTTGGAGTGGATAACGTAGTGGTCCAATTTAGTAAACTTGAAGATGGTGCACCAGAGCATGGGCCTTACGATGTTATCATTTTGCAAGGTGGCGTTGAGGAAATTCCGGTTTCTATATTAAAACAACTAAAGAATGGTGGACGAATAGGTGCGATTTTTATAAAGGAAGGTCTTGGCACGGCTAAAATCGGATTTAAATTAAACGACAAAATCAATTGGCGATATTCTTTCAATGCAGCTGCTCCCGTTCTTCCAGGGTTTTTTAAACAAAAAGACTTTGCCCTATAGTAAAGTCTAATAAGATAATCGGAGAAACCCCGTGATTCTAGGAAAACTGATGAACTTTAGAATTTTAATTTTGATTTTTGTGATAACATTTAACTTCTCGTTCTCTGCTGACGCGAAGGACACACTTACAGGCGCGATGGTGAGTGCTTATAATACAAGCGGTCTGTTAGAGCAAAATAGGGCAGTGTTAAGAGCGGCAGATGAAGATGTGGCGACTGCAGCATCTCAGTTGGCTCCTGTAGTTTCATGGGCATCTTCTGTTTCACATAGCGGTAGTGATTCCAGTTCTTATGATACTTCCGGGAGCGTCTCTCTTTCAGCTAATTATACTATATATGACGGTGGGAAAAAAAGTTTAGGGTTAGAGGCAGCAAAGTTTTCAGTTCTTGCTACTCGGTCGAAGTTGGTTAGCATAGAGCAAAATGTCCTTTTTGAGGCTGTTACAGCTTATTTAGGAGTTATTCGGGAAACTGAGAATGTTTCCCTGCGAGAGAATAATTTGTCTGTTATACGTGAAGAATTAAGAGCAGCAAACGACAGATTTGAAGTTGGTGAGATTACCAAGACTGATGTTGCCTTGGCAGAGGCTCGACTGGCGGCTTCAAATTCAGCGTTAGCTGTTGCTAAAGGCTCTTATGAAAAAGCTGTAGCAAGCTACGTATCTGCAATTGGAGAAAAACCGGTTTCTCCGGAATACCCAAACTTCGTTCCAGAAGTGCCAAATTCTTTAGAAAGCGCAATTGCTATTGCACTTACAGAGCATCCATCGATCGACGAATTAAAGAGTTTAATTAAGGTATCTGAAATTAATTCTAAAATAGCCGACTTATCTACAGGTTTTACTATTTCATTAGGAAGTTCCTTATCACTTGACGAAGAAGGTGAGACTAGTGGAAGCCTTAGCGTTTCAGCAAGTGGTCCGATCTTTTCGGGGGGTAAATTATATTCGTCATCGCGAAAGAAAATTGCTTTAAAAGAGCAGACCTTGGCTAGACTTTATTCATCAAAAATTTCAATTGAGCAAAACGTCACAAATGCCTTTTCATCACTAAAAGTAGCTCAAGCAGCCAAATCGGCCGCTGAAGAGCAAATTAGAGCATCTGAGGTGGCTCTAACTGGAGTGAAAGAAGAAGCAATTCTTGGGGCACGGACAACATTGGACGTTTTGAATGCAGAAAAAGATCTTCTGGATGCCCGCATGCAACTTATTTCAGCCAAGGTTGACGAAAACCTTTCCCTGTATCG
>CACAPQ010000066.1 GCA_902534325.1 Paracoccaceae bacterium | reverse complement strand
CTCTGTAAGGTTCCTTACCTTGATTATTACGCTCTATCCAAAGTCTGAATTTGTTATACGTTCGTTCATATCTTTCCGTTGTTTCTACTTTGGGTGGGTTGTTCATCAGCGTGTTATAGTAGCCTTGATCAATATCTTTAAACTGTAAGGTTTCCGTATAGTTGTGGAAGTCTCTTTCATAGTTCAACTGTTTACCTAGAACTGCCTTACTGGCTTCACCCATATATTTTTTTAAATTGAGGATCTGATCATATTGGATAATAAATGAGTCATGGACACTGAGTATTGGCACATCGCTGTAAGTAAACTTCTTTATTACATACTCTGTTATTAGGCTGTCCTGATACATAAGATTAACAAGCTGAGCAGTAAACAATTCATCAGCCAAGTGTGGATTTAACTCCATGAAACTATTAATTAATTTGCTTAACTCTCGATCTTTTAAAGGTAAATCGCTGCTGGCCCTAAAAGCCTCGTATGCTTGCCGCTTTGACGATGCACTTAATGCTGTTAAAATTAAAAGTTTTAAAGCTTTTGTTTGTTGTTTCTTGTTTAAATCAGGTAAAATCACTTCATCTAATTCATAAACAATAGAAGCCTTTCCTTTATTTATTGATAGGATCGAGGGATGAATACCTTTGTAGTCTACCTCAATGGTAGGTTTATTATTAATAAAAATGTCTTTCCTATAGCTTTTTCCTAGCTGTTGCCAAAATCCTCCGTAAAACCAACCGTTATTTGTCCATGAACCTCTAGAGAATATACGACTTACAAACTTATTATTTTGGTTTATCGGTATGCGCTGAATACCTACTTTAGTTTCACGCTCTATGTATGCCTTTTCGAGTGTTGCTATGTCTACGTAAGTTTTCTGAATCAAGCTATTGTAAGCGTACAGCATCAACTCCATTCGCTGGGTTTCGTCTGTGTCTTCATATTCTATAAGCTGCTTTAGTCGCTTGCCCCGCCTCCTTATAAGTTTTCCTTCTATATCAGTATCAAAGTCGGATAGTATAACGGCGACTTTGCTTTTGTGTTTATAGATATCAAACTGTTCTGCAGTACATTTAGCAAACTCAACTTTAAGAATATGTGATGGGCGTATTCTGCTAGTGAAGCTTTTCCATCCATCATAAGTTTTATTGTTGCTTCCACCTACAAACTCTAAATACCCTAGCTCGACTAAACCATCGATAAGTTGGACAATTTTAAACGAGACATTGAGACTGTTATACCGTGAGGTAGGAGCATATGCATTTGCACTTCTTGGTACTCCTGTCCAAAGCGCTGGGTCATCTAGGAATGTTTCATAGAGGTGGACTAGTAGCACCTTTATTATAAGCTTTGGTTGTGTACCTTTTCTATTGCCTTTGGGAGTTAAGCTGGCTTGCCTGTGCTGGCCCAATGAATGCCATACTTTATCAACAATTATATTGATTTCAGGATGGTCGGACCACGTATGAATGTCTAGCGGTCTTGAATGTGATTTGTGATCGCCAATTGACATTAAAAATCCTAAGTTAGAATGGGCTATTAAAAATCTCTGTGCATAATAATCAAACAATTTACTCAAGAATGAACTTAAATAAATAAAAATTTAAAATTAAAGCGTTCTTTTACAGTAATTTATGCTGTTCGATAGAGATCATCTTAATACTCAATTTTTCCTCATTTAAAGAAAGTCAAAAATTTGAAACTTGAAGGGCTATCAATCTTTAGAGCTTTTATTCTGTTGAAATCATTAGCTAATTAAATTTTTGGCATGTGATTTGCTATTTAAAAAGATAATTTAAACGTTAATCGCGAGTTTGAATGTTTTTGAAATACAAAGTGCTCTATTGGGTTTGTGGCGCGATATGCGTTGGAACAGCATCGTTTGCGGGCAATCTGTCGTTATACTCTTTTACCGAAGGTGCGGCTGACCAAGGACTACCAAATATAACGAGTGGTGATGAAAACGTCGCTATTGGCGATGAAGCTTTAAATGCCAATACAAGTGGCTCCAATAATACCGCGGTTGGCGACGAATCTCTCAAAGCTAATACAGTCGGTGTTAAAAACACCGCAATTGGAAAAAACTCTTTATATTCGAATACATCTGGACAACAAAATGTAGGTATTGGCTACGAAGCTCTCAAAAGTAATACCACTGGAGCTTACAATACAGCCGTTGGTGTTGATGCAAACCGTTCAAATACATCGGGGGTATTAAACACATCAGTTGGTTATAAAACTCTGGAGACTAACACTTCCGGATCTTACAATACGGGTCTTGGTGCCCGAGCATTGAGATATAATTCCGGTTCATATAACACGGCGGTGGGCACTTTTTCACTCGATGCAAATGGTTCCGGGTCATATAATACAGCATCTGGAACATACTCATTATCGACCAACACGACAGGATCAAATAATACTGCTCATGGTTCTTACTCACTATATAGAAATACTACTGGGTCTAATAATACTGCAACTGGGCGAAATTCTCTTTATCACAATACAACGGGGTCAAGCAATACTGCCCAAGGTTATAACGCTCTATTTAGTAATACCTCTGGCTCTTATAATACTGCAACTGGGCAGGACTCTCTACGTTCAAATACAAGCGGATCAAACAACACCGCCCAAGGTTATAATGCTCTTCGTGCAAATACCACAGGCGCTCAAAATACGGCAACGGGTGTCGGATCACTCGCCGCTAATACAACCGGGTCCAACAACACCGCCCAAGGCTACAACGCTCTTAACGCTAATACTACAGGCGCTCAAAATACGGCAACAGGTTTCGGATCACTCGCCGCTAATACAAGCGGTTCAAACAACACCGCACAAGGTTACAACGCTCTCAATGCGAACACTACGGGTGCGCAGAATACTGCATTTGGCGAGTCGGCAATGACAGCCAATACTACAGGCTCAAACAACACTGCCTTTGGTAGAAACGCATTGCAAAACGTTACCACTGGGAGTCAAAATACAGCAATTGGTTTAGGCGCTGGATCGACTAATT
>CACAPQ010000065.1 GCA_902534325.1 Paracoccaceae bacterium | reverse complement strand
ACTTGAAAAGTGCGGGTGCTCTCGTTTACTGCTCCGCAACAAGCCAACTAAGGGCCATATAAAAAACAATACAGAAAGAAAAATGAACGTTGCAGATAACGGTCTCTCTATGAACGCCAATATGTTTCCTTGTTCAGCGATCAAAGTTTGGCGAAAACTTTTTTCCATTAGCGGCCCCAAAACAAGAGCCAAAACCAAAGGTGCTAATGGATAATCAGCCTTGCGCAAAAGATAACCAGCGTAACCAAATAAAACTATCAACCATACATCATGCATCTTCTGATTTGGAGCGAAACCTCCTACGATACAAAGGACCAAAACAATTGCACATAATACTGAAAACGGCATACGCAAAGCCCAGACGAAAAGTGGTATCAGGGCAATATTTATCAATACCGCTGCGACATTTGCAGTATAGAGAGACGAAATTAGTCCCCAAACAAAATCTGGCTGATCTATGAACAACATAGGACCTGGCATTAGTCCCCACATCACCATTCCACCGAGCAATAAAGCTGTAGTGGGCGAGCCTGGAATACCCAGAGTTAGCATCGGCAATAGTGAACCTGTAGAGGCGGCATTATTTGCGGTTTCAGGAGCAATTACGCCTTCAATATTACCATTGCCAAATGTTTCAGGTTTTTTTGAGGTCTGTTTTGCTAAGCCATAGGCCATCAAGGAAGCAGGTGTTGCACCAGCCGCAGGAAGCATGCCCACAAAGAACCCCAGAAAGGAACCAATAGACATTGTTTTTGTATAACTGCTTATAGTTTTAATGCCTGTGTATAGGTCTTTAAAAGTAATTTTTGCATTACTTACTGTGGGATTAGATTTTGAAGTTTCAATTGTATAAAGCACCTCACCAACTCCATACACGCCAATGGCCAAAACCAAAAAGGAGATGCCGGAGTAAAATCCAGGCAAGTCACCAAAAATCAATCGTGGCTGGCCCGATATTAAATCGAGGCCAACTGTTGAAAGTACCAGCCCAAGACAGATCATGATAATTGTCTTCAATATGTCATCACCACCAAGTCCAACAAATGTGGTAAATGCGAGCAGAACTAAGGCAAATTCCTCTGCGGGGCCAAATGCAAGGGCTACATCAGCCAATGGAATAGCAAACAATGTAAATAAAATGACAGCAATCGTACCGCCAACAAAAGAAGCGAATGCAGCGGCGATGAGAGCTAACGCCGCCTGACCTTTTTGCGCCATTGGTCGCCCATCAAACGTTGTCGCAACAGCCGTTGACGCCCCAGGTATACCCAACAATATCGACGAAATCGCACCTCCATACATAGCGCCGTAATATATTGCTGCTAATAAAATAATTGCGGAAGCTGGAGGCACAACAAAGGTTAGTGGAAGCACTATTGCGACACCATTTACGGAGCCTAAACCAGGCATGGCTCCAATAAAAAGCCCAGCTGTCACACCAAGGATAACGATCATCAAGTTAAATGGCGAAAGTGAGGTCGCGAAACCATCTGATAAAAGTGTCAGAAGATCCATATTGTTTCCAAACTCAGAAAAACTTTGCGTAAAGAGGAAGGAACAACGGCTCACTTACTCCTTTAGGCAACATTATTTTCAAGGTGACCTCGAAGAAAAAGAACATCAGTATCGGAGTCAAAACGGGAATAGTTAGAGATAATCCTATTGAATGCCTGCCGATCACCCTAAGGTACCAAAACAAAAACAAAAATATCGCTATATATGCGCCAATAAACGATATAAGGCCTACTGTGCATAAGAGGCTAACAGACACGAGTAGAATAGGTTTGATCATAGATGTGTCAAAAGAGAACTTTTGAAACTTTGTCCCAGAACTGCTTCGCCAAAATATAATGGCAGAGCATATAAGCATGATGACAGATAGCCAAAACGGAAATGCTCCACCTCCTGGGCCACCCTCGATGCCATTCCAACCAATAGGCAGAGCGATAGCGTGCCAAATAAAGTAGAGCGAACTTATAATTATGAGAGAAGCGATTATTCTGTCAGCATTTATCATTAAGCTACTCGTAGTTAGTTTTATTAAATCTCCGTGCGTGACGTCTTTCCCCACGCACGGATTTTGGATGACTTAGGGGTAATTTACTCGCTTGAAGCCAAGATTTCCTTATGCTTCGCACGCTCATCTAAAAAGTACTTTTGCAGCTCACTTCCAGTGATCAGATCCGCCACCAAAGCTTTTTCTTTTGCATAAGTTTGCCATTCTTCAGTTGCTGAAAGCTTTTCAAACATCTCAGTGTAATAGTCAATAGCAGCTGTTGGCATGCCTTTTGGCGCAACAAATGATCTCTGCATCCAATAAACTATGGTATGCCCAAGTTCTTTTGCAGTTGGCACGTCGGGGAAAACGTCTAAACGCTCAGGCGTAAAGGCAACAATAGGCCTGACTTTACCAGCTTTCCAAAATCCCATCTGCTCAGCAGGGTTATTAACAGTAGAATCGATGTGGTTTCCTACTAAATTTTTTGCAACCGTCCCGCCCCCTTTAAAAGGAACATATGTATGCTTGATGCCAAACTCTTTTTCGAGCATTGCTGTTACAAGGCTGTCTTCTTGACCGGTACCTGTACCGCCCATTTTCCAGCTACCACCAGCAGCTGAAACTGCCGCCACATAGTCATCTAATGTTTTAATTTCCGATTCAGCGTTCACCCATAGAACAAAAGTATCCATTGCCATCCTGGCTAGAGGATTGAATTCAGCAATATCCACACCAATATCAGTTCTCAATGGAGTAGTATAATAACTATTTAGAGTAGCCATAATTGTATGCGCGTCGCCCTCGTTATCTTTTAGAAAACGAAGTGCCTCAGCACCAGAACCACCACCCTTATTAACAGGCAAAATCGGCATGTTAGAAAGGTTCTCTTTTTGGATTATTGATTGAAAAAGTCGGGCTATTCTATCAGCTCCTCCGCCTTGGCCGGCCATAATCACCATAGTAATTGGCTTTGCAGGTTTCCAATCCCCGGCAAAAGAAGCATTAGCACCAAAAATCATTGATGCACCAGCAAC
>CACAPQ010000064.1 GCA_902534325.1 Paracoccaceae bacterium | reverse complement strand
GGCAGGCACCGCTCCAGAAAAAGTGAAGGCAGTTATTGCCATCGCCGGTCACCCTTTTCATAATGAGCGGTCTGAAGAAGAAATGACGGAAATACTAAAAACTAGAAACGAAAGAGCGAAATTTCGTTTTGGCCAAGAAGATGGCCCCACTTGGGTACCTAATTGGTCGGCTGAAAAAGAAATAGCAATGTCGAAAGATTGGTCTTTGGAATCTTTGGGTTTGGTTGAAAAAATAAATATGCCAGTGCTGATGATAAATGGGGATCAAGATGGATTGGCGCCAGCGAGCAATATTTATTTTATGTTGCAATCTGGAAAGCCAGGATTGAGAAGCGCCAAAATTTATAAAAATTCAGGACACTGCGCGTTTGATCACCAACTTGAATGGGGTCCAATCGCTTTTGAATGGCTAGCAGAAAAATTATAAAACTAAACCATAAAATCTGAGGGATCTATGCCCAAATCACTCAAAACTACCTTTGCAGCATTTCGGCCTGGGTAGCCTGTTATTGACCCTCCAGGATGAGTTGTTCCACCTGTTTGCCAAAGACCATCGATTGGCATTCTATGCTGCGCCCAACCAGGTACCGGCCTTTGATCACCAGAAAATGTTATCGACCGGTCCCCTCCGTGAGGAGCGCCCTTTATCATGTGAGGGTTCCAAGCTTCTATATCTACTGGGGATTTAATAACTTTATTTAAAATTACATCATCCGTAAAAGTAGGACAGAACTTTTGTATTTTTTTAATAAGATTATCTGTAAATTCTTCTTTAAATGAACTCCAACCATTTGCTCCAGTCCCAGGTAGATCATAAATTGTATGAGTAAGAAACTTTACAGTGTGATTGCCATTTGGCGCGCGGTCGGGGTCAACTAATGTAGGCGTAGCTACAAGAAGCCACGAAACATCAGCAGATAACTTACCATCATAAATATCACGGCCCGACTGGACCAAGTCGTCCAACCAACCTGCGTATCCGGCGGAAACTGCAGATTTTGGACCACGTGGAGTTTCAAAAATAGGCGCCGTCGTCGTCGCCAAATAGCTAGAAAAAAATGGAACGCCAATATTATAAGTGTCTACACAAAACCTAAAATTTTCATCCCAAAAATCATTGGGAGCCATATCAATTAAATGCTTCACATGCACTGTAGATACAACTCCTTGCTTTGCTGTATATTCTTCTCCATTGGAGCACGCCACACCAATGCACTTACGTCCATCAAAAATTAATTTTTCAATTTTTTTACTTAGTTCAAAACGAGCACCCCTCGAAGTTAAATAGTCTACTAGTGCGTCGGTAAGTTTTCCAGAACCTCCTTTTGGTATCGACCAACTGCGTGCCTGCCTAGGCGCAGTGATTTGATAAGGAAGAAAACCTGTCCCCGCCTGATCTATAGGGACTGCAGTCTGAAAGGCCATCCAACCCATAAATGCACGGACATGCTCACTTTCAAACTCACGCATGATTACGTCACGTGCACTCATGGCTTGACGTCTCTGCCAAATTGCACCTCTTTTGTGCTCCTGTAATAGCTGTTTTAAAGATGACCCCATACCCAGCGGCTGCGACCGGGCTTGTCCTAACATTGGCTTTAGTTCATCAAATTCATTTAAGAGCGTTAAATAGCTTTCAGCATCCTTTTGCGAATAACGCGAAAATTCCATAGCTGTTTCTTGAGGATCGAGGGTCATTGTTATTTGCTCGCCATCAGGAAGGGCTACGTGAGCAACCGGATCGGGGTGTAAATACGATAGACCAAATTCTTTCACTAAACCCAGTTCATCTTGACTGATTATAGGATTTTGCAAGATAAGAGTATGCCCCGTCGAGCAAGTATCTATTTTATAGCCTTGCCCAAGGACTTCCTCTGTTGCGCAACCTCCTCCAGGGATATGTCGGGCATCAATTATAGTACAAGAAAATCCAGCCTTTGTAAGATAACAGGCAGTTATTAGACTATTGTGGCCGGCCCCAGCTATAACAAAATCTGTCATCATTTCTTTTCATAGGTTATGCAAACGATTGCGAAAATTATTAACGACCGTGCTGATGGTGTCAAATAAAATACGTTACTTGGATGAACGCAACTTCTTGTCTTCAGTATTTAGATCAAAATCAGCAGAACTGTGTCTTTCCCGCAATTGCTCTGCGGGCTCTCCAGAAGTTTTGTTAACCATTTGCCCCCTGACAATGGCCTCCCTCAAGTCTAAATTGCGAGCCCATCTTTGAATATTTTCATATTCTGAGACATTCAAGAACTCTCCAGCACCGTATTGTCTTCCAAGAACAAGCCTACCATACCAAGGCCAAATAGCCATATCAGCAATGGTATAGGTCGGACCTGAAATAAATTCACTGTTAGATAATCTTTGATCGAGAACACTTAATTGTCGCTTAACTTCCATGGTGTATCTATTTATCGGATATTTAAATTTTTCTGGTGCATAAACATAGAAATGCCCAAAACCTCCACCCAAGTAAGGAGCGCTACCCATTTGCCAAAATAGCCAAGACATCATTTCCGTGTATTCAGATGAAGAAATTGGAATAAATGCATTAAATTTTTGAGCTAAATAAAGAAGTATTGCACCGCTTTCAAAAACTCGTTGAGGTTCCTCTGCTGAATGATCTACTAGAACAGGTATTTTTGAGTTTGGGTTGATTTCGACAAAACCACTTGAAAATTGTTCTCCCTTGCCAATTTTTATCAACCAAGCGTCATACTCTGCACCCTTGTGGCCGGCTGCCAATAATTCTTCAAGGAGAATGGTTACTTTAACACCATTCGGCGTGCCTTGAGAGTACAACTGAAGAGGATGCTTTCCAACCGGCAAATCTTTCTCATGTGTGGCACCAGAAAATGGTTTATTTATTGAACCAAATGTTCCTCCACTTTCTTCATCCCACGACCAAACAGCGGGAACGGAATAGTCTTCCCCATTAGGCATAATCTTACTCTTTTTGTTATTTCTGCTGGTTTATTGACATAACTCTGGTTGCACAAGAGATAAAAATAGTTAATCCAATATGAAAATTTAAAAAAATTTTCAGCAAATATCATTAAGCTAGTGATGGTAACCAGAGTACTATTCCTGGGAAAACCACAAGACCCGCAATGGTAAAAGCATCTGCAACAAAAAACGGTGTAACACCTTTAAAAACATCCTGAACTGTGATGTCATCTCTTACACCTGCAACTACAAAACAGTTCAATCCAATCGGAGGTGTAATAAGGCAAAACTCTGCCATTTTTACGACTAAAATCCCAAACCAAATTGCACACATTTCTCCTGACATACCAAAAGCACTCTCGGATGCCAGCACATCCTCGCCGCCATTTAGGGCCATGACTGCAGGGTAAACTACAGGTAGTGTTAATAGTAACATGCCAATAGCATCCATAAACATGCCGAGAACAGCATAGGCAAGCAGTATGCAGATCAAAATCATCATTGGCGAAGCATTTAATGATGTGATCCAATCTGAAAATGCTCCTGGCAAATCCGCAAAGCCGAGAAACCTGACATAGATTAAAACTCCCCATATGATTGTAAAAATCATAACTGTGAGCTTTGCAGTTTCTATAAGAGCTTCCTTAAATTCGACCCATCGCATTTTTTTCCACAGTGCCATACAAAAGACGATAAACGCTCCTATAGCTCCACCTTCCGTCGGCGTACCCCAAGCGTCTTCACCAAATGGATTATAAACAAAACATATTATAATCACGATT
>CACAPQ010000063.1 GCA_902534325.1 Paracoccaceae bacterium | reverse complement strand
AGAAAAATATTTTGTTGATACTTGATGAAGTTCAATGTGGCGTCGGAAGAACAGGTAAATTATTCGCTCATGAATGGGTAGAAATTGAGCCAGACATAATGATGGTAGCAAAAGGTATAGGTGGTGGATTTCCATTAGGAGCTGTTCTTGCAAAAGAAAATGCGGCAAGCGGGATGACCACTGGGACTCATGGATCAACTTATGGAGGAAACCCCTTAGGTTGTTCGATAGGGTTAAAGGTTATGGATATTATTTCTGACCCTGATTTTTTATATGATGTTAATCGTAAAGGAAAACTTTTTCATGATGGGCTAATGGAACTTTTAAAGAAAAAAACCTCTATTTTTGAGGAAGTTCGTGGCAGGGGTCTCATGTTAGGGCTCAAGTGTAAGGTCAAAAATATAGAAAATAAAGAACATACAATAGCTGGTGCTGGACGTACTGATGCTGGCGTGCATGCAAAGTGCCAAGTTGCACATTGTGATCTTGATAAAGAGTGGGAACCATTTCGGCTTTCGGAGGCATTAAACTTTCATTTGAGACCGTTACCCGTAGCAGTAATTGACTGCGCTTTAGTCGATAAAGATTGGCATGCGCGCTTTTCTGCTTTGGAACGAAAATATTTATTTCGGCTACTTGTCCGGCGGGCTCCATCGACTCACGAGGCTGGTTTAGTATGGCAAATTCGGCACTGTCTTGATTTGTCTAAGATGGTAGAAGCATCTAAATACTTACTTGGCAAACATGATTTTACAACATTTCGTTCGTCTATGTGCCAGGCTAAAAGTCCTATAAAGACTCTAGATGAAATTAAAATTGACCGTATTGACGGTTGGTCTGGAGACGAGTTCAGGTTTCAATTGAGAGCGAGAAGTTTTCTTCACAACCAGGTTCGCAGTTTTGTTGGAACTTTAGAGCGCGTAGGGGCAGGTAGCTGGAACCCAGTCGACGTTAAAAAAGCTTTAGAGGCTAGGGATCGATCGGCTTGTGGTCCAGTTTCACCGCCGCATGGATTATACCTGACTGATGTTGTGTACGAACCAAATCCTTTTACATAGTCAGTCGTGGTCCGTATATTATTTTATAACCAAATAGTTTCATGTTTTTGTCTTCAAAGTTGCTTTTGACTCTGATGGATGTTCTGGCCAGAAATGCTTCGGATATCGTCCTCTCATATCTTTTCTGACATCTTTGTAAGAGCTACCCCAAAAAGATACTATGTCTGTAGTGGTTTGTATTTTTCTTCCTGCAGGCGATAGGAATGTTACCCTGATGGGAATGCCCCCACTCTTGGGATGAACTTTCTGACCATACATTTCTTGGATGCGTATTGATATTTCGGGTAACTCATTTTCGTAAGTGATCTTAATTTTACGCCCAAGTGGGGTAATAAAATAAGTAGGTGCCAATTTTTCTAGTAATTGTATTTCGTCCCAATTTAAAATTGACTGTAGTGCTTTTAAAGCATCGAATTTTTTCCATTCGTTTGCAGATTTAATACCACTCAAAAATGGCGCTAACCATTTTTCCCTTGTGGTCATTAATTTTTCATCTGACATATCGGGAAATTTATCCCCAGCCATTTTAACTCTAGCCAAAAAGGTTTTGGCGTTTTCTGAGTGAAAAAACCCAAGTTGCTTCACACCTTCTAGCATAGCATCAATGATCATATTACTTGGAGCATTCTGCCATACTTTTTCTTCCAGGGTTAATTGACCAAGCTTCTCTTGCTGGTGGGCAAGTACCTTTTGCTGTCTCTTAGACCATTCACAAGTTTGCATTGAGAAAATTTGATTACCAAATAATTCTTTAATTTCTGATAAAGTAATAGGCAGAAATTGGCGGATCTTAGCCTCTTGGAGGTTTCCGTCCAGGTTGCATGCTACTAAAAAGGGTGTAGACCCTAGAGGATCAGTTTCTGCCATTATAGCGCCCTTACCGTTTGATAAAATATATCGAGGCATTTCCCCTTTTCGGCGCTTTCCAATTCGGTCAGGATATGCGAGGGCCGCAAGCTGCGCGACTGTATAGTTAGACTGATTTGTTAAATGTTTTGAAAGGCGGCTTATTTCTTTCATTATTCCTTTTAAAATTGGAACCTTAAGTGAGTAAGAGCTGTCCGAATTTTGCTTTTGGTAATTTTTGATAGCAGCAATTCGAATATTAATGTCGGAACTATTCATATTGGTAAGGGGGTCAGCATTGGAAAGAATCGATGCAAGTAAAGTGGCATCTTTCCCTCCAGCAAGAATTATTCTGGCTAATCTTGGGTGTAGTGGTATTTTTGATAGTAAGCGGCCGTCTTCGGTAATTTGCAATTGTTCATTTACTGCCCCAAGCATCTGGAGCACTTTATAAGCTTCTGAAAGTGCCTTCTCATTTGGCCTCGTCAGCAACGCTAGTTGATTAATATTGCTACCCCAAAGCGCAAGCTCCAAAGCAAATGGGGTTAAATCTGAATTTTCAATTTCTGATGGAGAGAACTCTGGAAAACTACCATCCTGGGCCTTTGACCACAATTTGTAACAAATCCCAGAATATAACCTTCCCGCTCGACCCATCCGTTGATTGGCTTCTGCTTTGGATATTTTTTGGGTAACCAAACGGGCCATACCAGAGTTTGGGTCATAAATGGACCTTTTCGAAAGACCGCTGTCTATAACTGTCTGTATTCCTTCGATGGTTAAAGAAGTTTCTGCGACATTTGTTGCAAGAACAATTTTTCGTCCTGCTAATATTGGCTGTATTGCTTTTTGCTGATCCTTAAATCCCAATCTTCCATAAAGAGGGAATACGTGACAATTATCTGGTACTTTATTCATTAAAGAGGATGCTAATTTAATTATTTCACCCTCTCCTGGTAAAAAGACAAGTATACTGCCTTTGTTTTCACTAATCGCTTCTAGTATGACATCAATGATCAGTTTACCAATGACTTGATCCTGAACTACAGGTTTTGTTTGCCATATAGGCGTTACAGGAAAACTTTTCCCCTCGCATGAAACTATAGGAGCGTATTGCATCAGTTTGGAAACAGCAGTTACCTCCAATGTTGCCGACATAACTAAGATTTTCAAATCATTCCTCAGAACATTGGCTATATCTAAACAAAAAGCGAGCCCTAAATCCGCGTTTAAACTCCTTTCATGAAATTCATCAAAGATTATAGTTGATACTCCTGCAAGCTGTTGGTCTTCTTGGATCATCCTTATTAATATACCTTCTGTTACGACCTCAACTTTTGTTTTCTCACCACATTTAACTTCACCTCTAATTCTATATCCTACCGTTCTTCCTAACTCCTCACCAAGCGTCTGCGCCATTCTTGAGGCAACTTGCTTTACTGCAAGACGTCTTGGCTCCAGCACTATTATTTTCCCTTTTGAGAAGGCTGGGTCCTTATTCAGACTGATAGGAATAACTGTTGATTTTCCTGCACCCGGCGGTGCTGTAAGTACCACTCTTTTTGTTTTAACCAACTTAGCTGTAAGTTCGTCTATAACTTCGAATATGGGTAAGTTTTTATCCAAGATATTTTAACGTCTAATAAATTTAGTCCGCCCGCGTAAAGCTTTTATCTCCAAGCTCTCTACGGCATATATTTCATCTCGCTTAATGTAGTTTATCGTAAAAGGAAAAACTTTACCTTCCTTCATTTCTTCATCCGTATAGCCGTCTTGGCGGATATAGTCTCCGCGACATTGCGCAGAATTTTTTTGAATCTCAATCTTCGATAAAATA
>CACAPQ010000062.1 GCA_902534325.1 Paracoccaceae bacterium | reverse complement strand
CTTTCAAACATACTTTTTCAGGAGACTTACTGACCCAATAATCACATGCTTGAACTGCCATGTTCAATTCACTGGGAAAATCCCAAAACCAATTTCCATTTTTTTGCTTAAGATACGGGAGATTTTCCATCAGATCCCCTCTCTCAAACCAATAAGAGGTGCTTCCACCAATAGTTGCCCCCAAGCCCCAATAGGATATTCTAAAAAAGAGGAGGCATCGATATCACATACTACAATCATTCTTTCCCAAAAACTTTCGGAAACCTTTGCATAACAAGCCGACCGATCAATCGAAACTCCTTTTTTATTCATTTTCCGGACGAAATCATCCGCATAGAAATCTATAATTTCAGTTTCGGTTATTCTTACACTTTTCAAGCCTAATAATAGGCCAAATGCCAAAGCAGCTATACTTAAGATACTTAAAATGGCCCATGGAAATTTCATTTTACCGCATTAAAGAAACAAGTTCGCGACCGATGAGCATTCGTCTAATTTCAGATGTACCAGCTCCTATTTCCATTAATTTAGCATCCCTGAAAATCCGCCCAACCGGATTATCACTCAAATAACCAGCTCCACCAAGAGCCTGAACTGCTTGGTGTGCTACTTTCATTGCTTCCTCTGATGCATATAAAACACATGCCGCTGCATCCTGTCGTGTGACATTTCCTCTATCACAGGCTTTTGCAACTTCATAAACATAAGCTCGCGAGGAATTCATTGCTGTGTACATATCAGCAATCTTTCCTTGCATGAGCTGAAAGTCACCAATACTCTTACCGAACTGTTTTCGTTCAAGCACATATGGCAAAACCTCATCAAGGCAGGCAGCCATGATGCCAGTTCCAATACCCGAAAGAACCACTCTTTCATAATCTAAACCCGACATCAGAACATTGACACCTTTACCCTCCTCTCCCAGTACATTTTCAAATGGCACTTCAACATCTTCAAAAATAAGTTCGGCGGTATTCGACCCCCGCATCCCCAATTTATCGAAATGTTTGCTGGTGGAGAAGCCCACCATATCTTTCTCTATAATAAAGGCAGTTATTCCTTTTGACCCCGCGTCTTTATCAGTCTTTGCATAAACGACCAAGACGCTCGCATCAGGGCCGTTTGTTATCCAGTACTTATTTCCATTTAAACGGTAGTAACCATTTCGTTTTTCTGCACTAAGCTGCATTGATACCACATCGGATCCCGCACTTGGCTCTGACATCGCAAGAGCTCCTACATGCTCACCACTTATTAGTTTTGGAAGAAATTTACTCTTTTGCTCATCATTACCGTTGAGATTGATTTGATTTACACAAAGATTTGAGTGTGCCCCATACGATAAACTTACAGATGCGCTAGCTCTTGCAACTTCCTCAACTGCCACAGTATGGGCGAGATAACCCATACCTGCACCACCATATCCCTCGACCGTTATACCTAAGATGCCCAGATCACCCATTTCTCGCCAAAGGTGATCCGGAAAATAATTATCTTTATCAATTTTAGCGGCTAAAGGTTTCAGACTGTCTTGGGACCACCGGTGCACAGCCTCACGCATGGCTTTTACATCATCACCTAGATCAAATTCCATTGAAGACATAAACATAACGATTACCTTTATTGAACACTTGTTCATTTAAAATAAAATAACCGCGCGTGTCAAGATAGTAGTGACTACCGTTTTGTTATAAAAATTTTTGGCGGAAATTAAAAAAATTCATTCTAATCAAAACCAATCTAAATATCACTAGTATTTGATGTTTCGAATAATTTTTGCACCACATTTTTAATAATTGAAGCAATCAATGTACAGTCAGTTTTAGTAAATGAAAGCGGCAACCGCAAATCAAGCAATCCTGACAAAACCCTATCAGTTTTAGCCATGGGTTCGGTCTGAACATATTTCCAACTGTCATATCGAGAAGTAAATCCATGCGGACTAGCTTCTCCGAACCATTTCAATTCAACACCACTTGAAAAACAGTCGGCGACAACTCTTTTTATTTGTTCTGAAGACCAATCTAATAATAAAAACTGAAATGAACTCCCAACATACTTTTCACTCTTGGGCCTTTCCACTATCGTCAAACCTGACGTAGCTCGCAAACCTTCTTCTAGTATTTGGTAAAGTTCATTCCATTTCGCAACACGCTCCATGAGATCATCTAATTGCGGCCTCAAAATTGAAGCCCTTAAGTGATCCATTCTTCCCGAAATATTCGGAGTTTCATATTTGATTAAATCGTAGTGTTTCTTTTCGGGCCCTGCAGGATGCCTATCATATAGCATATAGGATCCAGATAACATCGTAGCCTTAGCCATTATATCCGGATTGTTCGTTACCAGCAATCCGCCCTCTCCCGAATTAATATGCTTATAAGTTTGCGTTGAATAGCAACCAATAACACCGTCAGTCCCAGACCATCGGTCTCCCCATTTCGCGCCCATGGTATGCGCGCAATCTTCTATCAATTGTATATTATTTGAGGCACAAATGCTGAGCAGTCTATCCATATCGCAAATATGACCTCGCATGTGACTTAACATAAGCACTTTGGCGTTTTGGGACTTTGCCTCTAAATCATCAAAGTCAATTACCAAATTTTCAGTTACACCAACAAAAATCGGCGTAGCACCAACAGAGGCAATTGCACCTGGCACTGGAGCAAGTGTAAAGGCATTCGTCAAAACATTGTCGCCATGGCCCACTCCCAACGCCCTAAGCGCAGTCGACAAAGTATAGCCACCAGATGCAACGGCTAAGCAATATTTTACATTAATAAATTTTGCAAATTCAAGCTCGAGGGAACCAACTTCACCAATCTCATCTTTACCTAAGTTGTATCGGTGCAATCGACCTGAACGCAAAACTCTTGTGGCCCGTTCGATTGCAATTTCAGGAAGCCCATCTTGTTGCGTGAAGTTACCGTGAAATTTTTTGTCCATAATGCATTGATGATTAAATTTTATAGAATGGTCAATGTTCTCTATGTATATTCAATTTATACACATGAATATCCGCTAACATATTTTTAATTTTAAATATTATAAATCTTAAATGCTGGTACTAATTCGGATTAAAGGTTCAATTTATCTTGAGAAACAGATTTTCTATAGTGGGAACCAGTTCATCAAAATGGCCAATTATTGCATCTGGCTTGAGAGAGCTTATGTCTGTGTCATTAGGTGGGAAATCAACCAAAATTATTGGAACATCAGCGGCTTTTGCGGTTTTATAATCTGTAATACTGTCGCCAACCAAGCAAGAACGATTGGGCTGTCCATTTAACCGTCGCACCGTTTCAAAAAATGGAGCCGGATCTGGCTTACGGACAGAAAGCGTATCTGCGCCTACAAGAGCATTAAAATAATTTTGGGCAGACATTTTGCTTAGTAACGCTTCAGCTAAGTCTTCAGGTTTATTTGTACAAATACCTACATTCCAGCCCTGTCCAGCCATTTTTTCTACACAAGTAATGGCTCCATCATAAAAGACAGTTTTTTCATAGAGGTTTTCGCGATAATATTTCAAAAATTTAGGATAATATTCTGAAACAACATTAGCTAAATCAGGTTCCTTTAACAAGGTTAAACCTTTAGTCAGCATGGCTCTCCCCCCATGAAGAGCCGTACCTCTATGCATTTCTTCAGAAAGAACATTGGAATAGCCCATTTCCTCAAAACACAAATTAGCCGCTTTAAGCATATCTCTACTGGTATCTGCCAGCGTACCATCCAAATCAAAAACGATTGATATCATTTAACTTCCTGTAAAAGATGAAACATTCAGCTTTGTAACAAAAAGCAATGATTTGTTAAAGAATTTAACTTGCTTTGGTCTCATGGTAAGATATTACCTCGCGAAAGATCAAGGTGTCGATTAATGAGTTTTTCAGTTGTAATTTTAGCTGCTGGTAAAGGCACTCGGATGAAGTCCGAAAAATCTAAAGTGCTGCATACAGTCGGTAATGCGAGCATGTTGCATCATGTTATGGAATTAGCAAAAAGAGCTGGAGCGGGAGAAACAGTTATCGTAGCAGGGCACCAGGCAGAGCTAATCAGTGAAGCTGCAAAAATGAAATCTCCAGATGCTCAAATCGTCATTCAAGAAAAACAATTAGGAACAGGACATGCTGTAAAACAGGCTGAAAGACTACTTGGAAAAAGTGCAAAAGATCTCCTCATCCTGTATGGTGACACTCCTTTTATTAAGTCTG
>CACAPQ010000061.1 GCA_902534325.1 Paracoccaceae bacterium | reverse complement strand
ACCATTTGCATGGCTTTGGTTATTTTTCGCGTATTTTTTACGCTTTCAATCCTATTTTTTAAGTCCTTGAGATTTGGCACTACAGATATTCCTTATGCAAAATCTGCTGAAAACTCGTCTAAAACAGAGCTTATTTTATCAGCAGCCTCGCCTTTGATTTTAGGATCTTCTTTAGTAATATATTCTAACAAGTCAGAGTGCTTGCCTCTTAAATTAGTCAGCAACCCGGATTCAAAGCGTCCAACCTCTGAAACATCTATTTTATCCAGATAACCGTTTGTACCCGCAAAAATTAAGCAAACAATCTCTGCATTGGTTAATGGCGAGTACTGCGGTTGTTTCATGAGCTCTGTTAATCTGGCTCCCCTATTCAACAATTGCTGCGTTGCCGCATCTAAATCAGAACCAAACTGGGCGAAGGCTGCCATCTCTCTATACTGCGCCAATGAAAGCTTCACGGGCCCAGCTACAGATTTCATAGAATCTGTTTGAGCAGATGAACCCACACGGGAAACTGAGAGGCCAGTGTTAACTGCTGGTCGTATGCCCTGGTAGAAAAGCTCTGTTTCCAAGAATATTTGGCCATCAGTAATCGAAATCACGTTTGTTGGAATAAATGCAGATACATCCCCGCCTTGAGTTTCTATTATTGGAAGAGCGGTTAACGATCCATTTCCGTGATCATCACCCAACTTTGCAGATCTCTCCAGCAATCTGGAGTGAAGATAGAATACATCTCCAGGATACGCTTCCCGACCAGGTGGCCTACGTAAAAGCAATGACATTTGACGATATGCAACGGCTTGTTTGGACAAATCATCATAAATTATTAACGCGTGCTTTCCGTTATCTCTAAAATACTCCGCCATCGATGTCGCTGCATACGGGGCAAGAAACTGCATAGGAGCTGGGTCAGAAGCCGTGGCTGCTACGACAATCGAATACTCGATTGCCCCACTTTCCTCCAACTTTTTAACAAGCTGCGCCACGGTGGATCTTTTTTGACCAACTGCTACATAGACACAGTATAATTTTTTACTGTCGTCATCTCCAGCGTCATCATTGTACGATTTTTGGTTAAGTATAGTATCCAACGCCACAGCGGTTTTACCAGTTTGTCGGTCACCAATAATAAGCTCTCGTTGCCCTCTACCAATTGGAATCATCGCATCAACTGATTTCAGTCCGGTTGCCATTGGCTCGTGAACAGATTTTCGAGGGATAATGCCTGGTGCTTTAACATCCGCCACGCTTCTATCTTTTGATTTGATAGGGCCTTTGCCATCGAGTGGATTGCCCAAACCATCAACTACTCGCCCCAAAAGCCCTAAACCAACGGGCACATCAACAATTGAGTTTGTTCTTTTTACCACATCACCTTCTTTAATGTCCCTATCGGAGCCAAATATAACCACACCGACGTTGTCAGCTTCCAGGTTCAGTGCCATTCCTTGTATTCCACCAGGAAATTCAACCATTTCCCCAGCCTGAACATTATCAAGGCCATAAACCCGGGCAATCCCGTCCCCGACAGATAACACACGGCCAACTTCCGCGACTTCGGCTTCTTGACCAAAGTTTTTTATCTGATCTTTTAGAATTGAAGATATTTCAGATGCTTGGATACTCATTTATCCGACCTCTTTCATTATATTTTGAAGTGAATTTAGTTTTGCGTGAATTGTTGTGTCAATCATTCGTGATCCAACTTTTACGATCATTCCGCCAATAAGATTTTCATCAACGGAAGCATTAATTTTTACATCTTTGCCGAAGTTGGTTTTAAGAGATTTGGCGAGTTTGTCTAATTGAGCTTTGGACAGAGATTTTGCGCTCACAAGCTCGGCTGTAATTTCATTTTTACTTGCGGCAATTAGATCGTTTAGTACAAACAAAAAAGTAGGCACTAGAAACAATCGGCGTTTCTCCGCCATCAAAGACAGTGTATTTGCCATGAAGCTGCTCAAACCCATCTTTTTGGCAATTGCAGTAATTGCACTTTTCTGTTGATCTCGAGAATAAATTGGTGATGAGATCAGTCTGTTTAGGTCCGTACTCTCATCTATTGATCTTTTCAGGGTAGTGACATTTTTTTCTAATGTTGGAATATCGTCCGTTTCATCGGCTAAATCAAACAAAGCTGTAGCGTAGCGCTTAGCTATGCCCTTTGATGTAGAGTCTTGTTCGGACACAATCACCCTTCCAATTACTTTTATGCGTAAATTTTAATCACTTCAAACTTTACGCGGTGGACTAATTTGAAACTTTTATGTTTCCGAGCGCGGTTTAGCAGAGCAATTTCGTTCCCGCAACATCAATAATGATATTTATTAAGAGCATTTTTATATAAATTTAAAGCACTTGGCTATCATGCGACTTAAGACCCTAAAAAAAATGACGCATGTAACAACGGAATCGCTTGAACTGCGATTCTTTTCTAGGAACTTTTTTTATTATTAACGTCCAATACTGGCTTGGGCTGACCCTTAGAAAATCCCTCTAGTACACCTATACCTTGTTTCTTATGATCCAGAACTGGAGAGCCTTTTACTATTTCAGGTAATTTAGAGACTTCCAACATAATAAGCCCTCCAACTAAAAAAGGAAGTTTTGCACCCATCTTTTCCAAGAATGGTGCAAACCTTTGCACATTTTTGTTTTTGGAAGGTAACATATACAGCGCAGAAAATTGCTTTTCCGGTAAAAAGCCATGCAACCTAAGTTGGGTTTCAAGTTGTCCAGAGCTGAAAGGTTTCCCCTGCCCAAATGGTGTACCATCAGATCGAGACCACAAACCAGCGCGATTTGGAACCATAAACAAAGCCCTCCCACCAGGACCTAAAACACGATAAGCCTCGGCTAATAGAGTCGACGGATCAATTGTATGTTCCAAACTATGAGACACAAGCAGTCGGTCAACATGTCCAGTATCGATAGGCCATCGCTTTTCATCTACAAGCACAGAAACATTCTTGTTTTGGTTTGGCCAAGCAAGCACACCCATTTGAGCCGGCATTAGGGCGATGACGCGCCTAGAGTTATCCAAATATTGGCTCAAAAAGGGTAATGAAAAGCCAAACCCTACCACATTTAAACCAGTAGTTTCTGGCCAAATATTTGATAAATTTCTATTTATCGAAGTCTTAGCAGCCCTTCCCAAGGTGTTCCGATAATAAAAATCTTTGATTTCTTTGACATCCAGATACATGATAAATTAGGTTTTCATTATTAAAACAATACTTTGGAATTTTTATGTCTTTTGAACTAATAACAATACCTTGCCTGTCTGACAATTATGCATTTATCCTTTATAATGTGGAAAATCGTTCAGCTATCTTAGTGGACGCACCTGAGGCTGACCCAATAAATCAAGTTCTGAGTGAAAATAATTTAAATCTCGAAAAAATTTTTTTAACACATCATCATGCTGATCACATAGATGGATTGGATAAAATTTTAGAAAAACACAGTGCCGTTACAATAGGGGCAAAAGCTGACATTCATCGTTTGCCAAAGTTAGAAGAGTACGTTCAAGCCGGGGACTATTTTTTTTTCCAAGGTCAACTTGGAAAAGTTTTTGATGTTTCAGGGCATACAATTGGCCATATAGCTCTTTATATTCCAACACAAAATATTCTTTTTTCTGGCGATAGTCTGATGGCTTTGGGTTGCGGGAGATTATTTGAGGGAAGCGCTGAACAAATGTGGCAAAGCCTTTCTAGTTTACTATCTTTACCCAATACCACACAGATCTGCTCAGGCCATGAATATACAGAAAATAATGCCTCTTTTGCTTTGTCTATCGATCCCAAAAACCATGATCTGATAAAAAGATGCGAACAAGTTAAATTAGAACGCAGTAAAGGCTTCTTTACGGTACCATCGGAGTTGGGATTAGAAAAAAAAACCAACCCATTTTTGAGACCCTTTGACAAAAATATCCGCGAAAACCTCAATATGCTTAGTTCGACTGACGTCGAAGTGTTCAGTAGAATTCGTTCATTAAAAGACAAATTCTGAACAATTTATCAAAATATTTAAAAAAATTTAAGAATAATCGTTGTTTTGCACTTGAAGAGTGAAAGTAAAAAACCACAATTTAAGGTATGAAATTTGCATAAAGCATATTACATATAGTTTCACTACCATGCAGGAGCAAAATTGTGCCTTCATTTTCGTCTACACTTGAACAGGCTATACACAAGGCCTTGAGCCATGCAAATGAGCGTTAT
>CACAPQ010000060.1 GCA_902534325.1 Paracoccaceae bacterium | reverse complement strand
TATGTGATCCCGTTATCTGCATGGCGGAAGGTAAAGTGCTTGCTCAGGGAGCACTGCAAGAGATCAAATCAAATGAAAATGTGATTGAAGCCTATCTTGGAACCGGTTTGAAAAATAAAGCATTATAAACAATGCCTTTTAAAAATATTGAATTGTAACTTTATGATTGACGAAATAGAAGATAAATTTTTGAAAGCTCACAAAATTACCAGCGGTTATGGTTCTGGACCAGACATTCTTCATTCTTGCGACATATCAGTTGGTAAAGGTGAAATCGCTGTGATAGTTGGCCCAAATGGTGCAGGAAAATCAACTGCCATGAAGGCTATCTTTGGAATGTTGGATGTTCGTGAAGGTAGTATTCTATTGGACGGTGTTGATATTACAAATTTAACTACTCAAGATAGGGTCAGAGCAGGCATGGGATTTGTTCCCCAAAATCAAAACATCTTTACATCTATGACCGTTGAGGAAAATTTGGAAATGGGTGCTTTTATTAGAAAAGATGATTTTTCAGATACTCTAGAGCAAGTCTTTGAGCTTTTTCCAATCCTGAAAGAGAAACGAAAACAAGCGGCGGGCGAACTTTCAGGGGGGCAAAGACAACAAGTCGCCGTAGGACGCGCTTTAATGACGCAACCAAAAATTCTTATGTTAGATGAACCAACTGCTGGTGTCAGTCCCATCGTAATGGATGAATTGTTCGATAGAATTATTGAAGTGAGTGGAACAGGAATACCTATTTTAATGGTTGAGCAGAATGCCAGGCAAGCCCTTGGAATTGCAGATACCGGCTATGTCATGGTGCAAGGAAGGAATGCCTATACTGGGTCTGGCCGCGAACTTTTGGCCGATCCTGAGGTAAGAAAGTCCTTTTTAGGAGGGTGAATATGGATTTTTTAAACGCCTTAGTAGTTTTTTCTAATTTTGTTTTTATTCCTGCACTTGCTTACGGTAGCCAACTGGCACTTGGAGCACTCGGGGTAACTCTGATCTATGGCATCCTGAGATTTTCTAATTTTGCACATGGGGATACAATGGCATTCGGAGCCATGATCACTGTTCTTGGAACATGGTGGCTACAAAGTATAGGTGTAGGGCTCGGGCCTCTTCCAACCGCTCTGATTGCATTGCCTATCGGTATAATTTTTTGTTCATTATTTATATTGGCGACCGACCGATTTGTGTATCGGTTTTATAGAAATCAGAAAGCTAAGCCTGTAATTTTAGTTATAGTATCTATGGGGATAATGTTTATTATGAACGGCCTTGTCCGTTTTATTATTGGCCCAAACGATCAGCGTTTTGTAGATGGTGAAAGATTTATTATATCAGTGAGAGAATTTAAACAGTTAACAGGCTTACGCGAAGGTTTAGCTTTTAAAACGACGCAAGGAATAACGATTATCACAGCAATTTTGGTGGTTCTTATTTTGTTTTGGTTTTTGAATAAAACGCGAACTGGAAAATCAATGAGAGCCTACTCAGATAACGAAGATTTAGCTTTGTTATCAGGAATAAACCCGGAAAAAGTTGTAACGGTAACGTGGTTAATTGTTGCAGCTCTGGCAACTGTCGCGGGAACACTTTATGGTTTAGACAAATCTTTTAAACCATTCGTATACTTCTCTCTGCTACTTCCTATATTTGCTTCTGCAATCGTAGGTGGTTTAGGTAACCCTATTGGCGCCATAGCCGGAGGCTTCATTGTTGCATTTTCAGAGGTCACAATAACTTATGCTTGGAAGAAAGTTTTGAAATACAGCTTACCTGAACCTTTAGAACCGACTACCCTTATGCAACTCTTATCCACAGACTATAAATTTGCAGTTAGCTTTGTGATACTAGTTGTGGTCTTACTTTTTCGTCCCACCGGATTATTTAGAGGGAAGGCCTTTTAATGGAAAATTTAAAAATAACACTTCTATTTGCCTTAGCCGTCTTTCTAATTTTGATCACAGGTTTCGTTCAGAGTTGGAATACTGCATTACTTATTTTGAATATGGGATTGATAAGTGCAATTATGTCGCTCGGGGTTAATCTGCAGTGGGGCTTTGCTGGACTTTTCAATGTAGGAATAATGGGATTTGTGGCATTAGGTGGTTTGGCTGCTGTTTTAGTATCAGCACCTCCAGTTTATGAAGCTTGGTCAGTTGGTGGAATTCGTATAATTGCGGCTATTATCTTTGGAATTTTTGTAATCATTACCATAGGGCTGTGGATCAAAAAGATAGTAAACAAACGACAAAAATTTTGGGGAGCTATACTTTTAGCCCTCGCTGGATTTTTTATATACCGGGCTATTTTCGACACTGGTGTGGTGGCGGTAGAAGCCGTAAACCCTGCTTCAACCGGTTACCTAGGAGGCTTAGGCTTACCTATACTAATGGCGTGGCCAATCGGTGGTTTACTTGCCGCTGGCGCTGCTTGGGTTATTGGAAAAACAGCATTAGGGCTAAGATCTGATTATCTTGCTATTGCCACACTTGGTATTGCTGAAATAATAATCGCAATTATTAAAAATGAAGATTGGTTAGCACGTGGCGTTAAGAATGTTATTGGATTACCCAGGCCAGCTCCTTACGAAATAGATCTACAGCAAAACGACAAATTCGTGAGCACTGCAAATAGCATTGGTATAGATCCAGTCACGGCTTCAACGCTTTACGTAAAATTGATATATGCTGGGCTTTTTTCAATTGTTCTAATTGTGATATTCATTTTAGCACAGCGAGCACTTCATAGCCCCTGGGGCAGAATGATGCGTGCAATTCGCGATAATGAGGTGGCTGCTGAAGCTATGGGAAAAAATGTAACAGGAAGGCATCTGCAAATTTTCATACTTGGCTCAGCCATTTGCGGCATAGCTGGGGCTATGATGACAACGCTAGACAGTCAACTTACGCCAGGAACTTATCAACCCCTTAGGTATACTTTTCTCATTTGGGTTATGGTGATCATTGGCGGATCCGGAAATAATTTAGGGGCCGTATTAGGTGGCTTCATAATTTGGTTTTTATGGGTACAGGTTGAACCAATAGGTCAATTCTTAATGGTTATTTTGACATCAGGTCTAGCAGACGACAACTCACTGAAACTCCATTTAATGGACAGCGTGGCTCATATGCGATTACTCACAATGGGACTACTCCTCCTGTTAGTATTAAGATTTAGTCCAAGGGGACTCATTCCCGAAAAGTAATTTTGAATTCAAGAGCAAGGCTTACGTTAAAAGCGGTTCAAGATACTTTGCAGTGTGACTACTTTTGGACTTCGCCACTTTTTCTGGTGATCCGTAAGCAATGAGTTCCCCACCTCCATCACCACCCTCTGGACCAATATCCAATATATGATCAGCAGTTTTAATAACGTCTAAATTATGCTCTATAACAATAACTGTGTTACCTTGATCCACAAGCTCATGAAGAACTTCTAACAATTTACGAACGTCATCGAAGTGCAGCCCGGTCGTCGGTTCGTCCAAAATATACAAAGTCCTTCCTGTCGATCTCTTAGAAAGTTCTTTAGATAACTTTACACGCTGCGCCTCTCCTCCAGAAAGAGTTGTAGCCTGCTGACCTACTTTTATATACCCTAATCCCACCCTAACTAGAGCGTCCATTTTTTCTCTGATACTTGGAACTGCCTTAAAAAATTCTTGGGCATCTTCAACCGTCATATCAAGAATATCAGCTATGCTTTTACCTTTAAATTTAATTTCTAATGTCTCTCGATTATATCGTGCTCCATTGCATGTTTCACATTTCACATAGACATCAGGAAGAAAGTGCATTTCAATTTTGATAACGCCATCTCCTTGGCAAGCTTCACATCTGCCCCCTTTTACATTGAAACTAAACCTACCTGGTTTATAACCACGTGCCCGAGCCTCAGGAAGACCTGAAAACCAATCGCGAATTGGAGTAAATGCCCCAGTATAAGTAGCAGGGTTTGAACGAGGAGTTCTACCAATTGGCCTTTGGTCGATATCAATAACTTTATCTAGAAACTCTAGCCCTTTTATTGTTTCACAAGGAGCAGGAGTTTGCTTTGCTCCATTTAATCGCATGGAAGCTGTCTTAAACAGAGTCTCAATCGTCAAAGTAGACTTCCCACCACCAGAAACTCCGGTAACACAAACAAATTTTCCTAATGGAAATTCAGCATTAATTTTCTTTAAATTATTACCCGTTGCCTTGACAACTGAAACGTATTTGCCATTTCCGCTTCTTCTCTCTTTCGGAACAGGTATTGCCAAATTACCACTTAAATATTTTCCAGTTAGCGAATTTTGATCTTTTTCAATTTCCAATGGAAGGCCATGGCTTACGATTTGGCCTCCATGCATGCCTGCTCCTGGACCAATATCAAAAACATAATCTGCTTCTCGAATGGCTTCCTCATCATGTTCAACGACGATGACAGTATTACCCTGATCTCTCAAATTTTTTAGTGTCAGTAATAATCGGTCATTATCTCGTTGATGAAGTCCAATTGATGGTTCATCTAAAACATATAAGACACCGGTCAGACCGCTACCAATTTGACTTGCCAATCTAATTCTTTGGCTTTCTCCACCAGAAAGCGTTCCTGCACTTCTAGATAAAGTCAAATATTCCAAACCAACATTATTTAAAAATCCTAACCTCTCTGTAATTTCTTTTAAAATTGTATGCGCAATCTCG
>CACAPQ010000059.1 GCA_902534325.1 Paracoccaceae bacterium | reverse complement strand
CTAAAATGCCAGTTTTGACTGAATAGTTCACAGCAAGAGCATAATCTGGATCATCGTCACTATCTATGACTAAATGGCCAGCTTTTGTCAGCAAGCTATGGCAGTCACGACTAAGATGCCTAAGTTGAATACGTTTATTAGCAAGTTCATATTTACCAGCTACGGCCTCTATTGCCTGAAGCGCAGATTGATCTACTACTCGGCTATCTGAAAACTCAATAATAACTTCGTTAGGGTCATTTTGAACATCAAATAACTCTAAAAACCCATCAGAAGAGCCAAAAAACAAAGGTCCTTGAATACGATAAATTTTAGCTCCAGTCTCTGAAATTTCAGTATGGGCATGAATTCTCCTGGCGTTATTCCAAGCGTAAGCTAAAGCTGAAACAATTACACCTACAACGACCGCTACCGCGAGATCTGAAATAACCGTAACAATGGTAACGAGAATTATCACAAAAGCATCGGTATACGGAACTCTTCTTAGGATTTTAAAAGAATTCCAGGCAAAGGTTCCTATTACGACCATAAACATAACGCCAACAAGTGCCGCTAATGGTATCATCTCAATGATAGGAGCTCCAACTAGTATAAAAATCAGAAGGAAAAGTGCCGCAGAAATCCCAGCTATCCGCGTTCTACCACCCGACTTAACATTGATCATAGACTGACCAATCATGGCGCATCCGCCCATTCCACCAAAAAAACCAGTTGCGGTATTAGCAAGTCCCTGGGCTATACATTCCTGACTTGCACCTCCTCTTTTCCCTGTCATTTCACCTACCAAATTAAGTGTCAAAAGACTTTCAATTAAGCCAATGGCCGCTAAAATAACAGCATATGGAAATATAATTTCCAGAGTTTCCCAGTTTAATGGAACAGATGGAATATGAAACGGCGGCAAAGTTCCTTGAATTGAAGCCATGTCACCAACTCTAGGCACATCTAAACCAAAGAAAATCACTAGCCCTGCCACAACGCCTATACCAGCTAGGGGCGCTGGGATAATTCGCGTAATGCGTGGCATAACATAGATAATAAACATTGTCAGAACCACTAAAGCCAGCATCATATATAGGGAGCTGCCACTAAGCCATTCGCCTCCTGATGAACCGTGACCAGAAACTTCAGCCGTTCCAGGCACTTTAAATTGTGTTAGTTGGGCCAAAAATATGACGATAGCTAGTCCATTTACAAAACCTAACATTACTGGATGAGGAACCAAACGGATAAACTTTCCCCATTGCATAACGCCAGCAATAATTTGCAAAATTCCCATTAATACTACTGTGGCAAATAAATATTCCACGCCATGTTCCGCAACTAGCGCCACCATAACGACCGCCAGTGCGCCGGTAGCGCCAGAAATCATACCTGGCCGCCCTCCCAAAACTGCGGTCACCAAGCCCACAAGAAAAGCAGCGTATAATCCAACCAAAGGATGCACACCAGCGACAAAAGCAAACGCTACAGCTTCTGGAATCAGAGCTAAAGCAACAGTTAGCCCGGACAAGAGTTCCGTTCTAACTCGAGAAATACTTAAACCTTCATCATTCATAAAATTCAAATCGGGTTTGTTCAAAGTGGCAAAAGCATTTAGAATTGTTTGTTTCATCTACAGGGTTTCCAATTAATATCTGAGTGTGTCACTAATCGAGATTAGACAAATTTAAAAGCCGTATGCTTCACAAAACTCAAAATGGTATAAGTATATGGAATTGATTTTTCTTAACTAAGTGTATCTGACCAGTTTACCACTGTTTAGAATTCTAATAAAAGACAAAGCGCCAGCAAATGTGGTATTTAAATCATCTTAATGAGCAGAAAGCTTTGGACATGTCATCAATCAAAGATCTTATAAGAACAATTGCCGATTTTCCCATTAAGGGTATAATGTTTAGGGATGTGACTACTCTATTTGATGATGCTAAAGGCTTTCGGGAATGTATAGATAGGCTCGCAGAACCCTACAAAAAGGCTAACGTTGATAAAGTTATAGGTCTAGAGGCAAGAGGATTTATAATTGGTGGGGCAATTGCTAAAGAATTGGAGTGTGGTTTTATCCCAATCCGGAAAGAAGGAAAACTTCCAAGTAAAACAATCGCTCAAGATTATGAATTAGAATACGGAAAAGCCACCTTAGAGATACATGAGGATGCATTATCCGCCGGAGATAAAGTCCTTATAGTAGATGATCTGCTTGCAACTGGAGGTACAGCGGAAGCTGGCATAGCTTTAGTAGAAAAACTAGGTGGAGAAATTTTGGGGTGCTCTTTCATTGTTAACTTACCAGACTTGGGCGGAAGCAAAAAACTGGAACAAATGGGAGTATCTACTCATATTTTATGCGAATTTGAAGGAAATTAATTCAAGAGCCTTAACTCAAAATAAAATCACTTCTACTGAAAAATAATTTCGAAAATTTAAAATTGGAAGCAAATTTTATTGATCATAATTTTTTGACAACACTCTAAGTTTTGATCTTGTCAAAATAAGATATTAGCTGCATTGCTGATATTTATGGCGAAGTTATATTTTCAATACTCCACAATGAATGCTGGCAAATCTACACTTTTGCTTCAAGCCTCTCACAATTACCATGAGAGAGGAATGAAGACCTATCTTATTACAGCGGGCTTTGACAAAAGAGCCGGCGACGGAAAAATAGGGTCACGAATAGGTATTGCATCCGATGCCGATACTTTTGATTCCAAAGAAAATATGTTTCAAAAAATTGAGTTTAGATTGGAAAAAGGACCTTGCTCTTGTGTCTTCATAGACGAAGCCCAATTTTTATCTGAGGAGCAAGTTTGGCAACTAGCCCGTGTGGTTGATGACTTAAAAGTTCCAGTAATGTGCTATGGATTGAGGGTAGATTTTCAAGGCAAGTTATTTCCCGGATCCGCCGCACTATTGGCTCTAGCAGACGAGATGCGCGAAATTAGAACCATTTGCCATTGCGGTAAAAAAGCCACTATGGTGATACGACAGGATGAAAACGGTGCAGTGATTAAAGATGGAGCTCAGATTCAAATAGGAGGAAATGAAACTTACATTTCATTATGTCGTCGTCACTGGCGTGAAGCTATTGGCGACTGAAACAAACTTTTAACATAAAGAAGATCCATTAGGTGTCAGTTTGTCTGGGACAGCCAATATAACTGATCCATTAGTGTCCATAAAACCAAGTATTAAAACTTCGGACATAAAAGGGCCTATCTGTCTTGGTGGAAAATTAATAACGCCCATCACCTGCTTTCCCACTAAAATATCGTAATCATAATGGTCTGTGATCTGTGCCGACGATTTTTTTACTCCAATTTCTGTACCAAAATCAACCCAAAGTTTAACCGCTGGCTTCCGTGCTTCGGGAAATTCTTCTGCCCGAAGAACAGTACCAACGCGAATATCGACTGCAAGAAAATGTTCAAAATTAATTTCATCCATTACCTAGCTCTTTTGATCTTTTTGCAGCAGCTTCAACAGTACTTTTAATCAAAGGCCCCAAGCCATATTTTTTGTCCATTAGAATTTCTAAGCCAGCTTGTGTAGTCCCATTTGGACTGGTCACATTTTCTCTTAGTAAACTTGGATTTTCTGTAGAACTCATCGCCAAAGCTCCAGAACCAGCTACAGTAGCTTTTGCTAAATGTAACGCTTTTTCTTTAGAAAGACCTAGTTCGATTCCAGCGTTTGTGAGAGACTCAATTAAATAGAAAACATATGCAGGTCCTGAACCTGAAAGCCCAGTTACTATATCCATCTGATCCTCATGTTCCAGCTCAACTACCTCACTTATTTTCTCCAATAATATTTTAGAAATTAAAATATGCTCATTCTTGGCTGCCGAATTACCAATCAGCGCTGTAATTCCTTTACCAACTGCTGAGGGAGTGTTTGGCATAGCTCTTATGATTGTACTATCCGAAGAAATTGCTTGCTCTAATTGTTTGAGCTTTATTCCAGCAGCGATAGAGATAAATAATGTTTTGCTCTGTTTATAGCCATTCAAGGTTGAAACAGCCTCAAAGATAATTTGTGGCTTCACGGCAATTAAGCAAACGGCAGGATTGTCCGGTAAACTCTTATTTAAATTCACTCCAGTTGTAGCCAACCAAGCACTAGGTTGTGGGTCTGATATCCAGATACTAGATGCAGGTATCCCAGAATCCAACCATCCAGCAAGCATTGCTGAACCCATTTTACCACAACCGATGAGGATAAGGCCTCGCGCCTTAATGTCATCTAAATTCATCTTTAGCTCGCTATTATTTCTGATGATCCAACCTTAAGCGTGACCATACGCCTCTGCAATGGCTACTTGCATTGCGCTATCTGGGCTTTGATTATCATATACTACTAATTGAAAAGCAGGGTAATACTTTTCAGCCGTCAGGACAGCAGATGAAATCATGGTATCAATTTGTCCGGCGGTTGCAATTTGGCCACCAGAAAGAACAAGGCCGTACCGATATACCATCAGCTTCTGTTTTTCCCAAAACGTAAATGCCCCAGTCCAACATCTATCATTTGCCACGTTTAAAGTTTCATAGAGATCTTTTAATTTCTCATTAGGCGGTTCCATTTCAAAAGAACAAATAAGACGCAAAGTTTCATCAAAACCAGACCATGCTAATGTTATTGAATATGTTCTCCATTGCCCTTGAACAGCCATAGCAATCTGGTTTTCTTCTATTCTATCAAATTCCCATTCATGATGTTCTGCAAGATGTTCCACAATATCAATGGGGTGAATTTCATCTTCTAAAAACATTTCAGGTTGTGCCATAGCGCCACCTCTTTTTGTTGTTTTGCTTGCGATCTGACTCATCCCCCAAGCAATTGGTGCCTGCTCAAAGTGCTGTGGTTTATACAGCACTGTACACTACATATGGTGCTCTGCTTTGCTCAGTCTGTAAAGAAGAATTTTAAAAAAAATAAAAAATCCGCCCAGTAAGCGGAGTTTAGTTTGTTGCGGTCTCACACCAAAGCCTGTTGAATTACAATATGACTTCCGAACGAATTTGTTGTCTTAAAATATCAATTGGCACCATTTTACCATCCCGCTTAAAACCCCAATATGTCCAACCATTACAACTTGGGGCACCTTCTAGAGCAGCGCCGACCTGATGAATTGATCCTTTTATATCGTCCCCAATCAATGTACCGTCAGCTCTAACTTTTGCCTTATGACGCCCGTTCAAAGACCATAATTGTTCGCCAGGTGATAACATTCCACGCTCGATTATTTGACCAAAAGGTACCCTAGGCTCAGATCGTTTGCTCGCTGATACTTCCAGCACCTCGCTATCAAATTTTTTAATTTTCTTTATTCTATCTTGAGCGACGTCGATGTAGTTTTGCTCTTTTTCAATTCCAACAAATTTTCGAC
>CACAPQ010000058.1 GCA_902534325.1 Paracoccaceae bacterium | reverse complement strand
CCACTAGACCTGTCGTACCCATTCTTAAAAAACCAAAAAGCCAGTAAAAGGTCGTTACAATTATTGCCCCAACACCAACCGCAGCTACTGGGGCTGCTTTTCCGAGCTGACCAACTACAGCAGTGTCAACTGCCCCTAATATCGGAACTGTAATATTGGATAGCACAATTGGTATTGCTATCGCGAGAACCCTTTTATTTGTGATATTAGGCATCAAGAGTTTAGCAATTTTATTTGTTTAATGGCATTAAAAAATGTCCAGTCCCTTGAGCAAACAATCTATCTCGATTATCCTGCCATGCCTCAACATGTACTGACGCATAGCGCCTTCCGGCTCTATTAACTTTAGCACGTGCATAAGAGTCTCTAGGAAGGCCACTTCTTAAATAATCGACAGAAAAATCAATGGTCTTAGGAAGAGTAAACTTTCTTACATTGTCTGAAGAATCAGCGTCAAGCCCAGGATCTTCAATTTGATGCCAGATTTGCGTCCAACTTAGCCCAATGATTGCACTTATTTCTAAAAATGCTGCGATTGAACCGCCATGCAGCGCGGGAAGGTTGGGATTACCTATCAATTCCTCTTTGAAAGGTAGAATAGCTGTGATTTCATCACCCCTCCTATCAAAGTCCACTCCCAAAAAAGATATATAAGGAATGCTATCAATTAACTGAGATAAAGCTTCATTTCTTCTTTTTTTAATCAAAGCTACAGGTTCTGGAGAAAGTTTTTTCATGTACTAAACGCCCGTCACAAATGCACCGGCCGCCATAGCAACTGGTTTTTCTTCGTTATTATCCAAGGCAACTGCCCTCACAAAAGCAACGTTTTTCGTCAAGTTATAGCATGTGGCTACTGCTTTAATTCGTTGACTTGGAGTTGCTGGTCGCATGTAGTCAACTCTTAAATCAATTGTTGCCGTTGGACCTGTCTGCTCTGGATGGGACATTGCTGCTGCCCCACAACATGTGTCCAAAAGAGCAAACACCGCGCCACCGTGAATAACTTTAGTTTGAGGATCGCCGATTAACTTACTGTCGTACGGCATACTCATACCAACCTCACCATCCCTTATAAAATCAATTCCCATGCCCAAACTGATTGAGTGCGGCAAAACAGCAAAAAAATCTTCAACTGCTTTTTTTTTCTTTTCTATCATTATATTTTTCATAAACTAAGTAACTAAAGTATCTTATAAGCTATTTGAGCCAACAGACTAGTTGCTTTAGCCAAGGATATAACTATTTATAAATAAAGGCACGATATATATGGGTGATATTCGACTAACATTTAAAGAAATGTGCGCAAAGTTTGAGGTTACGCCGAGAACCCTCCGATACTATGAATATATTGAACTTTTATCCCCCGAGAGGCAAGGACGTTCTCGTTTTTATGGAGCCCGAGAATGTGCTCGCATGACGTTAATATTACGTGGACGAAAGTTTGGCTTTCAACTGGAAGAACTGCGACAGTGGTTATTGATATATGATCAAGACGGAACCAAGACCCAGATGGAAGTTTTTCTTGGAATGGCGGAACGTAAACGGAAGGAACTCAAAGAGCAACAATTACAATTAGGCGAAACGCTCGAGGAATTAGAAAAGTTAATGAAAATAACTTACAATATCCTGCATAAAGAAAAATGACGTAAAGTTCCTTTACGTCAACGTTAACTTTTTCAAAAATATTTAGTATTAGTCTGCTTAAACTATTGTTAAGGGGGCGGTTTTGCATCAAGAATTTTGGAATATTAGGGAGATGTGTGACCAATTTAATGTAACGCCAAGGACTTTGCGTTTCTATGAATCTAAAGAGCTCCTTTTTCCAACACGCCGAGGTCATAAAAGATTGTTTACAAAAAGATGTAGGGGAAGACTAAAACTGATTCTTAGAGGAAAACGGTTTGGTTTTTCATTAGAAGACATCCGTCAACTATTGGAAATGTACGATATGGGCGACAAACAACAAACACAACTTTTGCGTACCTACGAATTAGCAAAAAACAAACTTACAGATTTAGAAGATCAGCGCGACAAAATCGAAGAAACAATCACAGAATTACGGCAGCAAATACAATGGGGAAAAGAGCTTATCAGCTCGATGGATTTAACAAAAAGAGTGCAATAGGATAAATAAATGTCAGCTTATAAAGCGCCAGTCCGAGATATGGAATTTATTTTCAACGACGTTTTACAAGTACAAAATTCAGAAATTCCGGGATATCAAGATTTAGATAATGAATTTCTTAAAAGTATTTTAAACGAAGCAGGGAAGATCTGTTCCGATATTCTTTTTCCTTTGAACCATGTTGGAGATAGTCAAGGTTGCTCGCTTGAAAATGGAATAGTCAGAACTCCGGAAGGCTTTAAGGAAGCTTTTAATAAAATCCGAGAAGATGGCTGGACAACTATTGACTGTGATACTGAATACGGTGGACAAGGCCTTCCATATATCTTGGGTACTGCCATTGGAGAAATGATGGCCTCATCTAACATGGCTTTTGGCATGTATCATGGCCTAACACATGGCGCGTATTCTGCAATACACGCTCATGGTACGGATCAGCAAAAATCGGAATATCTACCAAAACTTGTAACCTGTGAATGGACTGGGACAATGAACCTAACAGAACCCCAGTGTGGAACAGATTTAGGTTTGATACGAACTAAAGCTGAACCCCAAAGCGATGGCACTTACAAAATCACAGGTCAAAAAATATTTATATCTGCAGGAGATCACGATTTATCAGAAAATATAATTCATTTGGTTTTAGCCAAAATACCGGGAGGACCTGAAGGTATAAAAGGCATATCAATGTTCATAGTGCCTAAAATTTTAGTCAAAGAAGACGGATCGTTAGGGAAGCGCAATAAATTATCTGTTGGCAAATTAGAAGATAAGATGGGAATTCATGGAAACTCCACATGCGTTATGAATTACGATGGAGCTACCGGGTTTTTAATTGGTGATGAGCACAAGGGAATGCGTGCAATGTTCACCATGATGAATGAAGCTAGGCTGGGCGTTGGCTTGCAGGGTTATTCACAAGCTGAGGTGGCTTTTCAAAACGCTTCAGCCTATTCAAAAGATCGCCTTCAAGGTAGAAATTTTTTAGGGAGAAGTAATAAGGAAGGCCCTGCAGATCCAATAATTGTGCATCCAGATATTAGACGAAGCCTCATGGACCAAAAGAGTTTCGTTGAGGGTGCCCGTGCATTTACATTTTGGGGCGCTCAATTGATTGACGCAACTTCGCGTTCAGATAATCATTCCGCAAATGGATTGATAAGCTTACTTACTCCAGTTGTTAAAGGTTTTCTAACAGACAAAGGCTTTGAAATGACTGTGCAAGCACAACAAATTTTTGGAGGGCATGGTTACATCGAGGAATGGGGCATGTCACAATATGTGCGCGATGCACGTATAGCTATGATTTATGAAGGTGCTAACGGCATCCAAGCTTTAGATTTAGTTGGTAGAAAACTGCCACAAGATAATGGCAAATATATTTTAGAATTTTTTGCACTCACTGCTAAATTTCTTAAAGAAAATGGAAGCCAGGGCGAAAATTTTCAATCTGATTTTCTTGAACCACTTTCCAAAGCAATTTCTGATTTACAAGCTGCAGGACAATACTTTTTAAAAAATGGCCAAAAAAATCCTTTGAATGTACTAGCGGGATCAAATGATTTTATGCATCTTTTTGGTTACGTTTGCCTTGGCTATATGTGGGCTCGTATGGCTAAATCAGCACTCAAGTGTTTATCATCGGATACCGATGACGCAGCGTTTTATGAGACAAAGCTAAAAACCGGCAGATACTACATGCTTAGGCATTTACCTGCTACCTCACTTCATTTAGCTCGTATAAGATCTGGATCAGAATGTGTAATGGCTTTAGAACCAGATGGATTTTAAATCGAGGATAATTAGATGAACTCATCTAACTGGATGACCGAAGAACATCAAATGTTGGAAACGATGACGGCTAAGTTTATCGCCGAAGAATGGAGCCCCCATTTGGAACGATGGCGAAAGCAAGGTGAAATGGATCGCTCAACTTGGCAACAGGCTGCTGAGCTAGGGTTACTTTGCCCTTCAATACCAGAGGAATATGGAGGAGTTGGCGGAGATTTTGGACATGAGGCCGTGATTTTAATGGCTGCCAGTCGCGCAAACCTTGCTAGTTGGGGACACGGAATTCATTCTGGTATCGTTGCTCACTATGTTCTGGCTTACGGAACAGATGAACAAAAAAAACGGTGGTTACCTAAAATGGTAAACGGCGAATTAATAGGTGCTCTGGCTATGACAGAACCAGCAGGTGGATCTGACGTGCAGTCACTAAAAACCCGAGCGCTAAAAGAAGGAAATTCCTATAGATTGAATGGCCAGAAAACTTTTATTACTAACGGCCAGCACGCTAATTTAGTAATTGTAGCAGCTAAAACAAATCCAACTGAAAAGTCTAAAGGCACTTCATTAGTTGTAGTAGAGACTGATAACGCAGAGGGCTTTTCCAGAGGGCGAAATTTAGAAAAAATTGGTATGCATGCCAATGACACTTCTGAACTTTTTTTTGAGAATGTAGAAGTGCCCCCTGAAAATATTTTGGGAGGTGATGAGGGGCAAGGCTTTTATCAGATGATGGCTCAACTTCCTCAGGAAAGGTTGATAATCGGGTGTGGTGCAGTTGGTGCTATGGAAGGCGCTGTGGAGCGAACTATAGACTATTGCAACGAAAGAGAAGCCTTTGGTGGACCCATCATGCAATTCCAAAATACGCGATTTAAGTTAGCTGAATGCCAAACCAAAACTACTGTAGCAAAGGCTTTTCTGGATAATTGCATCGATGAGCATTTGTTGGGAAAATTAACAGTAGAAAAAGCTGCTATGGCTAAGTATTGGCTTTCTGATACGCAGGGTGAAGTTTTAGACGAGTGTCTACAATTACATGGTGGTTATGGCTATATGCAAGAATATGATATCGCAGAGATGTGGACTGATGCTAGAGTTCAACGGATCTACGGAGGAACGAATGAGGTTATGAAAGAATTAATCTCAAGGAAATTTAGTAAAGCGAGATTTTAAGTAGGAGAAGTTATGAAACTGTATTGTTTTGGAGAAAGTGGCCATTCATATAAAGCTGCGCTTGCCTTGCAATTAGCAAAAATAGACTGGGATCCTATTTTTGTGGATTTCTTCAACGGCGAAGCACGAAGTGAACAATATAGAAGTCAGATAAATGAAATGGGCGAAGTTCCCGTTCTTGTAGACGGAGATACGAAGTTGACCCAGTCAGGGGTGATACAGACTTACCTTTACAATAAGACAGGAAAACATGGTGGTAGTAACGAAACTGAAGAACTTGAAGTGCTTCGATGGGTTCTTTGGGATAACCATAAATTTTCTTCTGTTGTGGGCAATACCAGATATTTAATGAACTTTTTTCCTCAAGATAAGAGGCCTCAACCCGTTATAGATTTTAATCTTGCTCGATTAAAAAGCTCATACGGTATTCTCGAACAGGCTCTCAGTGGGAAAAACTTCCTAGTAGGTGACGATATAACTCATGCAGATATGACCTGCTGTTCTTATCTTTATTATCCAGAATTCTTTGGTTTTGAACGCTCTGAATGGCCAAACATAGATCAATGGCTAAAGAATATATCAAACATTCCTGGTTGGCAGCATCCCTACGATTTGATGCCGGGAAACCCATCAGAGCGAGCTTGAGATAAAAAATGAAAAACGTTTACATATATGATTCAATTCGAACACCAAGAGGCAAAGGGCGCAAAGACGGTGCTTTACATGAAGTAAGCGCACTTAGCCTGTCCGTTACGGCTATAGATGCAATCGCGGGCCGCAATCGCCTAGAAGGACATGCGGTGGAAGATGTAATTTGGGGAAATGTCACCCAGGTTGGTGAACAGGGCGCTTGTTTAGCTAGAACTGCAGTTTTAGCATCCCAATTGGACGAGTCTATTCCTGGACTTTCTATAAATCGGTTCTGCGCATCCGGTTTAGAGTCAGTAAACTTAGCGGCCAATCAAATAGGCGGAGGTTCAGGCGATAGCTATATTGCAGGTGGAGTAGAAAGCATGAGCCGTACTCCCATGATGAGCGACGGAGGTGCTGTTGGTGTTGATCCATCAT
>CACAPQ010000057.1 GCA_902534325.1 Paracoccaceae bacterium | reverse complement strand
CGACTTATTATAAAAAGTTATAGATGAGGTGCTATTGTGGCAAATTATAGGGTTATTTTTAGAGTATTCAGAGTTCTTGCTTGTATTTTTACTTTATTCCCTGCCTCAGCATCACTTGCGAATGTAAATAGTGTTGAATTTAGATTTTCTTTGTTGAGCGTCCTAGAAAAAAACACTGAAGCTATTGAATTCTATGAGGAAAATGGATTTAAACCTATTTGGGTTGGTGGCGATAGATATGCCAGAGAAAGGACATCTTATTTTTTCAAAGAGCTCAAAAATACATCAAAGCATGCCTTGCCAACTCGTCGTTATGATCCTGATTATTTAAAAAATCAGTTTAAAAAGGCCCGAACTGCCACTGAACTTGGATCAATAGAAGCGTTGATTACGCTAAAATTCTTAAATTATTCATCTAATCTTCAAACAGGTATTCTGAAACCAGCCTCAGTAGATAAAGAGATTGTTCGAAAAGTTCCTTACAGAAGCCCAGCTGCCTATTTAAAAACTTTACTTTTAGTTAAACCACAGGAATTCTTCGGGGGTCTTCATCCACAGTCCAAGCAGTACACTGTCCTTCTTTCGGAAAAAAAGCGTCTTGAAAAAATTATTTCTCAAGGAGGTTGGCCTAGTGAATTACCAGCCGAACTTTTAAGGCCGGGTGACACTGGAGATAGTGTCGTACTTCTACGTAATGCATTAATTAAGCGGGGCTACTTAAAAAGTAATTCATCTGAAATTTATGATGGCAATCTCCGAAGAGCTGTACAATTATTCCAGCTTAGGCATGGTTTGGCTCCAGATGGAATAGCAGGTCCAGCGACTTTTTTAGAAATTGGAAGGACTGCGGAGGAAAGGCTGGCATCTGTAATTGTAGCATTAGAAAGAGAGAGGTGGACAAATTTTGATTTAGGCTCACGCTATGTTATAGTAAATCTGCCTGATTTTTCTACTAAATTATTTGAAGATGGAGCCCTTATCTTCGAAACAAGAAACGTGATTGGGACTCCAGTAGATGAGCAACGAACCCCAGAATTTTCAGATGTAATAGAGCATATAATTACTAATCCGACTTGGAATGTACCAAAATCAATCACCTTGAAAGAGTATCTGCCTGAAATGCAAGAAGACCCTTTGGCTCATGATTATCTAGAACTGGTTGATTTGGATCGTGAAATTGTTTCACGATCTTTAGTGGATTTTAACGAATATGACGAAGAGACTTTTCCTTATGACTTGAAACAAATGCCCTCAATAACAAATGCTTTGGGTTTAGTTAAATTTATGTTCCCAAATCAATATAGCATCTATCTTCATGATACTCCTTCCAAACCCTTATTTGATTTAGAGGTAAGGGCATTTTCTCATGGGTGCATCCGATTGCAAAAACCATTTGAATTTGCTTATGAGCTACTTAAACCACAGACTTCTGATCCAAAGGCGGAGTTTCAAGATGCTATGGCTACAGGAGCAGAAACCGTGGTTTATTTGAGAAAACCTGTACAGGTTCATCTAATTTATAGAACCGCGTTTGTGGATGAGTTAGGGGTGATTAATTATAGACGAGATATTTACGGACGCGATGCGGCGATTTATGAAGCTCTTATTGAGGCGGGCATTCATACAAAAGGCCAGTATCTGGATAAAAGCTAAAAGTAACTGGTTATATGAGATTGAAATGAAATTTACGGTTCAGGAAATAGCTAACTCAATTGGCGCCGAGTTTTTTGGTGATCCGCAAATAAAGATTTCATCGGTTGCAGAACCTAAATTAGCGTCTGAGCTAGATATAGCTTTAGCAATTAATCCCAAATATCTTGATGATTTGAAAGATACTTCTGCTAAATGCGCTCTACTTACAAAAGGAAGTGATTGGACTGCGTATGATTTAAGCGCTGCTATATTAGTATCTCGACCCAGGTATGCAATGTCTACTATTTCAACTATGTTGGATAAGGGCCAGAACTATAAGCCAGGTATTCACCCCTCTTCTATAATTGATCCAAGCGCGCAAATAGGAAACAATGTTCTAATTGGCGAAATGGTAGTTATTTCATCAAACGCTCAGATTGGTGATAACTCTATCATTGGTCCTCAGTGTTATATAGGTTCTAATTCAATTCTAGGAACCAATTGTTATCTCCGTGAAGGAGTAAAGATTGGCTCTGAAACTATTATTGGTGATCGTTTTTGTGCACAGCCTTCTGCCATTGTTGGAGCAGATGGGTTTTCCTTCGTTACAGAAAAGTCATCTGCTGTTGAGGAAGTTAGGGCTGATTTAAGCAAATCAACCGTTAATAAAAATGAAAACCAAATTTGGCATCGGATACATTCTCTGGCGGGCGTTATTATAGGAAATGATGTGGAAGTTGGTGCAAATACCTGCATTGATCGTGGAACATTGAGACCGACGTCAATTGGGAATGGAGTCAAGGCCGATAACTTAGCTCAAATTGGACATAACGTTCAAATTGGGAATAATACTCTTATCTGTGCTCAAGTGGGTATAGCTGGTAGCGCTGTAATAGGAAATAATGTAGTTTTGGGGGGGGCAGTCAGGTATAAGCGATAATATATTTGTGGGTGACAATGTGATAACCGGTGGTGCAACAAAAGTACTTTCAAATATTCCGGCCGGCCGGGTCATGTTAGGCTATCCAGCAATGAAAATGGATGCCCAGTTAGAAGTTTATCGAAATTTGAGAAAATTACCTAAATTAGTAAAAGAATTAACAAAGATAAAAAAAGCCATTTTCAAGTCAACGAAGATGGATTAAACGCGGTTTAGAATTTTGTTGAGGAACCTAATAATATGGATATTGGTGCAAAGGTAATCGATATCATTGCTGAGCAAGCAATCCTCGACCCTGGTGATGTTACCTTGGAAAGTACCCTCGATAGCCTTGGGATTGACAGTATGGGTTTGGTGGAAAGTATATTTGCAATTGAAGAAGCATTTGATATTCACGTTCCTTTTAATGCAAATGACCCATCCGATAGCGAGTTCAATATATCATCTGTATCATCAATTATATCCGGTATTGAAAAATTAGTGGCTGAAAAATCTTGAATCGGGTTGCTGTAACTGGTTCTGGAACAATTAATTCGCTTGGTCACTCGGTTAAAGAAACACTGGCAAATATGGCTGAAGGTCTATGTGGAATTAGACCTCTTTTTCTTCGAGATGTTGATCGTTTAGATATAAAGATTGGTGGACAGGTAAAAGATTTTGATCCTACGACAGTTTTTAATCGTCAACAGCTTGCTTTGTATGATAGAGTCACTCAATTCACGCTTATTGCCGCCAAAGAAGCTATAAAACAATCAGGAATAATATTTTCAGGTGAGCTTGCGGCGAAATCTGGTGTTGTTTTGGGAACTGCGGGTGGTGGTGTGAGTACCTGGGACGATAATTACAGGGCTGTTTACGAAGAAGGTAAAAATCGTGTTCATCCTTTTGTTGTACCTAAGCTTATGAATAATGCGGCTGCAAGTCATGTTTCTATGGAATACAATTTAAAGGGACCCTCATTTACAGTTTCGACGGCTTGCGCCAGTTCAAATCATGCCATGGCACAAGCTTTTCAAATGGTCCGGTCAGGGCTGTCTGATGTTATGGTCACTGGTGGCTCTGAAAGCATGTTGTGTTTTGGAGGAGTAAAGGCCTGGGAGGGTTTAAGGGTCATGAGTAAAGATGCCTGTCGGCCATTCTCAGCAAACCGCAATGGAATGGTTCAGGGTGAGGGCGCAGCGATATTTGTTTTTGAAAACTTTGATAAAGCGAAAAAACGAGGCGCAAAAATTTTAGCCGAAGTTGTAGGATATGCGATGTCGTCTGATGCTAGCGATATTGTAATGCCATCGAAGCAAGGTGCCGCTCGTGCGATTAAGGGCGCTCTAAATGATGCTCGACTTAACCCAGAGGACGTAAAATATATTAATGCCCATGGAACGGGAACTGCAGCTAACGATAAAACAGAATGTGCTGCAGTTGCTGATGTGTTTGGCAGGCATGCTGACAGTTTGATGCTTTCATCCACGAAATCGATGCACGGTCATTTGATTGGAGGAACAGGTGCTGTTGAACTTCTTGCCTGTATAATGGCTGTTAAGGATGGAATAATCGCTCCTACAATTGGATATGAAGAAGCTGACCCTGAGTGTGCTTTGGATGTCGTTCCAAATCAAGCTCGAGAAATAGAAGTTGATGTCGCTTTGAGTAATGCCTTTGCTTTTGGGGGACTTAATGCAGTTTTAGCTGTACGGTCCGTCTAACAAATCTATAAGTTAATTATAACTTTCCCGCAAAAATCGAAAGAGAAAACTATTGGGCTATTTTGAATTTATAAGGTCAAATATCGCCTGGTTACTGGCCGGTTTCATATTGGCTTTGAACTCAAGTTTTGGTCAAACGTTTTTTATTTCGATTTTTGCTGGGAAAATACAAGCATATTTTAATCTTAGTCATGGAGATTGGGGTTCAATCTATATGATAGGAACTTTAGCCTCAGCTGCGATTATGATTTGGGCCGGAATTTCAAGTGATATTTTTAGAGCGCGGTCAATAGGTGTTTTCGTATTGGTCGGTTTAAGTCTGTCCACTCTTCTGATGGCCCTAAATCCTGCTGTTTGGCTATTACCATTTATAGTCTTTCTTTTACGCTTTCTAGGACAAGGAATGTTACCCCATATTTCCTCTGTTTCAATGTCTCGATGGTTTGTATCGCAAAGAGGCAAAGCTTTAGCTATTTCGAACACTGGATATGCTTTGGGCGAAGCTTTACTACCTGTCTTGTTTACAATACTAATGCTCAGTTACCATTGGCAACATTTATGGATTTTTGCATCCGTATTTTGTTTTTTAATGGTGCCTTTAATTTGGGTATTATTAAAAAATGAAAGAACCCCGCAGTCTCTAGTAAAAGAAGTTATTGCTTTTGGTATGTTAGAAAAGTCGTGGTCCCGAAAAGAAGTTATAAGGCATCCGCTATTTTGGTTTATGCTTCCTGCCCTCATTGGTCCATCTGCGTGTACAACTTCGTTTTTTTTTCAGCAAGTGTACTTTGCTGAAATTAAGGGATGGACGCACCTGCAGTTAGTTGCTCTTTTTCCGATATATACAATAGTGGCTATTATATTTAATTTAGTATCAGGTTGGGCATTAGATAAATTTGGTCTGGATCGCATAATTCCTTTTTATCAGATACCTTTGGTTTTTGCCTTTATTTTATTTTACTTTGTTTCAACGCAGTTTGGGTTGGCGCTGGGTTTATGCTTTTTAGCTATCTCTGCGGGCGCAAATTCAACGCTGCCAACAGCTTTTTGGGCAGAGTACTATGGCACCAAATTTCTTGGAACAATTAAAGCACTGGGAACTGCTATCATGGTTTTAGGCTCTGCTATTGGTCCAGGAGTGACGGGGTATTTAATTGATTGGGGCTTTGGTATTGAAAAGCAATATTTTATTTTTGGTCTTTATTTTGTGTTTTCAACATTTCTAATGTATGTTGGAATTAAAATTTATTCACCAGATAAAATTGTTGAATAATTTGCACATCCTTTTAATGCAGCGTAGTCGTCCAAAACCAAATGAATTGATATTTTTTTCATTATTTCTGAGAAGTTTCCCCGCTCATAAAAATTTTCTTTAAAATTTTCTTCTTTTAAATATGGCAACATTGCTCTAGCGACACCTCCGATTAAGTACACGCCCCCCAGCGCCATATTCATCAAGGCAAAATCACCAAAAGCTTGTCCGGCAAAGCCAGCTAACTGAGTTCCGACTTCCTTAGCCTGTAAATCGCCTTTTTCAGCAGCTGACAAAATATCAGCAGGAGTGCGATCACTTCTTTCGTTGAGAACTTGATCTAGGCGATTAAGTCCTAATCCGGCCAATACATCCTCATATGACACAAATGAAGAATTTTTTTCTAAATTTTCTATTATCAATTTTTGATTTTTGTTTGCGACTGTAATGCGAGCATGACCATATTCAGATGCTGGTACAAACGTACCAAAAGGTGATTGATAAGCTATAGCGACATTGAACCCAGTTCCCATTCCACAAACGAGCTTTGTATTATTTGGTATAGCAACGTGACTTCCTTCAATTAATGTCTCTAAATCTTTTGGGTTAATGAAATCTAATGCATAACCCTGAGCTTGAAGGTCATTTATTATCAAAACTTCATCGATATTTGCTGCCTTCTGCAGTGATGGCACTGTTATTTTCCAATTTAGATTGCTCATTTCGACAGTAGTTTCAGAAATTATTCCTGCAGCAGCAATGCACATTTTATTAATTAAAGGGTCATCCGAACTTGATAAGTACGTTTCAATCACTTCA
>CACAPQ010000056.1 GCA_902534325.1 Paracoccaceae bacterium | reverse complement strand
GAGAAGAATGAAGCTGGCAAATTGAATGTAAAAACTAACCATAACTCAAACAGTCTAAAAGGAGATGACTATGAAGAAAATGAAACTTTGGTTTAAGGCAGTTGCAGTTGCTCTGCTGTCACTGACTACTGCACCCGCATATGCGGATCTTTCAGAAATCCTTGCTTCTGGAACAGTTAAAATTGCAGTTGGAGAAAACTTTGCACCTTTTTCATCTTTAGGTGCTGAAGGAGAACATATAGGGTTTGATGTTGATATTGCAAAACTAATAGCAAAAGATTTAGGGGTTGAATTAGAATTAATACCAATAACTTCTAAACAGCGAATTCCCTATTTAGAAACAGACAAAGCAGATCTTGTGATAGCGAGTATGGGTGCAAATCCAGGTCGGGCAAAGTCAATTTGGTTTTCATCTGCATACGCACCATTTTTTTCAGGAGCCTTTGCAGCTGAGGGATTAGAAATTGAATCTATTTCTGACCTTTCTGGCTATAAAGTTGGTCTTACGGCGGGTACCTTGGAAGATTTGGAGTTAACAGAAAATGCTCCTGCAGGAACAGAAATTATTCGCTTTGGAGATAATGCTGCAACAAGGTCTGCATTTTTATCGGGGCAGATCGATGTGATAGTGACGGGAAACACGGTTGCAGCTCAGATGGCTGCTGATAATTCTAGTTTAGACATTTCAACCAAATTTATTATGAAAGATTCCCCTTGCTTCATAGGGATTAAAAAAGGTAATTTGGACCTACTACTTTGGACAAATGTTTTCATATTACATAAAACTTTAGGAGGAGATCTAAATACGCTTTCAGAGAAGTGGTTTGGTCAATCAATGCCTCCACTTCCGACTATGTAAAATAGATCGTAAACTGGCAGTGCATAAATTTAAGAGCGCTGCCTTTTTACTTTTGAAGGAAAATTGAATGAAAATCATTGAAGCATGTCAGGGTAAAGCAATCGAGTTGAAGGCTGGTAATTCTCTGAAGCTCATAAATATTCATGGGTCTCAAGTAGTGGACCTGTGGGCTTGGAGCGGATCTAACTTGAATGAATATTTGTCCCTTGAAGCTACGAGGGTTTGGAGCCAGAGATTAAATCCACAACTTGGTGACACATTAGTTACAAATATGCGAAACCCTATTTTGACAATTGTTCAAGACACTTCTCCTGGAATTCATGATAGTTTTATGGCTTGCTGTGATTTACCACGATATCACCGTTTGGGTGTTAAGGGCTACCACCGAAATTGCTTTGATAATATGCTTGAATCTGTTTCTGAGCTCGGATACGAAGTGCCGAACCCGACATTAGCTTCATTAAATGTCTTTATGAACATAGCTGTACTTGATGATGGTATTTCTTTAGCAACGCGTCCAGTTGAAACTAAAGCAGGCGATTACACGACGTTTCGGGCCGAAATGGATTGCATTGTATCATTGTCGTCATGCCCTCAAGACATTGTAAAAATACAAAGTGACGTTGAAAATAAACCTAGGGAAGTTGGTTATGAAATATTAGATCAAGACTTCTCTAATTTTGCAATTAAGTCTACTTGGGTCCCTGAATATTCTTTAGATTAGATTAAACATTGTACCGCACTGCCAGTAGATTAAGGGGTGGGGGCCAAAAAATAGCAGCGGTTTGATTACTAAGATACTGCTCTCAAATTTTTTCTGAAAACGATATTTGTCTTTTGTTATTCTTCAATTGGCCCACCGCGTTTTTTCCAAGCCCCGAATCCACCCTCCATTTCGGCAATGTTCTCAAAGCCCATGTCCTGTAAGGTCTTTACGGCTAGTGCTGACCGCCAGGCGCCCGCACAGAATAAAATTAGCTTTTTGTCCGTGTTAAATTCAGGTTTATGATAGGGGCTGGCAGGATCTAACCAGAACTCCAGCATACCCCTTGGGGCATGTAGAGCGCCAGGTATGCGGCCTTCTCGTTTCAATTCACGGACGTCACGAATATCTATAAATTGCGCAGTGCCCGCTGCAACCTGTGCCTCGGCGTCTTCTTGCAAAAGTGTTTGTATATGTTCCTTGGCCTGAGCGACAAGTGTCTTTACTGGGGTAATTGCCATGGATCATTTCCTACTGCTGCACCATGTGAAAATCTAATTTTGATCAGGCTCTTTTGTTAAACTGCGCCATGAGAAAAAGGAAAGAATGGCAACAATGCCAGTACCTACAATTGGAGGCGCTGCTGATATTTTTCCTAAAATCTGCAATATTAGAGTGGTAATACAAACCACGCTGAACGCCAAAGTATAGCCTCTCATTACGTGGGCTTGGAAAGCTTGCCCTTCAATATTTCGCAAATGATAGGTTATGATTACTAAGGCCATAATTAAACTTGCGATTGCATAGCGGACGGTAACAAGATCTGTGAAACCTTGACCCTCTGCGTTTGGAAACTGCTCACGGGTTACAAATTCTGGTGCAATGAACATTACCAACGAAAAAACCAGTCCGATTAACCCTGTTATAGTCAAAGTAGTTTTTGGTTTCATAATTCTCTCCGTGTCTTCAATCAGCTTAACTCAAGGTACAAAACATGCAAGACATGACGTATAAACTTAGCAAACCAAGTGAGCCAAATGAGTAACTTATTGAGAAGGGGTCAAAAACCAGCAGCTGTTAGGTTGCTAAAATACCGCTCTCGTTTTTTTTAGACTGAGACGCAGAGTAACTCTTTTAAAGGCCCTCTAAAAAAATCAATCTCTGAAATATATAGTAATTTGGAAAGGCTCAAAATGGCTGACGATGGTGTAAGACTAGTAAAACCTGGTATGAAATATGAAGGCGCTCAAGGTGTCACCTACGATGCTGGTGTCTCAAGAAATACAGTTGGAGCAGAAAAAGTTTGTATGAATATTTTGCCGATGCCTCCTGGTGTCAAATCGAAACCTCACATACACAGGGGCATCGAAACAATAGCCTATATGTTAGAAGGCGAATGTACGTTATTTCACGGTGAGCAGCTTGAAAACCAAACTTTAATCAAGCAGGGCGAACAGATTTTTATTCCTGATAATGTTCCGCATGCACCTTATAATCTAAGTGATAAAAAATGTGTATGGGTTGTTGTCCATTCATCAGGTGATGATCAAGATGAACTAGTTCGAACAACGCATTTAGATTATATTCTGGAAAACTTTCGATAATAGGTGGGGGTACATAAATATAGAAGGTCGGTATAACCAATTAGAAAATTAAGACAAACGAAAACCTGACCAATGCGCTATTTAAATTTCTAACAAATTTCGGCAAACCCTTTTAAAGCAAGTGTTTCTGCAATGCCTACCCCTAATTTCTTGGTGTTTTTAACATCCAAATGCAGTCCATCTACTGGGTCTGGTTCACAAAATTTGGTGGCATCTGCGAAATAAGTATCCTGCTCGATGGCGAGTTCACCGTAGAGTTTAGCCAGTTTGGGCAACCACCGAGTAAGTTCATCTAACTCGGGAAAACCCTCTCCAGTCACTGAAGACAATGGTAAACAATTTGGGGGAGAGACTATCATCATTTTCGGTGGCGGTGTATTTGGTACAGAGCTGCCTTGGGCTGTTGGTAGGTCCTTTGTCACTTTAATTAAGGATCGCATAGCATTCACTGTATCTTGTGGTTTGCGACCAGCCTCAGCAAAGAGGTCATTCGTCCCTAGTGCTAAAATAACAAGATCTAATGGAGCAGCTTGGAGCAATGCTACAGGTAAGTGTTTTAAGCCATTGCGCTCAGGTAGACCTGGAAAATCAAGATTGGTTGTTCGACCTCCAAGACCAGCTTCCCAGACTTTTACATTTTTCAAACTTGCACCAAGAACATTTGGCCAACGGTCTTCGTATTTGTGTCGATCTCTATTACTGGCGTTGCGCCCCCAAACAAGGGAGTCTCCATAAACTAAAATCGATTTCGTCAAATATCTTCTCACTTTTGAGTAACTATTAAATGAAGATAAGCGATATGGTGAGTATGAGGTGTTTCATTAATCTAACTTTTCCACTCAACTTTTATTTCATAGGCTTTAAATTTTTCAATGCTGATTTGAGTTAATACTTTGGCCATATCTCTATTCTGGGAAACACTGGGGTAACATTTTACCGTACTTTTCAGCAGATTAAGGGGTGGGGGTCAAAAACATACTGGTTATATTCAGCTTGTTTTTAAGTCGCTGGCCATTTGTATTGCTCCTCCATTATTGTTTTTAATAGAACACAGTCATCGGTCATTATACCATCCACATTAAGCTCTAAAAGCTTTCGTATTGTTGTAGGATTGTTAATTGTCCAAAAGTGAATTTTAATCCCTAGTTTGCGCGCGTGTCTCAATATTTTTCTTGCAACTAAAGAGACGCCAAACTGCTTAATTGGTAATTGAATGCACTGCGCGGTAAAGTTTTGTTCTATCCCAAGTTGAGCACCCAAATAAAATTTGATTGCATTACTCGTGCCCATACTATGGCAGGTTTCAACTCCAAGTTCTTTAATTATAGCATTTATCCGCTTGTCGTTAAAACTTCCGATACAAACTCGAGAACTGCATCCCATCTTCTTTATAGTATTAGCAATTGGTATGGTAGCTTCCCAGGTTTTTGCATCCAAGTTGAATAATCCTTCCGGAAATTCTTCAAAAACGTTTGAAAGCCGAGGTATAATCGATGACTTATTTACTTTTAGGCTATCAATATCGACATCTTTTAAATCAATTATTTTTAGATTTTCTCCCGTTAATCGCTCTAATGTATTATCGTGAAAAATATAAGCTGTTCCATCTTTTGAACTATGGATGTCTGTTTCTATTACTCGATAACCTAGATCAAAAGCTTTTCTAAATGATTCAAAGCTATTTTCTGCAGCCACAAGGCTAGCCCCTCTGTGAGCGATTGGCACAATATTTGAACTGTTTATATATTCTAAAAAACTTTGAGAAGAAATTGAAATGAGGCTATCCACTTCCTAATTTTTTGCTTTAAAATGGCTCCAACAACAAAAATAACTACACACAAAATATTTATAAAATAGAGTTCGTCTGCTATTTAAGATGCAATACTTTGCTCAGTTTAGTCAGCTTTTTTCGCATTTCTCGACAATATAGCAACAGAGTTGTAGTTTATTCATCAGCTGTAAACAAGAATCCTTTAGGAAGAATTATGAAATCAACTGGTGCTCGATTTGTAAGTCGCCTTACAAATAATACAATGGCTTTAGTTTTGGCTGGTGGTCGTGGTCAGCGTTTGGGCGTTTTAACAGATTGGAGAACAAAACCCGCAGTTCCTTTCGGTGGTAAATTTCGAATAATAGACTTTACACTCTCAAATTGTATGCATTCAGGTATAAACAAAATCTGTGTACTAACTCAGTATAAATCCCACTCTTTAATAAGGCATCTGATAAAAGGATGGACAAAAATTAATAATGATAGTGGGGATTTTTTAGATATAGTTCCAGCTCAACAATGGACAGATAATGAAACATGGTTTCAAGGAACTGCGGATGCTGTTTTTCAGTCACTCGACATAATAGAAAGCCATGGCCCAGAATATGTCATTATTTTGGCCGGTGATCACATTTATAATATGGATTATGGCGAAATGCTCGCCGAGCACGTAAATAACGGGGCAGATTTCTCAGTTGCTTGCATTGCAATAGAAGCAGCTAAAGCGGCTCATCAATTCGGAGTCATGAGTGTTAACGAGAATGGTCGCATAATTGATTTCGAAGAGAAGCCAAAAGATCCAAAGACAATATCAGGTGAGGATAATAAAGCCTTAGTCAGCATGGGCATTTATGTTGTTTCACAAAAATACCTTGCCTCTATGTTGCGAGATGATGCAGTTTCAGAAAGATCAAACCACGATTTTGGTAAGGATATTATTCCCGAGGGATTGAGGCGAGGGGATCATTTTCATGCATATGAATTCCGAAACCCAACCAATGATGATCCCCCATACTGGAGAGATGTTGGAACTGTAGATAGTTATTACGCAGCAAACATGGAGCTGCTCGAAGCAGAGCCTCCTTTAAACTTGTACGACAAAGGTTGGCCTATAGCCACTTATCAAAGGCAGTTACCCCCTGCATTTGTAAAGCCTGGCAAAGAAGATAGTAAAATTGAGGCTTCTATTATTAGTAGCGCATGTTTAATCGAGAATTCAGAAATTAGGCGTTCGGTAATTTTTTCTGAGGTACGGGTTGAATCGGGTTGTAAACTTAGTGGGGTACTTGCTCTGGGTGGCTGTAGAGTTGGTGCTAACTGCCACTTGCAGAATGTAATTCTCGATAATGGTTGTATTGTCCCGCCCGGTACAGTTATTGGATTTGATCTGCAAGCAGATGCTGAAAAGT
>CACAPQ010000055.1 GCA_902534325.1 Paracoccaceae bacterium | reverse complement strand
CATCAAAAAGACATGATAAAGTCCAATCTAACTCTTCTCCTCCACCAGCGAACATAATATCTTGTTTTCCCATCAAAATTTGCTCTGTAGCATTTCCAATACAATGAAGAGAAGTAGAACAAGCCGAAGTTATTGAGTAATTAACTCCTTTTATTTTAAATGCTGTAGATAGGTTTGCAGAGATTGTTGAAGACATACACTTCGGAACAGCAAATGGTCCAATTCGTTTAGGTGCACCAGATTTCATAACCACTTGATGGGCAGTCAGCATGGCTGAAGTTGAAGGGCCTCCAGAGCCAGCGATTAGACCTGTCCTGTAATTAGAAATCTCACGCTCTTCCAGACCAGCATCTTTTATAGCTTGTTCCATTGCTATGTGAGCGTATGCTGCTCCCGGACCCATAAATCTTAAGGTTCTCTTATCAACAAAATCTGAGACATCTAATTTGATATCTCCAGCTATTTGGCTTCTAAAGCCATGCTCAATCATATCTGCATTAGAAGTAATTCCTGACTTTCCAGCCTTTAGACTGTCTAATACTTCGGTTGCGTTGTTTCCTATAGACGAGACTATTCCTAATCCAGTTATAACCACTCGGCGCATAGTCTACTCCTTTTTGGGCTGATCAATACCAGCGTCACATTAGTAAATAAAAATCACAGAAAAAATAGTATTCAATTATTAATTTGAAGACAAAGCGACTTTCATATCTTTCACTTGATAAATTAGCTCACCGTCTGCTTCAACCGTTCCGTCAGCAACACCCATTGTGAGCCTCCTTGTTTGAAGCGCTTTTGTGAAATTTACCGTGTATTTTAAAAGTTTTCGATCTGGGCGAACCATTCCCGTTAGTTTGACTTCACCAACTCCCAAGGCATAGCCACGCCCCTGCCAACCTCGCCAACCTAAATTAAAACCTGTTAACTGCCAAAGTCCATCTAAACCAAGACAACCTGGCATGATAGGGTTCCCAGGAAAGTGACAATCGAAAAACCAAAGGTCGGGGATAATGTCAAATTCAGCGATAACGTGGCCTTTCCCATGTTCACCTTTATCTGAGCTAATATCCGTAATCCTATCCATCATGAGCATGGGGGGGTCAGGAAGTTGGGCATTCCCTGGGCCAAATAATTCACCTCTGGCGCATTTTAGAAGATCCTCACGACTAAAACTTGATGGAAACCCTGGCATTTTAGACTTTCTTTCCTGCTCAATTTTTTCCTATATTTGACGTTGTGTATCATTCCAAAAGACTAGCTTGCAAGCCTTAGAAAAAAATGATGAATTTGAAAATGTAAAAAGCGTTGAACTTTGAAGCAGTTTTGATTTAATATAACCAGTAGAGAAACAGAAAGAAGTCAAAAATGACATCCACTCAGAGAGCGACAAATTGGCTTTTAGGTTCAAATTTGCGTCCAACAAGACAACGTTTGGTGCTAGCTGAGATTTTGGTTGGCGACGGCAAGCATCGGCATGTGACAGCTGAAAGTCTTTTTGAACGGGTCAATAAGCGAGCCGACAAAGTTTCGTTAGCTACGGTTTACAATACTTTACATACATTTTGTGACGCCGGTCTAGTGCAGGAAATCACCGTAGATGGATCTAAAAGCTATTTTGACACGCGAACAAATGATCATCCTCATTTTTACTGGGAAGATGATCAAAAGCTTACAGACGCCCCAGCCGATCAATTAAAAATTTCAGAGCTTCCAAATGCGCCTAAGGGAGCAGAAATTTCTTCTGTTGATGTTATCATCCGTTTGCGTCGGAAATAATTCTTGAAAGCAATTGCTTACGACAAGTTTGGTCCAGCTACTGAAGTACTGAATCTGCAGGATTTAGAAATACAAAAACCCAAGCAAAAAGAAGTAATAGTTAAATTAAAATATTCTGGAGTGAACCCTTCAGATGCAAAAGCTCGAGCTGGAAATAGACCAGGAGTTCTAAAGCCTGACTATAATTTAATTATACCTCATTCTGATGGTTCGGGTGTTATTGAGGAAGTCGGAATGGGGCTCGGTCGATCTTTAATTGGTAAGCGTGTTTGGATTAGAAATGGCCAATGGAAGCGGCCATTTGGTACTGCAGCAGAGTATATTACTATACCTATCGAAAATACAGTTGAAATGCCTAACCAAATGACCTTTCAAGACGGTGCGACTATGGGTATACCTGGCCTCACTGCAGCCCAAGGAGTATTTGGATCTGGACTAGTCAAGGGGCAAACATTACTTATTTCAGGTGGTAATGGAGCAGTTGGACATTTAGCTGTTCAGTTGGCTAAGTGGGGTGGAGCAAAAGTAATCGCTACAGGTTCACTAGGCAGTTCTGAATCTATTCTTAAAAACGGAGCCGACTATTTTTTTGATTATTCCAGCAGTAATTTAGTATCACAAATTATTGAAGTTGTTCCTGAGGGTGTCGACCGTGTTATAGAGGTTGAATTTGGTTTAAATTTAACTTGGCTCCATCAAGTTTTAAAACCAAACGGTACGCTTGCAGTTTATGGTTCTGCTAAAGAGATGAATCCTACCATACCTTTTGGACTATATCTGTTTAAGGCCATCAAAATAGATATATTTTTAATTTATATTTTACCACGAAAAGAAACAGAGATAGCAATTAATTTTCTTCACTCTGCCTTCGAGCAAAGAGCTTTAACGCCAAAGATCGACAGTATCTTCAAACTTGAGGATTGTGCTAGAGCACAGAATAGAACTTTAGAGCAAGGCAGAAAAGGTGCCGTTCTAATTGAAATTTGATTTACTACGTATTTGCTTTTAATTTTATGTTTATTTTTGGAGAATTTTAAATGCTACTGACCACATGTGTTTTTGATGCTTACGGTACACTTTTTGATGTAAACGCCGCCGCGAGAACAGCAGCGAACGAACCTAACCAAGAAACATTCAAAGAAGTTTGGCCAAGCGTTTCCAATTTATGGAGAATGAAACAGCTTCAATATACATGGCTAAGATCGATGACAAGCGCATATATTGATTTTTGGACAGTTACTCAAGATAGTTTAGACTATGCTCTTGAAGCACACGGTCTGCACGAAAACTTCGATTTAAAAGACAGACTTCTTGCCCTTTATTGGGAGCTACAACCGTACCCGGAAGTTTCGCCGATGCTAAAAAAATTGAAAACAATGGGTATTAAAACAGCTGTATTATCCAATGGCTCTCCTGAAATGTTAAGTTCTGCTGTAAAATCTTCTTATCTTTTTGATGTAATTGATGAAATAATATCAGTGGAAAAGATAAAAATTTTCAAACCCAGTTCGCTGGTATATGAACAGGTCGAAAATGTAATTGAATGCTCCAAATCAGAAGTTTTATTTGTATCTTCCAATGGTTGGGATATAGCTGGAGCAGCAGGTTTTGGTTTTGAAACTGCCTGGGTAAATAGATCACAAGAGCCAATTGAACGATTGCCTGACAAACCAACACATATTTTAAGAAATTTGGAAGCCATAACAAGTTTTTTTGACAATTGATTTCCTTTGGACTTGGGTATTAAAATTAGCTTAAAAGCCCATTGCAATAGCTTTAAAAATAACCATCATGAGGCGAGCATTAGTTGGTACAAACTAGAGAAGATAAAATATGCAGATTGATGAAATCTTTGAAGCTAATGAGAGACTCAAAAATAAGAAACGGATTACTCCTCTTTTAAACTCCCCTTTTCTGGACGAAATTGCCGACAGAAAAATTTTTATCAAAGCAGAATGCTTGCAGCATACGGGAAGCTTTAAATTTAGAGGTGCTTACACTGCAATATCTTCACTTCCAGTTGAAAAACGCAAAAAAGGTGTAATCGCCTATTCTTCTGGCAATCATGCCCAGGGTGTGGCTTTGGCAGCCAAAATTCATGACATTCCTGCGACTATAATAATGCCTGAGGACGCACCAGAAATAAAAATCAACAATACCAGAGATTTAGGTGCCGAAGTTATTCTTTATGATCGACTAAAAGAAAGCAGGGAACAAATAGGACAAAAAATTTCTGAAGAAAATCTACTATCACTCATTCCACCCTATGATCATATTCACGTTATAGCTGGTCAAGGAACTATCGGACTAGAGATCGCAGACCAAGCTAATCAAAACGGAATTGAAAAGGCTGATGTATTAGTTTGCTGTGGAGGTGGAGGTCTTACCTCAGGAATTGCAGTAGCTCTTTCTAGCTTGATGCCAAATTTTATAACAAGGCCTGTTGAACCAGAGGGTTTCGATGACGTAATTCGTTCATTGAAAAGTGGACAACGTCAAATAAATGAACAAATTAGTGGAGGGCTTTGTGACGCTATTATAACACCGACACCAGGAGAATTAACTTTTCCATTGATGAAAAAATACTGTGGTGAAGGTATTGTGGTAACGGATGAAGAGGTAATGAAAGCGATCGCTTTAGCCTTCACAAGGCTCCGTATTGTTGTTGAACCTGGGGGAGCAGTTGCATTAGCCGCAGCGCTATTTCATCCGAAAAAATGCAGTAATGATCCTTTGATTGCTGTTGTTTCCGGTGGCAATATCGATCCGGATATTTTTAGAAAAGCAATAGAAATGATTTAAAAGCAGAAAATTTATCTGAGGAAAATATATGGCCGCCGTAATTGAGGTGAATGGAATCAACATTCATTACAAACTTGAAGGACCTGAAAATGGCCCCACAATAGTTTTTTCAAACTCACTTGGAACCGATATGCGTATTTGGGACGATGTCATTTCGTATTTACCTAAAAATCTTAGGATACTTAGATATGACAAACGAGGACATGGACTATCTGACTGTCCAAAATCACCTTATTCTATGGGTACTCTAGTAAGAGATATTGAAGCCTTGATGGAGCACTTTAAATTGAAAAATTCTCTATTTATTGGCCTATCCATAGGTGGCCTTATTGGGCAAGGATTAGCCTTGAAAAGGCTCGATCTAATAAGAGCATTGGTTCTTTCAAATACCGCAGCGAAGATAGGAAATCGTCAGATATGGGAAGCTCGTATATCCCAGGTGAATTCTTCGGGCATGAAAGCTTTAACAGAACAAACGATGAAAAGGTGGTTTAGTAATAGATTTCTTGAGAGAAAAGATTTTAATATTTGGAAAAATATGTTCGAAAGACAGCCTTTAGAGGGCTATATTGGATGTTCACATGCCATTTCTGGAACAGATTTTTACACTCCAACATCGGGCTTACGGTTACCAACAATTGGAATAGCAGGCTCAGAAGACGGCTCTACACCGCCAGACTTAGTACGAGAAACCTGTGATCTCATACCTGGATCACAATTTAATTTAATTAAGGGAGTTGGGCATATTCCGTGTGTCGAAGCACCGGAAAAATATGCAAGGATTTTATCAGAATTTATGAAAGAAATTGGGCATGCACTCTAGAAAAATTAGTATAAAACTCCATGATCAGTAAAACTAATTTACCTATAAAAATCATAATTTTAACCGTAATTCTGGATTCAGTTGGAATTGGTATAATGATACCAGTTTTACCTAATCTAATGACAGACGTGCTACCAGGTAAAACAGTTGCTGAGGCTGCTGTTTGGGGTGGAATATTGGCTAGCATATTCGCTGTTATGCAATTTATTTTTGGACCTATTCTCGGTAGCCTATCGGATACATTTGGTCGGCGGCCAGTAATTCTAATTTCATTAATTTTTATGGCATTAGATTATATAATAATGGGATTAGCGACTAGCGTTTGGATGCTGCTTTTTGGGCGAATTTTGGGTGGGATAACCGCATCAACCCATGCAACCGCTGCTGCCTATGTCGCAGATATTTCAACTTCAGAACAAAAGGCTGCCCGTTTTGGTTACATAGGAGCCGGGTTTGGTATTGGTTTTGTTTTGGGACCTATTATTGGTGGTTTATTAGGCGAAGTCGGTCCAAGAATTCCTTTTTTTGCTGCGGCATTTGTTTCAGCATTAAATGCAGCTGCCTGTTATTTTTTCCTTCATGAAAGTTTGAATAATAAAGCACAAAAAAGATTTTCTTTTAAAAACATAAATCCTTTTAGAACCTTTGGAGCAATAGCAAAGTTTGATGGTTTAAAAGTTTTTTTAATGGTTTTCCTGCTGTATTCGATTAGTACAGCTGTTTATGCAGCAATTTGGCCCTATTTCACAGCAGAACGTTTTTCATGGTCGCCAGGTATGATTGGCTTATCACTTACGGTATACGGTGTATGTTTTGCATTTATCCAGGGTGTATTAGTTCAACCCACAATTAATTTAATAGGAAGATATAACACCGTTCTTTTGGGATTTGGCGTGGAAATAGTTGCAATGGTATTAATAGCCATAATTACAAATGGTTGGTTTCTCATAGCGTTAACTCCATTAGCTTCTCTTGGCGTCATCGGTCAACCGGCACTAACCGCTTTAATGTCAGACCAAGTGGACGAAAGCAATCAAGGGAGTCTTCAGGGCGTTATTGCATCATTAAGCGCTGTATCCATGATTATTACCCCACTATCAATGACT
>CACAPQ010000054.1 GCA_902534325.1 Paracoccaceae bacterium | reverse complement strand
AAACTTTTAAGAGATCGACTCAACGGAAGAGCTTAATTAATATGCATTTAATACGCACAGTATTTTTATTGTGCTTGGCAACAATACTTTTTTTAATTTCATTAGCAAATAGCGAAAAAGTAATGCTTTACTTTGTGCCAGAGCAATTATCGTCACTTTTCGGAATAAATATTTTCTTAAATATTCCTCTATTTTTAGTTTTCTTTTCTGGCATTTTGATTGGACTTATTATTGGGTTTGTATGGGAATGGCTAAGGGAATATAAATTTCGGGTTGAGGCAAATAATTACCAAAAAAGGCTTTCCAGAGCTGAAACTGAACTTTCAGAACTGCAGGCAAAAGAAAACAAAAACGACGACGTCATCACACTTTTAGAAAAAGTTGAAATGAAAAATTAAATAAATGTGCTCAAAAGTTCGCGTCAAAATTTGTGGCATAACAAACACAGCAGATATGGGTACTTCCATAAGATATGGTGCACATTACGCCGGCTTGATGTTTTTTGAAAAATCTCCCCGTTTTGTAAATTTAAACCTTGCGAGAAAGCTTAGTTTATACGCTGGAAACCAAATAAAAAAAGTGGCAGTTACCGTTAACTTAGACAATCAAATTTTAGATGAAATAGTAAAAAAGGTTCCATTGGATTTTATTCAATTACACGGAAAAGAGACACCTAAAAGAGTTCGGGAGATTAAGATTAGATATAAGCTGCCAGTCATCAAAGCCATTGGTGTTGCAGAAGCTGCGGACCTTAATTTGATTTCTCTTTTTAAAGATGTGGCCGATCAATTACTTATAGACGCAAAACCTCCTTCATCGTCTGTTTTGCCAGGTGGAAATGGACTAAATTTTGATTGGAAATTGCTAAAAAACTTCAACTTTCAGTGCCCCTGGCTACTTGCAGGAGGGCTCACTAGTGAAAATGCAGCAGAAGCTATTACACTAACAGGAGCAACCCAATTGGATTTATCATCTGGGGTTGAAAAAGCTCCTGGGCTAAAGGATGACAAAAAAATCTCTTTGTTTATGTCTGCGATATAATTTCTCGGACTACACACTTTACGTTTGTCTGGCTGCAAGCTAAACCGTTCTTGGGAGAGGTTAAGTGTATGGCAAATGATCTTTTTAATAGTTTTATGAATGGCCCTGACGATAAAGGCCGTTTTGGTAAGTTTGGCGGAAGGTTTGTTTCTGAAACATTAATGCCGCTAATTCTCGAGCTTGAAAAGCAGTATGAAAAAGCCAAGACTGATAAATCTTTCTGGTCTGAAATGACCAATTTGTGGACGAATTACGTTGGAAGACCTAGCCCACTTTACTTCGCGGAACGTTTAACAAATCATCTGGGTGGTGCAAAAATTTACTTCAAAAGGGATGAGTTAAATCATACCGGAGCACACAAAATTAACAACGTGCTTGGCCAGATAATTCTGGCCAGAAGAATGGGCAAAACGCGAATAATTGCTGAAACAGGAGCCGGCCAGCATGGAGTAGCTACAGCCACCGTATGCGCAAAGTTTGGATTAAAATGTGTTGTTTATATGGGATCTCACGATGTTGAAAGACAGGCGCCAAATGTCTTTCGTATGAAACTTCTCGGTGCTGAGGTGATACCTGTTACGTCGGGCCGAGGCACCTTGAAAGATGCAATGAATGATGCACTGCGTGATTGGGTAACTAACGTTCGTGATACATTTTATTGTATAGGGACAGTGGCAGGACCTCATCCTTACCCTGCTATGGTAAGAGACTTTCAATCAATAATAGGAAAAGAAACAAAAGAACAGATGAATGAGGTTGAAGGTCGTCTTCCGGATACATTGATAGCCGCCATTGGCGGCGGATCTAATGCAATGGGTCTATTCTTTCCTTTTTTAGACGACAGTTCAGTGAATATAATAGGTGTAGAAGCAGGCGGAAAAGGCGTAAACGCAAAGATGGAACACTGTGCCTCTCTTACCGGCGGTAGGCCAGGAGTTTTACATGGAAACCGTACCTACTTATTACAAAATGAAGATGGCCAGATATTAGAGGGATTTTCTATATCCGCTGGTCTTGATTATCCAGGAATAGGTCCCGAACATGCATGGCTTCATGAAATAGGTCGAGCAAAATATGTTTCAATTACAGATAAAGAGGCTCTTGAAGCATTTCAACTGAGTTGCACCACTGAAGGCATAATACCAGCCTTAGAACCCAGTCATGCCCTCGCACACGTTATGAAGATTGCACCTAGTCTTCCTCCAGATCATATAATTTGTATGAATATGTGCGGAAGAGGTGATAAAGATATTTTTACAGTTGCTCGCCATCTTGGATTTGACATGTCTGGTCCGGAGGGAAGGAATGTGGAGTAATATTGATGTGAATTTAAGAATTATCTCAAATTTACTTATTAAAATTTCACAGCTGTGAAGCCGCAGATGACAACTTGGCCTCTTCTTCCTCTCGCAAAACTAAATTCTCTTGTGTCTCTAAAATTACTTCTTCTGGAGCACTTTCTATGAATTTTGAATTTTGAAGTCTTCCTTTAAGCGCTGAAATTTCTTTTTGAAGCCTATCAAGCGACTTACTAAGACGTTTCTTTTCTTCATCTAGATCTATAATGTCCTCAAGCGGTAAGGCAAAACTAGCTCCTTTAGCTGATATCGCAATGCTACCTTTAGGTATATCGTCAGCACTTGTAAGTTCTGTTATTCTGGCTAACTTCTGTATCATTTCACTATTATTTTCCCAAGCTTGTTTAGCTTCAGAATCCATTTTCAAGAAAATCATTGGTATCTTTAATCCAGCGGGAACCCTCAATTGAGCTCGGGCAGAGCGAATAGACTCTATAAGGCTAACAACCCAATTCATTTCTAGATCCGCTGCATGATCAATGAGTGCATTATCAAATTCTGGCCAATCACAATGAACTAGCATCTCGTTTCTTTGCGAGAGGGTCTCCCACAATTCTTCGGTGATAAAAGGCATAATAGGATGCAGTAATATTAGACATTGGTCTATAACCCACCCCATTGTTTGTCGAGTTTCACTTTTTATCTTAAAATCAGCAGAATTCAAAAGCGGCTTTGAAAGCTCCACGTACCAGTCGCAAACCGTACCCCAGACAAAGGAATATAGAACCTGTGCAGCATCGTTAAACCTAAATTGATCAAAAGCAATATTTACTTCATCAAGCGTTTTGACAGTTTCACCTACTATCCAACGATTTACTGTTTCTTTTGCAGTTGGAACTGATACCCCAAAATTTGCCTCATTAAGTGACGCAAATCTCGCTGCATTCCAAAGTTTTGTACCAAAATTTCTATAACCGGCAATCCTTTGAGTATCCAATTTTAAAACACCACCAATTGAAGCCATTGACGCATTTGTAAAACGAAGAGCATCGGCTCCATACTCATCAATAATGTCAATTGGATCCACAACATTACCAGTGGACTTGGACATCTTTTTACCTTTGGCGTCCCTCACCAATCCATGTAAATAGACCGTATCAAAAGGAATTTCATTTCTAACAGCAAGTTGCATCATTATCATTCTGGCAACCCAAAAGAACAAAATATCCTGACCAGTTACCAAAGTAGATGTTGGAAAATATTGATTTAAGGCGCTGCTGTCTTCAGGCCATCCTAAAGTTCCAATTGGCCACAATCCCGATGAAAACCATGTATCTAAAACATCAGGATCTCTCGTAAGCTGAACATCTGAACCCGCCTGTTCTTGAGCTTCACTCTCTGTCACAGCACAAAATTGATTTCCATCTTTATCAAACCACACTGGAACCTGATGACCCCACCATAGCTGACGAGAAATACACCAGGGCTCAATATTATTTAACCAGTGATAATAAGTTTTTTCACCACTCACTGGTATAATTTTGATTTCACCATTTTTGACTGCATCCAAAGCAGGCTTAACAATTTTTGAAGTCTCAACGAACCACTGATCTGTCAACATTGGTTCAATAACAACCTTAGATCTATCGCCAAAAGGTTGCATAATAGCCTTACTTTCTACAAATGGCTTGGTAGAAAAGTTACCATCATTATCTGTAGATTCTGTCATTACCGCCAATCCTTCGGCAGTAATTTCAGCAACAACTTTTTTTCGAGCTTCAAATCGGTCCAGTCCTCGATACTCGTCTGGAACTAAGTTCATAGAAGCAATTAGATCCTCATCCCAAGTAATTTCCTCATCTAAAATGGCTTGGGCTTTTGTCACTTCATCTTTAAAAGGTGAACCATCAACGCGCATTACCCCTTTTTTATCCATCAGAGAATACATCGGAATATTAGATCTTTTTGCTACTTGATAATCGTTAAAATCGTGGGCGCCAGTGATTTTTACGGCCCCAGAACCAAAAGTAGGATCAGGGTACTCATCTGTGATTATTGGTATAAGGCGACGATATTGCCTTGGCCCCACGGGTATTTCACAAAACTTTCCTATGAGAGGTTTATATCTTTGATCCGATGGATGAACTGCAACTGCTCCATCTCCCAGCATTGTTTCGGGACGTGTTGTTGCTATCGAAATATAATCTCGTTCTTCCTGTAAAGTGATATTTCCTTCTTCATCTTTTTCTATATATGTATACTTTTCTCCACCTTTTAAGGGGTATTTAAAGTGCCACATATGTCCGGCCACTTCAATATTTTCAACTTCTAAATCTGAAATTGCCGTTTCAAAATGAGGGTCCCAATTAACAAGTCTTTTTCCCCTATAAATCAAGCCTTTTTTGTAGAGATCCACAAAGACTTTTATTACAGCATCATGAAAATTTCCGCATTCATCTTTTGGCGCATTTGGAGCGCCAGACATAGTAAAGGCTTCACGATCCCAATCACAAGAAGCGCCCAAGCGTTGCAACTGACTTATTATTGTCCCACCAGACTTTTTTTTCCAATTCCAGATTTTTTCAAGAAACTCATCGCGAGAAAAGTCAGTACGCTTTTTCCCATCTTCAGCTAGCTGCCGCTCAACAACCATTTGGGTTGCAATTCCAGCATGATCCGTACCCGGTTGCCATAAAGTTTTGTAACCTTGCATACGTTTCCAGCGAATTAAGATATCCTGAAGAGTATTATTAAAGGCATGTCCCATATGTAAAACGCCAGTAACATTCGGAGGGGGGATCATTATTGTATAGCTGGGTTGTCCGTCTTTAGCATTTGCACCAGCCCGAAACGCTTTATTCCCAATCCATTTCTCTGAAACCCGTCTTTCCACCGTTGCAGAGTCAAAATGCTTATCAAGTGCCATGTTCAAGTGATCCAAATATATTATATGATGCAAATAGCGTGTCTTGAATTGAAGTGAAAGCCAAAGTTTTGAACAATTCTACTAACTTACATAACTAGTTTCTAGCACAGTTCAACACCGCTGCCGTTATATATTTTCTGACTGTGGCATTCCCAAAACATGGTATCCACCATCAACATATATTATTTCTCCGGTCGTGTATGCACCTGCGTCAGACGCAAGATAAACAGCTGTACCACCAACGGCTTCCAGAGAGGCATTTGATCGTAACGGAGAATTTATCTCAGTATGCTTGAAAGTTTTTCTTGCACCTCCAATAGCAGCGCCAGCCAACGTTTTCATAGGACCTGGAGAAATAGCATTCACTCGAATTCCATCAGCACCAAGATCATTTGCTAAATAGCGTGTAGTAGCCTCCAGTGCCGCCTTTGCAACCCCCATTACATTATAAAATGGGGTCACTCGGTTTGAACCTTGATAAGTTAAAGTGAGCAGCGTGCCACCATTAGCTATCATCAACGGATGCGCCCGACGGGCTATTTCAATAAAGGAATAGGACGAAATATCGAGGGAGTTTTTAAAGTTCTCTCTAGTGGTATTCAAAAATCTACCGGTTAGTTCATTTTTTTCTGAATATGCAATCGCGTGTACAACAAAATCTAATGTATCCCAGCTACTCGTTATTGTTTGAAAAGCTTTATCAAGCGACGCATCATCAGTTACGTCAACGTCCATCATCAAATTAGAACCAATGGACTGTGCTAATCTTTCCAATCTCTTACCAAATGCATCACCTTGATATGTAAATGCAAGATCTGCTCCTGCATCCGACATAGCTTTTGCTATACCCCAGGCAATAGAACGCTCATTAGCCACGCCCATTATAAGCCCACGTTTACCTCTGAGATGTAACATACTTAACCTCGGTCTATCAGCCTTCAATCTTCATAATTTGAAAGTAACATTGATCCATTTGTTCCACCAAATCCAAAACTGTTAGTCATAACAGTATCTAATTTTGCATTATTTACTAGAGAACTTGCAATTTCAAAAGGTTTCAGCTCAGGATCGAGATTATCGATATTGATTGAAGGTGCAATAAAGTCATTTTCAAGCATAAGAAGGCAATATATCGCTTCTTGGGCGCCTGTCGCTCCTTGACTGTGCCCTGTCATAGACTTGGTTGAACTCACCAATGGCGTTGAACCCGCGCCGAAAACCCACCTTACAGCCTCTATCTCACCAACATCTCCAACGGGAGTAGATGTTCCGTGAGCGTTTATGTAACTAACCACTCTTTCTTTAGGTAATGTTTCTAAAGCTAAACGCATTGCGCGCTCTCCTCCCTCACCAGAAGGCGCCAC
>CACAPQ010000053.1 GCA_902534325.1 Paracoccaceae bacterium | reverse complement strand
GCTAGTTCTATAATATCTCTAACAGTAGCCAATTCTTGCGTTGAAGGCCCAAAATTATAAGCTCCAGCCAAGCTAGCTGTTTTCCATAGCTTTTCGGCTAAGAGTATATAACCTTGAATGGGTTCAAGTACGTGCTGCCATGGTCTAACAGCTTCGGGACGGCGGATGTAAAGCGTCTCGCTGTTCATCCAACTACGGATCGCATCAGGGATTAGGCGGTCTAACGACCAATCGCCACCGCCAATAACATTACCAGCACGGGCGCTAGCAATTGCTATCCCTTGCTGATCCAAAAAAGAGTTTCTAAAACTGGCGATAACAATTTCACTTGCTGCCTTACTAGCACTGTAAGGGTCATGACCGCCTAGCGTATCTTCTTCACGGTAAGGCCAATTCCATTCTTTATTGCTATAAACTTTATCTGTTGTGGCCATAACACCAACTTTTACACATTTTACACTACGTAATGCATCAAGAAGATGGACAGTACCCATAACGTTAGTGTTATAAGTTTCTGAAGGCATTTGGTAACTATGACGCACCAAAGGCTGTGCGGCTAAATGGAAAACTATTTCTGGTTGCAAATTTTTAATTAGTTTAGCGAGAGCTTCTTTATTCCGAATGTCGCAGAAGTGGCTATCACATAGAAGGTTAATTCTGGCTAACTCGAATAAATTAGGGTCGTTATTTGGTTTCAAACTTATTCCGTATACCTGTGCACCCAGACGGTTCAACCAAATTGTAAGCCATCCTCCTTTGAAACCAGTGTGGCCGGTAACAAGAACGCGTTTACCTCTCCAAAAATTGTGATCCAGTTGCTTTCTCGTCATTTCCAGACCTTCCACGGGGCTTTGCCACTAGCCCACAAATTTTCAAGCTGATCCTTATCGCGCATAGTGTCCATTGGTTGCCAAAAGCCTTTATGCCTAAAGGCCATTAATTCGCCCATCGCGGCAAAGTTTACCAGCGGCTCGCTCTCCCAGCTAGTTTGATCTCCTTTGATTTGCTCCAAAACTTTTGGCGACAAAATAAAAAAACCGCCATTTATTGAACCGCCATCACCACGTGGCTTTTCAACGAAGCCGGTAACTTCATTATTGTCATTGCATTCCAAAGCACCGTAGCGTCCTGGTGGCTGAACTGAGGTAATAGTAGCAAGCTTGCCATGCTGCTGATGAAAATTTAAGCTCTCGGTGATATTGAGGTTGCTGACCCCATCTCCGTAGGTGAAGCAAAACGACTCTTCATTCTCAATATATCTCGCCACACGTTTTAGTCGTCCACCTGTCATCGTTTTCTCACCAGTGTCTACAAGAGTTATCCTCCATGGCTCTACCTTTTGTTCATGCACCTCCATACTGTTACTAGCCATGTCGAAGGTAACGTCTGACATATGTAAAAAGTAATTAGCAAAGTATTCTTTTATCAAGTAGCCCTTGTAGCCACAACAGATGATAAAGTCATTCACGCCGTGTGCAGAATACGTCTTCATAATGTGCCAAAGTATTGGTTTACCACCTATCTCAATCATTGGCTTAGGCTTCAGATGGGTTTCTTCAGAGATACGAGTTCCAAGACCTCCAGCAAGGATTACAGCTTTCATTATTTCACCTTCATTAATTGTTTTGAACTGCCGCACGTCCAACGGGCATATATAGCCATCCAGCAGAAAATAGTTTTTCAGGCGAATATAAGTTTCGCCCATCTACAATAACCTTATTGCGCATACGCCTGGCCATTTCAGCTAGGTCAGGGACCCTAAACTGCTGCCACTCTGTGCAGATAACAAGTGCGTCTACACCTTGCAATGCTTCATATTTATCTTCAAAAAAGTTTAGCCAAGTCTGTTTACCATAAATACGCTCTCCCTCTAATCTAGCTGCCGGATCATACGCATTAACAGTTGCACCACAGTGTGACAGAGCATCTATCAATGTTCGGCTCGGCGCCTCACGCATATCGTCAGTATTAGGTTTAAAGGATAGCCCCCAAACACCAATAGTAAGACCGTTCAGTTGGGCTGCACCTCCAAAGTGCGCCGCTAACTTAGAATAAAGGGTAGTCTTCTGGATATCATTGACTGCTTGGACTGCCTTTATTAATTTCGGTTTGTAACCAACTTGTTGGGCTGTACGTTCTAAAGCCCTGATATCCTTTGGAAAACAACTACCTCCATAGCCACAACCAGGGTATATAAAGTGGTGACCTATCCGTGGGTCTGCGCCGACTCCCTTGCGTACCTCTTCGATATCTGCTCCAAGCAGTTCAGCTAGATTAGCCATTTCGTTCATGAAGCTTATTTTTGTGGCTAACATAGCGTTAGCGACATATTTGGTCATCTCTGCGCTGCGCAAATCCATGAAGATGGTTCGCTCATGATTGCGGTTAAAGGGTTCATAAAGTTCGTACATTGTGGATCTAGCGCGCTCGCTTTCCAAGCCTACAATAATACGGTCTGGCTTTAAAAAATCGTTCACAGCTGCACCTTCTTTTAAGAATTCTGGATTGGATACAACGTCAAAAGGAATGTTCACCCCACGCTCACTTAGTTTTTGCGTTACGCAAACTTTCGTTTGGTTGCCTGTACCAACGGGCACTGTAGATTTATTGACGATAACCTTGTACTCCATCATATTACGTGAAATCTCCTCCGCAACTTCTAAAACATATTGCAAATCGGCTGACCCATCTTCATCTGGTGGTGTGCCAACGGCGATGAACTGCACCTCTCCGTGCTGAACTGTATTAGCTGCATCATTTGTAAATTTTAGTCGACCCGTCTTCACGTTGCGCTCTATTAACGCTTCAAGACCCGGCTCCCAGATAGGAACAATGCCAGAATTTAATTTTTCTATTTTGGTGTGATCTTTATCCATACACACAACGTGGTGCCCAACCTCAGCCAAACAAGCGCCGCTGACCAAACCCACATATCCAGTACCAAAAATAGAAATCTTCATAATTTTGAGTTAAACTTCATAGTAGTCACGATACCATTCCACAAAACGCTGTATCCCATCTTGGATTGTTGTACTTGGTTTATAGTTAAACTGCTCGACCAAATCGTCGACGTTTGCATGAGTGTCAGGTATGTCACCTGGTTGCATAGGGAGTAGTACTTTGACTGCTTTTTTTCCCAGTGCCTCCTCAATTGCCTCAACATAATCCAATAGTTCAACAGGTTGACTATTGCCAATGTTGTAAAGGCGCCATGGAGCTAAGCTTGTACCAGGATCTGGAAAATTACCATCCCATTTTGTGTTTTCAGAGGCGGGATCATCTAACGTTCGGAGAACACCTTCAATAATGTCGTCAACATAAGTGAAGTCGCGCCTATGTTTACCGTTATTAAAAACTTCGATGGTATCGCCTGCAAGAATGGCTTTGGTAAATTTGAAAAGAGCCATGTCGGGCCGACCCCAAGGACCATAGACCGTGAAAAAACGCAGGCCAGTCGAGGGTAGTCTGTAAAGATGGCTGTAAGCGTGTGCTATTAGTTCATTAGTTTTTTTGCTGGCAGCGTAAAGGCTTATTGGATGATCAACGTTCTGATGTATCGAATATGGCGTAGCAGTATTAGCCCCATAAACACTCGAGCTACTGGCATATACCAAGTGATCAACTCCATGACGGCGGCAGCTTTCTAAAATATTGGCAAAACCGACAATATTACTATCGATGTAAGCCATCGGATTATCAATAGAATATCGAACGCCGGCTTGAGCAGCAAGGTTAACCACGCGACGCGGCTCATAGTTTGCAAAAGCAGACTCTATTGCGTTACTGTCAGTCAGGTCAATTCGTAAATGTGTGTAATTGGTATGATTAGCAAACCGAGCCAGACGTGCTTCTTTGAGTGCTGGGTCATAATAAGCATTGTGATTATCAATGCCTATTACATTGTCACCACGTTCAAGCAAACGCAATGTAAGAGCTGATCCAATAAAACCAGCTGAACCGGTGACAAGGTAAGAGAAACTCATTGCTTAATTCTCAGAGCCGCCACAGGGTTACTCCTGCGTCTGTAATAGCTTCGGTTGGGTAACACGCTTTGATGTCAATAAACACACCTCCAGATTTTAGCGGAGACAAAAGATTGGCTACTGGCTGGGTAATGTATTCATTATGCGAAACAGCCGCCACTATAGCATCGACGTTTTGAGGTAAGTTGCCCCAGTCTATAAGTTTAAGACCATATTCGTGTAGTGCCTGATTTGGATCTGCCATAGGGTCGTGGATGAAAACTTCACAGCCAAAATCCTGCAAATCCTTCACCAAGTCGGCTACTTTACTATTACGTAAGTCGGAGCAGTTTTCTTTAAATGTGAGACCTAATACAATTACTCTAGCTCCCATAATATTAGTGCCATTACCAATCATTTTCTTAATAGTTTGCTGAGCTATGTAGCTTGACATACTATTATTTATACGGCGTCCAGCCAAAATGAGTTCGGAGTGATAACCCATCATGTCAGCTTTGTGGCTCAAATAATAAGGATCTACGCCAATGCAGTGTCCTCCCACAAGTCCAGGACGAAAGGGTAGAAAATTCCACTTAGTTCCAGCAGCTTCTAGCACTTCAAGAGTATCAATATCCAGGAATTCAAAAATCATGGCTAACTCATTCATCAGTGCGATATTCAGATCCCTCTGGATATTCTCAATAACTTTGGCGGCCTCGGCCACTTTGATGCTACTAGCCTTGTAAACCCCTGCGCCTATTATACTGCTGTAAACCATGGCCACATTATCAAGAGTGTTTAGGGTATCACCCGCTACGATCTTGGTGATTTTCGTAATTGTGTGTTCAGTGTCTCCCGGATTAATTCGCTCTGGGCTGTAACCCACCCAAAAGTCCTTCTTCCACTTGAGACCTGAATACTCCTCAAGAATGGGTATACACACCTCTTCCGTAGCGCCAGGGTAAACTGTAGACTCGTATACCACAATGGTTCCACGTTTAAGGTGCTTGCCTACGGTTTCACTGCTCTTAATTAAAGGTGAAAGGTCAGGCTGGTGAGCCAAATCTACTGGTGTAGGAACAGCAACTACAATAAATTTTGCGTCTCCGAGTACCACAGGATCAGTATGGCATTCAAGCTGTGTAGCCTCTTGTAAGTCACTTGTGCTAACTTCACCTGTCAGGTCAATGTGGCGCCGAAAAGCCTCAACCTTATCGGTCGAAAGATCCAAACCTATTGTATGCATTTTTTTACCAAATTCAACTGCAAGAGGAAGGCCAACATAGCCTAGGCCCACAACTGCGATACTATCTTGATTATTAAACGACCAGAGTTGGGTATTCATGTGAAGGTAAATTCCCTTGATTTAATACGAGATTTCACTGAAGCACTTTAAACTCTTCATTTTTGCCATTAATGCTCGTAAGGCAGCTACTCTGAATAATGCTTGTAAATGTAATGCTTGTAAATGATGAAGGTAGGGATGAAGTATTTTCTTGCGACATGGTTTTGGCCATAAATTTAATCATAGTAACAACGATACAATTTGGGATTGATATAGGCAAAGAATTTTTTGTTGTTGTATAAACCGTACACCAAAAAATCAATCGCAGTGTATAACTAATGTGAAACTAAAAAATCAAATCATTTTTGTCCTTAATAAGTGATAATAAGCTACGATAAACTATTAAACCAACAGGGTTTGATCAATTTATTCCACGCGAGGCTTTTGCAACGTTTATACCTATAAAATAAGTGAGCACAAAAAGTAATCCTACACCAATAGTGCACCAAACCGTTGCTATAAAGTTATCCCAAAACAAAACACCTAAAATTTGTGGTGCAGAAATCAGAGGAACCAATATCAACGTTGCGATCGGATTTGTCATTTCCCTTCTGTCTCGGCCAAAAAATCGAATTTCAAGATATCGCATAGCAAGCTGATGGAAATGAAGGCGGTCGGGGCGATCTGTTGGGTTACCTAATTTCCAACGGCGCCAGATAGCTAAACCGGTGTCGGCAACAGGCCAGAAAAAAATAAGGAGTATGGCAAACGGACTGAGTTCCATAGAATTGTCAACGAGGATTATTGCAGACCATACTAGCAGGTGACCTAATGCATAAGCGCCGCCATCTCCTAAAAATATTTTACCCATAGGAAAATTTAAAATCATAAATCCCAAAACAGAGGAAATAATTAAGACGAGAAAAATAGCGATTTGCGTATTGTCGGCATTAAAGGCAATGATTGAAAGTGAAAATGCAACAGAAATTGTTATAAAACTCGACAGCCCATTTAGGCCATCAACAAGATTAAAGGCATTTACGACTCCAACCGTTGAGAAGATTGTAAATAAAATGGCAAAAGGCATAAACAAAAGGAGTATATCGAAGCCAGGAATCCCAAGTCTAGTCAACCAAACTTTAAAAAATAAAATTATGGCAAGACTTGAGACAGCGGAAGCAATAAGGCGCGCCTTTGATGACATTGCATATCCAATATCTTCTGCCAATCCAACGGAAAAAACAGGTAAGGCGGATAGAATTAACCAAGTTATCTGTCCAACATTTAGATTGAACACAACAGAAAGAGGGATGAAGCCAAATGATAAGAGTGGTATCAGTACGAGTATACTAATGTAGATCGCAAGTCCGCCTACTCTAGGAATGAAACCACTATGAGCACTTTGAATAGCCACCTCATCAAGT
>CACAPQ010000052.1 GCA_902534325.1 Paracoccaceae bacterium | reverse complement strand
TAACGGGAATAATTTCAAGTGCAGCGACAAAAAAATCAATAGTAAAACTTGCAACCCAAAAAAATGCTATCAACAAACGCAAATTAAATGTTCTAAGCATCTATTCCCGAGGAACCGAGAAACGTGCAATTGTTTTATTTCCAACGGGACAGACTAAATTGGTTAAGGTTGGAGACAGTCTTGATGGAGGCCGGGTCGCCGCGATTGGAACTACTGAAATTCGTTATATAAAAGGTGGCAGTAATTTAATTCTCAAAATCCCACAAGGGTAAGACACTTAAATTAAGATTGTAAATTCTTACAAAAAATTAAATTTATGCTGCCCTTGATACCAATACAGAGTCTACTTTTCGAGCAGCAGCCACTTCATCTCCATCATCAACCGCTGCAACTTCTCGAGTTAATCGATCTAAAGCTGCTTCGTATAATTGACGTTCAGAATAGCTTTGCTCTCTTTGTTCATCATTTCGATGTAAATCACGAACCACTTCAGCGATTGCGATTAGGTCCCCAGAATTTATTTTTTGTTCATATTCTTGAGCTCTTCTTGACCACATTGCCCGCTTAACTTTGGGCTTACCTTTCAAAGTTGTAAGAGCCTGAGTTACTACATCTGGTGAACTCAGAGAGCGCATGCCAATTTCTTCGGCTTTGTTCGTAGGAACTCGAAGGGTCATCTTGTCTTTTTCAAATGCAACTACATACAATTCGAGAGAAGCACCAGCAATCTCCTGTTCTTCAATTGAAACAATTTTACCTACACCATGGGCTGGGTATACAACATATTCATTTGAACTGAATTGAAGTTTCTTGCTCATTATTGTTTCCTTTAGTTTTAATTTTTAAACTGTAACGAGTTTGAGTACCCGAACTTAAGCGGTTGAACTAACATAGCTTTGAAGAATTTGCCAGCCGTAGGTTTCTAACCGCCTTCACCAGGGTTTTCTGAAAAATACTTTTCAAGCTTACCTGTTTCGCCTTCACGCTCTTCAGCCTCAGGTAATGGATCTTTTTGAGTGATTATAACTGGCCAAATTTCCGAATACTTACGATTAAACTCCACCCACTTTTCCATGTCCGGCTCGGTATCTGGCCGAATTGCATCAGCAGGGCACTCCGGTTCACAAACGCCGCAATCAATACACTCATCTGGGTGAATGACAAGCATGTTTTCGCCTTCATAGAAGCAATCCACGGGACACACTTCAACACAATCCGTATATTTACAGGCTATGCAAGAGTCATTGACAATATAAGTCATTAAATAGTCCCAAATAGAAACATCGAACGCATTGCTAGACTGGTTCAACCAATCATTCAAGTGTTTTGGCAACTATTTTATCTAGTATCCTTCGGTCTTTTTTAGTTGGCCTTTTATTTGTATCTTTTTTGGAATTTTCAGATATATTTTTTATGGTGGAAGCATCTGTTGCATCTCCCGAAAGATCTTTATAAAGGTTTTTTGCTTCACTAGCAGGTCCTCTTCTGGCACCAAGTCTTTGAACCTGAATAATTCTTACTATATTTACGTGGTTTATCGTAAGAACATCATTTATTCTAACTTTTGAAGCTGGCTTAATAATCTTATTTGAGTTCACTCTCAATTTTCCACTCAAGATAGCCTTAGAAGACAGACTTCTGCTCTTATAAAAACGAGCATACCAGAGCCAAGTATCTAGCCTTATTTTTTCGGTCATGGGCTCCTTCTAATTGCCTTCAATTTTTTTTCGAAAAATCCATCAAAGCAGCTGCAAATGGATTATCAGGATCAATTTTTTTAGGTTTTTCCGGACGAGCTTGAAAACTTTTTGGCTCATCAGATTTTATTCTTTGTTTCTTACTTGCTTTTCTTTTGTATTTTGATTTTCCAGTTTCGCCATCTTGATGCTTTGTCTGTTTATCTTTGTTGGCTCGCCTATTGATGATTTGCTTACTAATCCATTTAAAGGTGTAGAAAGTCTCGATATTTTTTTCGGCCTCCGAATCTCCTTGATCTTCAATTTTATCAGGCTGTGGGTTCACTTCGTTATTTTGCAGATCTAAAGATGATTTCTCTTGATCATTAACATCGGCACTATCCGAAATTTCAGCTGCTTTTACTTTCTCTCGTTCAGCTTTTTCGGCTGAATACCCCAACCCCTCCATCAAGTTAGCAAATTGTTCTAGGGTCATCCCAGTTATTGATAACATATCTGCGTTAGCTTCAAAGCCATTACGGCTATCTTCAGCTCTTAAAAGGTCTGCCAGACGTTCAAGCATATCAATTCTTATGGCTCGGTCCCCTGCGTTTCGATAACCTGACATATCATCATACTGTTCTGGTGCTTCTGTGGTCACCGGCACTGTTACTAAACCAGGTGGTGGCGCCTCTGGAAATTCATCTAAATTTTTTGAAAGAGCCCACAAGACAAGTCTCAAACGAGTTGGAGCTGGTTTCAATAACAACGGCATAAATACAGTGAATTGTCCAAACCTAACACCATGTTTTCGAAGCAAAGCTCTTGAATCCTGATCCAGCGACTTAACCTCTGCCAAAACATTTTGCCTCCTTAAAATACCAAGACTTTCGAATAGTTGAAAACCAAATCCTTTTGCTAGGCCTGTCAGTTCTCCATCTTTTTGCAAGTTTATTAGAGGCTCAAAAAGTACAGATATTTTACGGTCCACAAAATGCTGGAGCCGGCGCACCACTTTATTCATTACTTCCGTTCCCGCCTCACTGTCCACGAAAGCAGCTACTTTTGGGTGTATAACATCATCACCAGCGATCAACTTACCTACAGCTTGGTTTCCCCACATCAAGCCACCCTGCTCTGTGAAGTCAATTTCAGTATCTGGAGCATTATAAAATCTATCTGCTCTTAGATTGAAGTGCGGTAAAAGGGCCTGCAAGGATGCTGACTTAATCGTTTTAGCTTCTTGAGCGGTTGTCTCTTTATCCTGCTGAAATCTAAAGCCCTCCAGCTTTCCAACGAATTCACCCTCAACGGTCACTTCACCATTTTCATTTACTTCGGCCAAGAGGGCCTCCTTCTGTTTAAGCCGGCGCAGCAAAACTGATGTGCGCCGATCTACAAATCTTTGTGTAAGACGCTCGTGAAGAGCGTCAGACAGCCGGTCTTCCAAGGCACGAGTCACTCCGCGCCAATGACATCTATCATGAAGCCAACTTTGTCTTTGTGCAACATAGGTCCATGTCCTAATAAATGCTAGTCGTTTTGACAAAACATCTATGTCTCCATCTGTCCTATCAAGGCGTTTTATCTGCTGCTCAAACCAGTCGTCAGGTATAGCAGAGAACTCATAAAGAAATTTGAATATTTCCTCTAGTAAATTAGCATGCTCAACACTACTGATACCTCTAAAATCTGGAATTCTACAAACATCCCATAAAAGTTTCACCGACGATTTATCATTAATCCTAATCTGTAAATCAGGACTTTGCGACAATGTTTTCAGTGCGGTAAAATCGTCGGCCTCTCGTGCTTTAACAAGTACGTCACTTTCTGTTTTTTTATCCAGAGATTGAATTAGTGTTTCGATACTAACGAAACATAATTCTGAATTACGCCACATAAGTTTTTTCAAAGGTTTAAACCGGTGCTCCACAATTGCTTTCACTACATCCTCGTCCAAAGCAGCCACTTCCCCCGTCTCACCAAAGCTGCCGTCACTCATTCCACGACCAGCTCTTCCTGCTATCTGTGCAAGCTCATTTGGAGCAAGAAAGCGCATAGCTCTACCATCAAATTTCGAGATTGAAGAAAAGGCCACGTGATTAACGTCTAGGTTAAGCCCCATACCAATAGCATCAGTTGCAACAAGGTAATCTACATCCCCATTTTGATATAACTCAACCTGTGCATTTCTGGTTCGAGGACTGAGGGCTCCCATGACCACGGCAGCGCCACCTTTTTGCCGCCGAATTAATTCTGCAATCCCGTAAACGTTATCCATTGAAAAACTAACTATGGCGCTTCTTGGTGGCATACGGCTTATCTTTTTTGAACCAGCATATGTCAGATTACTCATTCGCTTTCGGCTTTGTATCAAAACATCAGGTATAAGACTTTTAACCGGCCCTCTCATTGTCTCTGCGCCAAGAAAAATTGTTTCCAGTTTTCCTCTGGATTTTAGGAGCCGGTCGGTAAAGATATGACCCCGCTCAGGGTCTGCGCTAAGTTGAATTTCGTCTACAATTAAGCACTCTACAGATAAATTTTCAGGCATAGCTTCAACTGTGCAGACCCAGTAATTCGCTCCAGCTGGCACGATCCGCTCTTCGCCAGTCACTAGAGCCACGCACGAAGGCCCGCGAAGCTGAACAATTTTATCGTAAACTTCTCTAGCTAATAGCCTCAAGGGTAACCCAATTATTCCTGACTTATAACCCAACATCCGTTCTATCGCATAATACGTTTTTCCGGTGTTGGTAGGCCCTAAAACGGCTACTATTTTGCTTTCAAAGTTCATAGAGACCTCAAAACAAAATTAAAATTTTTGTTTGTGCAGTTGTATTTCATTACCTGCTTTGATTAACTAGGAAATTGTTTAGTGTACAGCAATCTTAACAACACTTTTGCTGAGAATGTTCAACCATTCCATTCGAATAAGAATTGTTGTGGCAAGATATTGTAAAGAGGACAATTAAAATGACTGATATTATGGCTGAAGCGGTTGAAGCGATTGAAAAGAAACTTGAAGGTTCCGTTTTTGACGGTTCTGCAAAATTTGCAATTCAAGATGAAGGTGCGATTATCATCGATTCTTCAGGAGTTAGGGTTTCTGACGATGAGACAGAAGTTACTTTGTCAGCAAGCTTAGAAACATTTCAAGAAATTTTAGAGGGTGATTTAGACTCAGCTTCTGCATTTATGACAGGTCGATTACAACTAGACGGGGATATGAGTGTGGCAATGCGGCTTGCTTCAGTTTTAAGTTGATAGAATTTAAACCAAGCCCACTTTTCAACGACGTTTCACTTGGGCCACCAGATTGCTCAGCTTATTGGTTGCTTACTCAAGATAGGATGAGAATTAGGGTGGGACTTTGGAAAGCAAATACACCAAAAGGAACAGTTTTTATTTGTCCTGGTTACTCTGAATACATTGAGAAGTACGGCAAAACTGCAAATCTTTTTTTGGAACACGGATACACCTCTGTCTCATTTGATTGGAGAGGACACGGTCTAGCTGATCGATTAACTTCAAATCCACTACTAGGGCATGTAGAAACATTTTCTGATTACTTAAAAGATTTCGATGCAGTTATAGCTTGGGCGCAAAATCTCGAGCTCCCCAAGCCTTGGTTTGTCTTGGGCCACTCTATGGGTGGCGCCATTCTATTAAAAAACCTTTATGAAAATAAGCATTTTAAAGCGGCTGCATTTTCATGTCCCATGTGGGGAATAAAGTTAAATCCTGCGCTTCGTATCTTTGCATATATTTATGGAAACGTAGCAAGAATTCTAAAATTAGACAAAAATTTCGCCCCTACCAGGAGTGAAAAAGGATATTTTGATGAAAGTTTTGAAAAAAATGCTCTGACTAACGACCTGGACATGTGGCACTATTTAATTGAACAAATTACCAAGTACCCCTGTCTTAAGTTAGGAGGGCCAAGTGTAAGGTGGGTCGATTCTGCTTTGAAAGAAACATTTAAACTGTCAAAACTACCAAGTCCCAAAATTCCATGCATTACTTTCTTGGCTGAAGATGAGCGAATTGTTGACCCTGCCCGCGTACATAATCGTATGAAGGTTTGGCCCAACGGTATTTTACATTTTATTCACTCTGCAAGACATGAAGTATTGATGGAAGATATTGCCACTCAAAAATATGTTATTCAAAAGATTGTTTCCTTTTTCCAATCTAATGACCAGTTAACTAATTCTTAAAATTATATTCAGATTTTGTGTACTTTGTCTGCAACCGCATTTGCTGTGTCCCTGAGCCAATTATGCTCAGAAGAAATAAAAAACATCGTTATACCATAATCTTTGCTCCATTCACGGGCTTTTTCTGGATTGGGAACAAAAGAAACGAATGTTTTATTAGCTTTGCGCGCTGCTTCTCCAACAGAGATTAACGCCGCTTTTAGTTCATCAGAGTTTTGATGATCATATCCATATCCCACAGACAAATCAGCAGGTCCCACGAAAAGCCCATCAATACCAGGGATAGCTGCTATTTCTGGAGCCTTTTCCACACCAGCAGGTTCTTCTATTTGTGCCAACACCACTGTTTCTTCGTTGGATCGTTTAATTATAGAAGGCATATGTTCAGTTGCATATCCCGCCCAGCGTGTTGAACCAGCAAAACCCCGTCCTCCTAAACCATATCGGGCAGATTTAGAGGAAAATTTAGCTTTCTCAACCGTATCAACATGAGGAATTACCAATCCAACGGCTCCACAATCCAAAGCCCATAAAATTTCTTTAGCAGAGCCTTCACCTACTCTGACTAAAACAGGAAAATCCAGAGCCCTAGAAATTGATAAACATTGATCCAGAGCAGCGCGATCAAATGGGGAATGCTCAGCATCCAAACATATAAAATCCAGTTTACTTTGAGCAAGCACCTCGACAAGTATGTAGTTAGGTGTCTTTAAAAATGTTCCAGCCAGAATTTCTCCAGATAGCATTTTTTGTTTAAACCCACTTAAATTGGACATATCACACCTCAAATAATAACGATCTCAGATTACAATAGGAATTTTGAATGGCAAGCCAAAGCTCAAACGCTATACTTAAAACATGTCTGTATTCGAATTTAGGCCACAAGGTATATACTGTAGTCAGGGCGACTTTTACATTGACCCTTGGCGTCCCGTAGAAAGAGCGCTCATTACGCACGGCCATGCAG
>CACAPQ010000051.1 GCA_902534325.1 Paracoccaceae bacterium | reverse complement strand
ATACTATAATGGTAAAAATTAAAGCTGCTGTTTGCCATAAATTTGGAGCTCCTTTGCAAATTGAAATAATTGATTTGAGGGAACCATTAAGTGGTGAAGTAGAGATAACTTTAGGAGCAGTCGCCGTATGCCATTCTGATATATCTTTTGCAGACGGTGACTGGGGAGGAGATTTACCAGCAGTTTACGGTCACGAGGCCGCTGGTCTTGTTAGCAAAATTGGAAATGCAGTAACGGCCTTTGAAATCGGCGACCGTGTAGTGGTAACTCTCATAAAGTCGTGTGGAAATTGCAGTAATTGCTTGGAAGGAAATCCAACAATATGCGAAGTTAACAATAATTCTGTTAGCCCTATCTCAAGCTCAAAAGGCAATACTATTCATCAAGCTATGAATTGCGGTGCCTTTGCTGAAAAAGTAGTAGTTGACCAAAGTCAAATCGTAAAATTAAATTCTGATTTGAACTTCGCAACGGCCTCACTTCTCGCCTGTGGCGTAATAACTGGGATCGGAGCAGTGGTAAATGCGGCTAAGTTACGACCAGGTCAGGACGTGGTAGTTATTGGCGCAGGCGGGGTCGGTTTAAATGCTATTCAAGGTGCTAGAATAGCTGGCGCAAGACGAATTGTAGCAGTTGATACAAAAAAGGAAAAACTGGTCACAGCTGAGCAATTTGGAGCAACAAACAGTGTTCTAGCAACTGAAAAATCTCCTTGGCGCATAGCTAAAGCTTTAGTTGGTCGTGGAGCCGATATAGTTTTTGTTACAGTAGGAAATAGTGCAGTCTATGATGTTGCGCCAAGATATCTTGGCTATGGTGGGAAAGTGGTTATGGTTGGAATGCCTAAATCAGGAGACAAGTCAATTTATGAACCTGTAATGATGGCAGCAGTTTCTCAGGGAATGATTGGATCTAAAATGGGCGACGTTATAATCAAACGTGATATTCCTTGGATCGTTGATCTTTATGAACAAGGCCGTTTAAAATTAGATGAATTAGTTTCGAAAACATGGGACCTTGATCAAATAAATGAGGCAATAGCTGATACTAAATTAGGGTCAGCCAAAAGAAACGTTATTGTTTTTGAAGCTAAACAAGTGCCCTAAAAAATGAAACTGAAAGACCTTAAAATAATTGTAACTTGTCCGCCGCCGCCTGGATGGGGTGGGCGATATTGGATATTGATAAAACTTACAACTGACAATGGAATTAGCGGATGGGGTGAATGTTACGCTTCATCTGTAGGTCCAAACGCAATGGAAGCAGTTATCAAGGACGTTTTTGAGCGATACTTTCTAAATGAAAAGCCTTCAAACGTAGAACGGATGTTTCGAAGGACCTATTCTTCTGGTTTCACTCAACGGCCTGATCTAACTGTAATGGGGGCATTCTCTGGGCTAGAAATTGCGTGTTGGGATATTTTAGGAAAACATTATGATTGTCCAACTTGGCAGTTGCTGGGTGGTAGAATAAATGAGCGTGTTCGCGCATATTCTTATCTTTACCCTTTAGAACATCATGATTTAAATGACTTTTGGACCTCGCCAGAAATGGCTGCAGAGTCCGCTATTGATCTCATAGGCAAAGGTTATACGGCAGTAAAATTTGACCCCGCTGGTCCTTATACTATGCGCGGAGGTCATATGCCAGCGATGACTGATATCAAATTATCTGTAGAGTTTTGCAAAGCAATTAGAGCAGCCGTTGGCGATAAAGCTGATATTTTGTTTGGAACACATGGACAATTTACAACTGCTGGAGCTATACGCCTAGGAAAAGCGATAGAACCCTATTCGCCAATGTGGTTCGAAGAGCCAATTCCACCAGATAATTTATCAGAATTTAGAAAAGTGCAAAACGCCCTAAGTATTCCAATTGCAACAGGAGAAAGATTAACAACAAAAATGGAATTTGCTGAAGTTCTTAAATCTGGGGGAGTCTCTATAATTCAACCTGCCCTCGGGCGTGCTGGTGGAATTTGGGAAACAAAAAAAGCTGCAGCAATAGCAGAAGTTTTCAATGCGCAAGTAGCACCTCATTTGTACGCTGGACCAATCGAATGGGCAGCAAATATTCAATTATCTGTTTCAATACCCAACTTACTAATTGCTGAGTCAATTGAAACCGCGTTTCACGATAGCTTAATAAATGGAAAAATTAAGGTTGAAGATGGTTATATTCAAGTTTCAGAGGAAGCAGGCTTGGGAATAGAGGTCAATGAAACATTAGCTGAAGAACATCCTTATAATGGCACTGATCTACACTTGATGATGCAAGATGATCCATGCGATTATTCTAATGGCAATTCCTTTTCAGGAGGAGCTCCACCTTTGAAAACTAATTGATTTTAAAATGCTTGTTCCCAAATATTATCAATTTTTTTAATTTCTTTACAGTCATACTTATCTAAATTCTCCCAGTAGCGACCAGATCTATCAAAATAACCTAAATCCTTTTCTTGCTTTAAAGCTTGAGAGATCAAATCAGCTCTTAGGCTGGGTATTTCTGGCCATGAAGTTGCCGAACTTATACGTGGAAAAGTTAATTTGCTTGGGCCATCGGATAGGTTACCTACAAGACAGTCCTGTTCATGAGCAAGGGATAAAAATCGATTTGATTTTGCTTTAAGGCTCATCAATGAAATATCTTCCCTCAGAGGATCAGCGGTCCCTTTGCCATAAAAATGTGTTTTGCCTATCTTTGGATAATGCATATCACACCCAATAAATGAAATATGGCTCGGTCTTAAAGCTCCAAGAACCCAATACCCTGCGGTGAATGCCATTGTGGCTCCCGCGTAGATAAACCCACCATATTGATTTTGTATGGGTACAAATTCTTTTTCCGTTATCACGGTTTGCAAATAATTAATTTCTTGCGGCCACCTTTCTTTTGGAAAATCGTAAGGGTAAATTAGATGGCTCCAGTCAGGGCGCACACGCCAAGCATTATTAATGACTACTATCGCATCAAAAGCTGTTTTTAATTCAGCTGCTTTCACAGCATTAGGACCAGATCCAATTATTAGGACATGTTTTTCGAATTCCATTATTAAAGTCTCGAAACCATTTAAAATACAAAGGCAAAACTTTAAAAGAAACTAATTGCTTGTACGTTGCCAAGGAATAGTAAAATCACCCAAAACCTGGTTAATAGTATCATCGTCCTCATTCGAAGAAATGTTTGCAACCAAGCCAAGTTTTTTATCGTCACTTACAGAAGTGATCGACGCATTCACACCTGAGCTATCCAAAGTTTTAGAAAATACTCGCATAATAGCCCTCATACGAAGATCCGGCTTAAACACCTTACCCACAGCCGTTTTAGGTAACTCTTCCAAAATTTCAACATGTTTTGGCAGAGCTCCAGGTTCTTTAACATTTTCTTTACAGAATTCATTTAACTGTTCGGGTGTTACTTTTGCACCACCAACTAATTCCACGTAAACACAAGGTAACTCGCCAGAGTGTTGATCGGGTTGACCGATGGCACCAGCAAAGGCAACGGCCTCGTGCCCAAGAAGGGCTTCTTCGACTATAGCTGGATCAATATTATGTCCACCCCGGATGATAAGATCTTTTGCACGACCGGTAATCCAAAGGTATTCATCACTATCTTTTCGACCAAGATCACCTGTTCTTAAATATTTTTTCTCGTAATACAAGTCAGCGTTTTTATCTGCCTCTGTGTAAGTGTTTCCCGCATAAACTCCGGGATTAGATATGCAAATCTCTCCAACTTCATCAGTTTTGCATTCAATCAGTTTTCCTTTTTCAGGCTTGATAATTTTAATATCCGTGTACGGAAATTTTAAACCAACAGAACCAACCTTTTTCTCACCCTCAACAGGATTACATGAAACCAGACAAGTAGCTTCTGTTAATCCATAGCCCTCTACTATGGTAACACCTGAGGCTTCTTCAAACCTTCGGAAGAGTTCTAATGGTAGAGGAGCAGAACCAGAAAAAGAAGTTTTTACAGAGGAAATATCAGCATCGACTGGACGCTGCATCAGTGCAGAAATGGCAGTGGGAACTGTTATCACAAATGTTATCTGCCATCTCTCAATTAACTTCCAGAAATTATCAAATACCCCATCACCTCGATATCCTTGAGGTGTTGGAAACACCACATGTGCACCTGAACTCACCATCGCCATTAATATCACGTGACAAGCAAAAACATGAAATAAAGGAAGCGGGCATATAACATTATCTTCCTCGGTAAATAAAAGTTCGTGACCTAGCCACCCGTTATAAATCATCCCTGAGTATGTGTGCTGAGCCACCTTTGGCATACCTGTTGTACCACCTGTATGAAAGTAAGCCGCAACTCTATCTTCTTCTACGTCATCAAAATCTAGCTTTGTATTTTGAAGGCTCAATAAACTATTAAAATCATAAATTTTTGCTGAGTGCTCAATAGGATTTTTAGGCCTAATTAATGGGACAATCCATGACTTTGGAGGTGTAAGATATCTATTTAAATCTACCTCGATAACGGAAGTTACGTTAGGAGCTAAAGAAACTGCTTTAGCTGCTTTTTGAGGCACATCAGATTTAGGAAATGCTTTCATTGTAACAACAACTTTGGCATTTGTTTCTCTAAGAATTGCCCCGATTTGTTCCGGATCAAGAAGTGGATTTATTGGATTTGCAATCCCAGCAATTGCACCTCCCAAGAGGGTTAGGACAGTTTCGTTTGCATTTGGTAAAATATAAGCAACAACATCTTCACTGCCAACACCAAGTGAGCGGAACATATTTGCCGCTTGAATAGTTTTTGTGTGTAGCTCTGACCAGGTTAACGTTTCTGCTTTATCTTTTGGACCAGATAAAATCTGATAACTTACTGCAGGTCGATTAGGAAATGATGTCGCAGTACGCGACAACAAACCGAATAAAGTCGATGGTAACTCACGCTCTTCCCACTTAACTTCTTTTTCAATAGCCAAAAGGTCTTCTAAATTTGCAAAACCCATTTTTTACTCCCCTTAATACCCTTTTAGGGCTTTATTTTTACATTTTGCGGCGATTAGATTGCAAACGCAAGTAACTTTAAAAAATTACAATTTTCCTAAAAAGGAAAGAACTCTACCTGACTTTTCTAATTCACTCCATTAGTAAACTGTAGACTTGCTAAACGAGCGTAAACCCCTTTTTCAATTATAAGCTTTTCATGCTTTCCTTGCTCTACAATCTTACCTTTATCTAGAACTATAATTCTATCGGCTTTCTTTACAGTTGCCAATCGATGAGCCACAACAATTGTTGTTCTACCTTTTAACAAACGGTCGAAAGCTTCTTGGACTGACCTTTCATTTTCGGCGTCTAACGCGCTAGTGGCTTCATCCAATAATAGGACCGGGGCATTTCGTAATATCGCTCGAGCAATTGCCACCCTTTGTTTTTGACCACCAGAGAGCATAACTCCGCGTTCACCCACATATGTATCATAACCGTCGGGCAACTCACTTATAAAATCATGGGCCGCAGCTGATCTAGCTGCTTCGTAAATTTCTTCATCGCTAGCCCCTGGATTCCCAAATCGTATATTCTCCATAACAGTTGATGCAAAAATGACTGGGTCTTGTGGAACGAGTGCAATAGATTTACGAAATTCTAACCTATTCATCGTTTTTATATCTATGCCATCCAATAAAATTTCGCCTTGATCAGGATCATAGAACCGTTGAAGAAGCTGGATAAACGTGGACTTCCCGGCACCAGATAAACCAACCAACGCTATAGTTTCACCCGATTTAATATTTAGATTAATATTTGATAAGGTAGCTTCATCTGTGCGCGTAGGATAAGCAAAAGTCACGTCACTGAAAGTAATTTTACCCGACCAACTCGTTGGAGGTGTGACAGGGAGTACAGGATCCCTTACGGTATCTTCAATATTAAGTAACTCGACTAATCGCTCAGTAGCTCCCGCTGCCCTTTGTAATTCACTCCAAATTTCTGAAAGAGCCGCCACAGCGCCTGCAACCATTACTGAATATATTACAAACTGCACGAGCATGCCGACAGACATAAGTTCGTTACGCACATCGCGAGCACCTATCCAAAGAACCCCTACTACACCCGAAAAAACTAAAAATATTACAATCACTGTTAAGAATGATCGTGTTGTTATTCTCTTCTTGGCGGAACTAAAACCCGTTTCAGCAACCAGATCAAATGATTTTTTCGTGAGATTCTCATGGGAAAAAGATTGAACAGTTTGCACTGCCAATAAAGCTTCCGACGCATTACCTGAACTTGCAGCAATCCAATCTTGATTTTCTCGGCTTAGAGTTCGCAACCTGCGACCAAGAACAAGAATAGGAACAATTATAGTTGGAACAATTAGAAAAACTAGGCTGGCTAACTTTAGCGACGTCAGCATCATTAAAATCATACCACCAATAAGTATAAATACGTTTCTCAAGGCCACGGAAACAGATGAGCCTATCACGGACAAAATTACAGTTGTGTCTGTTGTTATTCTACTTAATACCTCACCTGTCATTATCTTCTCAAAAAATTGTGGGCTTAAATGAATAACTCTTCCGAAAACTGCTTTTCTTATGTCGGTCACAACCCGCTCGCCAAGCCTGGTAACGAGCGCATACCGTAAGGCAGTTCCGACCGATAATAATCCAGCAATACCTATCGCAGCCAAGAAATATTGATCTAAAATGAGCGTGTTGCCTGAACTAAAAGTATCAACAACTCTTCGAACGGCTAGAGGTAAAATCAATGAAACGACTGCCGTTAAGGTGAGGGCGAGAAAAGCTATCGAAATCATCAATTTGTATGGCTTCAAGAATGGCCAAAGCTCTTTTAAAGCCGAAATCCGTTTTGACTTGCTGCGGTCTCGTGGATCGGCTTCTGCCTCGTTCGTACTAGCCATTATTTAATTCTCCCGTCAGCTTGTTAAAAACGAAAGAATGTATCCTGGTCAAGAGAAGGTTTTGCTCTTTCCTAAAAAAACACCATTCAATACTTTCTCAAATTTTTATTGTAAGAATAATGGCTTTATCGTCTTTATGATCATGCGTCGACTGCTCGCCATATATTAATATCTTTTTTAATGTGTAGTTTCTGATGTACTTATTTAACTTTTCAACTTCACTTTCAAAATCAAAGGCAATCCAATGTTTTTCATTAATGGAGATTGTAATTAAACCACCCGGCTTGGTAACTCGGACTAATTCACCTACAGAGCTCGGTCCAACATGGCCGTGCGTAAATGTACCAGAGCTCACAACCCCATCATAAAAACTATCATCTACTGGAATCTCTTTGGTTAAATCACTCAAGAAGCTGCGCTTGTAAATGTTTTTTGATTTGGCAATTTTTAGCATTTCTTCAGATATGTCTGTAGCTTCAATGCTAAATTTTCCTTTCTGTAAAAGTGCTTGAGCAAGAGCTCCTGTTCCTGCGCCTACATCTAAT
>CACAPQ010000050.1 GCA_902534325.1 Paracoccaceae bacterium | reverse complement strand
TTTCCAAAATAGCCCTCGTAGAGAGTTTGGTGACCTTGATAGCATATATTTTGACCCTGAGCCTGAATTAAGCGGAACAACAGATAAATTTATAAATTATAAGGAAAATTCTTTTTTTAGGCCCAAGAAACGCTTTAGTTTAAACCTGAGAAACGTAAATACTTCAGAAACCTACTCATATCGTATAAAAGCAGCATTTTTTGATAATGAATTGAATTATGATGTGCTTGATTATTTCTTTCGTGATTGGCGAGAAAATGAAACCATAAAAATGGATCGCGGTGTGATTAAAAATTTTTTAAAAATTTGTGAATCTTTGCTTGGTTCTGAAAGAGAGCTAGAGGTTGATGTTACTTCTGGTTATAGAACAACAAAGACCAATGAAAAATTGCGAAAGAATAACTCAAAAGTGGCAAAAAATTCTATGCATTTGGTTGGAAGAGCAATAGACTTCAAAGTTAGAAACAGATCTATTGAAAATCTAGAGATGGTTGCTAAAAAAATTACGCCTGGAGGTCTTGGCATTTATTCAGGCTTTATTCACATCGATACGGGTCCATATCGACGCTGGAAAGCATAGGCTAGATAAAAGTTTAATAAATAAAAACTAGTATATTTGATTAAAATATCTGATCATATAGTATGAGCAGTCAATATAATACTATACAGGCAAACGTTCTGAGAATTTTGGAGCCTGCCGCTTTAGGGGACCGTGCCTCAAGAATTTGGGATCTAAGCCTTTTTGGCCTCGTCGTTTTAAACTTAGTGGCTGTTGCTCTAGAATCTGTTCCTGCGTTCCAAATGAGTTATGGAAACTGGTTATATAATTTCGAGCTATTTTCAGTGGTTGTATTCTCAATAGAGTATATCGCCCGTGTTTGGTCCGCACCTGCCAAGAGAGATATTGATTTGACGGATTCTCCACTCAAGGCCCGGGTTCGTTACATTTTTAGCTTTTATGGACTGATTGATCTGGTTGCTATTTTGCCATTTTACATTCAGGCGTTATTTCCTGGCTTAGATTTGCGCGTCCTAAGAGCTCTCCGTTTGCTTCGGATATTAAAATTAAACCATTACAATTCAGCTTTAGATGATCTTTTTGGAGCTATTTTAGAAGAAAAAAAATCGTTTATGACGACACTCTATATCTTTTCAGTAGCATTTGTACTATCTTCTTCTCTGATTTATTATGCAGAGCATAGAGTTCAGCCAGAGGCTTTCCGATCAATTCCTGATGCCATGTATTGGGCGATTATAACGCTAACTACAGTAGGTTATGGTGACGTAAGTCCAATTACCGTTTTCGGTAAAACCATTGCTGCGATTACCGCCATCTTTGGTGTCGTGGTTGTCGCTCTCTTAACGGGTATTGTGGCTAATGCCTTCAATAAGCAGATGGAAAGAAGAAAGATTATTTTTGAAGATCAGGTGCGAGATGCATTATTAGATGGAGTATTGGATAGTGATGAGGAGGCATCCCTAGATGCGCTCCGGAAAAAATTTGGTATGTCAAAATCGCAAGCTGATGCGCTTATTGAACATGTCAAAAAGTTGAGGGACGAACAAAAATAAACGCCAGTTAGTGAGGTCCTTTTGCGCTTAGAAAATTCAGTTGCTGTTATCAAATATTTAATTGCTTCTATTTTAGTTGGGGTAATTTTGGGTATCGGTGGCGCCTTTGCCGCACAGGGTTTTCGCTCAGGTATTGTTATAATTTCAAACTATGCTGAAAAATTATTCGGGCAGGATCCTAACTTCTTCTTCTACTTAATCACACTTTCAGTGGCATTGATCCTCGTGCATTATTCAAGAGCTTTAGTTAACGGCAAACCATTTCAAAGTGTGGCTGATAGTATCTATTTGGCACATAAGTCAAATAATGAAACAGATTTAAAAATAGGGTTTATAAGCACTTTAGCAGCTTTTTTCTCGGCAAGCGGCGGTGCAAGTATTGGTCAGTACGGACCCCTTGTTCATTTTGGAACAACACTTGGGGCTTGGTTAAAGAAAACAGTTCCTTTTAATTTTACCCCTGATTTATATATCGGGGCAGGGGTTGCAGCCTCTATTTCTTCGGGTTTTGGAGCACCTCTTGCTGGTCTCATTTTTGCCCATGAAGCCATTTTGAGGCATTACTCGCATAAGTCGATCCTTGCCATTGCAACGGCTTCTGGCATCTCATATGCAGTTTCGACGGGAATATGGGGCGATACAAATATAATCAACGTATCTTCTGAAAATTTTAATTTACTGTTAATGTTAGTTATTTCATTTTTAGCTGGCCCCATTTTTGGCTTAATCGCTATTATATATATGAAAAGCCTTTTGCTCTTTGCTAACCTCGCCAATTCTCCAAAAGTTAAGGTTTTCTACAAATATAGTTTTTGCATTCTGTCGCTCAGTATTATTGGGCATTTTATGCCTGAGGTAATGGGGCTTGGAACTGAAACTGTATCAGGAATATTATATTCAAGTTATACACTAATCTTTTTGGTTATAATTTTATTAGGCAAAATTATAGCAACATCGATTTCGCTTAATTTTGGCTTTTTTGGAGGTGTGTTCTCGCCTGCTATTCTTGTTGGAGCGGCAGCTGGAGCAGTTGTTTCGGCCTTTCTGGTTAAATTGGGTATTTTTGAAGACTTCCAACAAGCTCTTGTAATCAGTGGTATAGCAGCTGTGGCCGGTGCAGTAATCGGTGCGCCCATTTGTATGGTGATTATTGTTTTGGAGCTTACTAATTCCTACGCCTATGCGCTCGCTTCATTAGTTGGCTTAGCCATTTCCGTTGGTTATGTCCAAGTACGATTTGGCTCCTCATATTTCGATGTCCAGCTGCTGAATCGTGGAATAGATATCTCAGATGGCCGCACAGGCTTATTCATGACCGAAACTGATATTTTACGGTTTGCTGACCCAAATTTTAATACCATTAAGGAGAGCGAAACTGTAGCAGATGCCATATCTTTAATGTCAAAAATTGATCAGTCAGAATTGATTGTTGTAAACCAAAGCGGTAAATTTGTTGGGAAGACTAACTCTCTTTCACTGTTTAATAAAAAGGGTTCATTATTAACCGCAGAGGTTATCGATAAAAATTGCGTTTTTATTGAGCATGACGCTTCGCTTCATACCGCGATGGAAATTGCATCCAACTTTGTAGGTGAGATTATTCCAATCGTTCAAACTGATCAAAATAAAGCAGTGGCAATAATTACTGAGGGCGCCATTTTCCAAGCATACTTGTCAATACAAAATCAAACGGTTGAAATGGAAAAGAGATAATGATGTATTTTCTGTTGGTAAATGGTAACACTAGGTGGTGCGTAATATGGATGCTTTGAAGCTAATGCGATATTTAATCTTTTCGATATTATTTCTTTTAACTACTAGTTTAAATTATGCTCAGGCAAAAACAGATTATCGCTGTGGTGTACGATTAATTTTTGATAGTGATGGCTCTGGATCTGTAGCTAATTATGTCTTGAGTTTGCAGGTAAAAAATACAACTGGGCGCGCGATTAATGGCGTTTCAGTAATTTATAAGGATCAAGAAAATAACGTTATTGGTAATACTTTTCTTAATTGTTCAATAAACGCTCAAGACGTAAAGCCAGGTAGCTATGGAGAGTGCATAAGAACATTGCAGCGTGTTGACGGAGCCTACATCAATTCATTCGGTGTCGAAAAATGGACTGAAATCGTAAATACTCAATTAAAGTCTTTAAATTCTATACAATATTGTCAGACTTTGGGGTTTTCTTATTAAGTTTCTTCGAAAATTAATTCGTTGAGACTTATTTTTACTTCAGAAATATCAGCATTTAAATAAATTTCATTCAAACGTTCGTATAATGGAATTAAAATAGGAACATCCGATCGAATTAAGTACGATTTTTTAGTTGTTGAGGTGGCTCGGTAAATTATTTTTTCTGAAATTAATACATCTAGAACTTGCCCTACCTTTTCACCGAATAAAACTCTCACTCTTGCTCCCGATAAATTATAACCAGTATTGTTTTCTAAAGTAGCCATAACTCTAAATGCGTGGACACCGTTTGATAAAACAACAGGCTCTAGCAAAGGCAAACGAATAATTAAATGTGGATCACTAATATCTTGATCCGTACAAAACACTACTGCCTTTTCTTCAACAAGACATCCGTATTTTATTACTTTTAAAAACTCAGGTCTTAAGTAGCTATTTGCAAATGCATTTGATGCAAAAAGAGTAGAAATTAAAAAAAAATTGAGGATCTTAGATTTCAACATGAAAATTCTTTTTTACTCGCCTAATAAGACCTTGATGAATATCTTTGGCTTCCTGTGAGTCGTACCTGAATAACTTTCCCCCAATTTTTTTCTCGGACTCTAATCGAGAATATATTAGGACAGCAGTAAATTTTTCTTCTACTTTTTCAATGTTAGTGATTGCGAACTTTACGTCTTTTGCTTCCAGATATTCATTTTTCAGGGCTGCTTGTAGTCTTTGAATGGAGTCAGCTTTAACCTGTGACAGAGAATTTTTTGCGGTGTTCGCTAAAACTTTAATTTTTTGAATTGCTATTTCTATATCTTGATCACTGGGCCGAGGTGTTTTGCATATTATTATATTAGCATCAGTAGACATAATTTTTAAACGGTGCTCTTTTAAAACTTCTTTGATGTGCGGGATATATTCGCTACTGCTAAATCGAATGGTAATTGAATCTGCAGTAGACCGTTCTTTTATAATTTCCACATACTGTCCAAGCTTTCGTGGCCTAAATTTTACCCATACGGTCACAGATTTAAAAATTAATGAAAAATCATTCAACGCCACAGAATTTTCAGCATTAGTTAAAAATGTGTCTATAACATCGTTCATTCGCTCTTTAGCGCTGTTGATGTACGAGTTTTCGTCTTCCACAATATGGACGATATTCTTAATAGCTGATTTTTTTTCTTCTGCTTGTGCTTCTGCTTCTTTATTTTCCTCGGTAGCCACCGTACTTCCTTTCAGAATAACTGGTTTAGCGCATAGGCTTATTTTTTTCTGGTAATATAAACTTATTTTAACTTAGCCCGCCATCAAAATAAAATCCAAATAATTTATGCAGTCTTTCTGGGAAGGCGACTGTGTGAATAGCTTTTTAATGGGGCTTATTTCCTTTTTTGGTGAATTTGTAAGGACTTCTAAAGTATCCAGCTCTTCACTAAATCCTGAAAAATGTCTTTCGCGAACTTTATTGTTAAGCTTTTTAAGGCATCGACCTAAGTGCATCGATCCTTTTTCATCGAGTACTTTCACGATATCAAAAAGTTCAAGTTTTTCACTAGGTTTTACCTTGGCACGTAAGGGACGTATAATCTTCTCTGATTGTACATTCTTACTAATACTTTGTAGATTTGACGGGGTCTCAGGGGCTTCAATGGTGATCTTGGGTGTTATGATCAATGGTGGTTGGCTAATTGCTGTTACGTTGCCAATAGAGTAAACGGATTGGAAATCATTGTTTATTTCATTTAAAATTTCAGACGTGCTGATACAAAAGCCTTCATCACTTTCAAAACCCGCTTTTGAACAACGTTGGTCGATGTCTGCTTGCAGCTGATTAGTAGATAAAGTGACTAAAACTAAAAATGGAAATAATTTTTGTATTCGATTAGCAATCTTCCAAGTCATTTTTTTACCCCTTGTAAATTAACTTAATTTTATAACCCTAATTAGTTATAGCAAATGATATGCCAGACCAAAAAAATATAAGTAAAATCAATGTTATTTAATTTTTTTTGACACCTGAGTTTTATAAAAATAAACTAGAGGCATCTAGCGAGGATTTAACATGCAGATAGTTGCTAAAGTCACTATAAGTAATTCAAACTTTGAAGATTGGTCAGCATTTTTCAATGGTTACAAAGACAAGCGGAGTGAATTTGTCCAAAATGAGACGGTAGAAAAAATTAATGAAAACGAAGCAAAAGTAACTTTTGAAATTACTGATTTGGAAGGATTGACTAACCTTTCATCATCAAAAGAGATAACCTCTAAAGAAGCAGAATTAGGTGTGGTTACAGAAATTTTATAAAATTCTGCAATGCTTGGTATATTTTGTGCTTTTGAATGGTGTGAGGTGAACCATGATATTGTTGCAGATTATACTTCCAGCAGTTTTTGTATTTGTCGTATTTGTAGCTGGGCATTTTTTTGTCTCAAGTAATGGCTCGGGCCTATATGTAGCCGAAATAAATTTTGATCCTGAAACTATTCTCGATGAACCTGTAGAAGTAGATCCTATGAATATTGATCCAGATACTGGTTTGATATTACCTGATAAATATAATTATCTAAAAATTGAAAATGTATTTTCTGGTAAAATACTAGGCTCAGATAAGCTTTTTAGTATTGAGGTCGCCTTACTGACTAGACAGCCAACAATTTCGTCAGATTTGTTTATTTCGGCGCTTTATGAAATGGAAGTTGATCTTATCGCCGAGATAACAACAGTTATCCTAGAAGTTTCCGCTGATCAGCTTCTCGCTTACGATGGACGGGAAAATCTTAGTTTAGCTATTCGAAGACATCTAAATGAATATCTTGTAGGCAAAGATTATTTTCCAGGAATTACGGAAGTATTCATTACCAACTTTAACGTTGTCTAAGCTTGGCATTATTTTTGCAGAAAAGCTTTAACCTTTGGAGATAGTTATGAAACATGAAGTGATAAACACACCATCTACCCATAATGTTTTACGCATGATGTTTGAGTGCAAAACCTTTGATGCGCAAAATGAAGAAAAAAGCATTAGGAGATTTGAAACCAAAGTTAATATAACAAAACCAACGGTCCAAATTCCTACCTTTCAAAAAGAACCTTTAAAAGCAGTTACTATTTAACTTTTTGCTTACTAAAAAAGATAACGAAAATAGAAAATATCAGTATTAATGAGCTTGGAACCAAAAGTAGCTCATATATCGTTTTTGTACTAAGGTTTAGTGCATATCTTACTAGAAAGTTTATTAAAATAAGCACTCCAAAAATCAATGTTAGTTGATATCTAATTCTCCTGCAGCGTTCACACGGCTTTGCCATTATGTTACACTTTCATTGATTTTAATTAATTTTTGAATTAATACGCAATTATGCAAATTTCGTACCAAGATAATAGCATACTGAGTAAAAGTCGACCAGTGGTATTAAATTCACCATCGACTAACGATGTTCGAAATACATATCTTCAGCCAAATTTATCCTCAGAAGTAGGAAAATTGGACAAAACATTTGGTGAAAATTACAACTTTAAACGTGTTTACAGCCCTTACCTATCACCTTCTCTCGCGGCAGTCGAGCAAATGACAACCAGCCAAAATTTAGCGCCTCTATATGTTCATAACATCGCTCGAACCAAATATTTTAATGTATCTCGGCCATCAACGCCCTCAGAGCATAATAAAATAAATCTTTACGCCTGATCCATTATATCGAAGGGGCTAAATTCCATCGCTCCTAAAGATTTTATAAAGTCATTATGCTCAAAGGTTTTTATTTCCCAATCAGCTGGCATTCTTTTTGTGGATCTTTGCTTGTTCCTAAAAATAAATGCTTGAAAGTGCCTTCGAACAAGCTTCAATTCTAATTCAAATGACTTAAGGCCTTTCATAGGATCCCACATCAGAGAGGTCCAACTTCTTTCTTTCCCATTACGTCTGAAATTTAACCTTTCAAAGGCATAATTTTTCAATATTACATCTACATCGTCTGCATTAGCGTCGGCCAAACATCTCAGATAAGTTTCAGCTACGTCCCGCAAATCTTCGAGCGCTAGTTCTTTGTACTGTTTATTTATATGATCACAGATTTTTTTGCATATCAAATCTAGAGGAAGAGTCCCCGTTAAAAAATTTATGCATGCGAACGTTGCTGCGCATTCCAGAATAAATACGGGACAGTGTCTATCCATTTTCCACTAAACTGAGTTTTCGATTCCATTCCAACCGTCAACTATTAAAGTAACGTATTCTATAGATTTGTCCATATTCTCGTGACCTTTTTCTCTGAGAACAAAATCAAGCACGGCTTGTCTGGAAAATTCGTAAACTCTAAACAAATTTTTGGCTAAATCTCCTCCAGCCTCAAAATCAAGACACTTCTGTAAAAAGTAAATACTGGTCAAAGATTTTTCGAATAAAGGCTCCCTTTCGTCCGGACTTTCAGCATCCTTCAGAGCTACCATTGACTCTAAAAGATGTTTAAGAGCAATGCTTACAGCCTCAAAATTTTCTGATTTGC
>CACAPQ010000049.1 GCA_902534325.1 Paracoccaceae bacterium | reverse complement strand
GCGTTCTCTCACTGATTATCAAGAAGCATTAGCGCTGCTTTCAGCATTATCAGAAAAAGCTGCAGACCAAGTTGTATCTCAAGGGGTTCCTCACGACGACATAATTGTAAAGTGTAGAGCGCACCTACGGCTGAAAGGCTCACATCAAGCGCTTATGGTTAGTTTTGGTAATTTGGAAGAGTTAAAAAAGCGTTTTGATGAAGCCCATCGTGCGCGTTACGGGTTTTCCAGTGATGGAAGAGAGCTAATATTTGAGGCCTTAAGTGTTGAGGCAATAGGTGGCGCATCTGAAATTAAAGAGGCGGTTTATGAAGAAGTGAAGCAAGCGCCAGTAGCAGTCGATATAGTGAAAATGACTAGCCAAGGAGAGTTAATAAAAGCTCCACTATATGAGAGATCATTGTTGAAACCAGGGCAATGGATTTCTGGACCAGCTATTATAAAGGAACCCACAGGCACAAATATTATAGAGCCAGGTTGGAGTGCAAAAGTTAACGAATTCCGACACCTCATTTTAGAAAGAAAAGTGCCTATAAATAGAAAAGAGGCGATTGGAACGAAAGCGGATCCAATTATGCTGGAAGTTTTCAATAGCTTATTTATGTCGATAGCTGAGCAAATGGGGGCAACTCTTGCTAACACTGCATATTCTGTAAATATCAAAGAACGGCTCGATTTTTCATGTGCACTGTTCGACCCTAAAGGTGGACTAGTGGCGAACGCCCCTCATGTTCCGGTACATTTAGGAAGTATGTCTGGGTCTATTAAATCAATTATTCGACAAAATCCAAATATGAAACAGGGTGAAGTTTTTGCACTAAATGCGCCATTCAATGGGGGTACTCATTTACCTGACGTTACTGTTATCACTCCAGTTTTTGATGATGATGGAGAGGTTCTGTTTTTTGTAGCATCACGTGGACACCATGCCGATATCGGGGGTAAAACCCCTGGATCAGCGCCTCCTGACAGTCAAACTATTGAAGAAGAAGGTGTATTAATTGATAATTTTAGGCTAGTGGAGAATGGCAATTTCAGAAGGCAAGAAACCAAACAACTTCTTGGTTCTGGAAAATATCCCTGCAGAAACATTGAGGAAAATCTAGCAGATTTAGCTGCTCAAGTTGCTGCAAACGAAACAGGGGTTCGAGAAGTAAACAAGATGATCGAACAGTTTGGCGTTAAAGTTGTACACTCCTATATGCGCTATGTGCAGGACAACGCCGAGGAGTGTGTTAGACAGGTTCTAGCCAGATTGAAAGGCGGAAAAAGCGAATATGAATTGGATAACGGTAAATTCATAAGAGTATCAGTAAGCGTAGATAAAAAAGCAAGAACAGCAAAGATAGATTTTACAGGAACAGCTGCAAAAGATCCACTCAATTACAATGCACCGCTAGCCGTTTGTCATGCTGTAGTACTATATGTTTTTCGCAGCCTCATCGGCAAAGAAATTCCGTTAAATGAGGGATGCTTTCGTCCGCTGACAATCATAGCCCCTAAGGGGAGTATGATCCATGCTGAATATCCCTCAGCGGTTATTGCCGGAAATACCGAGGTGAGCCAGTTAATGTGCAATGCTCTTTTGCAGGCATTGGGGGTCATGGCCGGCAGTCAGGGAACAATGAATAATTTTGTGTGGGGAAATGATGATACGCAAAACTACGAAACAATCTGTGGTGGAAGTGGTGCAGGTTCCAATTTTAATGGATGTTCTGGTGTTCAAACTCATATGACTAACACGCGAAGTACGGATCCTGAAATTTTAGAGTTTCGTTTTCCTGTGAGAGTTGAGGAAATGTCAATAAGGGTTGGGTCCGGTGGTAATGGAAAATTTACTGGTGGTGATGGGATAACTCGGCGTTTGCGCTTTCTTGAGCAAATGACGGTAACAACTTTGTGTTCCCATAGGCGGGTGCCTCCAAAGGGCCTAAATGGAGGTGAAAATGGCGAGGCAGGACGTGAATGGATTGAGCGTCAGAATGGAAGTATTGATAGGCACAATGGAAATGATGAAAACGAATTATATCCTGGTGATGTATTTGTAATGCAGACGCCTTCTGGAGGTGGATTTGGCACTAAAAACTAAAGTTTATAATCTTAAGACAGAAAGGTAATTAGGCAATTATTACATCATCAATCGATTTTGGATGGGCCGTAAGAGGTTCCCATCCGGTTTCGGTCATAATTACGCTATCTCCGACTTGAGCTCTAAAAGTCTCTCCTGAAACAGACCCGTCCACTGCAAAAACCATTCCTGGTTCCAGAATGGTTTTATCTCCAGTGACCAATTGAGGTTTTTCCAAAAAGCTGAAGCCTGTAGCGCGGCCACAGCGAAAAGGATAATCAAAACCGGCATCTTGAATTACTGTTGCATAAGCGGCGTGTACGCTTTCTGCTGTCACACCCGGTTTAAGGACGTCCAAGGCCGCTTTCTGACTTGCTATGGCAACTTCATAAATTTTGATTTGAGATTTATCAGCAATTCTATCAATCCAAAAAGTTCTATCGAACCCAAGTTTAAATTTGTGAAAATTTGTCATACCACAGAAACAAAGAAATACCGGCTCACCCGTTTTCATTATTCGCGTGCTGGCTCTGTGGTGAGTTTTAGTGATAGTGTCCCCCGATGCCATGATTTGTAAAAAATGAGTATTGGGTGACATAAATTTGTCTTCATATTCACTTTCTAAAATATCAGCTGCTTTTTTGGTGCCAGCATTCGATGTGGCTATCGCCACTTGGTATTCCGCAACACCGTGGCTTATAGCTTCACGACCAGCTGCCATCATTGCGGTTGCAACTTTACCTGCATCACGTGCAATTTTCAGTTCTTCTTCTGATTTTATCATTCGCATGGTACTTAGAATTGGAGTTGCGGATGTAATTCTGTCGTATGCCACCTCTACATCTATGTATCTCCTAACGATCGGAGGCATCTGATCTGGTTCAATAGCTATACGCTTGGATCTTTTCAAAACTTTTGGAAGTTCTTCTCTCCATTCATCTCCCATACCGTCATTCCACGCTGATATTCGATCTACGCAAGCAGTTTCTTCAGCTGTATTGAGATCTATCGTAGGAGTTATAAGCAGAGTGCCATAATCTATTGAAATAACCAGTAAGGTTGGCCGTCCAAATTCCATATGAAGATAGTCATAATAGCCGCACAAGTAGTAAACGTTATCTTCATCTGTTATTATTGCTGTATCTATATCATTTTCTTGGAGCTTATTTTTTAATTTGGATAGTCGGCTTTCAAAAACTGTCATACCGAATTTTACCCCTCTATCGAAAGGCGATTTTTTGCAAGATTGGCCCAAAAATCTGCACCAATTGGTAAAAGATCATCATTAAAATCATAATCGCTGGAATGGAGCGGTTTATTGTTTGCTCCATCTATCCCATTTCCAAAAAGGAAAAAACAACCGGGTACTGCATTACTGAAATGGGCAAAGTCCTCTGAAAAACTCATTGGTTTACAGTCAGTGACTTTAAGGCCACTTTTTTTTGCAGTTTTTAAAACTGCTTCGGTAGGTTTGATATGATTATTTGTTTCTATGAATTCAGTTTCAAAAGACACTTCAATTTCAATGTCATGTGCAGATGCTATACCACTAGCAATTTGGTGTAAGAAAAGTTCTATTTTTTTTCGATCATCGGGTCGCCTTGTTCTTACATCACCCTTCAGAATAGTTTCACCAGGCAGAACATTTCTCTGCCCATTAGAAATAAATTCAGTTACTGAAACAACTGCGCCTGATCCAGAAGCAATTCTTCTAGAGATAATAGTCTGGAGAGCTTGGACAACCTCGGCTCCAATAGTAATAGCGTCTCGCCCCAGTTGCGGCATTGAGGAGTGTCCTCCCATACCCTTAATTTTTATTTCAAAGAGGCTTTCAGAAGAACAAATTATTCCAGATCGTGTTAATAGTTCTCCAGTTGGAACTCCTGGAAGGTTATGCATGCCATAAATTTCTTGCATGGGAAAATTTTCTAATAAACCCTCATCCATCATGGCTTTAGCGCCTAAACCAAGCTCTTCATTGGGTTGAAAAATAAAAACTATAGTTCCACTGAAATTTGCATTTGTAGAGAGTTTATGCGCAGCCCCCAAAAGCATAGCCATATGACCATCATGTCCACAGGCATGCATAACACCTGTATTATTCGATACGTAATCGTGAGTGTTTTTCTCGCGAATGGGTAAAGCGTCCATGTCGGCCCTTAGCCCGATGACTTTATTTCCTTCACCTGAGCGAAGGACGCCAACTATTCCTGCACCAGAGTGAACGTCTAATCCCAGTTCTTTTAAATAACCAATTATTTTGCCTTTGGTTCTTTTTTCTTTGAAACCAAGTTCTGGGAATCTGTGAAAGTCACGCCGAATTTCTACTAAATTTTCGGATTTCAAATTCATTGAAGCTATCTAAGAAGATTTACTGCGCTACTGCCTGAAATATCTGTGAGGAAACACGTAAGACCTCGCAGACTTCCCGGTATATTATCCAGCGTCGCCCCAAATACCATGAAATTCATACGCGATTGCTTTTGTATCGCCGACAACCCATGCGTCATGCCCAGGTTCGATTGAATATGCATCTCCTGCAGTGTAGGTGATTTCTGAGCCATCATCATGGCGGCAGGTTATTGTTCCTTCTACTATGACTCCCAGATGCTTGGCCTGGCAACTTTCAGTGCCCACTAGTGGCTTTATGTCTTTAGACCATACCCATCCTGGTTGCGCTGCAATTTTCATAACTCTATTACCGCCCACGTTTACAATTTCTACTTTAGCATTGTTGGGTTCCATTACTTCAGCCGCTTCTGTTGCAAAGGTCTTTTTTTCAACTGATGACATATTTCTTTCTCCTTACATACTTAACCATAGCTTCGCATAAAAAATTAAGTTTCCAAAACTTTATTTCTGTAAAACTAACCTCGTCTTTGGAAAGTAAGTGAAATATGCCTGCAAAATAAAATATAAATTTTATCTTCACATCTGAAATTAGTTTTATTTTTTCATGCTTACTATAATTTAAAGTGATATTTTAAAATTGAGAGTATTGGATATGAAACTCAAACTGCACCATATAAACTTGTGTACCTCCAATGTGAAAGAAATGGACAAGTTCTACCGACAAGTTCTTTGTCTAGGTGATGATGAACCTGCTAAATTACCACCCATCAATCAAAACCGTGGATTAGTTGGGGATGTTTCATTTGTTACTGATGGTGATGTCCAGATGCACCTTACGAAAAAAGATATACTTAATTCTTTTCGTTCGGGTCAGACAGTAAACCCTCTAGAACGTGGACATATAGCCTATAGAACTGATGACATTGAGGCCTTTAAAGTGCATCTAGAAAGTATGAATGTGCCATATTCTGACTGGGGTAGTGATGCCGTAAAAGGGTGGCATCAAGTTTTCTTTTATGATCCTGAGGGAAATGTTATTGAGGTTCACCAAATAGACACTAGTTAACGAAATTCAAATTTATCCTATATTTTTCGTTTTAAGTAGCGAGCTCGGCAATGTTGGTGGAACATTTGATAAGACTGGAGAAAACCCAAACCCGCTACAAGCCTAGAATCTCTTAATGCTTCGCCTACTTCAATTATTTTGGTTTAAATTATGCCCATTTTTTTTTACGTGGTTAAAATTTGTGCGTATAAACCTAATTTCCAACCAGTAAAAAAAGTTGTATTCTCCTAAATATAATTTTCCAGTTTCATTAAAATTTAGTGTATCAACTGTTTTGACTCATAGACAAATTTTGCATCATCAAAAGTTTGTAAAATAGTCTCTATAGCGTGGGCTTCATTATAGGCGAAAACCAATTGGTCATCTACTTCTTCATAATGACCATTAACGTATCCCACCAAATAAGGTTTGAGTTCTTTTTCAAGCATCGTTTTCTCCAACAATTGCCTATTGTACAGTTAATTGCGGTATTTGGATCAATATGGGTTTTGAATGGGACGGAATTCAGTAATGAAAATAACCAAAAAAAGCTATTTTTGAATATTTCTTTATACACATGGATGGCAAGTATTTCTGCAAGTGCCACGAAAAAAAGAACTTCAATAGTTAAACTTAGAACGACCGTGGCATCCCAAGAACATGTTCTGCAATATATGATAAAATTAAATTGGTAGATATAGGTGCTACTTGATAAAGCCGGGTTTCTCTAAACTTCCTTTCGATATCGTATTCGTGAGCAAAACCAAAGCCGCCATGGAACTGAATACAAGCATTTGCTGCCTCCCAACTAGCTTTTGCAGCCAAGTATTTTGCCATATTTGCTTCTGCAGCACAGGGTAAATCTGCATCGTAAAGTTGGGATGATCGATATCGCATTAAATCTGCAGCTTCAATTTCGATATAAGCCTCCGTTATTGGAAACTGAACTCCCTGATTTTGACCAATTGGACGCCCAAATACCTCTCGCTGACTGACATAAGAGGTAACTTTGTCGGTAAACCAATAGCCATCCCCTATGCATTCTGCTGCTATTAAAATCCGTTCAGCATTCAATCCTGTTAAAATATATTTAAAACCGTTACCTTCTTCTCCTATCAAGTTTTCTGAAGGTATTTCCAAATTTTCAAAAAATAACTCGTTTGTCTCATGATTTACCATGTTTTTAATTGGACGAACGGTCATACCAGACTTCATTGCAGACTTTATATCCACTAAAAAAATTGACAAACCGTCAGACTTTTTTGTGACTTCTTCTAGAGGAGTGGTTCGCGCTAGAAGGATCATCAGATCTGAGTGTTGAACTCGGCTGATCCACACTTTTTGGCCATTAATAACGTAACGATCGTCCTTTTTAATGGCTTTTGTTTTGATCTTTGTTGTGTCTGTTCCCGTTGTGGGTTCTGTTACTCCCATAGACTGGAGCCGTAATTCACCACTCGCAATTTTTGGTAGATATTTTTCGCGTTGCTCTTTAGAGCCAAAGCGAACGAGAGTACTCATATTATACATTTGACCGTGGCAGGCACCTGAGTTCCCTCCGGCTCGATTAATTTCCTCCATTATTACTGTTGCTTCAGTAAGGCTGAGGCCGGAACCTCCGTAATCTGTAGGAATTAATGCGGACATCCAACCTTCTTTTGTAAGAGCATCGACAAAATCTTCTGGATAACCTTTTTCGGCATCAATTTTTCGATGATATTCTGGAGGGAACTGATGACATAAGGCTCTTACACCCTGTCTAATTTCTAGATATTTATCTTTAAAATTTTCCAATGTGATGCCAATTTAATAAATACTTTGACCTATAAAATAAACAATACCAACTCCAGCGCCCATAATTAATGAAATTAAAATAAAGCTGATAGCTAAGCCTTTTAAATTACCTTTTTCTTCAGACATTTTTTCTAAACCCTTTCAAAAATTTGATTAAACAATATTAAACCTCTTAAAAAGGTCGATAGTGTAGCTTTATATCGCATAGCGCGTTGTAGCACCAACGGCGGGCATTGAGTTATTTAGCCATTACGTTTTTCATTTGATCTATTATCATATGTTTACGTCTTTTAACTTTTTTCCTCAATAAAACTTTTCGTATCAAAAAAAGGTAAGCTTATGATTTGAAGAAGTCGCCTGACTATCTAAGGATTTAGGGAAATTTGATTTTTTTTATTAAAGAACAAATGAAAGTTTTTATTTTCAAAATATTTCTGCTATATGTTTCTTACCAACAGTAAAAAGAAGTCATTATGTTAAAGGTTTTTAGCTGGCTCCGAAAGGAAGTCCAGTATCAGCGACTGGCTTACGGTAACTTTTATAGCTGGTACATAAAAAAAGATTACAGAAAATAAACATAAGGGCGGTGGGTGAACCGCCCTTATTTATTTCTGTGTCACCTGAGCCAGGATCCGGTTTTTACAAAGTTGCTGAGATCAAAACTCATTTTGCAAACTTGAAATTATGTGATATTAATAAATCAAACTGGCGTAGACCGGAATAAAAGGCAGGAAACAGGCATGAAGAAATCTCCGAGGTGGCGTATCGCCATAGCTTTAAGCGCTCTTTCAATTATATTTGTATCAGCGGCTTTAGCCGGATAGTTTAGACGTTTAAATACAACTACTGTGTGGTTAACGTATTGGGTTTTTGTAAAATAAAATTCAATTAGGTATTACTATTGTATAAATTACTTTGCTTAAATTTTAATACAGCAGTGTGAAAATATGGAAAACAGTGATAGAGACATTTTAAGACAGTTGTTCAAAGCAGCAGTAGACGCTGCAGATCCAAAAATAACTTTAAAGTCAAATTTACCTACACCGCCAAAAGGGAAAACTATTGTTATAGGCTGTGGAAAAGGAGTGGCCCAAATGG
>CACAPQ010000048.1 GCA_902534325.1 Paracoccaceae bacterium | reverse complement strand
TTCCCATAAAATCCCATTTTTTTCTTGATTTTGCCTTTTTCTAGTGTAGGTTCGTAACAGTGATGAGGATGGGAAAATTAATGGACGAAAAGATCCATCTCCTTAAGTCAGGTTTCATACAGGCCCCACTTTCATCAGTTTTTAGATCCGGCGCGCGAGCGAGCAGTATCCCCCCCCAGGAGCGCGCGCAGTCGGTAATCCCCGCTAAGCGGGAACGTGACAGCGGATTGAGCAATAGCAGCAGCTCAATCCGCTTCGTCATTTAAGAAAGAGGGTTACAAAGAGGCATTCACGGTTTGGGACGACGTTTTAGAGGAGAGGGTCTACACAAAGTAGACAGTAAAGGTAGAGTTTCCATCCCTGCGCTCTTCCGTCGGGTTATTGAGTCGTGTGACCCCAATTGGAAAGAGGGGTTACCACCTGAATTGATCATTGTTTACGGCGACGAGCGACGAAAATTTATTGAATGTTATACCATAGAAGCAATTGAAGAAGTGGATAGCAAAATTGATAATTTGCCTAGGGGATCTCTTGAGAGGAAGACCCTTGAGCGATTGTTTCATGGACAAAGTATTCCAACTTCAATCGATGAAACCGGTCGGCTGGTTTTGTCTGCTAAACTGAGAGAGCGTTTTTCTATTGCAAAGGAGGCATATTTCATAGCCGCTGGTGATACTTTTCAAATCTGGAGTCCAGAGATATTCGAAGTAGATCAAGAAGAGACAAATAAATGGCTTCGTAAACAACCAATAGATTTTGACCCCCTTAGCTTTTTAGATTCAGGGAATGATCAATAATGGTGGATCTGGATTTGATTTCCAAGGCAGATCATATACCGGTTTTAATAGAGCCAATAATTGAAAACATTTCGCCAGTTACAGGTGTTTGGGTCGATGCCACCTTTGGTGCTGGCGGCTATACTAGAGCTTTGCTTGATGCTGGAGCTGAATTTGTGTTCGCCATTGATCGCGATCCAAACGTTTTTTCACTGGCAGAAAAATGGTTAGGTCAATACCCTGGTAGAATAGAGCTTATAAACGATGTCTTCTCTAGCCTTGAAAAACATGTTTATGATGTAAATGGTGTAGTTTTTGATCTTGGCGTTTCATCTATGCAGCTTGATGAGGCAACAAGAGGGTTTTCATTTTTGAAAGAGGGCCCGTTGGACATGCGTATGTCTCAAACTGGCTCAACTGCTGCTGATTTAGTTAATACCTCCTCCGAAAAAACACTAAGCAATATTCTTTATTTCTTTGGAGAGGAGCGGGCAAGTCGTAGAATAGCAAAAGCTATAACCGCTCGACGAAAACAGGCGTTCTTCGAAACAACGACTGATTTGGCTAAACTTATAGAAAGCGTATTGCCGCGACCAAAACCAGGGCAGTCGCACCCTGCAACCCGCAGTTTTCAAGCTTTACGTATTGCAGTTAATAAGGAATATGAAGAGCTTTTCAATGGTTTATTTTCAGCAGAAAAGGTACTTTCTTCAGATGGTTACTTGGTTGTAGTAACATTTCATTCAATAGAAGATCGGATAGTAAAGCGCTTTATTCAAGCTCGTACTGGTAAGCTATATTCAACAAGTAGATATCTGCCTGATTCAGAGGTTCTACCGATCCAATTTACTAAAATAACGCGAAAAGCAGTGAAACCAGCTCCGAGCGAAATATCAAAAAACTCAAGAGCACGATCAGCTAAGCTTCGAGTAGCAAAACGAACTAATGCTAAACCAGGAAAAAATTTAACTTTGGGTGAACTTAGTGTTCCAATAGTTGGAGCGAATTAAAATGCGTAGTTTTATTTACACAATAACATTTGCCAGCCTTATTGCATTAGCTTTTTGGGCTTATCAGGAAAATATTAGAACAAAGAACGCTATAGCACATACCGAAAAATTGCAAAAAGAAATTGGAATTGCTCAGGCTAGGCTATCAATACTAAAGGCTGAATGGGCTTACATCAATCGCCCTGAAAGATTGACTGAATTAGTAGATTTAAATTTTGGTCGACTTCAACTGATGCCTTTAAGAGCATCAAATTTTTTAGAGGTTGATGGAATAAATTTCTTAAATGATCCAGATTTGCCTGAGGTGGTTTCCTTACCCGTTAATCATACAATAAGGGCTCGTTCCCGTGACTGAGACAATGAATAGAATAGCTATTCGTCCTTTGAGCCGGATATTACCAGCACGTATGAGAGGAGAAGATCCTGATAAAATTGAGAAGGAAAATTTAAAAATACGCCATGAAAAAATGCGTGACGATGAAAGAGTGACATCAAATATCCGTTTACTACTCATCATAGTGATGTTTGCTTGCATTTATACCGCTTTAGGGGCACGGCTAGCAATCTAAGCCATAAGTATTGCGCAACATTTGTATCTTGGTATTCATCAACTAAAATAAAACGAAAGAAATTCTGATACTTTGAGAGGACGTCCCGATTTTTCTGAAAAATCTCAACACAATATAAAAGCAGGTCTCCGAAATCAACCGCATTTAGCCGCCTTAACCTATTCTGATATTGATCATAAAGTTCTGTTCCTTGATTATTATAGGCAGTACTTTCTGAAGATGGAACTTGAGCTGGAAGCCAAGCACGATTTTTCCATCTATCAATCAAACCCGCCAATTGTCTTGCCGGCCAACGCTTCTCATCTATGTCTTCGGCTTTGATTAATTGCTTCAATAATCTCAACTGATCGTCTGTATCGAGTATAGTGAAATTTGTTTTTAAACCTACAAGTTCTGCGTTCCTTCTTAATATTTTAACTGAAATTGAATGGAATGTGCCCATCCAAGGCATACCTTCAACAACTTGCCCAAGCATAGCGCCCACACGATTTTTCATTTCCCTTGCTGCTTTATTGGTAAACGTAACCGCCAAAATTTGATTTGGATTCGCTCTTCTCATATTAAGCAAGTGAACAACACGCGCTGTGAGAGCCTTTGTTTTTCCAGTGCCTGCTCCAGCCAACATTAAAACGGGCCCATCTAAGGCCTCAACAGCTTTTTTTTGTTCTTCATTCAAGCTATCCAAGTAAGGGAATGCTCGAGCAGCCATAGCTTGGCTGCTTAGCGTTTCTGAATCAATAGATTTGGTATTCTCGTTGCTGCTCATAATTCACTGGTTACTTTAAAAAATTCAGAAATGGAAGATATGTTCCTGCTCTGTTCCTGTTAGAGCTAATTATTTACATTATAATAAATAATCGAAACGCCGGAATTAGAAATAAAATTACATACTAACCACAACCAATTTATCAAAAATTTTCACAACGGCTATAAAAGATAGTAGTAGTAGTATAAAGAATTCAACAAATATTTATATAATTCATTGACTTTAGGGCTTGCTGCGGTGCAGCTTGCGGCCAAAATTTATACTTCAGTTTAATTATGGTGAAAAATGAAGACCTTTAAGAAAATTCTGATAGCAAACCGTGGTGAAATAGCAATTAGGATCATGCGTGCAGCCAATGAGATGGGAAAAAAAACTGTCGCCGTTTTTGCTGAAGAAGACAAACTAGGTCTTCATAGATTTAAGGCAGATGAAGCATACCGTATCGGAGAAGGTCTTGGCCCAGTTGCAGCCTACTTATCTATTGACGAAATCATTAGTGTTGCAAAACTAAGCGGTGCTGATGCAATTCATCCTGGTTACGGATTATTAAGTGAAAATCCAAACTTTGTAGATGCATGCGATGCTAATGGGATTACATTTATTGGCCCAAAAGCAGAAACTATGCGCGCTCTAGGCGACAAGGCTTCTGCCAGAAAGGTAGCAGTTGAAGCTAACGTACCAGTAATCCCCGCCACTGGTGTTCTTGGAGATGACATGAGCATCATTCGAAAAGAAGCAAAAAATATAGGCTACCCACTAATGCTTAAAGCCTCATGGGGAGGTGGGGGGCGCGGGATGCGGCCTATTAATGACGAAAGTGAGCTTGAAGATAAAATTCTGGAAGGCCGTCGTGAAGCGGAGGCTGCGTTTGGTAACGGTGAAGGCTACTTAGAAAAAATGATAACCAGGGCTAGGCACGTTGAGGTCCAAATTTTAGGTGACCAAAATGGTGATATCTACCATCTTTGGGAACGGGATTGTTCTGTACAAAGGAGAAATCAAAAGGTTGTTGAACGCGCTCCTGCCCCTTACCTCTCAGTTTCCCAAAGAGAAGAAATATGTGAACTAGGCCGCAGAATTTGCGAGCACGTAAATTACGAATGTGCGGGAACTGTCGAGTTCCTGATGGATATGGATAGTGACAAATTTTACTTTATAGAAGTCAATCCGCGGGTCCAAGTTGAGCACACTGTTACTGAAGAAGTTACTGGTATAGATATTGTGCAAGCTCAAATTTTAATTTCAGAAGGCTATGGACTGGTCGAAGCCACTGGAAAGGCTTCACAAGAAGAGATCAAATTAAATGGTCATGCACTACAAACTCGGATAACCACTGAAGATCCACAAAATAATTTTATACCTGACTATGGACGTATCACTGCATTCAGAGAAGCTACAGGAATGGGTATTCGTCTTGACGGAGGTACAGCTTATTCAGGCGGTGTTATTACACGGTACTATGATAGTTTACTGGTCAAGGTTACGGCGTGGGCCCCTACTCCTGAAAAAGCTATTTCCAGAATGGACCGAGCGCTGAGAGAATTTAGAATTAGGGGGGTTTCTACAAATATTGCATTCGTTGAGAATTTGTTAAAACATCCAACATTTTTAAATTATGAGTATACAACAAAATTTATCGATACATCTACCGATTTATTTGAATTTAGTAAAAGACGAGATCGCGGCACAAAAGTATTAAATTACATTGCTGATATTACGGTTAACAGGCACCCAGAGACTGTTAACCGGCCTAAACCACCTAGTGAACTTAAATCGGCTAGAGCTCCAGTTGTGAACTCAGAACCAGGTTATGGAACCCGAAATCTTTTAGATGAGAAAGGACCAAAAGCAGTCGCAAATTGGATGTTAAAGCAAAACAGATTGCTTCTAACAGATACAACAATGCGAGACGGCCATCAGTCACTTCTTGCCACGCGCATGCGATCACTAGATATGATTAATGCCGCCCCTTTTTATTCCTCTAAACTTCCAAAACTGTTTTCAGTCGAATGCTGGGGTGGTGCAACATTCGATGTTGCATATCGATTTTTACAAGAATGTCCTTGGCAAAGATTGAGAGATATCCGCACTACAATGCCTAATATTATGACACAAATGTTGTTGAGAGCCTCAAATGGCGTGGGATACACAAATTACCCCGACAATGTTGTCAAAGCATTCGTGAGAGAAGCCGCGAAAGGTATTGATGTATTTCGCGTTTTTGACAGTCTCAATTGGGTTGAAAATATGCGAGTTGCCATGGACGCGGTTTTGGATAGCAATAAAATTTGCGAAGCTAGTATCTGCTACACGGGAGATATATTGAACCCAGAACGGGCTAAGTATGATTTAAAGTATTATGTTTCCATGGCCAAAGAATTAGAGGCAGCAGGCGCTCACGTTTTAGGCTTAAAAGATATGGCTGGATTATTGAAACCTGCAGCCGCTACGATGTTAATTAAAACACTAAAAAGCGAGATTGGTATCCCAATACATTTCCATACACACGACACAAGTGGCATAGCAGCATCTACTATTTTAGCTGCCTCTGAGGCTGGTGTTGATGCGGTAGATACTGCCATGGATGCTTTTTCAGGTGGAACGTCGCAACCTTGTCTTGGATCAATTGTAGAAGCTCTGAGGCATACTAAGCGCGACACTGAGCTTGATATTGACGATGTAAGGCTAATTAATAATTATTGGGAGCACGTTCGCGACCAGTATGTTGCGTTTGAGAGTGGATCATCAGCGCCTGCATCAGAAGTATACCTTCATGAAATGCCAGGCGGCCAGTTTACAAATCTAAAAGCCCAAGCTCGCTCTCTAGGTCTAGAAGAACAATGGCCAGAAATTGCTAGGACATATGCAGATGTCAATCAAATGTTTGGCGATATTGTAAAGGTGACACCCTCCTCTAAAGTGATTGGTGATATGGCTCTAATGATGGTTTCCCAGGGTCTCAGTCGAGAGGACGTGGAAAATCCGGATATTGACCTGTCTTTTCCAGAAAGCGTGGTGGATATGATGCGCGGCAACCTTGGTCAACCACCAGGCGGATTTCCAAAATCAATTGTTGGCAAAATTCTTAAAGGAGAAAAGCCCAATTTAGAAAGGCCGGGAAAGCATCTAAAAGAAGTTGATCTTGAACTAGTACGAACAGAATTGTCCGAGAAACTCGACGGACTAGATATAGATGACGAGGACTTAAACGGCTATTTGATGTATCCAAAAGTTTTTCTGGATTATATGGAGCGACATCAGATCTATGGCCCCGTCAGAGCTTTACCAACAAAAACCTTCTTTTATGGTATGGAACCCGGTGAAGAAATTACAGCAGAAATTGACCCAGGGAAAACGCTAGAAATTCGTTTACAAGCTGTGGGTGAAACCGATGAGAAAGGCGACGTTAGGGTCTTTTTCGAATTAAATGGTCAACCACGGATCATCCGTGTCCCTAATCGGCTCATTAAATCACAAACAGCATCTAACCCAAAAGCAGAAGAAGGTAATAATGCACATGTTGGAGCCCCTATGCCTGGCGTTGTTGCTGGAGTGACGGTCTCTCAAGGTCAGTCAGTAAATGAAGGGGATCTACTTCTCACAATTGAAGCGATGAAAATGGAGACAGGGCTTCATGCGGAACGCGATGCCGTTGTGAAAATGGTTCATGTTAGTACCGGATCTCAAATAGATGCTAAAGATCTTTTAATCGAATTTGAATAATCTGCTATTTTTCACTTGCAGAGCCAAAAGAGTATTTGTAGAAGCGGCATACCCAAGGACGCGGGCGTAGCTCAGGGGTAGAGCGTTACCTTGCCAAGGTAAATGTCGTGAGTTCGAATCTCATCGCCCGCTCCAATTTACCTTCATATAGTCGTGTAACCATATGATTTGTAGGCATGTTTTGTTTACAGGTATGGTGGAGTATATTGTGTAACAAGGGGGAATACCCACTACTTAGCTCGTAAAAATGTAGATTTTATTTAAGTAGAAACATTACCACCAAATTAAATTATAGCCTGTTAATGATCTAAAGATCGTAAACCACCGTATTATCCTTAAAAATTGGAGAAAATCATGAGCTGTACATGTGGTCGTTCGCCTACCGGTAAGTGCGTTGGTTGGCATAAGTTAAGCGAAGAAGATTATCAAAACAAAAAAATAGCTTGGGAAACAAAACAAAAAAGTGCTGAGGATGCGGCCTAATTATGATACCGCAGCACGCCTATCGTAGTTTCGCAAGTGACCAGAGCAATGAAAATTGTTCTTGCGGAATGTGCATTCCAATCGGTTCAGATTGGAGTGATTTATCCAATACTGAAAAGCTAGCAAAAATGATTATATTAAAAGCTCAAATAGCTGCTGAGGCGATTGCCAACAAAACAGAGCCATAAAACTTACTAAACCAGTGTTTACAGCACTGGGCACATGCCTCCATCCAAATTAATTGCAGTACCCGTGATAAATTGTGCTCTTTTAGAACAAAGAAAAGCAACTAGATCCGCATATTCTTCTGCCTCTCCAACTCGGCCCAAAGGAATTCTTTTTGCCATATCATCGTACAGCTCTTGAGGGTTTTTGTTACCAGCGCGCCTGACCCATTGCATAGATTTTATTAATCCAATGCAAATAGCATTTACCCTGATTTGATCAGCTGCAAACTCGTTGGCCAAAGATTTTGTTAGATTAAGACCTGCAGAACGCATAACAGACGTAGGGAGAGATACAGCAGCAGGCGCTTTACCACCGCCGATACTTGCATTGATAATGCAACCACCGCCCCTCAATCTCATAGAGGGGACTACTAATTTACTTAACCTCACAGCAGACATAACCTTGAGATGAAAATCTGCTAGCCATTCAGCCTCATCTAATTTTTCCAGCCCTGCTGCCGCCGAAGCTCCTGCATTATTTATTAAAAAATCAATTCCACCAAATTTTGATGTAATGTTTGATATAAGACTTGCGCAATCTTCTGGATCAGTCACATCAGCAGGATATCCAACGACCTCTATTTCTGCATCTTTATCCGTGTATTGAATTGATTGCTTTCGAATTTCATCCACGACTTTAAGCAGATGCTCTGCCCGTCTAGCGCAAATAACAACTTTCGCTCCTTCTAAAGCAAATCTCTCGGCCGTTGCACGACCCAGACCATCGCTTCCCCCCGTAATAAGGACAACTTTATCATCCAAACCTAAGTCAAACATTCAAAATTATCCTTCCTTTTTAATTACTTTAGAATGAAAACTATTCTGCTGAAAACCATTATAAAAGAATTTAATTTCAAACAAAAAAAGCAACTGAAAATTTTATCCTTTTAATCATGACTATTAGAATTATTTGATTGTTCTTTTAAGTAGCTTTGCCTAAGCTGCTCCGAACCCAAAAATGAGGAATAAGAATGGAAGACGGTCCAACTTACGGTTTTGATACATTACAAATTCATGCTGGGTCTCGCCCAGATCCAGTGACCGGTGCGCGGCAAACTCCAATTTATCAATCAACAGCCTATGTTTTTCGCGATGCTGAACATGCGGCAGCTTTATTCAATCTGCAAGAAGTAGGCTATATATACTCGAGATTAACGAACCCTACCGTATCAGTATTGCAGGAACGCAT
>CACAPQ010000047.1 GCA_902534325.1 Paracoccaceae bacterium | reverse complement strand
GGCAAGACAAGAACTTGGCACTAGAACAATTTTTAATATCTTGGGACCACTTACCAATCCAGCAGGAGTAAAACATCAATTGACAGGAGCATTTTCCGAAGAGTTATTAGAGCCAATGGCGAACACTCTGAAATCTTTAGGCAGTAAGAAAGCGTGGTTAGTTCATGGATCTGATGGAACTGATGAAATAACAATAACGGGCCAGACCTCAGTTGTTAAACTAGAAAATGGTGGCGTTTCTAAATCTGAAATTCATCCAGAAGACGCAAAGCTAAAAGTACATCCGTTAGAAGATATCCTAGGCGGAACTCCAATTGAAAACAGCAAAGCTTTTATAGATCTATTAGATGGTAAGAAGGGAGCTTACAGAGATGCCGTTTTATTAAATTCAGCGGCAGCTTTAGTTGTTGCAGAAAAATCTGGAAATTTGACGAGTGGCGTTGAGATTGCAAAGGAATCAATAGATAGTGGAAAAGCAAAATCTACCCTAAAAAGATTAATCAAAATAACTGCGGGGCTAGAATGAGCCTAACTGTTTTAGATAAAATAAAAGCGTACAAATTAGTTGAGATTGAAAACGATAAGAAAGTTAGATCATTATTAGATATTGAATCAATTGCAAAATCTGCGCCCAAAGTTCGGTCTTTTTCTAAAGCGCTATCGAACACCAAAAATTCCGTATACAGCCTTATAGCTGAAATAAAAAAAGCCTCACCTTCAAAAGGCTTAATTAGAGAAGATTTCAACCCCAGTAAAATTGCCAAAGCATATCAGGCAGGCGGAGCTGCTTGTCTATCAGTTTTGACAGATACTCCTAGTTTTCAAGGAGCTAAACACTACTTGGAAGAAGCAAAGAGTGTAACATCTTTGCCTGCGCTCAGAAAAGATTTCATGTATGATATCTATCAAGTTGCAGAAGCAAGAGCCCTAAATGCAGATTGCATATTAATAATTATGGCCTCTGTATCTGACATGCAAGCACAAGAACTTGAAGACGCCGCATTCTTTTGGAATATGGATGTTCTTTTGGAAGTACACGATGAGATCGAGCTAGAACGCGCTTTAAATCTCAAATCAAAATTAATCGGAATAAATAATAGAAATTTAAAGACCTTTAAAACAGATATAAATACAACTCGTAATCTAGCAAAATTAATTCCAGAAAATCGATTTTTGATTTCTGAATCGGGACTAAACTCATCCGAAGACCTTCGCGAGCTAAAGTCACATGGGGCTTCTGCATTTTTGATAGGGGAAAGTTTGATGAGACAAAACGATTTGGAAGTTGCCACGCGGGATTTAATCTCAAAACCAGAAAGTGAGTATAATTAGATGGCAGATCTTACTCATTTTGATGATAATGGTAATGCTCACATGGTGGACATTTCGGAAAAACAAAATAGTTTCCGGATAGCCAAAGCAGCATGTTATATTCAGATGTCATTAGAAACTTTAAAGATTATTTCTGATGGAAGTACAAAAAAGGGTGACGTTTTAAACGTGGCGCGAATTGCGGGAATACAAGGCGCAAAGAAAACCTCTGAACTTATACCCTTGTGCCATCCTATTAGCCTAACTAAAATTTCTTTAGATTTAACTCTTAATGACAAAATTCCAGGAATAGAAATAATCTCGACAGTAAAGACCACTGGACCAACTGGAGTTGAAATGGAAGCACTAACAGCAGCGAGCATTTCGGCGTTGACAGTCTACGATATGGTTAAATCTTTAGATAAAAGTATAATTATAAAAGATTTACGCCTTATATTTAAGGATGGGGGTAAATCGGGCCTGTATGAAAGCTCATGATATCATTTGAGCATGCTTTATCAAAACTACTTTTCTTAGCAAACAGAATTGATATTGAAGAAGTAAATCTAGAAGAAGCTTATTCACGAGTACTCGCGAATGAAGCTATCGCTTCTCGAGATCAACCACCCTTTGATGCATCCTCAATGGACGGTTATGCGCTCAAAAAAATAGACAAATTACCCAACAAAAAATTATTAGTAGTTGGCAAAATAGCAGCAGGAAAATCGTTCAAAGGTACCATTGAAAAAGGGGAAGCCGTTAGGATCTTTACAGGAGCACCAGTGCCCAGCGGAGCCGACAGCATTTTGATACAAGAGGATGCTGAAGAGCTAGATAATTTCATCAAAATAAGACAAAAAGTTGAAAAGAACGATTTTATCAGAAAAAAAGGATGTGATTATAAGGCTGGTAAAATTTTACTTAAAAAAGGTAAAATTCTTAGGTCTTTTGACATAGCACTATTAGCTTCTATGAACCTTCCCCTTTTGAAAGTTACAAGGCGGCCAAGAGTTTCAATTATCTCTACTGGAGATGAACTAGTTGCTCCGGGGAATTTACCCAAGAACAATCAAATAGTTGCCTCCAACACATATGGTTTAAAAGCTCTACTTAACAAATGGGGTGCGACTAGCCACATACTTCCCATTGCTAGAGATAATAAAACTAGTTTAGAAAAAGCTTTAGACTTAGCTGTTCCTGCCGATTTAGTAATTACCATAGGTGGAGCGTCTGTTGGCGATCATGATTATGTCAGTGAAGTTTTCAACAAAATAAAAGTTAAGCACTCTTTTTATAAGGTAGCCATGAGGCCGGGAAAACCAATTTTGGCCGGAAAAAATAACAATACAATTTTTGTAGGACTTCCAGGCAATCCTGTTTCAGCTTTGGTATGCGCCCACCTTTTTTTAAAACCACTTATTGGTAAAATGCTCGGAACAAACGAATTAAACAATATTGAAAAAAAAGGTTTGTTGCAAAACGATCTTCCAAAAAATGCAGTAAGAAAACATTTTATGCGCGCATTTTTAAAAAGTGGGCAATTGGCAGTTTCCAAAAAACAGGATAGTTCCTTGCTCAGCGTTCTACAAAAAGCAAATGCGTTAGTAATTAGGCAGCCTAATGAGCCATCCGCCAAAAAAGGCGATCTTATCACCTATATAGAGTTAGATTAACTTTACTAAGTTGACACAAAACAAGAACTAATATAGAACAAAAGTGTTGTACTTAGATAAAAGAGGCTGAGCATGCTGACACAAAAACAACTAGATCTGCTAGAATTTATACAAAAACGTTTGTCAAAAAATGGGGTTCCACCATCCTTTGATGAGATGAAGGAAGCTCTAGACCTCAGGTCTAAATCGGGAATACATCGCCTCATAACGGCATTAGAAGAAAGAGGTTTTATTAAAAGACTTGCAAATCGCGCAAGAGCAATAGAAATCGTAAAAATGCCTAATTCTCCAGAATTTCAAAGCACCACCTTATCTGATATGCCTTCTAGTTCCAGACCTGTTGTCAGTGCAAATAGCCCTACAGCACCAATTGAAAGCGTTTATGCAAATGAAATACCTGTTATGGGCCGAATAGCGGCTGGTGTGCCTATAGAAGCAATAAGCGAAATATCTCATAATGTTGCTGTTCCAGGTCAAATTCTTCGAGGTGGAGGAGATCATTTTGCCTTAGAAGTAAAAGGTGACTCAATGATAAATGCGGGAATAAATGACGGTGATGTAGTTGTAATTAAAGAAACAAATAGAGCTATGAACGGAGATATCGTCGTAGCGCTTATTGAAGATCAGGAAGCAACGTTGAAGAGATTTTTCGTGAGAGGCGAAGCGATTGCTTTAGAAGCGGCTAACCCAGCTTATGAAACACGAACCTTTCCACATGAAAAAATCAAGGTTCAAGGTCGTCTTGTTGGCCTCTTAAGAACTTACTGATATAACAATTCTGAATAAAACCTTTTGAACATTTATTTGGCATTTGTTTTAACTATCGTCCAACCGGCATTTTACAAGAACTGTCTTATAGCGGCCTTGTTATCATATTTTTATAATTGTAAAAGCGTTAAGAATTACTAAATCAATCAAGGGTTTATACAATGTCCCAAGTTGTAACTAGGATAGCTCCCTCTCCTACTGGTTTCATGCATATTGGGACTGCAAGAACAGCTTTATTTAACTGGCTATATGCCCGCGGTAGAAATGGTAAATTCTATATTCGCATAGAAGATACAGATCGAAAACGATCAACTGCGGAGGCAAATGAAGTAATTATAAATGGCCTAAATTGGTTAGGCTTGGATTATGATGGAGATATAGTAAGTCAATTTGAAAGAGCACCGCGACACGTTGAAATAGCTGAGAAGTTGTTAAAAAATGGAAAAGCTTACAAGTGTTTCGCTTCTTCTGAGGAAATTCAGATTTTTAAAGAAACAGCTTTAAAAAGTGGCGCATCAACTCTGTTTAAAAGCCCTTGGAGAAACGCTGACCCATCAAGTCATCCTGACAGTCCCTATGTAATAAGAATTAAAGCCCCTGAAACAGGTGAAACAATTATACAAGATGAAGTTCAAGGAAAAATTAGTATAAAAAATAATCAGTTAGACGATATGGTTTTACTAAGGTCTGACGGTTCACCAGTTTATATGCTTGCAGTTGTTGTAGACGATCATGACATGGGTATCACCCATGTAATTAGGGGTGACGACCACTTAAACAATGCGGCTAGACAAAACTTAATCTATGACGCTTTGGAATGGAATATCCCAGTATATGCACACATTCCGTTAATTCACGGCGAAGATGGAAAAAAAATGTCGAAAAGACATGGTGCGACTAGTATTGAAGAATATGAATTAAGCGGTTATCCCGCAAGTGGACTGCGAAATTATTTAGCTAGGCTAGGTTGGAGCCATGGGGATGAAGAATATTTTACAGATCAACAAGCTTTAGAATGGTTTAACCTAATTGATATAGGAAAATCTGCTGCACGATTTGATTTGAAGAAGTTACAGTTTTTATCCGGCCAACACCTAAAAAATTCAGATGATGCTGCACTGCTGCATGAAACTCTGCAATTCCTAACAAAAGTGAAGAAGAAATCTCTTTCTGAAGACAAAATTCAACTTTTGAATAAAGGTCTGTACTGCCTAAAAGATAGAGTTAAAACATTATCTGAACTAATTGAAAAAGCATCTTTTATTTTATATAGCAGACCAATTGAGATGAGTTCCGACGCTCGGTTAAGCTTGGATGAAACAGGACTTGCAATGTTAGAAGCATTGACGCCGCACTTGCAAAATGCTACCTGGACAAGGGAAGAGTTGGAACAAATTTGCAATAATATTGCCGAAAGTTTTGGAGTAAAATTTGGGAAATTAGCGTCACCTATTAGGTCAGCTCTTTCAGGACAAACGAAAACTCCTAGCGTCTTTGATATGATGCTTGTTTTGGGCCGCAATGAAACAATAGCAAGACTAACTAATGTTTAGGGTTGTTAAAACTTTCTGTTAATGAAAAAATATTACAGCGACAAATGGATGCTGAAAAAGAAAGAAAATTGATATGGTAAAATCTTCAAAAACGGCAAAGCTTTTACTTGACGGTAAGGAATACGACTTGCCAATTATGTCTCCTACGGCAGGTCCTGAAGTACTAGATATACGAAAGCTTTACGGTGAAGCTGGAGTTTTCACATACGACCCTGGATTCACGTCCACTGCTAGTTGTGATAGCACAATTACTTTCATAGACGGAGGTAAGGGTGAACTCCTTCATAGAGGGTATCCAATTGACCAACTTGCAGAACATTCACACTATTTAGAGGTCTGTTATCTTCTCTTATATGGAAATTTACCAAAACCAGCTGAATTGGAAGATTTCGAAAATAGAGTGACTAATCACACAATGATTCATGAGCAAATGGGCTATCTATTTCGCGGCTTTAGACGTGATGCCCACCCTATGGCCATTATGACGGGCGTTGTTGGAGCAATGTCCGCCTTTTATCACGATAGTACTGATATAAATGATCCGTGGCAACGCGAAGTTGCTTCAATACGAATGATCGCAAAAATGCCAACAATTGCAGCTATGGCATACAAATATACAATAGGCCAACCGTTTGTTTATCCACGCAATGACCTAGATTATGCGTCAAACTTTTTACGAATGTGTTTTGCTGTACCTGCTGAGAATTATGAGGTTAACCCAATTTTAAGCAGAGCAATGGACCGAATATTTACGCTGCATGCTGATCATGAGCAAAATGCTTCGACCAGTACAGTTCGTTTGGCATCAAGTTCTGGGGCCAACCCGTTTGCATGCATCGCAGCAGGAATAGCATGTTTATGGGGTCCGGCTCATGGTGGTGCTAATCAGGCATGTCTAGAAATGCTACGTGAAATCGGTACAGCAGATAGAATTCCTGAATTCATAAAGCGAGCTAAGGACAAAGATGACCCATTTAGACTTATGGGATTTGGACACCGAGTTTACAAAAATACTGATCCGAGAGCAAAAGTGTTAAAAAGGTCCGCCGACGAAGTTTTAGATTTTTTAGGCGTTAACAATAATCCACTACTCCAAGTCGCAAAACAACTAGAAGAAGTAGCACTTAACGATGAGTACTTCGCTGATAAAAAATTATTTCCAAATGTAGATTTCTATTCTGGTATTATACTAGAAGCGATGGGTTTCCCCAATTCTATGTTCACCCCTATTTTTGCCCTCTCTCGTACGGTGGGATGGATTTCTCAATGGAAAGAAATGATCGCAGATCCACAGGTCAAAATAGGGCGACCCAGGCAGCTATACCTGGGAGAGGCGCCAAGAGACTATACTGACATTGAAAAGCGTTAAATATTTATTATCGCCCTTCGAATTTGGCCTCCCTCTTCTGTAGAAAAGCCAAAACGCCTTCTTGGAAATCTCGAGTATTACCACAATTGTTTTGTAGCTTTGCTTCAAGTGACAACTGACTATTAAGGTCATTATCATAAGAGCTTTTTAAAGCCTCCTTTAAGTATCTATAAGCTACGGTTGGACCATTAGCCAGGTGATTTGCGCGAGAAAGCCAAACCTTTTCAAAAGAATCATCAGGTACCGCTTCCCAAATCAAACCCCAGCGATCCGCCTGATCTGCTGTTATTTTGTCGGCGAATAATGATGCACCCATTGCTTTGGCTTTTCCCATTGTTCTTGGCATTATATAAGTACCACCAGCATCTGGAATTAAACCAATTCTTGTGAATGCCTGCAAAAAGTAAGCCGACTCGCAAGCAATAACTACATCAGCAGCCAAAGCTAAATTAGCCCCTGCTCCTGCAGCAGCTCCATTAATTGCAGCTATTGTTGGAACCGGGCAATCCAAAATGGAGCGTAGCATAGGTTCATACTCATCCCTTAGAGTCCGTTCGAGATCAATTTGAGAAACTGATTTTCTATCTCCCAAATCCTGTCCAGAGCAAAAAGCAGATCCAGACCCCGTTATAACGACCACCCTAGCCTCTTTTCCCATTTGGCTTACAGATTGGGTAATTTCAGCTCTCATTTGAGTATTAAGGGCATTTTTTACGTCTGGTCGGTTTAAACGTATAACCGCAACTTGATCTTTTATTTCTAGTTCTATTGTCTCGTAGTTCATAACCTTATCCTTTAAATTTTGGAGCTAGCTTTACATTGCTTCACTGCACCAAAATTAATCTTCACTTACAATTTTACTTAATTCTCTTTTCTCATCATCTGATAAACCTGTAGTAATTTGGCGTTTAGATTTGTGGCTTGACTTTATGAATGTAAAAGAAATTATTAAAGCAATTAATAACATCAATGGCCCTGATAACCAAAGTATCAAATTAAAACCATCAGATCTCGGCTTTAATAAAGCAAATTCACCATAGCGATCGACAATAAAATTCAAAACTTCATCATCACTATCACCAGTTACCAGCCTTTCTCTCACCAAAATGCGGAGATCTTTTGCTAGACTTGCATTGCTATCGTCAATGCTTTCATTTTGGCAGACTAAACATCTAAGATCCTTGGAAATAGCCCTCGCCCGCTCTTCTAAAATCGGATCACTCAAAACTTCAGTTGGTTCGACGGAGTAAGAAACGAAAGGAATACAAATTACCAAAATAGCGAGAAACAGAGCTCTCATGTGGCTTGACCTAAACTTTTTGCTCTTTTTGAGCCAGCCGCAATTCTCAGCCTGCGATCTGTCAAACTTAAAATGCCTCCTAAAGCCATCATAGCGCAACCGCCCCAAATCCAATTAGCAAAGGGTTTCAAATAAGTTCTAACAGTCCAAGCATTTTCTGATTGTTGATCTCCCAAAACAACATATAGATCTCGAGAAATCCGATAATCTATTGCAGCCTCTGTTGTAGGCATTTGGGCAATAGGATAGTTTCGTTTTTCCGGTCTAAGAGTAATCAGTTCAGAACCTTCTTTTGAAACCGCAATTATACCCATTGTTGAAAAATAGTTTGGCCCACGGACTTCTACTACATCATCAAGTTTCAAATCATACGACCCTACATTCCAACTACTTCCAATAGAAACAACTCGTATATCTTCCTTTTCCCATGATGAAAGAGCAGCAATCGCAAACATAGTAATACCAAGTCCAAAATGAGCAAAGAATTTACCAAAGTCAGCCCTTGGTAAAAATATCAATCTTCCCATAGATCGAGAGTTACCAAGTTTTGATAATAAGTCGATAATTGTTCCCATCACTATCCAGCTGCCTAAAAATACACCAATTGGTCCAATCAAACTTTGCCCAGTCTGGATTGACCAAATAAACCCAGATAAGCATATGCAGAGTACGAACGCGGCTAAAAACTTTTTAAGCGTTTTTATTATACTGGCTCTTTTCCAAGATAAATTTGACCCCAGAGGTAAAATTAAGCCCAACAAAATCATAAAAGGTGTAAAAGCTGCGTTAAAGAATGGAGGGCCAACAGAAAGTTTTCTATCAAAAAATAATTCAGCAACCAATGGCCATATTGTTCCTAAAAAAATAACAAAGGCTGACACTGCTAATAATACGTTATTTGAAATTAGTGCCGTTTCTCTACTCGCTAGTGAAAAAGCACTATAAGACTCCATTGCACCAGATCTAAAACTAAACAGTATTAATGCGCCCCCCATGAAAACGCCTAAAATAATTAATATAAAAAACCCTCTTTCAGGATCATTGGCGAATGCATGAACAGAGGTCAACACACCTGAACGTACTATAAAAGTTCCAATCAAAGAAAACCCAAAGGCAAGAATAGCTAAGAGGATAGTCCAACTTTTTAAGGTTTCTCTTTTTTCCACCACTATAGCACTATGCAAAAGAGCAGCTGCCAAAAGCCAAGGCATAAAAGAAGCATTCTCTACTGGATCCCAAAACCAAAAACCGCCCCAGCCTAATTCGTAATAGGCCCACCAACTTCCAAGCGCAATTCCAATGGTTAGAAATATCCAAGCGGCAAGTGTCCAAGGACGAACCCACCTGCCCCACGCAGCATCAATCTTTCCTTCAATCAGTGCCGCGACAGCAAATGAAAATGCCATGGATAATCCCACATATCCCAGATATAAAAATGGTGGATGAAAAGCTAACCCTGGGTCTTGAAGAAGAGGGTTCAGGTCCTGTCCATCAAAGGGTGGAATTTGTACTCGCTCAAAAGGATTTGAGGTAAAAATTATAAATGCAAGGAAAGCAACCCCAATGGCTCCTTGAACTGAAAGCACTCGTGTCTTCAATAAAATGGGCAAATTCGTACCAAACCAAGAAGCAGAGGCCCCAAAAAGGGA
>CACAPQ010000046.1 GCA_902534325.1 Paracoccaceae bacterium | reverse complement strand
GAATAACTACAACATAATCGGGATTAAAGAAAGTCAGCGCGATTTCTTCTATCACACACATCTGCTGGAGCGGCTTGGCCAAAAGATGTCCATCATGACCGGCCCTTGCCACTACATTATGCCTGCTTTTGCACTAGGCGCCAAAGGCTTTATCGCCACAGGGCCTGAATTCACCGATCTAAAACCGTCCAAGATGGCCGCGGTTGGCGCAGGCGTGCCGGATGATACGTATCGCAAAGCGCATTATCAGCTGACAGTACTCTACGAGATGCTTATGAGCACAGCGACATGGCCTGCCGCCTTTAAAGCGGCGCTAAACCTCATCGGCCAGCCAGCCGGAGTGCCAAGGGATCCAGTGTTGCCAGCGACCCAGGCCGATATCGATAAGATCAAGCGCTGCTTTGACCGGTTGGGTATAAGCTACATATGATCCGGCTTGCACCAGACCAATCCGCGCAAATCAGGCGCACTGAAAAGGTAGAGTTCACCTTTGATGGTACAGCTATCTGGGGGCATGCAGGGGAAAGCCTTGCTGCAGCTTTGATCCGGTCAGGGCGCTTACATCTGCGCGACGCGCCCGAAGATGCTGACCCGCGCGGCGCATTTTGTTTGATGGGCCTTTGCCAAGAATGTCTGGTTGTGCTGGAGGGGCAAACAGTCGAGAGCTGCCGTATAGAATTACAGCCAGGCCTTGATGTTACTTCTTTGCGGTACGGCGCAGATGGCTGATCTGATTGACATTCTGGTGGTCGGCGCAGGCCCGGCTGGGGGCAATGCGGCTCTGGCGGCAGCACGTCACGGCAAACATGTGGTTTTATTGGACGAACAAGTAAAACCTGGCGGTCAGATCTGGCGGGCCAAAGACAGTTCGATTCTGTCGGCTCCACAAACGCCAGAAGGCTCTGCCGGAGATGCCTTACGCGCGCAAATCACAAAAGCACAGATTGACCACCGCGGCAGCACCCGTATTTGGCAAATCGAGCGGCAAAGCGAAGGTTGGGACGTTCATGTCCTGAGGGATGGCCAGGTGGAGCGGCTGACCACCAAGACACTGGTATTGGCAACCGGCGCGCACGAGTTTGTGCAACCAATTCCAGGTTGGACAAAACCTGGCGTTTTCGGCTTGGCAGGCGCAACCGCACTTTTTAAACAAAACTTAAGCCCACCAGGGCAGCGCACCATCGTATCTGGGACAGGGCCATTGGTTTTCTTTGTCGCTTCGGAAATCCGTCGTTTGGGTGGTACGGTGGCAGCAGTGGTCACTCCAAATACAAGGCGTGATTGGGTTTCAAAATTACCAGCCTTGGCGAGACGTGTCGATTTGGCTTTGCGGGGCGCTCTTTGGATAGCCCATATTATGATGAACCGCGTCCCAATTTTTTGGGGTTGTTCTGTTGTTTCGGTCGAAGGCGTGGCTCGAGTTGAAGGTGCTGAGATACAGAAACTGGATGCCAATTGGGCTCCCAAAGGTGAGACTTGGAGCATAGACGCGGATAGTCTGTGTTTGGGTCACGGGCTGATCCCGTCGATTGAGGCCCCTCAACTTTCTGGCATTACGATTTCCTATCGCTCAGACTTGGGTGGATGGGTGCCAGACATAGGCCAAGATGGCGCAACATCCGTCGAGGGTGTGTTCCTTTGCGGTGATGGGGCTGGCATTCGTGGGGCTACTGCAGCGGAACTGCATGGTACACTTGCTGGGCTTAGTGCGGCAGAACACCTCGGCGCGCGCACAGCAAAAGAACGTGCCACCTTACGCCCACGCTTCAACCGCGCGGCGCGCTTCGGTTTAGCAATGACAGCGCTCAGCACCCCACGTCCAGGCTTTGCCATGCTGACCAAGCCAGACACGATAGTCTGCCGGTGTGAAAGTCTTACCCAAACCCGCATCTCGCAGGAAGTCGAAGTCGGTGCTGCAAGCTCCAATGCAGTCAAATCAGGCCTGCGTGCAGGAATGGGACCATGTGGCGGCAAATACTGTCAAACTGCCATCGCGCGCTTTATTGCATTGCATGAAAACCGACCCGAAGCGGAAATTCCACCCTCTGCGCCCCGTCCACCATTACGCCCAGTTCCGATGTCTGCGTTGTCAGCTAACTTTGACTACGATGACCTTCCAATTCCCAAGCCTGCGCCGCTATGACCGCCCGATATGATATAGCCGTTATTGGCGGCGGTATCATGGGGTGTGCCACAGCCCTTCGGATGGCCGAAGGTGGAATGCGCGCCACTGTTTTGGATCAAGGCGATCTTGGACAAGGCGCCTCAGGCGCAAACGCTGGCACGCTTAGCCTACAAATTAAGCGCGTGAAACTAATGCCTTATGCGCTTAAGGGCCATCACGAGTGGAAAGCCATGGGTGACGCCGTGGGCTTTCGAAAAACTGGTGGCTATACACTAGCCTTCACCGAACGCGAGTCGGAGCTTTTGCATGAACGCCAAACACTCAAAGCCGAGGCGGGCGCGCCCATTGAATTTGTCTCTAACAATCACATTCGCAACGCGGAGCCCAATTTGACCCAAAAGGTTATCTCGGCCAGCTATTGCCCTGAGGATGGCTATGCCAATTCCTCGCTGACGGGGCAGTACTATCGTGGACGTCTGCGCGATCAGGGCATTCCCTACCGTGAGAGATGTCCTGTGACCGCCATCACGCAAGATGGTGCAGGGTTTGCGCTCGACACACCCCAAGGCGAAATCACAGCAAGCCGCATCCTTATGGCGACAGGCGCCTGGCTTAAACCCACAGCAGCGATGCTAGATGTGGATTTGCCCGTTAATGCTCGTATCAACACTGTTTCAGTGACCGAACGCTTGAAACCCCTGACCTCAACTGTGATTGGCCACGCAACAGGCCTCTTGACGATGAAGCAGAAGACAAACGGAACAGTTCTGATTGGCGGTGGCTGGCAGGGGCGCGGTACGCCACAAGAGGGGCGCGGTCAGGTCACCGCCGGCTCTCTTCAACCCAATCTGGCCTTAGCACAATTCGCACTCCCCGCCTTAGAAAATGCCCGCATAATGCGCAGCTGGACCGGATTTGAAGCAAATGTGCCTGACTTTTACCCTTTGGTAGGCGCACTTCCAGGGGTTGAGGACGCATTTGTGTTGGGCTGTGTACGTGGTGGTTACACCATTGGGCCCTATATCAGTAAACTGATGGGTGATTTCATCTTAGACCGAGAACCCGAACTGCCCCTTTTCGATCCGGGGCGAAACTTTGAAGAGGATTAGAACATGAACGATCCAGCACGTTTGGAAGGAAAATTGGCCATCGTAACCGGCGGTGGTAGCGGAATTGGTGAAGCAACGGCAAAAGTATTCTCAGAAGCCGGTGCGACTGTGGTCGTCACCGGACGGCGGCCTGAGCAGCTGGAGCGGGTGGCAAAAGAAATAGGTGGCCATGCGATGGCCTGTGACGTATCAGATCAAGCGCAGGTACGGACGATGTTCGCCCAGGCCCTTCAGATAACTGGCCAGATCGATATTCTGCTCAACAATGCAGGTGGGCCAGGACCAATTGCGCCCGTGGCAGAAGTGGATATGGAGGCCTGGATCCAATGCATGAACATCAACCTAGTGGGCGCGATGTATTGCCTGCAAGAAGCCGCACAAGTTATGGGGGCACAGAAGTCTGGCTCAATCATCAATATGTCTTCTCTGATGGGCATTCAAGGCTATCCCATGCGATCCGCTTATGTCGCCAGTAAATTCGCTTTAATCGGGATCACCGAAACAGTGGCCCGCGAGCTTGGACCATTAAATGTCCGTGTGAACGCTTTGATGCCCGGCGCTGTCTCTGGCGAAAACATGGACCGTATTGTGGCTCGTCGAGCAGAGGCTGAGGGTCGCCATTCTGCCGAGATTGAACGTGAGAACTACACAGATGTAGCCGCACTTAAAAGATGGGTATCACCAGAAGAGGTCGGCCGTGCGGCACTTTATTATGCGTCTGATCTGAGCTCAGCCATCACCGGTGACAAAATGAAAGTTGACTGCGGTCGGTTTTAGAAACTTTAGTAAATATATGCTCTCCAACTTTACAGAGTGACTTCTGGTGTCTTTAGATGAGAAAGTGGAAGGGCCTGCTCATTCTTTATTTCTTTAAGAGAGATCTTTGTCGACATTGCAGTAAAGTCAATCTCACTTATTAGTTGTTGCTGCAATTTGTCATATGCTTCCATTGATGGGCAAATTATTTTTAACTGATAATCTGCTCCCTCTCCCGTTAGCCTATGTGCTTCGGTAATTTCTGGAAATTTTTCAATAATTGCTGAAAATTCTTTAACCCAATCCGGAGAATGTCTACCCACACTTATTGAGAGAAAAACAACTATTGGAAGATTTATAGCACTTCTATTAAAGAGAATTTTCTTGCCTAAAATAACTTTTTCCTCTTCCATTCGTTGCAATCGGTTCCAACAGGCAGTTTTGGATATTCCAACGCTTTTAGAAAGCTCCAGGAGTGATAACTCTGCCTTTTCTTGCATCCTCTCTATTAGTTTAATATTTATGCTATCCATTCTAAAAAACCTTATAATTTTGAATATCGTTCCATTTTAAGCTATTTAAAGAAATATAAAAGGAACTTTGTTCATTAAGTAGTTTTTTTATATTACTACCGTTCATATCTCTGTTAGGCACACAACCCATAAATCTGACCTTTTACTGTGTAAAATCTGTGTCAAAACTGCGACTACTCTGAAGTTACACTGCTACGCGTTAGTGAACTAGCTAAAATGCTACAACGCTCTGAACCTCAGATTAGCGAGGCATGTAAAACCCTAAGCAAAGATGGATATATTCAGTGAAGCGATAGAACGAAACCTTTTAAGCCAGTTAGGCTTCTCTTATAGGCCAGTTCTTAAGCCAGCGTGGCTCTATTTCCGTGTCAGTACTCATTGGTCTATGCACTCTGGTGTGCCACAACTCGAACGATAGTCGTAAGGGACATCATCAATAAATAAAACAAGGACAACGAGCATTAGAAGCAAGGCACCTAATGCCATGCTAGACACTCCCAAGAAGTCTCTTAATGACTTGCCATACTTATTAAATATTGGGGAATTATAATAACCAAAACGGCGCCGCAAAGACCACACTACTGCTGAATTACTTATTTTTATCTGCCTTTAATTACCAGTCTTATGCTGATTATAGATAACAGATTATCACATGAATGGATTCTGGCAAAATGTGATCATTTCCCATTGTCGGAAGGAGTAGTGTTTGTAAGACTGTTTACAAACAAAGGAGTTAGCCAAATGCCCCATGCACGAATTATAAATACCGAGTTTAAATCCAAAGAGGATTTAGAAATAGCATCATCTGTGATCAATACTTACATTCCGTAGTTGCGATAAAGGCTCTAGCATACTTGCTCCAGCGATGAAGAGTACACCTGTTATTTCACGAATACCAAAAGGCTCGCCAGCTAAAATGGCAACAGATATAGCCCCGACAACAATTTCTGTCATAAATAAAAGACCTACAACGCCTGGGTTTAGGTATTTTGGCCCCCACAGTGACGCGTAAGTACCAGGTAAAATCAAAAGAACCATAAAAGTTAGCATTAGTGGAATTACTGGCACTATTTTATCAAAACTAGGTAGACTGTCAGGCGATAACAGAACTGCTGCAAATAAAGAAAGAATTAATGACCACTGAAAAAAACCTATAGTTAATTCAATAGTTGAGTGATTTTTGTTTTTATTAATAAGAACCATAGCAATAGCCCACATGAAGCCTGAGCATAAACCAAGCCAATCACCTAAATTTTGAGGTAAAGGAAATTTGGCACCTAATCCAAAAATGGTTAACATTCCAATTATTGCCAGTATCATAGCTATAATCCGAGGTGTACTAATTTTATCACCTAAAAAGATGCGCCCTAATATTATCCCCCAAACTGGTGTTAAATAGAAAAGCAATATGGCACGAACAACGTCTGTATATACGATTGAAGTAGAATATAACAATAACGCACCACCTGAAATAAGGGCAGTAAGTTGCAATTGAAACCCACCCCTTTTTACGTATTTCCAACGCCAAATCGTCACAGGAAAAAGGCATAGAGCAGGAATAAGAAAGTAAACAACAGTGATCCATAAGCCCTGAAATCCAGCATCCTCGAGCTCGCGGAGGGGAATCCAAAAAAGTCCCCAAACAGCTCCAGCATAAAGACATGCATATTTTGCTTTTGTTTCTAATGATAAATTCATTCGTATCATTCACCTATTAACCATGCAAAGTTTTGTCTTAAGATAATCGTGTAAACCCATCTCACCTCCTTCACGACCATTGCCAGATTGTTTATACTCTCCAAAAGTAGAGACGCAACGGACGCTCATGCGCAAAATCTTAGCCTGTTTTTCTTAGCCACTACGATATTCACCAATAGACTAAACAACTCTTTGTAAAAAAATGTGAGGCCACTATGTTAGTAACCTAACCACTGCTAGGTCTAAGCGACTTCCTGTCCTTCATTTCATCTCCATTTGCACCAATTATTAATTTCCAATCTGGGTCACTTTGTTTTGAATTTTCTATCGAACAAATTTGATTTTTTACTTAACTTTTCTAATTGTTTGTTGTCATGGAAAATATAAAAACAGCTCTGATCATAGAAGGTGGCGGCCAAAGAGGTGTATTTTCTTTTGGAATAACTGACACTTTTATAAATAGAAATTATGATCCATTTGATATTTATATTGGTGTGTCAAATGGTGTAGCTGTTCTATACTGGTATCTAATTAGAGAAACGGACAATAATTTAGATAAAATGCTCTATGCCGCTGAAGGTGATTACCGCAGTTATAAAAACATTTTTACAAGTAAAGACATATTAAAATTTCATCAGATGTACGAAGATGGTGAGAAAATGTTTAAACCAAGCATGGAAAAGATTAAAAATAACTTAGAGGGAAAAGACTATATTGCGGTTGTAACAGATGCGATCGAAGCAACTGCTGAATATTATTCATTTGGGGATGATGAGTGGATGCCAAAAATGATCGCCTCCGCAACCCTACCCATTTTGGTTAAAACACCAAGCTTAATAAATGGACGCAGAAAATTTGACGGAGGGATTGCGGACCCCTTACCCGTAGAAAAAGCATATGAAATGGGAGCTACGAAGATAATTGTAATTAGAACATATGAAAAAAAATTTAGAAGGAAGCTCAAGCTTGAAAATTATATTGGTGCTTTACTGTCAAGAGAATATCCCAAATTGAGAAAAGCATTATTAGAACATGATAAAACTTATAATCGAGCACTTGATTTCATAAACACTCCTCCGCATGATTGTGAAATTGTACAATTATGTCCTCCAGAAAAACTAAGATCAAAAAGAGATTCAAAAAATATTGAGATTTTAAAAGCGGACTACAAATTAGGAAAAAGAGTTGCTGAAGAATTTTTAAATGGTTTAGAGGACTGTGATCAAAAAAGATAAAAACCTTTTTCAGAAAAAATATGAGAGCAGTATCTTAGCAACCTAACCGCTGCTAGTTTTTGAAATACATCCAAAGCGACCTTGCTACGCGCGCGAGGCTATATTTATTTAAAGATTTTTAGGGGACAGATTGGGGAATATAAAAACCTTTAAGAAAAAATACTAATTTTTATCATATAGTTAGTAGTTTTTCATGGCGGACCGAGGAGGATTCGAACCCCCGACCCCTTGATTCGTAGTCAAGTACTCTATCCAGCTGAGCTATCGGTCCACTCCAAAAGGAGTTAAGGTCTGAAATGTCCTAATGCAAGGGCAAATTTAATTCGCAACAAAGAAATAAAATGAATGTAAAAAAGTGTTTGATTTAACGTTTTGATCTTTATCAGGGTAAATATCTTTGAGCAAGACACACAAAATTTCGAATCCCACGATTTTTGAAAATCTTTGGGCTAATATAATTTGTTACTAGCTTTTTATTTACTTCTCCCAGCGTCGGATAGGCAAAACTAGTTTTTGCAACTTTATATATGGAGATACGGTTGGAAATCATAAAGGACCAAAAATTTAACAATTCGCCAGCTCCTATACCAATAACAGATGCCCCAACCACTAGGTTTCTATAAATATATATTTCTATCCAACCGAGTTTTTTATTATCTGTAATTGCTCTATCATTTTCAGAAAAATTGACACGGCTAATTTTTAATTTGTCCCCATATTTTTTTGTAGCTTGGGCTTTTGAAAGACCAACTGAACCAATTTCTGGCGTCGTATAAATTACTCGAGGTTGAACTTCTTTTTGCACTCTAGTTTTTAATCCAATGGTAATTGACTTTAGAACTATTCCAGCATGATAATTTGCTACGTTCGTAAAGTTTTCAAATTGGGTAACGTCACCTATTGCATAAATTTTTTTATTGCTTGTTCGTAGGTATTGATCGGTTTCAATTCCTTTATCTGAAAAACGAATTCCAGCAACGTTCAATTTGAGTCTTTGTAAATTCGGCTTTTTTCCTGTTGCGACCAGAAGATCACTTCCAGTTATTTTTTCGCCACTTTCAAGCTCAACGATTAATTTACTGCCGACTTTAGAAATGTCTTTAACTGAAGCATCTTCTTTCAATTGAACGCCCTCAGCTAATAAATTACCCCTTAAAATTTCAACTTGCTCACTATTAAAGTTTGATAAAATTTTTTGTTTCTCAAAAACTGTCACTTTGATCCCAATTCGAGTAAAAGCTTGGGCCAATTCAACACCGGCAGGGCCACCACCCAAAACAAGTAAGTGTTCAGGCTTCTGTGTTAAATCAAAGATAGTTTGGTTTGTGTAATATTGAACATCCGACAGTCCACTTATTTCAGGAACCGACGTATGAACGCCTGTCGCAATTACTATTCTACGAGATTGAATTTCATAGTCTCCAGCAGCCACCGCTTTTGCGTTTACAAAACGTCCATATTCTCGGATCACATTGACCCCAAGGGAGCGAAATCTTTCCTCACTATCGTGAGGCTCAATCTCTTTGATTGCCTCTCCTACAAAACTCATTGCCTCAACAAACTGCTTTGGTTTTTTCTGATTACTGAAAGCTATTAATGCTTTGGACGGAACACAGCCATAATTTAGGCAGTCACCACCCATCTTATCACCTTCTAGCAGGACAACTTTAACTCCAAGTTGAGCCGCGCCAGCGGCAATGGATAAACCTCCCGCCCCAGCTCCTATTACCAACAAGTCTGTTTTAATTTTTTTAGTCATGATTATACCTTGCAACCCTGAAAAACATTGGAAATGCGACAAGAATTATCAGGCAAATTAATGGCCCCAAGAATTCGAATGACCAAACAACTGTTAAGTCTGGAGCCTCACCTCGATCAAAGAAACTCCCCGCATTAGCACCGATCAAAGTAAAAACAAATCCACCAGGAATAATTCCTAAAAATGTTGTCCAAAAAAAGTTTTTCAAACTTACACCGGCAATAGCAGGCAAAATATTAGCGACAAAAAAGGGCACAACAGGAATTAATCGTAAAAGTAATAGAAGATTTATTTCATTAACTTTGAGCTGTTCAGTCAAATTGCTGAACTTAGCAGAACCTTTATCGAACCTCGTAAAAAGATTTCCAAACCCTAGTCTAACTGCCAAAAATAAAAATGTGGCGCCGATCGAAGCAGATATAAT
>CACAPQ010000045.1 GCA_902534325.1 Paracoccaceae bacterium | reverse complement strand
TAGTTGCTTCGAATGATTTACAATCTTTATACGTTGCAAATAATGTTTGTTCAGCCGTTGAGTATTTCCGAAAACTAGGAGGAAATGTTGGCGTAGCTGGTCTAGTGATTAATAAAGATGATGGAAGTGGAGAGGCAGCGGCTTTTGCGAAGTCTGTTGATATTCCGGTCTTGGCTTCAATTCCTCAAGATGACGATCTCAGAAAAAAATCAGCTAATTACCAAATCGTAGGTACATCAAAAAGTCAATGGGGTGACCTTTTTACTGAATTAGCTGAAGCTACAGCTGTCGCACCTCCGATGCGGCCAACGCCTTTGGACCCAGATGGGCTCCTAAACCTTTTTGATAGTAAGGAAACTGGTGGTGATTTTGTTCTAGTCCCTGCAACAGACGTTGATATGCGCGGAAAGAATTCAAAACCCAAGGTGTCCTTAGAAGTAGTTTACGACGAGGCTTGATGGGAAACGAAATTACATATGATAACGCTTCTTCGGCAGAACTGATCTCTCCGAAAGAAGCGACCGATAGTTTGCAGGCTATTCAGGGCGGTGATGGGTCTGATATAGGCTGCCATTCAAATTCTACGCAGCTTTCTGCTCTTTCGAATAACAAAAATGCCGATATTCTTAAAAAGTATGAAAAAGACTACCCGGTCGGCCCTCATGATAAGCCACAGTCTATGTGCCCAGCATTTGGATCACTTCGTGTTGGATTAAGAATGAAAAGAGTAGCAACTGTTTTGTCAGGCTCTGCTTGTTGCGTCTACGGATTGAGCTTTGTAAGTCATTTTTATGGCGCAAGGCGATCGGTTGGATATGTTCCTTTTAATTCAGAGTCTTTGGTAACGGGAAAACTATTCGAAGATATTAGAGATGCAGTTCATGATATGGCTGATCCAAAAAATTATGATGCCATAGTTGTAACAAACCTTTGCGTTCCAACTGCAAGCGGTGTTCCACTTCGTCTTCTTCCCAACGAGATAAACGGGGTTAGAATTATTGGAATTGATGTACCTGGTTTTGGTGTGCCTACCCATGCCGAGGCAAAGGATATACTTGCTGGGGCGATGCTAAATTTTGCTCGACAGGAAGTTGAGGCTGGGCCTGTTGCATCTCCAACATCAGGCAAAAGTGATCGCCCAACTTTAGCTATTCTTGGGGAAATGTTCCCTGCGGACCCGATGGTAATAGGCTCGATGTTAGCTCCAATGGATTTAGCGGCTGGGCCAGTTTTGCCAGCTCGAGAGTGGAGAGAAATGTATGCGGCGCTGGATTGTAGCGCTGTCGCAGCGATCCATCCATTTTACACTGCCACTATGAGAGAATTCGACGCTGCTGGAAGACCTTCTATCGGTAGTGCCCCTGTTGGATATGAAGGAACAGCGTCTTGGCTAGAAAGCGTTGGAGAGGTTTTTGGTGTTTCAAAAGCAAAGATATCTAAAGCAAAGAGTGCTGTTTTGCCCAATATTAAAAAGTCGTTAAAGGATAACAAAATTAAAGGAAGAATTACTGTTTCTGGTTATGAAGGAAGCGAATTAATTGTAGCCAGACTTCTTTGTGAAAACGGGATTGATGTTCCTTATGTTGGAACGGCTTGCCCTCGTACTTCAATGGCTGAACAAGACGCTCAATGGCTTGAAGCGAAGGGAGCAGTCGTTAAGTTTCGTGCTTCACTTGAAGATGACATATCTGCTGCTGAAGCACTTGAGCCAGATTTAGCTATTGGAACAACCCCATTAGTTCAGCATTTTAAGCAAAAAGGGAAATCGGCGCTCTATTTTACGAACCTTGTTTCAGCAAGACCGCTGATGGGGCAGGCTGGTGCTGGAAGCTTTAACCAATTAGTTAATGGAGTTTTAAATAACTCTGATAAAATGCAAAGCCTGCAAAACTTTTTTGAAGGGGTGGGTTCAGATGACACGTCCGGCGTATGGGAAGGTGAGCCTAATTTAAGGCCAGAATTTCGCGCTCAGAACCAGAAAAAGCTCGAAAAGGCTGCTAAGGCAGCCAAAGCACAGGAGATGATCTAATGTTGATACAAGATCATGATCGTGCCGGCGGATATTGGGGGGCTGTCTACGCTTTCTGTGCGGTAAAAGGTTTGCAGGTTGTGATCGATGGTCCTGTTGGCTGTGAAAATCTTCCCGTTACTTCGGTTATGCATTACACAGATGGTTTGCCGCCGCATGAGCTGCCTATTGTAGTTACTGGGCTGGGTGAAGAGGAGCTTGGAAGAGACGGTACCGAGGGCGCTATGAAGAGGGCTTGGAAGACTTTGGATCCAGCATTGCCAGCTGTTGTTGTTACGGGCTCGATTGCCGAAATGATAGGTGGTGGTGTTACCCCTCAAGGTACATCAATCCAAAGGTTTTTGCCTAGGACGATTGATGAAGACCAGTGGCAGTGCGCTGACAGGGCAATGACTTGGATCTTCACCGAGTTTGGAATGACAAAGGGACGAATGCCGCCTGAAAAGAAGAGACCGGAAGACTCAAAACCCCGAGTAAATATATTGGGGCCAATGTATGGTACTTTTAATATGCCAAGTGACCTGGCTGAAATACGGCGATTAGTTGAAGGCATTGGTGCCGAAGTCAATATGGTAATGCCACTTGGAGCGCATTTGGCAGAAATGCGAGGATTAGTAAATGCAGATGCGAATATCTGTATGTACCGTGAATTCGGAAGAGGGTTGTGTGAAGTACTTGGGAAGCCTTATCTGCAAGCACCAATTGGGATGGAAAGTACCACAAAATTCCTGAGAAAATTGGGTGATATTTTAGAGCTGGATCCTGAGCCATTTATTGAAAAAGAAAAGCATTCTACATTAAAGCCTATTTGGGATCTTTGGCGTTCAGTTACACAGGATTTTTTCGCTACTGCTGAATTTGCCATTGTTGCAAACGAAACTTACTCCCGCGGAATACGAAATTATCTTGAAACCGATTTTGGTTTTCCTTGTGCTTTTGCTGTTGGACGCATTGCAGGTAAAAAGACTGATAATGATGAGGTAAGAAAACTTTTCAGTGAAAAAAGCCCACTGATTGTTTTTGGTTCAATAAATGAAAAAATTTATCTTTCGGAACTAAAAGGTGGTCATGGGCCACAGCCTGCATTTATTCCAGCGTCATTTCCTGGAGCAGCCATCCGAAGAGCTACTGGCACGCCATTTATGGGTTATGCGGGAGCAACATATATTCTTCAGGAATTATGTAACGGGTTGTTCGATGCATTGTTTCATATTTTACCTCTCGCAAGTGAAATGGACGCGACTGAGGCTACTCCCATTAATCTGAAAAAAGACTTGCCCTGGGATCCTGAGGCTCAAAGTGAATTAGATAGAATTGTAGCAACTCATCCTATTTTAACTAGGATTTCGGCAGCTAAAAAACTTCGAGATCAAGCGGAGGCGCAAACTTTAAAAGTTGGAGGCGAGCGCGTTGATCTTGAAACAGTATCCGCCCTTAGAAACCAAAACTTATCAGAAACAGATGGAGGTTAGTGTTATGTCAGAAATACTTCAAACGCATCAACGCCATAGAAAAAAAATTAACTCTCACTGGGAATATTCAGTGATATTTTGGTTAATTTTCTTAGCTGCAAGCCCGTTTTCAATGATCTTCTGGCTCATTGATATGTATAGGAGAAAAAGTCTTTTTGTTGATGGTCCGGTCACCCGAGCATGGCTCGAAGCTCATAGGATCACACCAGTAATTTTCTCGGTCTGAATCAGCCCGAGAAATGAGAGCTGTTCTGCACTTTGCAGATCAGAACCCCGAAGAGAATGAGTCTCGGAGGGACCCGGCCATAGGGGAACTGTGGCGCCATGAAACATTCTGGAGGATATTTCATGTCAAGCAAAAGTGACCTGTCTTTTACAGGTTTAACAGACGAACAGGCGCAGGAGTTGCATTCTGTTTATTTGAGTGGGATGTGGTTATTCGTAACTGCATGTATCTTAGCTCATGTAGCAACATACATCTACCGCCCTTGGTTCGCATTTTAGGGAGGATTGATTAATGGCTAAATTCTATAAAATCTGGCTCGTTTTCGATCCACGCCGTGTGTTTGTTGCACAGGGTGTTTTCCTATTCTTGCTAGCAGCAATGATACATCTCGTTCTGCTTAGCACGGAGTACTTCAACTGGTTTGAATCAGCAGCTGCTGCAGCTGGTTAAGCCTTTGTTTTGTACAAGGTGAACTAAAAAATAATGCTACGGGCAATTGGCTTAGCAACTTGCCCGTAGCAACAAAATAATAATTAAATGCCGAGAGAAGAGATAGTGTTGCCCAACAGTGCGGGGTGTTAACTTTAAGGGTAAAAGAATGTCCAACAATCTAGAAAACTCTCTGCTAAATAAAGTTAAAACACCCAATGATTTGCGCCTTCTGAATGATGAACAGTTGGATCAGGTATCCAAGGAACTTCGAAATGAGGTTATCGAAGTAGTTTCTCAAACGGGAGGTCACTTAGGGTCATCACTTGGAGTGGTGGAGTTAACCGTAGCTTTACACGCAGTTTTTAATACTCCCTTTGATAAGCTAATTTGGGATGTTGGGCATCAGTGTTACCCACACAAAATAATTACAGAACGCCGAAACGATATGAGAAGTCTTCGGCAGAAGGGTGGTATAAGCGGATTTACGAAACGAAGTGAAAGTGAATATGATCCTTTTGGTGCTGCCCATAGCTCAACTTCAATATCAGCTGCTCTTGGCTTTACCATGGCTAGAGAATTAGGTCAGGCTGTTGGTGATACGATTGCTGTTATAGGAGATGGTTCGATTACAGCAGGCATGGCCTATGAAGCCCTAAATAACGTTGGAAGCGAAAATAAGAGAATGTTCGTGATCCTCAATGATAACGAAATGTCTATTGCGCCTCCAGTTGGCGCAATGTCATCTTACTTATCTACAATCAACTCACATCAAGCATTCGAAAAATTAAAACTTTTTGGAGAAGAAATTGAAAGTCATTTACCTTCTACACTTAGAGAAGGAGCTAGAAGAGCAAGACAACTTGTGACTGGAAGAAGTCAATCAACATTTTTTGAAGATCTAGGTTTCAACTATCTTGGACCAATTGATGGGCATGATATGGGACAGTTGCTGTATGTTTTGCGTGCTGCAAAGTTTAGGTCAACTGGTCCAACCTTAATTCATGTTTGTACTAAAAAAGGGCATGGTTATGCACCAGCTGAAAACTCCGCTGACAAGTATCACGGAGTTTCAAAATTTAATGTTCAGACTGGTCAGCAATCCAAGGCTCCAGCAAATGCTCCCTCATATACCAGTATTTTTGGCAAATCACTTCTTGAAGAAGCAAAGTTGGATACAAGAGTGGTTGGGATAACAGCAGCCATGCCATCCGGAACGGGAATAAATATTCTTGCCAAAGAGTTGCCTGAACGTGTCTTTGACGTCGGTATAGCCGAACAGCACGCAGTGACCTTTGCGGCTGGCCTTGCCGCCGGAGGGATGAAGCCATTTTGTGCGATTTATTCAACCTTTTTGCAACGCGCCTATGACCAAATTGTTCACGATGTAGCTTTGCAAAATCTTCCAGTACGTTTTGCCATTGATAGAGCAGGTTTAGTTGGAGCAGATGGCGCTACTCACGCTGGAGTATTTGATATCTCATATATGTCTAATATTCCAAACATGACGGTTATGGCTGCTTCTGACGAAGCAGAATTAGTCCACATGGTTAGGACTGCGGCAGAATTCGATGAAGGGCCGGTTGCATTTAGATATCCTCGTGGAAATGGCACTGGTATTCAATTACCCCAAAGAGGTGAAATTCTCAAAATAGGCAAAGGGCGCATTATCCAAGAAGGAACTGATCTGGTCATCTTATCATTTGGTGCGCATATGAACTTGGTTAAGGATGCCGAAGTGGCTTTAGCTAAAATGGGTGTTAGTGTAACAATAGCTGACGCAAGGTTTGCAAAACCATTAGACGTCGAACTTGTTGATCAGTTAATGGAAAATCACTCTTGTATGTTGACAGTTGAGCAAGGCTCAATGGGGGGCTTTGGAAGCATAGTACTGCAATATGTTAATAGGAACAGAACAAGAAATGAAAATTTAGTATTTGATAGCATTTTTGTGGCTGATAGATTTATTGATCAAGCAGATGTTAACTCAATGTATGAAGATGCAGGTATGGGTATAAACGATATAATTGATAAAAGTATCAAATTATTAGAACAAAGTAGTCAAAATTCTCGGAAATTTGATTTTGGCAATTTTAAAGAAAATGCAGTTTCTTAAATTTAAGTTAACTTACATGATAGTCAGTTTGCCGTCTATTACTCCAACCCGGCGTATTAATCCTTTTTGTTTAAGTCTATCGGCCGCTTGAATAAAAAATTTGTCATCAAATTTCTTATCAAACTTATCATTACTTAAAACGGTTAAATTATTCCTGTCTGCGTATCTTATTATTAAAGGATCTGCGCTGTGACCTTTCTTAGAAACTGTGAGATTGTATCTGTCTCGCTTGAGAAGTCTGCATAAAGCAATTGGAACAGTCTCTTTTGGTCGAAGGAAATTACTATTCTTTAGAGTTTTTTTAATTCCATAATCAAAGAAAAGATGAGTAGCCATATCGTCTCGCTCAAGTTCGTTTATGAAATCTGAAAACTTCTTTAAATCCCATTCTACTAAGCCCAATAAATTATTTGCGTCTACGGCAAATGTGAAATCGGTATTATCGGATTTTTCGCGATCAGTAAAATTTAGGCCACGCTTAATGTTAATGTAACCAAAAATTAGTAGTGATGCGGTTAAACCATAAATTACCAGAGTAATAATGCTTTCTTTGTCTGTAATATAAAGAAATACTACCGCTACAGTCAGCGAACTCCATAGCCATATTCCCCTAAATGTTAGCCCAAATAAAATAATTAAAAGACTAATTATTATTGGAACTTGCGTGTAATCAAATGATATCATTTGAGTTTTTCACCCGTTGATGCTTTTCCTTAGCCACTTAGACTTTTACATATTGAAAATCAATAAAGCTTACTGTCGCGGTCGATATTTAATTCTACCTTTTGTTTTTTAATGGCATAAAAATATTGCTCTAAAGTATCTTTTCCTGTCGAGGGTGTTTTAAAGGGATCGTAACACATTTTGTCTTCATCCCATACTAGCATGGACTCAGTTGCATAATATTTAGCTATTTTAATCAGCTCGAACTTGTTTTTTGCCCAGTTTGAGAAAGGAGAGCCAATTAAGAAAAATAAACCAATTACATCAAGTAATTTGGTCGGAAAAGATCTGTATTTTGGGGTCATTTCAAATATTTCAAATAACATTTCACCAACATTTTTTGGCGTCAACGATTGATTTGGGCCTCCAATAGGCAGTATCTTTTTCCACTTATTTTTATCTCTGATACAAGATAAAATAAAAAGAGATAAATCTTTTTCAGAAATTGGATTACACTGCGTAATTTTACCATCACCAAAATAGATGTAAGGTTTACCCTGTTTTATATTTTCTATTTGTCCAGATAAAGATTTGAAATAGGCGGTAGGCCTTATAATTGAAAAATTCAGCCCACTGTTTCTTAGCGCTTCTTCAAAAGCTAGTTTTTCAAATTGAAAAGCTAATTTTGGTTTTTGAACGCAGATTGCTGACAGTAGAATAAACTGTGAACACTTTATAGCCTTTGCTTTTTCAAGAATTAGATTGTTAAGTTCAAAATCTACATAGTGAGCATCTTTGGGCTCACCAGATCGACTTGCCAAGCAAGAGATGAATACATCTATATCGTGAAGATTAGCTAGCCAGCTTTCGTCACTTTCGGATATTTTTATCACTGTTAAATTTTGATCCTTTAGACCAAAATCAGTCTTCTCATTTCTTGTGGCTGCAACAACATCAAAATTTTTCTCTAATGCGCTTTTGACAACATTTGTTCCAATGTAACCAGTTGCGCCGGCAACAAAAATTTTAGTCAACTTGAATACCTTGAAAGTTTCTAATTGTAGTTAATAATCTAATTACTGAAAAATAAACAATTTTTCGAAATGTTCATTTAAATAAATTTTGAACCACTGAGTATATTTTGCTGGAGAATTTTTTACGTTTTCCCTTAATTTTTCAATATCCACCCAAGCAAAATCCTTTACCTCTTCTGGATTCATTTTAACTTCTGGAGTTGTCTCACAGAAAGCAGAAAAACAATCTACAACTTCGTGCTCTATCAGTTCGGAACCAACATTTGCCTTATATTCTATTTTATCAATAAAACGCAGTTCCAAGTTCTTAAGACCAAGTTCTTCAAATATACGTCTACTTGAACAGTCTTCCGAGCTTTCGCCCCAATTTGGGTGTGAACAACAGGAATTGGCCCAAAGTTCGGGTGAATGATATTTATTTGATGCTCTTTGCTGAATGAGCAGTTTCCCACCACAGAAAACAAATATCGAGATTGCTTTATGTTTTAAACCTCTTTTGTGAACTTCAAGCTTCTCTACTGGCTCTAATCTCCCTTTATTCCAGGCAGGTATAAAAATTGTCATGTATATTCCTTCGAAACGATACCTAACAAATGGGCAATATTTTTTAGCGCAATTTTAAGATGAGCTAGCGGTTGGGATTTTCCCAAGTCCTTATTCATGTACGCTTCAAATGTCATTGTTTGTACATCCACATCATGGCAGAGCGAGACAAATCTTTCCCTTCTATCATCTGTTTTATAATATGCATTCTGCATCGCGCCTAAAACTTTAAAAACGGTTCCATGTTGTTTAACAAAGGACTTTTGAGCTAAGCCAAGCAACTTTGGATTATGTTTTTGCAATGCTTCTGCAACGGCTGAAGCGGCCATTCGACCAGAACACATAGCATAAAATATGCCTTCGCCTGAACTGGGAGCGACTACACCGGCTGCATCACCAGCCAATAAAACATCTTTGCCATTATCCCATTTTTTTAATGGCTTAAGTGGAATTGGCGCTCCTTCTTTTCTAATAGTTTCACAGTTCTCCAAGCCTGAATTAACACGAAGGGATGAAGTGGCATCCTTTAAATCAAAACCCTTTACACCGGTGCCCATTCCCACAGAAACGGTTTCTCCATGTGGGAAAACCCAACCGTAGAAATCAGGCGAAATTGAACCGTTGTAAATCACATCACAGCGATCCGACTTGTATCCAGAAAACCCTTCTGGTGCTTTTATAATTTCGTGATAAGCAATCACATAAGGAATTTGATCCGCCCCAGAGATCTCGGATCTAGCTACTTTGCTTCTAGCTCCATCAGCCCCAATAATTATTTTTGCTCGTATTTTTTCCTTATTTTCGTTTTTATGATTTAAAAACTCAACAATAGTTTCACCATCTTGACGAGTTATTTTATCAAACGTACCTGAAAACCTAGTAACTCCGGCAGACTCAGCACGTTTCCGCAAGAATTCATCAAATTCTTCCCTATCCACCATTCCAACGAAGCCGTTTTCTATCGGTATATCGACACTTCGGTTTGTTGGAGAAACCATCCTAGCAGTTACAATCTTTGCTTTTAATAAACGATCAGGTATGTCGAAATCTCTTATTAGGATAGGTGGAACGGCACCGCCACATGGTTTAATCCTTCCTGGCCTATCCAAAAGCGCAACTTTATGACCTAATCTCCCAAGATCCTCTGCGGCAGTTGCTCCGCATGGACCACCGCCAATAATTACAACGTCAAACATTTTACTCACCCGGTATTGCTATATTTTTCCCATAACTTTTATTAAACGTAATTGATGTGCTCGCCAAAAGAGCAGCTAATGCAAATAGGCTGGCTTCTAGTGAAAAAACCATACCATAAGCATTTACGGGGCTAAGGTCAGCCACTTGCAATAAGTCCACAAGAATTGTTCCCAGTAGACCACCAAAACCAGCAGCTATTGCTTGTGCTGCCCCCCA
>CACAPQ010000044.1 GCA_902534325.1 Paracoccaceae bacterium | reverse complement strand
ATCCATTCTCAAATTACCCCTGGATCAACTGTAGAAGACCTTGCTGTCCCTGATTGGCTTGCGCCAACATGGCAGTTGCGGCCTGCTGTAGGATTTGGTTCTTTGCCAAGTGTGCCGTCTCCATAGAGAAGTTCACATCATGAACCGTGTTGTATCCCAGCTCATATTGAGCTGTGAGGTCAGTTGTATAGATTACTGCACTTTCCAAAGCTGCATACTGAGATCCAGCCTGAACACGCGCTGTATTGATCTTCTTCTGAACAGCTTCGATGTTGCGTGTAATTTGACTTGCATCAATCTCACGAAATTCGGCAAACGTACCATCACCATCACCATTATTACCAGTTGTTACACGTTTGACTGTTAAATCATTGTCTGCAAGTGTGTAATCAGCAGTCATTAAGACTTTAGTATTAATACCAATGTCGCCAGTTAGAGCCGTTCCATCAATGTTTGTTGCTTTAGCTGCTAACGCAAAAGCGTTAGTATCAGCATTATTAGTAAAAGTCAGATCTCCAGTATCGGCGCCACCTTGGGCATTTAAATCCATTATTTGGTATATTTCGCCCTTCTTAAGGGTAGGATTTGTACCGGCTTGAGTATCAGACGCGATCGTCAGATCAATGTTAGTTGTTTGTGTTACAGTAAATGTTGAACCTACCTTTACCTCATCAGCTGTCTGTAATGTTGTCGCTCCAGCAGCGAGCAGTAAGGCCTGAAACGCCGAAACGTCAGCTGTGGCTGCCGGAATGTTGGTAATTTCATAGATTTTACCTGCTTCCAGCGTTAATGTTGAAAAATCTGGTCCTACGACTGCATCAGAAGGCATGCTTGTGAGGTTCATCAACTGACCGGCATTCGGTAGACCAGCATCAATTGTTCTGGTTGCACCAAAAACTTCCGTGTAGCTGATCTTTCCAATACCAAAAGTCATTTCAGCATTACGACCACCCATTGAAACATACTCACTATTAGCAGTATCAACAAAAACATCTTTACCCTTGTATGAGGCAGAATGCATTAAGCGGTTAAATTCTTGCGCAATGGCTTCAGCTTCTAGGTTGATCGCTTCATGATCAGATGTCGAGTTGGTATCGTTTGCACCCAGAACTGCTAATTCTTGTAATCTTGCAAGAAGTGCAGCTGCTGCGTCCAGTACACGCATGCCTGTCTCAAGGTAACCCATCACAACAGATGCGCCCTTGATACCAGCTTTTGTACCAACATAATCTAGTCGAAAAGTGTCCGCCATCGCAGCATAGGAAGACCTATCGCCTGCGTTAGCATTTTGTTTACCCGTGGCAAGACGCTCCATGCTCTTGCTCACTTCGTTGTTCGCACGCGTTAAAGATGTCTCCACCTTATAAAACGCCGTGGTTGCACCAATATTTGCCATTTCGTTTTTCCTTTCTAATACGAATTACAACTATCTCAGAAATACAGAACGACACTGCGCAGAATATTTTAGTTTTGAATTGCATGAGAAGAATAGCTCAAGCGTCGGCGTCAAAGTTTTGACTTTTTTAAGGTGTCAATTATTGTTTTTGGTTATCGATAAAAAAGCCTTTAAATTATGGTCAAACAGTACGGAGATTGACCATGAAATTGGATTTCAACTTACAGGTAACACAGAAGCAAGGAATTGCTTTAACAGCCCAAGTGCAGCAAGCAATTAAGCTTTTACATATGACGAATATGGAAATTAAAGAATATGTAGAAGACCAATTTCAAGATAACCCATTTATTGAAACGACGGGTGAATTTGAAGAAAAAAAACATGTGGAAAATAACCAGAGCGACCGCGCTGACATTGACAAATCTTTAGAAGAAAATCCATACAATCAATCTCAAAATGAAAATAAACTCACACAGGAAAATCAATTTGAAACTGGCGAGGGATATATTCCAAAATCAACAGTAGCAAAAGCTGATTTAGACTTTGATGCAATCAGTTTAGTAGCAGAAGAAAACAAATCGCTCTATGCCCACTGCCTTGACTACATTAATAATTTAAACCTATCTCAATCAGAAAATCTGATTGCCTTGCGCCTCCTTGAGGAATTAGAGCCAACAGGCTGGATATCTGAAGACATTCGTTTAATTGCTCAAGAAATAGAATGTGAAGCAGATGCATTAGAAACGGTGTTGTTAAAACTTCAAGAAATTGAACCTGCAGGTCTATTTGCACGCAGCTTAAAAGAATGCCTTATTCTTCAAGCAAGAGATAGTGATCAGTACTGTCAAAATTTAGCAGTGGTCTTAGAAAACTTACATTTGATGGCAACCGGAAAATTTGATCTTTTGAAACGACGTAGTGGCTGCTCAGATGAGCAAATCGCTGTTATTTTCAGAAAAATAAAATCGTTTGATCCAAAACCAGGACTAAAATTTGAGAGCCTCGGAGCCCCTATACGAGAACCCGATTTACAAGTAACTGAAACGGAAGATGGCTGGAATGTAGACTTGAATAACTCGACTCTACCAGAGGTCAAAATTAACAAGGCATATGCCCAAGATGTTAGAGAAAAAGTAAGAGATAAAGAACAACGAGAGTTCATTAAGGATAAAGTCAGTGAGGCAAAATGGCTCGCTAAGGCAATTGAGAAAAGAAATGAGACAATGCTCAAGGTAGGAAGCGAAATTATAAAAAGGCAAACCCTATTTCTAGAGAAAGGCGCTCAATTTATTCAACCGATGGTACTTAAAGACATAGCGGACGCAGTTGGCATGCATGAGAGTACTATCAGTAGGGTTACCACAGGATCTTTGATCCAAACGCCCAGAGGCACAATGGAACTGAAAGCCTTTTTCAGCGTTGGCATTCAACAGGGTGGCGAAAGTGAAAGCGCCTCAGCTACTTCTATTAAATACAAAATCAAAAAGCTGGTTGACCAAGAAGATCCAAATTCGCCAATTAGCGACGACTTGATTGTTTCAACCTTAGCAAAAGATGGCGTTTCGGTAGCAAGAAGAACCGTTGCGAAGTATAGAAAGATGGAAAGTATTCCCTCCTCTTTCGCACGCAAGCGCAGAAACGTTTTATCAGGTGTGGTTTAAATTTGAATCTATAAGTTTAAATTTTAAATTAGATTTAATTACAACTTATTGGTTTTCTTTAAGTATTACTTTATGAACCACTTTTGGCGCTTTTATCGTGTAGGGTTCAAACCTAATTTTATTTCTAGGATCAATCTTCTTCAAAATAGCACTGACATCTTTTTCATTCGATGCTGCTACAGTCATGTAGTGGTTCTTGTCCTCATATAGAGTGAAAGATCTCATTATGTTGTTTTGTGATAAAAAGATAAAGCGAGAAAGCACAACATATGTGATAACGAATAAGATTAAATTTACAAATAATGTTATTGCGTAGCATACAATTAGAACAATTAAAGGTGGGTACAGCCGGTATTTAAGGCACCAAATCGCCGGAAATAAATAAGTTAAAGGATCCTTTTCCATGCTCAATATATCGCAAACGCCGTTTGAATCTCTATAAACCTCATAATTCTGATAGGTATTAAACTCAGCATAAACGTGCTCCTCAAATTGCTCCAAAGCCCATTCGGTTTCTTGCTGAGAGGCCAATCCAAATTGACTTTGGATAGGTGTAGTTACAAGAATATCAAAAATTTGCCCATCGCGATAAAAGGAAAGTAACCATTTTGCTTCTTCGTCTGTCCTACTTTCAAAAATTTCTCTGAGTCTTGCCGGCCCATCTTTATATATTTTGCCATCGACAGCTACGAGTATATCGCTTTCCTGCAGTTTTTTAACGTAGTCTTGAACAGTAATTCCGTTTACGGCAATTTTAAGTAGCAGCCCATTCTGATCAAAATCTGAAATTGGGGCTGCCTCTGTAGCCATATTTTCAAAGTCTGGCTCACCAGAGGACGCATTTATCTCCATCGCTAATAGATCGTTCTCTTCGCTCATGGAAACTTAAGAGGGTTGGGTTTCGGTTTAGGAGTCACTTTTGGCGTTACTTTCTTCTTCTTTGCTGCAGTTTGTCTTACGCGGTTCATTTCGAGTAAATTTGCAGCAATTTCTTTTTGAAGTAAAATTAATTCGTCAACTTTAGTATCCAGAACTTGAAATTCTTTAAACGTTACCAGGGCATCGTCTTTATTAATTTCTTCCTGATCACCACTCTCTGGATCAGGTTTTGGAGCGAAAAAACTTTCGATTGTAGAAATCTGTTCTGATAAGGCGACTTGCGATACTTCAGATTGAGACTTTAAATCTTCAAGAGTTGTTTTAGCAAAATCGTTTATAAGACGTTCCGTATCTTGAATACCAAGCTTAATTCCCTGATTGTAACGCTTATCAGCATTAGCCAAGTCATTAGAGGCTTTTTCTGTTGCAGTTTTAAGCTCAGCCAGAGTTGCCTTTATCGTCTCTTGGTTCTGAGTGTTCGTCTCAACAGTTTTAATAGACTCTTCAAGAGCCCCAACACGTTCAGTAAAAATAGCAACCGTCTCAATTGCCATAGTCGAGTTAGATTGAAGGGTACTTAAAGACTTGTAGTACATTAAAAATCCAGCGGCTAATGATATGACCGCTGCAGCAATAGCACTCGCAAAAATAATCGTTACAGATTGATGAATACGTTTTGCCTGTATGTTAACGACTTCAAATTGTTCTTTGATAGAGTTAAATTCTTCTGTCACGCCTGTTGCGGTATCAGCCGCATCTAGAGCAATTTGAACGCTGTCAGCTAAGTCTGATTTTGTTGGTCTAGTTGCCATTACTACATCTCTCAGTACTTTTTATAAATTGTTTCAACGTAAAATAAGCACAATCCATGCCAGTTGCTTGTCTAACTTCATGACTAGGCAGGTTTTTTGATTTGAAACGAAACTTGCTACAGCCCCACGGTCTAGACGCATCATGCGTTGTGAAATAGTAAGTACATTTTCCACAGGTTATCTGTTTTCTATTCATTTTTATCATCAAATAAATTTTGAATTTGAAAGCGAAATGCCGCTGCAACCGACGATGTACCACCAAAATAAACCAGTACACTTTTAAAAACGGCACCCTCCGAATATAAATTCTTTCCTTCAAGTATAAGCCAAAGGCCCCCAAAAAAGAAAACAAAACTTGAGATTAATTCGCCTACAGATCTTTTTCTCTTTGCCATAGTGTTATCCTAGATTGCTCTACCATTTTCGTCAAAAATGAAATCATTTGGAACTTCAGGTTCTTGAAGAGTTGCATCAATCCCTCGCTCAAGTTGATAAACATAAGCCAAAATAGAAGCTACTGCTGAGTAAAGCTGCTCAGAAATCGCTTGCCCAATATTTCCTGTAAAGTATAGGGCTCTGGCCAAAATCGGCGATCTGATTATTGATTTCGAGTGCAGCTCGGCTTGCTCGATTACCCGTTTGGCCATTATATCCTTACCCATTGCTAGAATAATTGGCGCCGCATCAGCTGAAGGATCATATTTAATTGCAACTGCAAAGTGGGTTGGGTTGGTTATAACCACCGTTGCATCTTTGACATCATCAATGGCTTGGGATTGCTCTGCCGCTCTCTGACTAGCCTCCATTTGGAGACGCCGCATACGCGACTTAACTTCTGGCGAACCTTCACTTTCTTTAAATTCTTCTTTGATGTCTTGCTTTGTCATTCTCAGTTTTTGAAGAAAGGTATGACGGCTCCAAAGATAATCCCCCAGGCCAATAGCTAATAATATAAATATTAGAGAAAAAATAAATAATAATAGGGTTCTATAAAGTACTCTGAGCCCACTCTCTAAATTTCCGGCACTTAAATAAATAATATCTGGAAGGAAATACCAAAGAAAAATAACTACGCAGCTTGTTAAGAGAACAACCTTAGCAACCGACTTAATAAGCTCCACGAGACCCTTTATAGAAAAAATTCGTCCTAAGCCTTTAATTAAGTTCAATTTTTCGAATTTAAATCCCAGCGCCTTACTACTAATGCTCAATCCATTTCCTACAAACGCCTGCATCCCCACAACAAAAATGAAGCACGGAATTCCAAAAACTGCTGCGGCCGTTAATAATAGCTGATAACTCTTCCAAGCATTCTTAATTTTTATGGTTAATAATTCTTCAGGGTGTTCAAAAGAAAAAAGCTGTGACCATCCACTCAGAATATCCGCAGAAAATAAACCTAAAACTGTTAGAACAAATAATCCCGCCGTACTTGATGCAAAAACAAACATTTCTTTTGAGGAAAGAACTTCTCCATCCTCTCTGGCTTTTTCCAAGCGCCGCTGGGTTGGTTCCTCTGTTTTTTCTTGGGCCTGGTCATTTTCAGCCATCAGACCCTCCCCCATTTAATATTGACTTTACATAGCCAATAGCTTCGTCAATTAGCCCACTAAAGACATATTGAAGAGCATCGACCGAGAAATATAAAGCAAAAAAAGTGCCTAGAATAGTCAGAGGGAAACCAAAGGAAAACAAATTAAGCTGCGGAGCAGATTTTGTTATAAAACCAATTCCTAAGTTCATAAAAAATAGAATACTCACAATAGGCAATACAATTATAACTGCATTTTGATAAATTGAATTCGTTGAATTTATCGCTTTTTCGATTACATCTGTGAAATTATAGAAGCTACCAATCGGCACCATTTCATAACTTTTAAAAAATAATTCAAAAACAATTAAGTGCCCATTAACTGAAAAAAACAAAACCATCAAAAATAACTGAAAAATTTGACTTATAACAGGAGATTGCGCACCACTTGTGGGGTCAATCTGAGCAGCAAATGCAAGCCCCGAAGTTGCAGCTATTTTTTCACCAGCCAAAATAACTGACGAAAACAAAATATTTAACACTAAACCACAAGCAATTCCTATGAATAACTCTTGAAATATTATTGGTACCAATTGTACACCTACTAGGAACTCAACAGGTGGAAACTTTAAATGGCTGACCAAACCTACTCCAAGAGCTATTGCGAAAACTATCCTTACTGATAGGGGTACCATGCGTGAGCCAAAAAAGGGAGCGGCGACAAGAAAAGCTCCTATTCTTAAAGAAGAAATCATTAAGAGTAAGAGATAAATTGGCAAGCTTTGAAGGCTGATGCCTGACAATCCCTCCAGAGCCTGCATCTAAAAACCCTTCGTTGCAATTTCTTCAAAAATGAAAGCAAAATAGTCAGTTAGAGCATTTAAGGTATAGGGGGCAAATAGTGCCATTGCTCCTAAAACAACAAAAAGTTTAGGAACAAAACTTAAGGTCATTTCCTGAATTGAAGTTGCTGCTTGAATTAAACCAATTAATAGCCCGATGCCCAGCGCAATCGCAAGAATGGGACCCGCAGTCATAATAATTTGCCAAAAGGCCAAGCTCAAATATTGTACATTTTGATCGTATGCCATGCTACTAACTCACCAGAAAAGTAGCCGAGAGTGAGCCAATAGTCATCGCCCATCCGTCAACCAGAACAAATAGTAAAAGTTTGAATGGCAATGAAATCAGCATCGGAGATAGCATCATCATACCAAGTGACATCAAAATCGAAGCAATAACCATATCGATTACAAGAAATGGTAGAAAAATTAAAAAACCTATTTCAAATGCTGTTTTAAGTTCGGAAGTTATAAATGCTGGCAAAACTATAGATAAGGGGATAGATTTTTTATCTTCAAAAGGGCCACTATCTGACATATCAGCAAACAAGTTCAATGTATCTATCCGCGTATTGGAAACCATGAACTCCTTCATCATATCTAACCCTTGAGACAACGCCAAATTCATTTCTAGTTTTCCATCCAAATAGGGCGTTAGTATATCAACATATAGAACGTCAAATATTGGGCTCATGACATAAAAACTAAGGAACAAGGCGACAGCAATAAGTACTTGGTTGGGTGGTGTCTGTTGGGTACCTAATGCCTGCCTTAAAATAGACAAAACTATAATTATTCTCGTAAATGCCGTCATTCCGAGAACAAGAGAAGGAAGCACAGTCAAAGCGGTCATTAACAGGAGAATTTGAAGGGAAAGAGAGTAGGTAGTTTCTCCATTTAGCTCTTCTACCGATGTGACTGCTGGTAACCCAAAAGCACTCAAACTTTGAGAAAAGGCCGTACCACCAAAAGAACAGCACAAAATCATAAAAGAAACTATTAAAATTGCTTGTTTCATTCCGACACAGACTCCAAACTGAGCTGATTATCAGAAGTTAATTCGACGATTGAGGGCGAATTCCCTTTGGTAAAAATTACCATGAAAGATTGTGATCCGACTGATATGAGATCAGCTCTTTCTGTTTTAGAAAGGTTTAAACGCGCATTAACATTTATGTTGCTAGCCTTTGGGAAGGAAGCCTGAACCACCTTTCCTCTATATTTTATAACTAACTGCAATAGAATTAAAGCAAGTAGAAAAATAACGACTATAGCTATTTTTTCAATCGGCATAATTACTCCAAATTACTTATTGGAGTATTGCACACAATATACCAAACGGTTTTTTATCTTTATTTACATATACTTACAAAGTTAGAAGCGAGCGATCTTTTTTATTTCAAAATTTTGAACACAACCTTGAGTTAAATACTTTCCATCCTTTTTTCCGGATCAACAATTTCACCAAATCGTACTCCAAATCTTTCGCCTACCATTACAACTTCACCTTTAGCGATTTTTGTATTATTCACCATTATATCCAAAGGATCACCAGCCAAACGATCTAATTCAACTACAGAACCCTCGTTTAAACGCAAAAGTTCTCTAATCGTTATTTCTGTTCTTCCAACTTCAACAGTCAAATTAACATCAATATTTTCAAGAACTTTTAGGTTTTCAGTTCCATCTGAATTTTCTACTTGTTCTTTATTTTCAACTTCTTCAGCCATTTTTTTTCCTACTCTCGGTTACCCTCTGCTTCATAGAGACAGCAGCATTTGGGCCCACTTTACCAATATCTGCTAAAAATAGGTTTTGCCCTGCAACTTTGATTAAAATATTTTCTGGAGTCGCCATAGGGAAAACATCTCCCTCTTTGCTTTTTATTAGTTTTCCTAATGACGTCTTAGGCTTTCCTAATTCAGCAGAAAGGGTTAACGGAATTGAAAGAACAGCATTTTGAAGACGTTCTTTCCAAGTTCTATCATCGTGAGCGAACTCATTTTGAACCCTCGATCTTAATTGTGAAGATATCGGTTTTAAGGTTTGAAGAGGATAAACAATGTCAAAACTCACAGGATCTTGCTGTGGCATTTGCACCATAAATGAGCAAACAATGACTGTATCGACACCATCAACAAAGGATATTAACTGAATATTTTCTTCTCTAGTTTGAACATTGAATTCCGTTTTAATTAAATCTTTCCAAGCAGATTCCAGAGCATCATTCATACCTTCAGTTATGATTTCAATAATACGCTGTTCTGTTGCAGTGAATTCACCTTGAGTAGCAAATAATGATTGGATTTTTGAGCCGCCATAGTAAGAATTTGTTAAATGTGAGATAAAAGGCGCTTGAACTACAAGCAGACAATTACCTCGGAGTTCTTCTATACGGTTGTTGGTAACACTAATAAAAGTATCACAGCTTTCCACGTATTCATCAAACGATTTTACTTCTGGTGGAAAAGAAGAAATACGCGGCATAATTCTCAACATGGGAAGGAAAACGGATCGTGTGAATCGACAAATCTTTTCGTTTATCATACGTAAAGCATAATAATCCCCCAAAAGGGATAAATCTTCAGAACCAAAAGTGAATTCTCTTACTTCATTTGGATCAAACTGTGCCGCAACAGCTTGCTCTTCCTCACCTTCCAAACCACCGAGTAAAGCTTCAACTTCATCATTTGATAATTTTCTGGAACCAACCATTAACGTACTCTACTATTGCAATACAAAAGATGTAAAAAATACACCTTCCACGCCACCAAATCCCTCTAGTTCTTCCAGTTTAACATTTATAGCATCTTTTATTCTAGCAGAAAGATTATCTCTTCCAGTCTTTCCTTCAATTTCTTCAACTGCAAATTCACTTACTGCACCTAATATTTCTGATCTTAATGCTAACTGGTGAAGTTCAACATTTTCCATAACTGTTTCATCGTATTGCGTAGAAACACCCACACTTACTTGTAGAAATGCCTTCGAACCCTTAAGATTGGTCGTGAAGTTGTCAGGAAAAGTATAATAACTTGTTACAAAAGTCTCAGTACTGGGTGTATCCTTATACTGTTTTTGAGGTTCTCCAGCCGCCTCACCATCAGATGGACTACTTGGAAGTTGACCTGCCTGCTGCAACTTTTTCTCAATCAGTTCTTCTACTTGCTCAACTGGCGTTTGGGTTGGCATAAATAAAAATGCGCCAACACCTATTCCAATACCAACCAATGCTATTGGACCGATACCAAACAGAGCAATTTTTTTAAAATTAAATTTCTTTTTTTCTTCTTCTTCTGCCATTACAAATCCTACGCAATTAGGTTCAAATTATGCGAACCGTCATCATTTGACGAATCTAATTCATCGTCTAATTCATTGTTATTCTCACTCATTTTAGCGTCTTTTTCACCACTATTTTCTTTTTGTTCCCTAGATCCATTGTTATTTTGGTTGTAGTTACTTAATTCAACATTGTACTCTGCAAGCTTTAGGCCATTTAACTCGGTTATCGATTGTAGGACGGCTTCCGAAGCTCGCAAAATTGCTAATGTAGCAGAGTTTTCAGCAGTTAATTTTACATCGAGTTGTAGGTTTTCAAGTGATACATTCACTCGCACTTTTCCAAAAGACTCTGGTTCTAAAATAAGATCAAAGTTTTCTTT
>CACAPQ010000043.1 GCA_902534325.1 Paracoccaceae bacterium | reverse complement strand
GTGGTGTGAAGATGCGGGTATGGATATGGGACTTGATACAATGGGCAATATGTTTGCCACTAGGGCTGGTTCAGATCCAAATGCGCTTCCTGTATACGTGGGCTCACATCTTGATACGCAACCAACAGGAGGAAAATATGATGGTGTTTTGGGTGTTCTTGGAGGTTTAGAGATTATTAGAACTTTGAATGATCTTGATGTCACAACAAAGCACCCAATTGTTGTTGTGAACTGGACTAATGAAGAGGGAACACGCTTTGCTCCTGCAATGCTTGCTTCTGGAGTATTTGCTGGAAAACACGATCAAGATTGGGCTTATGACCGAGTTGATAGTGAGGGGAAAAAATTTGGTGATGAGCTGAAACGTATTGGATGGGTAGGCGATGAGAAAGTTGGTGCCAGAGAAATGCACGCTATGTTTGAACTTCATATTGAGCAAGGGCCAATTCTGGAGGCTGAAAATAAAGATATTGGTGTTGTTACCCATGGCCAGGGTTTGCGCTGGATTGAGTGTAAAATTACTGGAAAAGAGAGCCATACTGGATCAACACCTATGCGCATGCGCAAAAACGCAGGTAGAGGTTTAGCCTTAGTTACGGAATTAGTTCATGAAATAGCAATGAAGCATCAACCAAATGCTGTTGGTGCGATAGGACATATTGATGTCTACCCAAATTCTCGAAATATCATCCCTGGGCAAATTGTCTGCACCGTCGATATGCGAACCCATTTGATAGATATACTGGAAGCAATGGTTTCTGAATTTGAGAAGAGAGCTCCAAAATTATGTAGCGATATTGGTGTTGAGTTTGAATGTTCAATCGTTGGCCAATTTAATCCGCCAGCTTTCGATGAAAACTGTGTTTCAGCAGTTAGAGAAGCTGCAGTTGAACTTGGCTATAGTCATATGGACATTGTTTCGGGAGCTGGACATGATGCTTGTTGGATCAATGATTTGGCCCCAACTGCCATGATCATGTGCCCTTGTGAAGATGGTTTAAGTCATAACGAGGCTGAAGAAATTTCAAAAGAATGGGCACAGGCTGGTACTGATGTACTTCTTCATGCAGTTTTGAATACTGCTATTATTCAATAGTAATAATCCTTAGGAGTTAAAAAATGTCGAAGGTAATTAAAAATGGAACAGTTGTAACTCATGATTTGACTTACAAAGCGGATATTTTGATCGAGGGCTCAAAAATAAGTGAAATTGGGCAAAATCTTTCTGGTGACACTGAGCTTGATGCAACCGATTGCTATATTATGCCGGGTGGTATTGATCCACACACCCATTTGGAAATGCCTTTTATGGGCACGTATTCAAGCGATGATTTTGAAAGTGGTACCAGAGCAGGCCTAGCAGGTGGAACCACGATGGTAGTGGACTTTGCTCTTCCAAACCAAGGCGAAAGCTTGCTTGATGCGATAAAACGTTGGGATAATAAATCTACAAGGGCAAATTGTGATTACTCTTTTCATATGGCCGTAACGTGGTGGGGTGAGCAAGTATTTAACGATATGAAAACGGTAATAGAGGAACGGGGCATCAGTACTTTTAAGCATTTTTTGGCTTACAAAGGTGCTCTAATGGTTAATGATGATGAATTGTATGCATCTTTTTCTCGTCTCGCGGAGCTTGGTGGAACGGCCATGGTTCATGCCGAGAATGGCGATGTCGTAGCAGAGTTGAGCGCAAAACTTTTGGCTGAAGGCAACAATGGTCCTGAAGCTCATGCGTATTCGCGTCCGAGCCAGGTCGAAGGTGAGGCAACAAATCGCGCTATTATGATCGCTGATATGGCTGGGGTTCCACTTTACGTTGTTCATACCTCCTGCGAGGAGTCCCATGAAGCAATTCGTCGCGCTAGGCAGGCTGGAAAACGAGTTTGGGGTGAGCCTCTGATACAACATTTAACTCTTGATGAAAGTGAATATTTTAATAAGGACTGGGATCACGCAGCACGTCGAGTTATGTCCCCGCCGTTCAGAAATAAAATGCATCAAGATAGTTTATGGGCTGGTCTACAATCAGGATCATTGAGTGTCGTTGCTACGGATCATTGTGCTTTTACAACAGAACAAAAACGTTTTGGTGTAGGTGATTTTACTAAAATCCCAAATGGAACAGGTGGTTTGGAAGATAGATTACCTATGTTATGGACCCATGGTGTTAAGACCGGTCGACTTACTATGAACGAATTTGTAGCAGTTACTTCAACAAATATAGCCAAAATATTAAACTGTTATCCTAAAAAAGGAGCAATATTGGTTGGAGCGGACGCAGATCTGATTGTCTGGGATCCTGAAAAATCTAAAACGATTAAGGCATCCTCTCAACAATCATCAATTGACTATAATGTTTTTGAGGGTCACAAGGTCACTGGTTTGCCTAGATACACCTTAACCAGGGGTTACGTCGCAATTTCTGATGGTGAAATTAATACTAAAGAGGGCCATGGTGAATTTGTTGCACGAAAAGGTAACACACCAATAAACCAAGCTCTTTCAAATTGGAAAGATCTTACATCTCCAACTCCGGTAAAGCGCACCGGGATACCTGCTACAGGTGTTTAAGATTTAGGGATAACCAGTGACAGACGAAACAGTGATTTCTGCGAAATCGTTGGATTTAACCTTCCAAACCAACGACGGGCCCGTTCATGCTTTAAAAGATGTAAATCTCGATATATCGAAAGGTGATTTTATAAGTTTTATTGGGCCATCTGGTTGCGGTAAAACAACATTTTTAAGAGTTATGGCGGATCTAGATCAGCCAACAGATGGGACTATCACGATTAATGGTATTTCTCCAAAAGCTGCCCGAGAAAGTCGGGCATATGGATATGTTTTTCAATCAGCGGGATTATATCCGTGGCGCACAATAGGAAAAAATATACGCTTACCATTAGAAATAATGGGGATAAGTAAGTCTGAGCAAAAAGAGCGAGTTGAAAAAGTTCTAAAGTTAGTTGAGTTAGAAGATTTTGAAAAGAAATTTCCATGGCAGCTTTCTGGTGGCATGCAACAAAGAGCATCTATCGCAAGGGCTCTAGCATTTGATGCTGATATTTTATTAATGGATGAACCTTTTGGTGCTTTGGATGAAATAGTAAGAGACTATTTAAACGAACAGTTGCTGAAACTTTGGCATTCTACAGAAAAAACAATTTGTTTTGTAACTCACTCGATTCCAGAGGCGGTATACCTATCCACTAAAATTGTTGTTATGTCTCCTCGTCCAGGACGAATTATTGATATAATTGAAAGTGATTTGCCTGATAAACGACCCTTGGAGATAAGAGATACTAAAGAGTTTATTGATATTCCCCAAAGAGTAAGAGAAGGTTTAAGGGCAGGGCATAGTTATGAATAAAGCGTTGCTTCCAATCGTAACAATCTCCACTTTTATAGTGTTAATTTGGTATAGTTTCTCAATAGTATTGAATTCTTCATGGGCCTTAGACAAGGCAGAAAGGAACGATCAGAAACTTAGTTTTTCTGAGCTTGTTCATGATACCTGGTCTCAGAAGAAGCCTAAATTACCGGCACCTCATCAGGTAGGCTATGAAATGTATAAGACGATTTTTGATAAAAAAGTTACGTCTAAGCGATCGCTCGTTTACCATGGTTGGATAACGTTATCGGCAACATTGGCTGGCTTCATGCTGGGGACGCTTTTAGGTATTTTATTAGCTTTAGCAATTGTACATGACAAAGCGACAGATTTAAGTGTGATGCCATGGATTATTACGAGCCAAACAATACCAATCTTGGCGTTAGCTCCTATGATAATTGTCGTATTGAGTTCAATTGGTTTTACCGGGCTACTGCCTAAGGCGGTTATTTCAATGTACCTTTCCTTTTTTCCAATTGTAGTGGGAATGGTTAAGGGGCTTAGGTCACCTGATTTACTTGAAATTGATCAAATGAAGACTTGGTCGGCCTCGCAGTTTCAGATTTTGATTAAATTAAGGCTCCCGAAGTCAATTCCTTTTTTATTTACTTCGCTGAAGCTTGGGATGGCGGCATCGCTTGTCGGAGCAATTGTTGGAGAGCTACCATCTGGTGCAATCGCCGGTTTGGGAGCTAGAATGCTTTCAGGAAGTTACTATGGACAAACAATCCAAATCTGGAGTGCATTATTTACCGCAGCTATTCTTGCAGCTTCTCTGGTAGGCCTGATCAGTATAATTCAGGCCTTTGTTTTTAAAAGAATGATGATTGTTCAATGAATAGTTTTTTCTTATTTTCTATCATTTTTTGGATAGCCGCTTGGATAATAAATATTTTTATTGGTCAATCAGCTTTAACTAAAACTAAAATGGTCTTGCCTCCTATCTTATTCGGAGTATCGTTACTACTTATTTGGGAGGCTTCAATCATTGCCTTTGATGTAAGTCCAGTAATTCTCCCAGCCCCGTCTTTAGTATTTATAAAATTAATTAGCAGCGTTCCAATTCTTTGGATTGATTTTGTACAGACTTTCGTCAAAGGAGCTTTAAGTGGATATATCTTTGGTTGTTCAGCAGCTTTTGGTGTTGCTCTTCTAGCAGATCGCTTTAAGTTTCTAGAACGTGGATTATTGCCGATTGGAACTTTTATGGCAGCTCTTCCCATTATTGGCACGGCACCGATATTGGTAAGGTGGTTTGGTTTTGACTGGGAGTCAAAATCCGCTGTAGTGACAGTGATGGTATTTTTTCCTATGCTGATAAATACTATACAAGGTCTTCAAATGTCTGATAAAATTCATCGTGATTTAATGCAGACATATAATGCGACATCATTTCAAACGTTGATAAAATTGAGATTAGCTGCTGCAATGCCTTTTATTTTTAATGGACTTAAAATCTGTTCTACCTTAGCATTAATTGGAGCAATTGTCGCTGAATTTTTTGGATCGCCGATTAAAGGGATTGGGTTCAGAATTTCAACGGAAGTCGGCAGGTTTGCGTTAGACATGGTCTGGGCAGAGATAACAATAGCGGCAATAACAGGGTCGTTGTTTTATGGTGGGATTGTTTTGTTGGAAAAGGTAGTAACCTTCTGGCACCCATCGCAAAGAGGAAGATCAGAATAAAATGGTAGTTAAAGGAGAATATATATGAAAAATTTATTTAAATTCGCCCTTGGTGGCGTTGTTATGTTGGTTGCATCCATGGCCACAGCGTCAGATGATGTAACAATTCAGCTAAAGTGGGTAACACAAACGCAGTTTGCTGGATATTATGTGGCACAAGACAAAGGATTTTATAAAGAGGAAGGTTTAGATGTTACCATCAAACCAGGGGGACCAGATATTGGGCCAATGCAAGTCCTTGCTGGAGGTGGCGCGGATGTGGCAGTCGATTGGATGCCATCTGCTTTAGCGGCAAGAGAAAAAGGACTTTCAGCGGTTAATATTGCTCAACCTTTTAAAAGTTCCGGAATGATGCTTACTTGTAGAAAAGATCGCGGAGTAAACTCTGTTTCTGACCTCAAGGGTAAGAACCTGGGTGTATGGTATTATGGTAATGAGTATCCATTCTTAAGCTGGATGAATAAATTAGGTCTTTCAGTAGACGGTGGCGCTGACGGAGTTACTGTTTTTAAGCAAGGTTGGGATATCCTTCCTTTAACTCAAGGTGATGCAACCTGTGTTTCGACGATGGCATATAACGAGTATTGGCAGGTTCTTGCTGAAGGCTTAAAGCCATCCGAATTAACAGTGTTCAAATATGAGACTGAAGGCGTTGCGACACTTGAAGATGGTCTTTATGTTTTAGAAGAAAACTTAAAAGACGCAGCTTTCAAAGACAAGATGGTTAGGTTTGTCAGAGCGTCAATGAAAGGGTGGAAATATGCTGAGCAAAACCCAGCTGAGGCTGCCGAAATCGTTGTTGACAACGACGACTCTGGAGCTCAGACAGTTGAGCACAACACAACCCAGATGGGTGAAATAATTAAGTTAACTGCTGGCAGCAATGGAGCCCTAGACCCTGCAGATTATCAACGTACAGTTGACAGTTTAATGACTGGTGGCTCAGATCCAGTTATTACAAAAATGCCGGAGGGTGCTTGGACTCATGAAATTACTGATCTAGCATTAAAATAATTTAAAAAGTTATTTCAATTCAGAGGGGCAGTTAATACTGCCCCTTTTTTTTGAAAACTTTTTGGAGAGCTTGCTCCAAGTCATTTATAAGATCCAGTGGATCTTCAATTCCAACGGAAATTCTTATAAGCTTTTCATCTACCGGAAAATCTTCCCCGGAAACCGTTTTTCTATGTTCGATTAAGCTTTCCACTCCACCTAAAGAAGTTGCTGGGTAGAAAACTTTACAATTACGAACAACATTTATGGCATCGGCTTCTGAGCCTGCAATGATAATTGATAACATTCCGCCATATTGTCCGCTTGTTTGGTTTTTCGCAATTTTATGGTTTGGATGGGTTTCCAAACCAGGATATAAAACTGTTTCGACGTAGTTATGGCTCTCAAAATGCTTAGCCAGTATCATCGCATTCTGACTATTTTTCTCAACTCTTAAAAACAGAGTGCGTAAGCCTCGTATTAATAAAAATGCATCCTGTGAATTTAATACTGTTCCTTGCAATTTTCGAATGCTAAAGAGACTTTCCCAATCTTTGTTTGCTTTTTTAAAAGATAAAACCCCTGCAGACACATCGGAGTGGCCATTAAGATATTTTGTAGCGGAGTGGAACGAGATGTCTGCGCCAAGATCTAATGACTTTGTCATTGTAGGAGGAGTTGCGGTTGCGTCTACAATCAACTTTGCTTTAGCTTTGTGAGCCAGTTTGGAAGCTTCAACTATATCTGTAACTTCCCAATTTGGATTATTTGGAGTTTCAACCCATACCAATTGAGTAACTCCAGTTTTGATAACTTCCTTCATACTAGTGAGGTCGCCCGCGTTATAGAAGTCTACACAGATTCTATTTTTTTAAACTAAAATTTTGAATTTGAGCTAAAACGCCATGGTACATTACTCTCGGTACAACGATGTGGGCCTGTGGTGGCAACATTTCTAAAACAGCGGTACATGCCGACATTCCAGATGAAAATAAAAGTGAAATGTCAGCATTTTCGAGTTCAGCGATAATTTCTTCGGCTATTTGAGTGGTTTTATTCCCATCTCGCCGATACCAGTAAGCCTTACGGGGTTCATAGTTTTCGTCGCGTGAATAAGTAGCCGTGTGCTCAACTGGTGGTACGACAGATCCCGTGTCTGGGTCGTTATAATGTAGCGCCTGCGCTATTTTCGTGGAAAGAGATAGTTCTTTTTCATTCTTAAGCGTCATTTTATAACTTTCTTAGGCATTCGTTCATATTTAACTGAACGGCAGGCATGATATCTCACCAGAACGGATTTTGTTGTCTTGACAGTGAACTTCTACAGGTTGTTGCGCTGACAAATATTTTTGGTCGATCAATGAAAGTCCCACATTTTTTTTAAGTCGTGGAGACCATATAGCAGATGTGATTTCCCCAATTTTTTTATTTTCGACCATTACTGACCACGGAAGAGAGCAAGTTGGACATTTATCACCTCCGAAAATAATACCTCGAATTTCCTTTGTTGCTCCCTTTGAAGCAATTTTTTCCAAAGCAGCACGGCCGAGATAATCAACAGAGCCATCTAATGAACAAAATTTACCCAAACCAATTTCTAATGGATTATTTTCTCGGGTAAATTCATTACCATAACTTAACAGACCTCCTTCGATCCTTTCTATTAAGTTGGGACAACCAGGTGATATTTTGAATTCAATACCTGCTTCCCAAATCGTATCCCATAGATCTGAGCCTAGTTTACTGTTTTGCAAATATATCTCAAATCCACCTTGCCGGGAGTATCCTGATCTTGCAATTAGTTGTTGTGTCCCTTTAAATTCAATCCATCCAAACTTGAAGAAACTTATATGTTTAATCTGTTCACCAAATATTTTCGCGATTAACTGCTCAGCTTTAGGACCTTGAATTGCCAAAGGTGAAACATCTGGCTCAGACACTGTAACATCCATTTTAGAACCTAATGCAATGCCTTTGGCGTAGAGTAAGACGTCGCTGTCCGCCACAGAAAGCCAGAATTTATCTTCTCCAATTTTCAGCATGACTGGATCATTTATCATTCCGGCATTTTCGTCGATTATAGGAAGATAATAACAATCGCCAATAGTAGCAGTTGTTATATTTCTGGGGGTCATCAATTGAATTAAGTTTTCAGCATCTGGACCCGATATTTCTACTTGCCTTTGGCATGAAACATCCCAAATTTGGACATGCTTTCTCAAATGCCAGTAATCTTCTTCAACAGTTTTTTGAAAACCTTTTGGTAGTAACATATGATTAACTATAGAGTACCCGCTCACACCAGCCGCTTCTACATTTTTGGTGTAGGCAGTACGTCTCAACCTACGTGACATATTTAGACCGTCAGTCATAAAAATTTCCTTATTCTGGTTGAGATGACCATATTGAATAGCTGTTGGGCGATAAAATTACCGGCATATGGTACCTTGCATTTTTATTTGGCATAGAAAACCGCAAGACCACTTCGCTAATTATTTGATTATCTGAGGCTGATAGCCCTAATGAATTCCAATAAACGCCAGTTTCAAATATCAACTCGAACTTATCTGTTGCATCGGTCAGTGATAAATCAACGCTTTTTTCTAGCCTTCCATTATTATCCATACTGGTAATAAAAATTTCTGAATTTTTTGTGATATTAATCAAACGGACAGGGAATCCACCTGCGTGAGTTCCATTCATTCCATTTAGCGTATGCGAAGATATAATAGCCATTATTCAATAGATGCCTTGTCCCGTTTATCAGAAGTGGCTGCAACAATTGGACTGATTACGCCTCTGCACTTTACGTTCAAGCAAGCAGTCTTACCACTATTTATTGCTCTTGCTAACGCAGGTTTTAATTCATCTCTAGAGGTAACCAATTCTCCATATCCGCCCAAACCTTCAAACATGGTATGGAATGGAATATCGCGAAAATCAGTTGCATAATGTTTCCCATTAGAAAAAAGTCGCTCCTGCTGCTGACTTATGCAGTCTAAACCTCCATTGTTATCTATAACTACAACAATAGGTAAGCCTTCTTGAAAAGCGCTTTCGACGGACAAACCGCCCGAAAGAAAGGCGCCATCTCCCGAAATTACAACAACATTTTTTTCTGGATGTGCAGCTTTTGCAGAAACACCGAAACTAATTCCAACGCCTAAAAGTGAATAGTTGCCAGGGTGCATAATTCCACCTAGTTTCTTACCCCGCCAACCAGAAATATTTACTGCAATTTCATTCCAAAAGTGAGTATTTCCACCGTCAAATACGAGCCAATCGTCATCATTCATTTCTGAAATGATATCAACACCAAGTTGCAGTGGATGCATTTTACGCTTCGATTTTGCATCTTCGGATGCTTCTTCCAATAGATGTTTTTCCCAATCTTCAACCCATTTTTTGCGTCGATCTATTTGTATTTCAAACCAATTTTTCCATGTGCGGCCAATAGATTTCATTGCTTCAAGAAATGCTGCTGGATGCGATAGAAGAATTTCATCAGCAGAAAAATTATACTCTAGTTCTTCGCTGCTTCCATTTATGCAAATAAGCTTTGTATTTTTTGGAATAAATGGTGGATTCCCAAAGTTCATCTGGTTGTCCAATCTCCCTCCCACCATAATTATAGTGTCGGCTTCGTGTATTGCAGCTTTCGAAGGGTGATACTGATGAAAATCTGCAAGCCCCATGTTTGCGCTACAGTCCTCGCCTAATAATTTCGTGTGATAAGGCACATTAAAAATTGGGATAAGAAGTTTTTCGCCAACTTCCGCTAAACTTTTTTCGGACCGCGACCACCAAACCCCGTGACCTCCAATAATTAAGGGTCGCTCAGAGTTTTCTATGATTTTCAATATTTCTGACAATCGCGCTGGCTCAGGCCAGGCTCTTTGTGGTGCTACTTGATGCCTAATCCAGGGGCGCTCATTTCTACCCACATCTGCTTCAAATGAGGAAAACATGATATCGACGGGCAAACTTAGATGAACAGGTCCTGGGTATCCAGAAGTTGCCGCCTGCCAAGCTCTTTCAACGAATTCACCAATTCGCTCTCCATCGGTAATTTGAACAGAATATTTAACTAAAGGTTTAGCTATTGCTACGTCATCTATTTCTTTAAAGCCACCGGCACCTTGTCTCTTTAACGTTGATGAACCTGTAACAAAAATAACTGGACTGCGTTCCCCCATAGCTTCTAACATCGCGGGGACTGCATTAGCAAAACCCTCAGGTCCAACTAAACAAACGGTTGGCTTTCGGTGTATTCTTGCGTGACCATCAGCTAAGTGACCCGCAATTTGTTCATGGGGAGTATTCATGACTGGCATTTGACACTCCATGAAACCTTCTAAAGCAGGGTTGCAAAACCCACCGGCTAGAGTGAAAACGTGATCGACGCCCTTTTCTTTGAATGATTGGGCTAATAATGCGCCGCCACGTAGTTTAGCTTTTTGCATTAATAATACTCCTAATATGCTATCATTTACGCGCTGTATTAAATTCCATCTACATTTTTGTGGAGATATCGCCGTATAAAACATCTCCAGAAATTTTACTTAAATCTTTTAGGCCTAATTGTGCCATAACAACTTTTATTTCTTCTTTAAGCATTGAAATATAGTCGGTGAGACCTTTTTCGCTTGATGCTGCAAGGGCCATCATAATAGGCCTTCCGAGCATAACAAAGTTTGCCCCAAGCGCTAAAGCCTTCACTATATCTTCAC
>CACAPQ010000042.1 GCA_902534325.1 Paracoccaceae bacterium | reverse complement strand
GTAGGGAGAGCTTATGAATATGCTGGAATGTTTCTAAAGCTAAATTCCGAAAAGCTCTTTGAGCAACGACCGCGAATACCACATCCCTTAATTGCTCAAAACCTCTTGATAAAATCCGAGCACCCCCATAAGCCACACTCAAGCCTACAGCGCCAAGCAAAAACTGAGAGTTGCCACTCTCAGTCAACGCATTTACAGCATCACGGTATAAAAATGGAGCAAAATTTATAATAGCCTTGGCAAAAACCAAAAGTACCAACGCCAATATAACCCTCAGACGAACATCAAAACGATCTCTAGGCCACAGGTAGGGTACGACTCTAAGTATCGTCCTCAGTGCTGACTTACGCTCAGCTTCTGCGATTTCCGCATGATTTTTCATAAAAAATGCCCAAGTAATGTAAGAGTTTAGTAATTATCAGATTAAAGATAGTCCATTGAAAATGGATGACTTAAAAAATTTAATATATCTAACTTTTAATTGACTGTGAGTTTGTCAGGCAAATCAAAAATCTGACCTGGGTAAATTAGATCTGGATCACGGATTTTGTCTTTATTTGCATCAAAAACCTGAACATATAAAATGCCTCTACCATATCGCTCTCTAGAAATAGCCCACAGTGTATTACCTGGCTGAACTGTTATAACGTTTATTCTGGCCGGTGAAGCTATATCTTGCATTTGATCTACTAAAACACTGCGATCTTCCCTCTTAAACGGGCTCTCAATTCGACTAGATACTTTGCCTGACTGGTCCAATTGATCTAGTCGAAGCGTATAGACGCCAGCTTCAACGTCTGACAGATCAGCACTCCAATAACCCGTTTGATCTACTGCCGTGGACGCAACTGGGGAATTGTCCAAATAGAAGTGCACAATTGATTCCGGTGTTCCGCGCCCAGTAACAGCAACATCCCCATCCTTAGAATAATTAATAGTATCGAACATCACATCTGCCATTACATTTGGCCCCGTCGTACCACCTTGCACGACTTTCACACCTTCACTGTCAGCGAGTAGAACAGTTGGCTGCTCAGCCCCATTTGAAACCGTATTAGAAATAACATCAGATTCCGATGGTTCTTGAGTCAAAATTTGCTGAACATCTTCTTCTATTTTTTCTTCAGTTGGTTGAGCTAATTGAGGTGTTTTATTAGTGAGATCAGCTTTGACAACATTATCATTAGACATGTTGTCCGCTTCAGCTTCTTTTTCTGTTTCTTCTTCTAAATCAGTCTCAGCAGCTAAATCACTAGATGAATTTTCTTCAGAAGTTGTCTCACTTTTATCTTGCCGCGAACTGCCAACTTCAGTTGAATTTTCTGCACTTTCATTTTGCTTTTGTGTTTGCTCGGCTGGAGCATTTGCTTGTGCCAATTCTACAATTTTTGGAGCCACGATCATTGTTTCGTCCGAAACTAACGTTATCTCACCATCAATGGATCTTATCGAAATAACTTGCGGTCGATCTTTTAGCTCTATGTCAAAAAGAACCGCAAAATTTCCATCTGGCCCTAATTTGATTGACTCTACTACTTCTTCATCGACTAATATTTCTAATACAGACCCTGGATAAGCCGTGCCTGCTACGATAGCCGTTCCATCATCGTCAATCCTAACCGTTTCTAGTTTAGGAGGGTAGATGGTGATTTTTTCTTGAGAGGCCGCTTCATCAATCAATTTTTTTGTTATTACTTCGGCTTCTTTAATTTCCACGTCATCTTCAATTTTTTCATTAGATTTAGTTGTCTCAGAAACTGTATCACTTTTCTGATCGATGACGCTTTCTTCTTTTGCGGGTTCGCTTGAACCTTCTTCTTTTGAAGAAACAGATTGGTTCTCTACAAGTTCGGTGACACTTTTTTCCGAAAATATGGCAACCGTTGCGATAAAAACCGCTACCAAACCTCCCATAATCCAGTACCATAGGTAAGGTATCGCTGCCATTTAAAGCCCCCAAAAAGCGATAAGCACATTTGCCTGTTGTAAGACCCTAACAAGTTGAGGTAGCAAGGTCAAAGCTTCTCAACAGATTTAAGGCTTAGTTATGGAAAATTTCTCTGTTTGCGTCTTTTGTGGCTCGAGGTCAGGTGATAACCCGGATTATTTAGTTCAAGCAGAAATTCTTGGAAATTTAATAGCAGAGAAAAAATGGCGTCTAGTTTATGGTGCTGGAAATACGGGAATGATGGGTGCAGTAGCCAATGCGACCCAGGTGGGAAAAGCAAAAACCTTTGGTGTTATACCTCGACACCTCTTGCAACGGGAGATTGGTAAAACAGACTTAGATAACTACATAGTCACCGATAATATGCATGAGCGAAAAAAACTTATGTTTATGAATTCAAATGCAATTATTCTGCTGCCTGGAGGGCCTGGCTCACTGGATGAATTCTTTGAAGTATTAACTTGGGCTCAATTGGAGGTACATAAAAAACCAATAGTAGTTATAAATGTAAAAAAATATTGGGATCCTCTTTTCTCACTAATAGACCACACAATATCATCAGGCTTTGCAGAAAACTCACTTAAAAAATTATTTAAAACAACCGAAACAGCAACTGAGGCGGTTGAATATTTAACCAAGCACAAACAAAGGTCCGATCCGAAAACCGAAACAAACCTTTGATCAGTTTTAATTAAAGACGCGAAGCCACGTTTTCCCAATTAACCAAATTATCTAAAAAATTTGATAGATATGCTGGACGTTTATTCCTAAAATCAATGTAGTAAGAATGCTCCCATACATCACAGCCCAAAAGAGCCGTTTGACCGAAACAAAGTGGGTTCACCCCATTTTCTGTTTTAGTGACTTTCAACGCGCCATCCGCATCTTTAACGAGCCAACACCATCCAGCACCAAACTGTCCAGCGCCTGCTGCAGAAAAATCTGCTTTAAATTGCTCTACCGAACCAAAACTATCTGCAATTGCGCTCGTCAATTCAGAAGGCATTTCACGTCCAGAGGGTCCCATCATCTCCCAAAACTGATTATGGTTCCATAACTGGGAAATATTATTGAATATTCCATTTTGTGCAACAGAGCTTGAATCGTATGTGCCAGTTATAATTTCTTCCATTGATTTTCCGTCCCATTCTGTGCCGGAAATCAATTTGTTTCCATTATCTACATAGGCCTTATGATGCAGATCATGATGATATTCGAGTGTTTCTTTAGACATGCCCAAGTCAGCCAATGCATCGTGCGAATAGGGAAGGTCGGGAAGTTCAAAAGCCATATTACTGTGTCCTCTTAAAAAATATGTTCTTAGATGCGTTTTATCTAAGTGTAAGGTCAAGCAAAAAAATACGCTTTATTTTTTCAGTTTCAAGAAAAAACTATATCAACCTAACGACCTAAGAAAATTTTAAAAATCACCCACCTTTGAATTCAGCATGGATGAGGTTTTTAGAAGATTGAACATATAGTCAGCTACCGAGCTAAAACAAATAACACTTAAACTCGTCTCAGACGTTAGCCAAAAAGCAGCCGCTATTTGAGAAAATCGAGTTCGACGTATCTCACCTATCTCTAGCGTGGCGATATTTACTGGCGCAAGTTTTGCAATAACCTCACGGATACCAGACCCAGAAACCTCAAATAAAGCTCTTGCATCAGAAACATTTACCAGCATGTGGTGTTGATCTTTAAGCTCCATTTGCAAATTTTGACTAAGATTAGATACATCGGCGTAGTCACAGAAAATTAAAAGCTCATCCGGCGACATCCAAGCAATATCATTTCTGGCCAAAATTACTTCCCGCTCTTTAGGCAATTTGGTACCCACCGCTTTCGTAAAAGAAGTTTTAAATTTACTAGACCTAAAATCGCCCCGAACGGTCAACATGCCCACTGTCGTCTTCTCACTAACTTTTACATAGCCAGAATATGACCGCATTACTCTCTCATTTTGATGATCAGACATTCTGCTTTTCTCCATCGGGATCGTAAAATACTGGACTGGTGATCTTTGCCTGCATGGCGGTTCCATCAATTTTTGGAAATTCAATAATTTCACCATCCCTTTCTGGCCCATTCATCACAAGACCCATCGCTATTCCCCGCTTCAAAGTCGGTGAAAAATAGGAAGAAGTAACTCGCCCTTGTGTAGATTTTTGACCGTTTGGATTAACCCCATCAGCTGTTGCATAAGCACCGTCTGGTAAAACAGAACCGTCTAAAGTTTCTAAACCAACCAACTTCCAACGATTTGGGTTAACCATAAATGAACGCTCTTGAGCTCTTTTTCCGAGATAATCATCTTTCTTTTTCGAGATAGCCCAGTTTAAATTAAGATCCTGTGGAATTACAGTACCGTCTGTCTCGTCTCCTATCATTATGAAACCTTTTTCAGCCCTCATAACGTGTAGCGCTTCAGTGCCATAGGGCATTACTTGGAACTCTTTTCCAGCTTCGATCAATTCATCCCAAAATGCCATACCTTGCTTTGCAGGTACGGCTATTTCATAGGAAAGCTCTCCCGAAAACGAAATTCGGAAAATTCTTGCATCATATTTTCCAAGTTTGCCATCTTTCCATTCCATAAAACCCAGAGCTTCCCTGCTGACATCTAGGCCACCGATTTTTTCCAGAAGCTTGCGGGCATTTGGCCCAACAACCCCAATTTGTGCATATTGTTCGGTTACATTCGCAACATAAACTTTCCAATCCCACCATTCCGTTTGAAGCCACTCCTCCATATGGGCATGTATGCTATCAGCCCCTCCCGTGGTGGTATGACAAAGCCAAGTTTGTTCATCAATTCTTGCGACGACACCATCATCAATTAAAAACCCGTTTTCTGAGCACATAAGTCCATAACGACACTTACCTATCTTCAGTGTGCTCATCATATTTGTGTAGAGCATATCAAGAAATTTTCCAGCATCAGGACCAGTCACTAATAATTTTCCCAAGGTAGATGCATCAAGTAGTCCCAAAGAAGATCGGGTTTGATTTATTTCACGTTCTACGGCTTTTGCATAGGTTTCCCCAAATTGAGGATAACAAAAGGGTCGTCGCCATTGGCCCACAGGCTCCATGTAAGCACCATTGTTTTCATGCCAATCATGCATTGGTGTTTTTCTCACGGGCTGAAATAACTCATCTCTCGCCGAGCCTCCTATAGATCCCAGAGAAATTGGAGTGTATGGAGGACGAAATGTGGTGGTTCCGACCTTTGGTATATCTTTACCCAAACTCGATGACAAAATAGCCAAACCATTTATATTAGATAGCTTTCCTTGATCGGTCGCCATGCCCAAGGTCGTATATCTTTTAGCGTGCTCTACACTTTCAAAACCCTCGCGGGCGGCTAATTCAACGTCATTAATTTTGACATCATTTTGAAAATCCAACCATATTTTTGCGCGTTTCTTAATATCTGCGTCATGAGGTGCAATCCAAATAGCCTGAAGAGAATTTTCATACTGCTGTTCAATTACTTTGAAATTTTTCGTTTTAACTTTACCACCTGCAGCCTTAATCACACTCAGACAACCTTCCCACGCATCCTTGAGAACCTCGTGCATCAAAAGAGAACCATTAGCTGAACCCACTGCCGTGACGAAAGGCAGACCATCGTGGGAAGTAGGCTTAGCAGAGCTGTCTGGCTTAAATAATGCCAATTTCTCATCCCATTTTAGCTTTCCACCACAGTGAGAGTATAAATGGACAACAGGCGACCACCCGCCAGACATAGCAATGCAGTCACATTCAATTTTTTCGTTACCTTTGCCAGAATCTTTATGTTCACAAATCCTTATAGCTTCTACGCGCTTTTTACCAAAAACTTTGGAAATAGCTTTTCCATTTTCTACTCTGATTCCGAGTGCTTTTGCACGTTCCGCCAATGCTCCTCCACCACTCATTCGAGCATCAACAATAACGGGGACTTCCACGCCAACTTCATTTAGGGTGATCGCAGTTCGATATGCATCGTCATTATTAGTGTAAACAGCGATTTTATCACCCGTTGCGACGCCAAATTTAACAGCATAATCTCTAACAGCAGATGCCAGCATAACACCTGGAATGTCATTACTCGGAAAAGAAACGGGCCTTTCTATCGAACCAGTGGCGGTAATTATCTGTTTAGCGCGTATTCGCCACAAACGATGCCGTGGACCTTCATCAGCAGCAAGATGATCATTCAACCGTTCATATCCTAAAATATAACCGTGGTCATACACGCCAGCTCCCATCATACGAGAACGCATTGTCACGTTTTGGAATTTTCTTAATTCTGAAAGAAGCCTAGACACATACTCAGAACTGGTTTCATCACCAATTTTGGAAAAGTCTACAAGGCAACGTCCCCCCCATTCTGGAGTTTGCTCCATAATCAAGATTTTAAGACCGCTCTCTGCTGCTGTAAGTGCTGCATTCAAACCAGCAATACCCCCACCCACAATCACCAAGTCATAAAATGCATAAAAATGTTCGTATTGACTATTATCTTTTTGCGAAGGCGCCCTTCCTAAACCTGCTGATTGCCGAATAAATGGCTCATAAATGTATTTCCAAAATGGGCGAGGATGGATAAACATTTTATAGTAAAATCCCGCCGGCAAAAAGCGAGCTAGGTAATTATTTATCACTCCGAAGTCAAAATTTAATGAAGGCCAATGATTTTGTGAAGCTGCTTTTAGCCCATCAAAAAGTTCAGTAGTAGTTGCCCGTTGGTTTGGCTCAAATTTTTCTTTTTCTCCTAGATTTATCAATGCATTAGGTTCCTCTGAACCAGAAGAAACTATGCCTCTGGGTCGGTGGTACTTAAAAGATCTGCCAACTAAAACTTGATCGTTTGATAATAATGCTGAAGCTAAAGTATCACCTTCAAAACCAGACAACTTTTTACCATTAAATTCAAATTTAATAGTCTTATTTCTGTCAATTAACAGACCGCCTTCCGCTAATCTCTTACTCATTGAAATTTCCTATGAGATTTAAACAGAGAATTAGGTTCGTAATTAACATTACAGAAAATATTCAACTCAAATTCCTCCATTTCCAACCCGGTCGCTTAGCTTTAATGATATCTATAATCTCTTTCGGTGGCTCGAACGTTTGAGCAGAATAAGTACCGAATACTTCCAGAGTTGCAGTACATCGAGCAGCATGGAACCACTTGCCACAACCATAAACATGCCGCCATCGCTCAAAATGAACGCCTTTTGGATTTTCTCGATTAAAAAGATATCCTTCTAGTTCTTCATCAGAAGATCCGGGCCCAAAACGTTTTAGATGAGCCTCGCCACCTGGACTCAACTCTGTTTCATCTGCTTCAATACCGCAATAGGGACACTTAAAAACAAGCATTAGTGCGCCACTCCAGCGGCTACACTTTCGTCAATAAATTTACCCTCTTTAAAACGATTTAAACTAAATTCCTCCGTTAAACTGGAATGCCCCTTGGCCATTAATTCTGCCATAGCCCATCCTGAACCAGGTATTGCTTTGAACCCGCCAGTGCCCCAGCCGCAATTTATAAAAATATTTCCAACTGGAGTTTTTGAAAGAATTGGAGATCTATCGCCAGTCATGTCAACTATACCACCCCACCATCGCAACATCTTTAGGCGAGAAATAATGGGAAAGGTTTCTATTAGTGCTCTAACTGTTTCTTCTACATGATGAAAAGAGCCTCTTTGGGTATAATTATTATATCCATCTGCACCACCACCAATAACCATTTCTCCCTTATCAGACTGGCTCATATAACCATGGACTGTATTGGCCATTACCACTACATCCATGCAAGGTTTTATCGGCTCTGAAACAAGTGCCTGAAGCGCCACGGCCTCAACTGGCATTCGAAAACCGGCCATGTCTGCCAGAACGCCAGTATGGCCTGCAACAACAATTCCCAGTTTTTGGCAATCGATTGAACCTTTACTAGTTTCAACTCCTTGAACTTGACCATTTTCATGCCGAATGCCAGTAACCTCGCATTGCTGAATAATATCCATTCCCATATCCGAGCAAGCACGAGCGTAACCCCATGCAACGGCATCATGCCTTGCCGTCCCGCCGCGCGACTGCCACAATGCCCCTAGAACCGGATATCGTGGCCCATCAATATTGATGATTGGCACCAGAGATTTAACTTTCTCTGGAGAAATAAATTCGGTTGATACGCCCTGCAAAGCATTTGCCTGGGCTGTACGTTTATATCCCCTAATTTCATGCTGGGTCTGAGCCAACATCATTACACCTCGTGGACTAAACATGACATTATAGTTTAGATCCTGGCTCATAGTCTCGTACAAACTTCGAGCCTTTTCATAAATTGCAGCTGAAGCATCTTGCAGATAGTTGGACCGGATAATCGTGGTGTTGCGTCCAGTATTTCCTCCACCAAGCCAGCCTTTCTCAAGTATCGCTACGTTCTTTAGTCCGTGATTTTTTCCCAGATAGTAGGCCGTTGCCAAGCCGTGGCCCCCTGCCCCTATAATGATAGCGTCATAATTCTTTTTTGGTTCTGGGCTTTTCCAAGCACGACTCCAGCCTTGGTGATAACGAAGAGCTTCTCGCGCAACTGCAAACACAGAATAACGTTTCATTTGTATTTCACCCAAAATAGCTAAATTACTGGATATTTCTAACCCAAGTTTGTTAGCCTCTACGACTCAGTACGTTATAAATCATTTCAGTTGCGACATCTAGCAACATCAGAGATTTAAGGGCTTACCTTGGCTAAATTTGATGTTTAAAAGACCAATGTAAAGGAAGACATAATGATAGTATTCTGGCTGAGCATCGTAATTATTTTAGCCTTTGTTTGTGTGATTTTTTATCAAACGCTAAAAAAAAATGCTGTCCAAAAAGAAGAAAATGCAGATTTGAAGTTTTACAAATCACAGCTTTCTGAAATTAAAAAAGATATCGCCAAAGGAGCAATAAGTACCGAAGAAGCTGAACAACTGAAAATTGAGGTTTCGCGCAGAATTTTAAAAAATAAAAATCAATCTTTACTTAAATTCAGCTTTCAATCTACAAACTCAAGATTAAAATTTGCTTTTATTTTGGGAGTTTTTACTAGTTTTCTTTCGTTTACTCTCTATTCATCACTTGGAAGCTTTGGATATTTCGATTTTTCCCAAAAAAATCGAATTGAAGCAGCTAAATTCTTAAAAGAAACTCGGCCGTCGCAACAGGAAGCCTGGGATGCTTTATCGGATGAAAAAACTATCAATACTCCAAAAGGCGAGATGGGTGAAATAATTACTAAATTGAGAAAAATATCTCAGGAACGACCTAACGACATAACGGGATTGCGTTATCTTATGAGAACTGAAGCCAGTTTAAATAATTTTGAAAATGCAGCAATTGCTCAAATGTCCTTGGTTAAACTATTGGGAGAACAAGTTTTAACTGAAGATTTATACCAATTGGCAGAGTTAATGGTAATATCGCTGAACGGCTATGTCTCGCCAGAAGCAGAAGCTCTTTTTCGTAGGGTTTTGGCAACAGATGATGAAAATGGCGGGGCTCTTTACTATTTAGGGCTAATGTACGCCAACTTAGATCGGCCAGACCTATCTTTTGAAATTTGGCGGAAACTTCTCAACCGAGGTCCAGATGATGCGCCATGGGTTCCTCTTATACGTCAGCAAATTATGCAAGTTGCATGGCGAGCTGGAAAAAATCGATATGAGCTTCCGGCAAAAACAAAAATATCTCCAAATGGACCCGCTCGAGCTGATATTGAGGCATCCGACGAGATGACAGCCGATGAAAGACAGGAAATGATTTCTAAAATGGTCGAAGGCTTAGCAAGTCGTCTAGCATCTGAAGGAGGAACATCAGACGAGTGGGCCAGACTTATCAAGGCACTTTCAGTACTTGGTTACTCAGATCGTGCAAAAAAAATATGGGCAGAAGCCCTAAATATTTATAATAATTCACCAGCTGACCTGAGAGTCATTAATAATATTGCAAAGGAAATTGGTATTTCCAGATGATATACGAAGACGTTTCCGAATTTGCGAATGAACTCCAATCGAATAATTCCTTAATCGGCTTAGACTTAGGAACAAAAACAATTGGCGTTGCAGTAAGCGACATCATCCTTTCTGTCGCCACACCGATTAAAACTATCAAACGGAAAAAGTTTTCAATAGATTCTGATCAATTATTGGGGATCATTCCAATTAAAAATTGTTGCGGGATCGTTTTTGGCTTGCCAAAAAATATGGATGGGAGTGAGGGACCAAGAGCACAGTCAACGAGAGCATTTGCTAGAAATTTTTCAAAAAAAACACCCCTTCCAATTACTTTTTGGGATGAGCGACTGTCAACAGTAGCAGCCGAAAAGGCTTTATTGGAGGCGGATACGACACGAAAACGTCGTGCAGAAGTAATCGATCATGTTGCAGCAGCTTATATACTTCAAGGGTTCTTAGATCGATTAAAGATTTTAGATAATTGTTAAATTTTAAGTTTCTTTCGGGAGAAAACTATTTTGGGTAGTGAAGTCTGGACAAGAGATGAAATCCAAAGTCCTTGCATCAAAATATGTGTAATTCACCCTAGTGAAAGACTATGCACTGGATGCCATAGAACAATAGAAGAAATTTCTTCTTGGTCACGTCTGCCCTCGAAGCAAAGAAACCAAATCATTAACGAATTACCAAAGCGTGCATTTAGATTAAAAAGACGTCGTGGCGGCAGAGCAGCCCGTATTGCGAAATTAGGATAATTTTGGCCAATCAGCCAAATGTTGAAGCTCTGGTCTAAAATAAGCTATTTTTCGTCCTTCATTAAAGTTTTTGATCTCAAAATCCCAAGGACTTATTCCATGAAGGCAAAGTCTGTGTATCATATAACTTTCGCCTAAATTTGCATACAGCACGCGTCTTTTACATTTTTCAAATATGCTTTTTCTTGTTTGCATATAAACCTCACGAACATCTAAATCTTTCCATTTTTCAGGATCTTGATTCAAAAATAAACTGTTGAATGCCTTTGAAATTAAATGATGAGAGCCCTCCCAGACCACAACAGGACTTGCGCCTTTTGGCGCTTGATTTAAGGGAATTCCAAGTACATAGGCATGTGGCTCTTTTAACTTTCTTGGTCCTCCTGGAAAGTCAGCTATCAAACCATCTACATGAGCTGCGTCTCTTTTTAATCTATAGTTGAAAGAACTTTCACTTTCTTGATCTCTAGGCTTCGGATAGCCTTCGAAAATTATCGAAACCTGAGCCGCATGCAGGCCGCGAGCTTCTGTGCGTTTCATTAAACTTTCAAATGGTCCACTTAGTGATATTTCGCCCAAGGCTCCATTTGTATCATTTTCTAAGGCATCTACACCAACAAACCAAGTTCCCTGACAGGTTAAATTATTGTCAAAAATTTCTTTATTTTTTAGCTTTGAAGTAATCTTTGAATTAGCAGCATTAGCCCAATGGGCTACACGCTGGTCAAACTTAAATTTAATCCAGCCTTTATGCTCAAAATCACTAAGCTCTTTCATGTCAATAAATACCCCTTGGGCTCTTTCAATTGACTCAAATAGCCTTACTTAGTTCATCTATTACACGAAGTTTTTCAACCAGTTTTTGCAAATCAGCCACATCAATCATATTTGGACCGTCACAAGGCGCATTATCTGGTTCTTGATGGGTCTCAATAAAAACCGCAGCAACACCAACTGCACAAGCTGCCCGAGCAAGCGCAGCCACAAATTTTCTTTCTCCACCGGAACTATTTCCCCTGCCACCTGGTTGTTGAACAGAATGAGTGGCGTCAAAAACAACTGGATATCCAGTCTCAGCCATTATTTCTAGACCACGAAAATCGTTAACCAGTGTGTTATACCCAAAACTAGTCCCACGCTCACAAAGCAATATTTTTTTATTCCCAGTGCTAGCTATTTTTTCAGCAACATTTGTCATTTCCCAAGGCGCTAAAAACTGTCCCTTCTTGACGTTTATTGGTTTTCCAGTTTCTCCAGCTGCAATCAATAGATCAGTTTGCCGAGATAAAAATGCCGGAATTTGCAAAACATCCACCACTTCAGAGGCTGTGACACATTGAGAAACGGTATGAATATCTGTAATAACCGGGCAATTGAAAGTTAACTTTATTTCTTCTAGAATTCTTAATCCCTCTTCAATTCCAACACCCCTAGCTGATGCAATCGAAGATCTATTTGCCTTATCAAAACTGGATTTAAATATAAAGCTTGATGAAGATGGCGCACACAACTTAGTTATTTTCTCCGCCATAAACATTGCATGGTCACGATTTTCTAGTTGGCATGGCCCCAAAATAAAGGTCAGCGGATTATTTCCTCCAACCGGTATATCACCAATTTTTATAACACTACTATTAG
>CACAPQ010000041.1 GCA_902534325.1 Paracoccaceae bacterium | reverse complement strand
CATAATTACACTCAAAATACCTGTGGTGCAGCTGGTGAAAGAACTCTCCTAATTCCAGTTGGCGTTTATCGCGCACTAAGAGAGCATCAAAGCCCGAGTGCGAAAATGCTGGGTTTAATGCCAAAGCATAGGCATGAAATAAAAAATGAACTGGGTGAGATGGAACAACCAAATGGATCAATAGACCTGAAAAATAGGGCAAAGTTTCTAGAGGATGCATCGACAGCCCACTCCATGGTCCAGTATTTATGTTGCGATGATGTACCGAATGAGCAATGCGATAATAAGGGGGCCAGTGTAAAAACCGATGAACCCAATAGAAATGAAATCCTTTCCAGAGCAAAATTACCCAGAAAAATACGACAAACCAGATCGGATTATCGTTGAACTGAAACGTAGGCGAAACAGCAATATCGATGGCGCGAAAATAGATGACTTCATAGAGTGTCCAGATCGGCACACCCCAAGCAATGGACCAAAACATATTATCTAATACCTGATTTCGGAAAGTGAAAGTGCCATTATCTCGCATCATATTTCGACTATCGAATTTCAAACGATTACCTTGCTGCCGCATAGCCCAGAGCCACAAATGTAACCCACCTGCTATAATCAGAATTAGAGCTAAGTTCCTCACAAGCATTAGAAAGATGGCCTGTAGGCTCCACTCAGCTAATGATGGTTGGAGCCAGGTGTAGACCGCAAAAGCTAGAGCCACCCAAATTGTCGCCCCGCTGAGCGCAAGCCAACCGCGCCGAAACCAATTTAAGATAAACCAGATACGTGGACGCCAACTAAAAACAGGTGAGTTAGGCAAGGGAAGATCAGGGTGATAATTCCAAATCTTGTTCTGTCCCTCTGGAACCAAAATTTCTTCACCTTCAGCATTTTTCATTTAGCGCACACTCAAGTAATACAAAAAACTACCTATTAATTAAACAAAGAGAAGCATTAAAAAACCAAAATGGAAAGCAATATCTTAACACGCCAACCACTACTATTCTTTGCCTAACCACTCAATAAAATATTACTAAGTAGCTTTTTCTATTACCATGATGGCATGAATGTAATCCATAGCGTGGCCTTCTGGATTTGCTGCGACCTCTGCTTCATAGGATTGGTAAAACGCATCAACGATTGACTGTGCTTCTGCCGGCGGGCGATTGCTAAGTGCAGAAAGAAATACTGTTTCTGACCAACTTCGCATAGTTGGAATTAAAGAGGTTGCATACTGGCTAGCCGACATTGCACCGTCTGCCTCTATAAATGCCATTTGATATGGACATTTTGTTAATTGAGTGCGCGCAGATTTAAGCCTTAGGCCAGCTTTCATTACAGGTGTATCGTGATTATCAAAAGGAGCCTTGAACTCGTCCAATGTGCGATAATGTTGTACAAATGTTGCTCTACGAAACTCCTCTTGGGTGATTTTACCCCCGTTCAAAAGTGCGCGCCAATGCTGTGTGAATTTATCAAACATGGAATGCCCACCAGTATGACCAAGGTAACGTCCCTGTTCATCAATGCCAAAATTTAATACGATAAAATGCGACCCTGATTTCATTTCTGCAGCACGTGCAAGAAGAATCTTTTCCCAGTCTTCTGCAGCACGCTGAGCAAATTGTGCCCGCTCATCAGGTGCAGCACCGACCATGTGAACATGATCCTCAATTTCACAGGGCTTTTCTGAAACGTAATGCATTGCAGTAGCAGAAAAACCGAGACTTAGGCTATTCGATGCCATAAGTTGACGATGAAACCCAGTGCCGCAACCATGCACGAATACGTTTTCATTGTTTACCTGATAGGCATTTGAAGGATCACCTTCCATCCCTTGCATCGTCTTGAACAAGGTAGAAAAATCATTTGATGGTAAATCCGTGTAAAGGAGTTCAGTATGCCTGGCATCACCACCCTTACGCAGACTTGAAATGAGATCTGCCCAGAGTGCAGCACTAGTTCCCCCATCTGCCGCTCCATAATCCGCAAACCTTAAAATTTCCGTTTCAGGTAGATTATTTACGGCCTCTTTCATGAGAGGGAGAACACTATCGATAGCATTTTTTGCACCGGCTGTGCGCTGCGAATAGTAACCACTTGAGCGCATGGATAAAACGTCCTGCATATTCAGCTTCTCTTCGGCAGTGCCTTGTTTAGAATGCTTTTCGACCATAAGATGCTTACTCCTGACTATCCTGAAATTTCACATTAGAGTATCGAACATAGGTTTCAAGCGCTACTATACAACTCCGGCAACTCACTGTCCCAATAATGTATTTAATTCAGCCTCAATAATTGCTAAGTGTATGATAAACACTGTACCACATAAAAATTTTTATAACGCAATTTTTAATACCATTGTTGAAACGTCTAAGTTAGGAAAATAACATGAGTAATCTGCCCATTATCGAAGCAGCAAAAGACGAGTTGACGGCGATTTTCAAGGATCTTCACCAGCATCCCGAAATAGGTTTTACTGAGCATCGCACTGCGGGCGTTGTTGCTGAAAAACTCAAAGAGTATGGCGTGGACGAGGTGCACACCGGCATCGCAGGTACAGGCGTTGTAGGCATCATCAAAGGAAACGAAGGGTCGCGAAGGGTGGGCTTGAGGGCTGATATGGACGCGCTGCCAATAGACGAACTGACAAACCTAAATTACTCCTCCAAAACACCTGGTGTAATGCATGCTTGCGGTCATGACGGCCACACTACGATGTTGCTAGGTGCAGCCAAACATCTAGCAGAAACACGTGATTTCACAGGGACAGCCGTGCTCATATTCCAACCGGCCGAAGAAGGATTAGGTGGAGCGCGAGGCATGATTTCTGATGGGCTATTTGAGCGATTTCCCTGCGACGAGATCTATGGCATGCACAACACCCCAAATGGAAGGCCAGGAACCGTAGGCATCTGCAAGGGTACCGCTATGGCAGGCGCTTCGTTTTTTGATATCACTATTCAAGGAAAGGGAAGCCACGCTGCCATGCCACACCAGTCACGCGATCCATTAGTTATCGCCTCCGACCTAGTTGGCAGCATCCAGACAGTCCTTTCGCGTAATGTTGCACCATTGGAGACCTGCGTATTATCAGTGACCCAAATCCACTCTGGCTCAGCCTATAATATTGTTCCGGATACAGCGACACTGGCAGGCACAATTCGATACTTTAAGCAGGAGGTCTTCGATCTAGCCGACAGCCGTATGCGCGAGTTGTGTTCAGGCTTCGCTACCGCATACGGAGTAGAAATTACCCTAGATAATCGAAATACTTTCGACGTATTGGTAAACGATGAAAAGCTCTCAGAAGCTTATCTCGAGGCTGCTGAAGATATCGTGGGCAAAGAAAATATCTCAGGAACACAGGAACCAGCTACAGGGTCTGAGGACTTCGCTGACATGCTGAATGTTGTACCAGGCGCGTATTGTAGGATTGGACATTCTGGAACGACTGGCCTTCACAATCCAAGCTTTTTCCTTGACCCTAATGTTTTGCCTGTAGGCGCCTCTGTGATGGCTCGTATTGTCGAACGGAGGTTATCCGCTTGAACCTACAGGAAATATGATAGGAAAGTTGGATTTCATGCCGATAAATGACCGTGCATTTTATTTAAAATATGCTGAAGCTTTAAAACATCCAGGCGACTTCTCATCCAAGACCACAGATTTTTTTGCTGAGGACGCAAACATTAATGTTGTCCACCCTTTCAATCAACTCATGGGCCCAAATGCCTATATTGAAGAATTCCTATTCCCACTCCAAGATTCACTTAAAGGACTTTATAGGCGTGACGATATCTTCATGCTTGGTGAATTCGAAGGACAAAACTGGATTAGCTCAACGGGTTATTATGTTGGGCACTTTGCAAAAGATTGGATTGGTCTGAGGGCGACAAAAAAACTTTCTTACTTGCGCTATGGTGAATTCCACCGCATTGAGAATGGCTGCGCCGTTGAAAGCTATATCTATCTCGATATACCTGAACTCATGATTGCCTGTAATCAATGGCCTCTAGATATGGGCCCTGGACACTCACGTGGTTACACAGGGATGATCTAAGGGCCTGCATCACGAGACGGCTTTCTAATAGAAGCCTCTGACCCTAAAGAGGGAAAACTAAGTTATCAAATTGTTACTGATATGCTTGCTAAATTGGCAACAAAGGATGAGGCTTGGCGTCCCTATTGGCATGATAATATGATGTGGTATGGACCTGGTGCGTTCGGGTCCTTTGCTGGTGTGGACGAGTTCGCTTCATTTCAAGTGCCATTCGAGTCCCAGTTTGAAGGTTGGTCGGGCGGATCAAAGAATAATGGGCTAACAAAACATTTCACAAGATTTGGTGATGGAAATTATACTTGCTCTGGAGGGTGGCCGTCCCTAACAGGATTCAACGTAAAACCATTTCTTGGGCAAAGCCCAACAAATGAAAGAATTTTCATGCGAGTTTGTGATTGGTGGCGACGTGAAAATGAGCTTTTGGTTGAAAACTGGGTGTTCGTCGACGTCCCACATGTCCTATTGCAGCTAGGATACGATCCTTTACCAACATGGGAAAGGTAGAGCGAATTTTAAAAAATGAACGCTATTCAATTCACTCGCTCATACCCAAGGAACCTAACTTCCAGAAAATTTTATTTTTTGGAAATCCAATAAGTTAATCAAGCTCAACTGCGAGTGGACCTTTCATACCGCTTGTTGGTGTCATGCCGGACGCCGACGTCGCTAATGCTCTTATTTTATCAACGTTTGCATCAAGCGTTTCTTGGCTGCTCCAAAGCGTCATTGTTCTAAGAGTATTTTCTCCAGTAACCGTACACCGCGTATTTACGGCCCCATACTCTTTCATTGCAGCCCAATTTTCTTTGATGCCTTCAACTACATTTTCGACATTTCCGTCAAATTCCCAATCAGTAAAAGATACGAACATTCTGTCCTCCATTTGTTAGGTGAGTCAGGAAAGTCCAAACCAATCTCTTTGTCAAAAGTTACCCAGCGGAAAAATATTCCCAAAATAATTACTTTGATCTCTCAATTAGGTGTATCCTAGATTAAACTGACTTGAGTTAGGTGAACGTAAAATTATAATTGAGAAGTCAAATAGGAATAAAAATATGGGTGAGCTTGTAACCACTGTTACCAAATTTAAAGCCAAAAAAGGTTCAGAAAACCAATTGATAGACGAACTAAGAAATTTTGATAACTCCAGTTCTAAATCTTGGCAGGTACTCAGCTTAGGTGATAATGAATATGCGGCAATTAATACTTACCAAAGTATAGAAAACCGAACTGAAGATGTTGTATCTGGTTTGGACTGGTTAGATGGTATTACTCCTTTGATTGACCTTTACGAAAACGGTAGCCGAACCGAAGCTTTCTCGGGTATTGTTTTGTACGAGAATGAATAAATGAGCAAAAAGTCATTTATAGAAAACCAAGCATTGGTTGAAAATCTTTGGAAACAGTATCAGAAAAACAAAGACCCAAAATGGCTAGCTGAAATTTGCCTTAATGTTCCGTTCTTTGATCACCCTGAAGTAGGAAAAGAGATAGCCAAACTATTAGAAGACCACTTTCACAAAAAGAACCAGAATAATTGAAAATACTTTAGAAAAATGTGACTTCATCATTCTATTCTATCAAACCTTGAGTAAGTAACACAGATGTTTTCATAACATCCAACCTAAATGCAGGTGAACGCATAAGTAAAAACATCTGTCATTGACTCAATAATTAACAACTGGTTTGTTGTTTTCAATAATTTAAGTGGCACTAGGTTTCTTGATGCTCCACTTATGAAAATAACCCTTTAGTTGCAGAGATTGAACTAAATTAATGAAAGAATATACGTTCTGCTTAATGAAAGACAGATGCAATGCGATTTGAAGGCATCTACACTCCAATTGTCACGCCGTTCCATGATGACTTTTCTTGTAACGAAGAAGCTCTAGAGCAAACCGTCGAACATCTGATCAAAGCCGGCGTGCATGGTATCATCGTAGCCGGATCCACTGGCGAATATTATGCACAAACCGAAAAAGAACGAATCTGGATGATGAACCGGTGTGCGGAGTTCATCAAAAATCGTGTGCCGATGATCGTTGGTACTGGCGCTATCCGCACCGAGGACAGCATAGGTTTTGCTCTAGCCGCAAAAGCCGCTGGTGCAAATGGGCTTTTGATCTCCACGCCGCCATATGCCTACCCCACAGGTCGCGAAATTGCGCTGCATGCCTTAGCCATAGACCGCGCCGCTAATCTTCCTGCAATGCTTTATAACTACCCAGGCCGGATGTCTGTGAATATGGACGAAGAAACGCTTGATCGTTTGGGACGATCTCCCAACTTCTGCGCGATCAAGGAAAGCTCTGGGGACATCAATCGTGTTCACATGTTGGCGCGGGACTATCCACATATTGCATTAAGTTGCGGAATGGACGATCAAGCATTGGAATTCTTTGCATGGGGCGCACGCTCTTGGGTTTGTGCAGGATCAAACTTTGCCCCTGAAGCGCATATCGCCTTGTATCGCTCTTGCGCTATAGATGGTGATTTTACCAAAGGGCGTAAAATAATGTCGGCAATGCTGCCGTTGATGAGCGTTTTGGAACAGGGTGGAAAATTCGTTCAATGCATCAAACACGGACTAACCTTGCGTGGCATTGATGCTGGACCACCACGCAAGCCACTGCAACCTTTGAACAAAGAAGATAAACGCCAGTTGGCCGAAGTTATCCACACTATGAATACGACCATCTCAAACATCACGGGAGAAGCTATATGAGCGATCTTTTGACCCATTCTGAATACAAAGCCATTGCCGAGGACCTGGATCTCCCAAAAACCGCCTTCATTAATGGCAAGTATCGAGCGGGAAACGGAAAACCCTTTAAAACGATCAACCCCGCAACTGGTAATAAACTAACGGAAATTTCGGGCTGCAATGCGACAGATGTTGATTTTGCAGTTCAAAAGGCCCGGGAGGCTTTTGAGCAAGGATTTTGGTCTAAACTGCATCCCTCCGAACGTAAAAATACATTGATCCGACTATGTAAACTATTAACACGCAATCGCCGCGAATTAGCGGTTATGGAGAGCCTTGATAGTGGAAAACCGATCTTGGATTGCGAAACGATTGACTTACCTGAGACAATCCACTGCATTAAGTGGCACGCAGAAGCAATTGACAAAATCTATGACCAAACAGCCCCAGCCGTAGACGATGCGATCTCAATGATTGTAAGAGAACCAATTGGGGTGGTGGGCATAGTTTTACCATGGAATTTCCCATTGATGATGCTCGCGTGGAAAATAGGCCCTGCCTTGGCAGCGGGATGTTCGGTTATTGCCAAACCAGCAGAACAAACCTCACTAACCGCTCTGCGCGTAGCGGAATTAGCGCATGAAGCTGGCATCCCGCGGGGCGTGTTTCAAGTATTACCAGGCGATGGCCCATCTGTAGGAGAGCCACTAGGACGGCATATGAATGTTGATATGGTTAGCTTCACCGGTTCCACCGAGACTGGCAAACACTTTTTACGCTATGCCGCAGATAGCAACATGAAAAAGATTGTTTTGGAATGCGGCGGCAAAAATCCGGCAGTAGTTTTTGATGACGCTGAAAATCTGGATCACGTTGCAGAGCACGTGGTTAATGCAGCATTTTGGAATGCAGGGCAAAACTGTTCCGCAGCGTCTCGCCTAATAGTACATAAAACTATCAAAGCGCCATTGATGGAGCTTATTGAAGTACGGCTGCGCGACTGGAAAGTAGGCGATCCACTAGACCCGGGTATTCATATTGGTGCATTGATAGATGCCGAACATTGCAAAAAAGTTCGTAAATTCCTCAAAAATCAGGATAAAGGCAACGGCCCTTTCGTTTCACCAGTGATCTATGAAGTAAGCGCCGACGACGCAAGGGCCAAAGATGAGATTTTTGGACCTGTCCTAAGTGTTATTGAGGTCGCCACAAATGACGAAGCCGTGGCCATAGCCAATCGAACGGAGTATGGCCTTGCAGCCAGCGTTTTCACCGCTAACACCAGAAAAGCTATTCGCGCAGCTCGAGATATTCAGGCAGGTACTGTCACGGTCAATTGTTATGGTGAGGGTGATATTTCCACTCCTTTTGGCGGATATAAACAATCCGGTTTTGGAGGGCGCGACAATGGATTGCACGCCCACGATCAGTTTACTGAACTCAAAACAATTTGGATCGACCTAACCGATCCAGCCGATGGAGATAACGTCGGATGAGCGTTGAAGCCATAGGGAAAACACGCCGCGGCCGCGGCGTGCGCAAAGCGATACGCCAAACCCGCGACATAACCATGTTACCAGCGCTCAAACGTGGCATTCCTCTGATCAACCCAATGAGTATGGAACAAGTCGAACAAATTGATGCGGCATCCATGGATATTCTGGAAGACGTAGGCGTGGTATTTCGCGATCCAATTGCACTGGAGGACTGGAAAAAAGCAGGTGCCGATGTGCGAGGCGAAAAAGTACATCTAGACCGCAGCTTAGTGCACGAACTGGTCAAGATGATACCTTCAAGCTTCACCTTCACCGCACGTAACCCGGCCAATAACCTGCCCTTTGGCAATGATCATTCGATCTTTGTCCCAATGACCGGTGCACCCTATCTACGCGATATCGATGATGTGCGCCGAAACCCCACGTTGGAAGACTTAGCAAACTTTCACAGGCTCAGTCATATGCTGCCAGCAATGCATTCCTCAGCACACCATATTGTTGAACCTTACGACCATCCGATCAGCCATAGGCACCTGCGCATCACTTACTCTTCAATGAAGTATTCAGACAAGACATTCATGGGAATGACGACCAGCCCCAAAAACGCCGAAGATGTTATGGAAATGTGCACTATCCTGTTCGGCAAAAACTTTATGATGAATAATCCAGTTGTGACTGGTAATTGCAACGGCAACTCTCCTTTAGTCTGGGATGAGACTATGCTGGGCGCATTGCGCGCATTTGCTAAATATAACCAGCCAATCCTGTGCTCACCATTTGTTTTGGGCGGGGCAAATACACCTGCAGGTGTTGCTCCAACCGTGGCCCAGTTGAATGCTGAAGCCTTGAGCTGTCTAGCATACTCACAGATTGTTAAGAAAGGTACGCCTGCGATCTACGGACATTATCTGGCAACGGTATCAATGAAATCTGGAGCTCCGATGGCAGGTACCCCAGAAATTAGCTTAATGAACATGATGATTGGTCAGATGGCACGCTTTTATGACGTCCCGTGGCGAACATCAAATACCTTGGGCGGCGCCAAGACCTTCGATGCACAAGCTGGATATGAAAGCGCCAGCACGATGATGGCAGTGCTAATGTCTGGGGCAAACTATATTTGGCATTCTGCTGGGTGGAACGAGGCAGGAATGCACTGTTCAATGGCCAAATTCGTTGTCGATGCCGAACAATGTGCAATGGGGTATCGAATGATGTCTGGCATTAATTGGGATGGTTTTGATGAAGCATTGCAGGCAGTCCGCGATGTAGGTCCAGGCGGACATTATCTAGGACATCCACATACGTTGGAAAATTTCCAAGATGCTTTTTTTATGCCAGAATTATTTGACAATAACTCGATTGAACAATGGCAAGCTGATGGTTCAGTCGAAATCAACGAACGCGCCTTGCAACGTGTAAGAGATCTTCTTAAAGAATATGAGGAACCCAAACTTGACCCTTCGACTAATGAAGAACTACTGGACTATATCGCAAGGCGTGAACGTGAAATCCCAATAGCTGATGCGTTGAATCAGGACCATTGATGTGCGCGAAATAAAGGTCAAAAAACTTCCCATAGACCCCGGCCCGGCAGCTTGGAATGATCTTCTGGACAAACCGGAACCCGCGTTGATCTTAAATAAAAAAATCAACTCAGATTGGCTGATTATAGGTGCAGGATTTGCGGGACTCGCCGCCGCAAGACGTTTGTCACAGCTATGTCCAACTGACCGCATAACTATCCTCGAAGCAAGCCGTGTCGCTGAAGGCCCAGCGGGCCGAAATTCAGGGTTTATGATAGACCTGCCACATGATCTATCCTCCGCAGATTATGGTGGTGCGCTTGATCAGGATATCAAGCTAACGGACGATAATCGGCATGCCATTCAGTTTGCAGCTGACATGGCGAATGATTTTGAAATGGAACCAGATGTCTTTAACCAAAGTGGTAAAATTAATGGCGCGGCAACCGCTAAAGGTGATAAGCATAACCGTGAATATGCAGCCCATCTGAAAAATATGGGTGAAGACTACCAAATGCTGGATGCTGCCGATATGAAGGCCGTTACCGGAACAACTTATTATCAAAGCGGATTGTTCACCGCTGGAACGGCCATGATCCAGCCCGCAGCTTTTGTGCGGGGTATTTCAAAAGGCCTTAAGTCAAATCTTATACAGATATATGAAAACAGCCCTGTTGAAAGTTTAACTCAAAACATCAATTGGATAGCTACTACGCCCAACGGTTCCGTAACCTCCCCAAAAGTAATACTGGCAGTAAACGGTCATCTCAACAGCTTTGGGTTTTTATCAAATCATTTAATGCATGTGTTCACCTATGCCTCAATGACCCGGGCATTAAGCTCGCAGGAAAGTAGGCAGCTTGGAGGACAGTCCGTTTGGGGTATTACACCAGCCGACCCCATGGGAACAACCATACGGCGCATAAGATCTTCTAAAGGAAATCGAATTGTCGTTCGAAACCGGTTCACTTATGACCCCTCAATGGAAGTCTCAGACAAGCGCATTAAAGTCGTCGCCCGAGACCATGATAGAGCATTTCATGCGCGTTTCCCTATGCTGGCAAACGTTTTAATGCAATATCGTTGGGGAGGACGTCTTTGCCTTAGCCGCAATAATGTAAGCGTCGTCAAAGAGCTGGAAGACGGGCTTTATTCCGCGTGCTGTCAGAACGGATTGGGAACCACACGCGGTACGCTGTCTGGACTGCTAGCGGCTGAGCTTGCAACCGGGACCAGATCGGCTCGCTTGGACCGCGCCCTTGCTGCGCCCAGCCCCACCAAACTTCTACCACAGTTTTTATCAAAACCCGGGGCTGCGGCATTTCTTAAATGGCAAGAAATGAAAGCCGGCGCGGAACTATAATTTACTATTTTAAGGCAAGCTTAGCTGCGCCATACGCCCACCATCCACGATATAGACCTGCCCAGTTATGAAAGTACTTTCCGGAGCAGCCAAAAAAGCGGCAAGAGCAGCCACCTCTTCTGGGGCGCCAGGACGGCCAACGGGGTGAATTTTACCAATTTCACTTCGAAATGCGTCTGGATCATCCATTCCTTCAATGAAATCAACATTCAGATCCGTATCGATCCAACCGGGAGCAATAGCGTTACATCGGACCCCCTCAGAGCTATGGTCAACTGCTACCGCGCGAGTGAGACCGTGCAAACCCGCTTTGGACGCACAATAGGCAGCATGACTCGGATTGCTACCTATTCCTTCAATAGATCCGGTATTGACTATGCTCCCGCTTTGCTCTCGCAAATGAGGTAAAGCAGCTTTAATCATCAAAAAAGGAGCCGTCAGATTAATCGTCAGGATCCGTTGCCACTCTTCAACGTGCATCTCCTCAACGCTGGCCTGTTGCATAATACCCGCGTTATTGATTAGTACATCCAACTGGCCGGCTTTTTCTATGACCTCAGAAACGACCCGTGCGGGACAGTCCAAATCTGTAAAATCCGAAATTATGCTATCAAACTCTAAATCTTTGCTACGTTGCGCAGTAAAAACATGTGCACCTTCATCGCGCAACCGCCTTGCAATTGCTTGACCAATACCAGTACGCCCCCCAGTAACTAGTGCAACCTTGCCCTGAAATCTCATCATGCGACCGATTTCCCACCGTTGATTTCCAAAAGTTCCCCACACATGTAACGCGCATGATCGGATGCCAGAAATAAGATAACTTCTGCAATATCTTCGGGTTGCGCAATTCGACCCAACGGGACGGTTTTATCGAGCTCTGCTATTGCCGTGGTTGGATCAAAACCTCGCATTTTAAATCCTGTGCTTAACATCGGTGTATCCACCTCATTTGGACAAACTGCGTTAATTCGAATGCCTTGATGTGCGTGATCGCGCCCCATGCATTGGGTTAGTGAGGCAATTGCAGCCTTTGTCATACAATAAACAGCATGGTCCGGTCCTGGGTGAACGCCCCAACACGATGCTGTGTTTACAATAACGCCTCCACCATTTTTCGCCATTATAGGAATTGCAGCGCGGCACAAATGAAACGGGGCCTTTACATTCACAGAGACAGAAATTTCGAAGTCTTCATCACTGCTATCGGTGACCTTACCCCTTCGCATGATGCCCGCATTATTAATCAAAATATCTAAACCTCCCAAAGCTTCGGCTGCTAATGAAGGCAACGCTTTTGTATAATTTTGGTCGGTCAGATCGCCAGGAAGATGCGCCTCAGCTTCGATCCCATCGGTATTTAGATCAGCAGCAGCAACCTGCGCGCCCGCCTTGCGAAACATTGAAGTGATGGCTTCACCAATCCCTCCGGCAGCCCCTGTCACCAAAGCGCGTTTTCCTGTGAAATTCATTTCTAGTTCCTCTTTAAGATATTCAAAAAAATGCGACCGGAGCCCCAAACATTTGCTCGTCAGGAGCCACACCAAGTCCAGGACCAACTGGTAATTCAATATGACCACCATCGATTTTTACTGGATTTTTCCCGTCGTAGTGACCTTCAATATATGGCTGAGCTAACCATACCCCTTCGTTTAGCCTCGGTGTGATTGTGGCACCAATATGGGTGCAAGCGGCGGCGATAATGTCACCACCCCAGGCATCGTCACAAGTATGCGGTAAGGCGCGTGCTTCACAGATATCGCGAAACGTTTGCATAGGTTGCAAGCCGCCAATGCGAGTTACTTTCATGCCAAACCCATCAACTAGTTCTCGGCCCACAGCCTGTATTACTGTGGCCAGATCAACGCTATTTTCATCCATATAAATGGCGTGTTGGATCTGAGGGCGAATTTTTTCCAGATCCTGAATAGTATTACAGGGCTGCTCCATAACAAAAGGGATATGCACAAGTTCACGGCTAACACGCAATACATCACGGGTGGTCCATCCACGATTACCATCAACAGCAAGTCTCATTCCTGTACCCTCGATCTGTTCCCAGACCTTAGCAATAACTTCGATGTCAATTTCAATCGGACGGCCACCCACTTTGATCTGTAGTCGTGGATAGCCTTCCGCCTGCTTTTCACTTGCTAGCCGAGCAATTTCATCTGGCATACCGACACCGGTGGCATAATAGGACGGTATGCGGTCAGTCACTGCTCCGCCCAATAAATCAGCCAATGGCAAACCTATTGCCTTACCAAGCGCGTCATGCGTCGCAATATCAATTGCAGCTTTGGCATAGTGATGCCCATTCAACAAACTTGCCATTTTGCGATGTACTTTAAGTGGCAGCACTTGAGTACCAATAAGCCCGGGAGCCATTTCAATCAGCGCCGCGCGGGCGCCGCTCGCGTGAGCTTCTGCATAAGTTGGGCCCACAGGACAGGTCTCACCCCAACCTACAACACCAGTATCAGTCGTAATTTTGACAAGCGTTGTATCCAGTGCCCAAACTTCAGCGTTGGCCATCGTATAGGGTCCATTATTAACTGGCAGATCGTGCTGATAGATATCCAATTTTTTAATCTTCAAGTTTTATCTCCAATTGTAGGTGGTAGTAGGACTAGCTTGCCAGTATATTTCTTTGCCAAAAAATCCACTTGCGCGCGTGCTATATCAGAAAGTTGATAGGTAGCAGCTAAAGTGGGGCCTATTTCACCAGCCTCAATATATGAAATTAGGTTTGGGAAAATCTCATCATCTTGATAGGTTGCACCTAAGAGCGTCAAGTCCTTGAGGTAGAGCGTCCGTAC
>CACAPQ010000040.1 GCA_902534325.1 Paracoccaceae bacterium | reverse complement strand
CTTTTAAAATTTACCATCGTTATTTTTTTGGCAAAAAGCTTGGTTTTTTGGTCTAACTCTGCTTGGGGACAAGATGCCGATACAGATTATGATCCACTTCTGCTTTTTCCAGATAATAATCTAAATTCTGAATTTGACGAAAATTTGCCAGCAATAGAGGTGGTAAAGAATTTGGTTCTAAGCGAAATAGATGATTATCCATATATTATTGCAAGATCTAATTTCGTTAATTTTGGAGAATGTACTAAAGAATTGAGAAACATGTGGAGCCAGATTGCTGCTGAAGGTGAAATCTTCGCTTACCCATTTTCAACTTCTGAGTTGAGGTTGTATAAAGCAACTCATTTAGAAATCCACTATTGTAATAGTGGGGAAATGATAGTTTTTGTTGATGAGAACAAACTGGTGCCACCACTTTGGCAAATGAGTAAGTTGTTGATTGAAGGTTGGAAAGATGACATTGAGCTAGGTGAGTTGTATTGATATTTTTAAATTTTTGTGTGGGTAAATAATGAAGAAAAGTATTATTTTAATAGTTTGTTTAAGTTTTTTTTCAGGGAGCCTAGTTTCTTCGCAGGAAACAGAACTTAATAGCGAAGAAACTATAGAAAATTGCAAAACACTTGGTTATTTATCGTTTCTTGCAGTTGAAAAGTTTAAAACCCTTAGGAGTACAGCGTCAGAGGAAATAGAGTTGGATGACGCAAAAGAGCTTCTTGAGCCTGTAGCTCTTCAGGCCTTCAAAATGAATAATGGTGGCCGTAACCAGGAACAGTTGTTTGACGAATGGAACATGATGTTAACAGATATATTTCTCAATGAATATTCTGATCCAAAAGTTTATGCTAAAACTTATATAGGAGAATGTTTGAGCTAAAAATACTTGGCGGTCATTAAATTTTCAAAATAAAAAGCGGCTGAGGAAACTTAATTCCCAGAGAATTGTTCCTTCCAAGATTCTCTTTGTTCATCAGTGATTTTTGTGAACATTACCTCAGGTACTTCAAAAGCTGCATTTTCTGGGATTGAATCAAGTGCTTCACTTATATTATTTGGCCAATTCTCATTGGAGAGATTTAAAGCTTTAAATATTTTTTCTGCTGCATCTGGAATAAACGGTGCAGATAAAACACCGTATAGTTTTATTAAGTTAAAAGATAATCTTATTTGCATCGCAGACGCTTCTGGATCGCTTTTAAATGTTGACCAAGGTTCAGCAGATTGAAGGTATTCATTACCACAAGCCCAGATTGCTCTAAGTTCGTTTGCTGATTTTCTAATTTCTTTACTTTCCATATAACCTTCATAGTCCGTGACGCGTTTTTCAATCTCATTTGCCAAGTTTATTTCGCTTTGAGACCAAACTCCGCCAGTAGGTATAACTTCTCCAAATTTACTTCTACAAAATTTAGTGACACGGCTGACAAAGTTACCAAGTACGTCAGCTAAGTCTTTATTCACTGTTTGCTGAAAATTTTCCCAAGTAAATTCTGAATCGGAACTTTCTGGAGCATGGCTCAAAAGCCACCAACGCCAATAGTCCGGTGGAAGAATTTCAAGGGCTTGATCCATAAAAATGCCACGATTGCGAGACGTGGAGAACTGCCCACCGTCATAATTCAAATAATTAAAGCTTTTTATGTAATCAACTAATTTCCAAGGTTCACCAGATCCGAGGATGGTAGCTGGGAAAGACAAAGTGTGAAATGGAACATTATCTTTACCCATAAATTGAGTATAAATAACGTCATCTGCTCCTTTGTCGGTCTTCCACCATCGATGCCAGTCTTTTCCCTTTCCAGCATTAAACCATTCTTCAGCACAGGCAATGTACTCTATCGGAGCATCGAACCACACATAGAATACTTTCCCGTCCATACCTGGCCAATTTTCCTGACCTTTTTTTACGGGAACACCCCAGTTTAAATCTCGGGTTATTCCCCTATCTTGCAGACCGTCTCCATCATTGAGCCATTTTTTTGCGATAGAGGTAGTTAGAATAGGCCAGTCAGATTTGCTATCAATCCAGCTTTCTAGTTCTTCTTTCATTAACGACTGGCGTAGATGAAGATGTTTTGTTTCACGCTCCTCTAAGTCTGTTGATCCAGAAATAGTTGATCGAGGATTTATAAGCTCGTTCGGTTGAAGTTGCTTAGTACAGTTATCACATTGATCTCCGCGAGCTTCTTCAAAACCACAATTTGGACATGTACCCTCAATATATCTATCCGGTAAAAAGCGTTGATCTTGGTTTGAAAAAACTTGTTTTTCTGTAATTTCTTTTACCAATCCGCGTTCCGACAATTTCGCTGCAAAGTGTTGAGTTAATTTATGGTTTTGTTGGCTTGAAGATCTACCAAAATGATCAAAAGAAAGTCGGAAACCTGTGGCTAACTTAGATTGAATGGTGTGCATTTCATCACAGTATTCAGCAATTGGTTTGCCGGCTTTTTCGGCGGCAAGCTCCGCCGGTGTTCCATGTTCGTCTGTTGCACATAGAAATAGGACTTCATTACCTTTAGCTCTTTGATATCTAGCAAATAAGTCCGCCGGTAACTGACTGCCAACCAAATTTCCCAGATGTTTAACGCCATTGATATATGGAATTGCTGATGTAATTAAATGGCGTTTCATATAAATAAGTAAGCTTCTAAGTTATCTTATCAAATTGTACATAGACTATTAAATTCTTGGGTGAAAGACTATAACACAAAATCTCTTAATCATTAATCGCATAAGGGTTTGCTAAATTAATTTAAATTAAAATTAGTCATAATGTCGACAGTCTGGTTCCTATTTTGTTAATCCTGGGGAGTTTTTTGGAACCCTTTTTTAGAATGGTGAGATACTGACCAAAATTTAGGTGGAGCTATACGAGCTTTCAGAAGCTCTAATCGCCATTTGCGTTTTGAGCTAATATCGTCATGTATTGGCGCCATATGCCAGCGGGTTTCTACTCCGTGAACACCTTCATATTCGTCTGGTGTTAAAAGGATTACCATTACATTTTCTTTTGTTTTTCCACCAGCTAAGTTTATGCGCCGAATTGGTGTCAAACCTGGATTAAACGAAGAAATATTTACTATAATTAAAGGACAAGCCGCATAGCGCATTGCTTCCTCTGTGCACCATAAAATGTCTTCTTTACGACGTATATTAGTAAATAAGAATTGTGCTGGATTTACATATGGATAAATACCATCAGGATTTAAAGTTTGTTGATTATGCGCTTCGTTTATCCAAAGTATTGTCCCCTTTATTTTTTGCGCCAACCATAAGGCAAAAACTATTTTAGATGAACCTTTACATTCATGAACACGGTTCCAAGCTAAAGAGGCCTGTGGTAACAGTTTTATACTGCTATCGTGATGGGTTTCATTATATATCAGACGACTCAAGTTCATAATTTTAAATTAATATGTTCTTGCTTTGTTCTCAATAGAATTATTTGTAATTTTAAGCTTTTCAACGCTGTTCTACAGAGTGTACACCTTTTAGGGATAAAAGGATTTAATAATGAAAAAGAAACCTTTAGGGCGAACTGGAATTTTAGTTTCGGAATTATGCTTAGGTACAATGACCTTTGGAACTCAAACGAATGAAATTGATGCCCATAAACAATTAGATTTGGCCCTCGAGTCGGGAATAAATTTTGTAGATACAGCTGAAATGTATCCTGTAAATCCAATTTCTAAGGAAACAATCGGTAAAACCGAAAAGTTTATTGGCAAATGGAATAATTTGAACGCCAGTCGACGTTCTGATTACATTCTTGCGACAAAACATTCGGGAGAAGGCTTGAAACATGTCAGAGATGGCGCCCCAATCTCAGGGGATACTATTGAAAAAACGATTGAAGATAGCCTCAAGAGACTGCAAACAGATTATATAGATCTTTATCAGTTTCATTGGCCAAATCGCGGCTCATATATGTTTAGAAAAAATTGGAATTATGATCCAAGTTCCCAAAATAAACAAAAAACAATTGATAATATGCTGGAGTGTTTGATAGCGCTAGAAGTTCAGGTGCAAAAGGGTAATATTAGGTACTTTGGTTTATCTAATGAAAGCGCTTGGGGAACTGCCCAATGGTTGAGACTATCAGAAGCCAACTCTTTACCACGTGTGCAGGCAATTCAGAACGAGTACTCTTTGCTTTGTAGACTGTATGATACAGATTTAGCAGAATTGAGTTTAAATGAAGACGTTGGCTTGCTTGCATTTTCGGCACTTGCTACTGGTTTGCTTACAGGTAAGTATCAAAATAATAGAGTTCCAGTAGACTCACGCAAATCTATTTCCCCTGAGCTTGGCGGTCGGGTAACAGATAGAGCTTGGTTAGCAGTGGATAAATATATGGAGATAAGTGCTAAATATCAAATTGATCCTATTCACTTATCCATTGCCTGGTGTTCAAGCCGCCCTTTTATGTGCTCTACGATAATAGGGGCTACTAATGTAAATCAACTATCGCATATACTTGGGTCACAAGACGTTGAAATTTCAGAAGAGTGCTTAATTGATATAGATAATGCACACAAAGAAGTGCCAATGCCATTTTAGTTGAGTTGGATTACACAATGTTGTTTGAGCGGTATTATGGTAAATGAAATTATGGCGCCAGATTTGTGGATAATAGCAACACTTTGTGCGGCAACTTTTCAAACGATAAGATTTACGCTCCAAAAAATCCTAGCTGATGGAAATCTCTCTCCATTAGGCGCGACTTATTCTAGGTTCATATTTGCGGCGCCTTTGATTTTGTTGTTTAGTGTGTTTTTTCTAACCGCAACAGATGTCTCTCTTCCAAATCTAGAGAGCCAGTTTTTGTTATTCGCTGTAAGTGGGGGGCTTGCACAGATACTGGCAACTGTCTGTGTCATATTAGTATTTAAATCTAGAAATTTTGCAGTGGGTATTACACTAAAAAAGACAGAGGTGATACTTACGGCATTTGTAGGGCTGATATTAATTGGTGAGGGCGTTTCTACAGTTTCGATGTCTTTAATATGTTTAGGTGGCCTAGGAGTTTTTTTTCTGAGCAAAAAGGTTTCGGCAGTAGGTCGATCTAACTTAAGCCCCTTAAATAAATCGGCTTTTTACGGTTTATTATCAGGTCTACTTTTTGCAATATCTGCCGTTTGTTACAGAAGTGCTACTTTGAGCGTGATTTCTGATCTAGTCTATCTTCGCTCTGGCTTTACATTGTTGATTGTTATTTTATCGCAAAGTTTTGTAATGACTATTTGGTTAACCTTATTTGAACCAGGACAGATAAAGTTAGTCTGGCTTGAGCGCAAAAAAGGCTTTTGGGTGGGGGCAACAAGCCTTGGTGGATCATTTTGTTGGTTCACGGCCTTTACGCTTCAAAACGCTGCTTATGTAAAAGCCGTAGGGCAAATAGAGTTAATTTTTAGTCTATTAATAACCACTTTGTTTTTCAAAGAACGAATTCTTAATAGAGAGATTTTAGGTATGTTACTAATTGGAATCAGTGCATTAGGCTTAATTTTAGTAGTTTAATTAATTTTCGTCGTCACTGATATAATTAATGAGGCTTTCTTCAGTTGTATTTTGAAAAAAAGGCACTTGTGCAGGAGGACCGCTATTCATTAAATTTCCAGTGATTTCAGCTAAAACTACTTGAGTAATAAATGGCAAATCAAAATTTTTAGTGTCTTTCAGCGGTATCCACTGAAGATGAGATAATTCATCTGATGCCATACTAAAATCGTCTAAATTAGTTCGAAGTTCTTCAGCTTGAATCAGAAAGAAACGTGCATCAAAACGACGAGGTCTGCCTGGTGGAGTAATTGCACGAAAAACAAAAGACATATTGGAAGCATCGGGCACATATCCAGTTTTTGCAAAATCTCTCCAAGAACTCGGCGGTTCTGGCCATTTCTGCTCTACACCTATAATTTGACCTGTTTCTTCAAATAATTCCCTGATTGCAGCGGCAACTAAAGCATTCCATGGTACGTTTTCATTTTCTTTCAATAGTCTTTTTTTACATACTTCATTTATAGATTTTTTGATATCTATGGATAAGTCCTGATTATCTACTGCCCCACCAGGAAAAACAAACTTTGAAGGCATAAATGCTGCATTAATCCCCCTTTGCCCCATCAGCACTGATGGCTTATCCTGTTTATTACGGACGACAATAACCGTAGCAGCATTGCGAATTTTTGTTTTGTCAGATGTCATAAATTCTCTGTTTTACCCATACTCAGCAACCGGTGTGCCGGCAATCGCGGCCATATTTAATAGACCACGGGCGGTTATAGAAGGTGTAACTATATGTGCCTTGTTTTTCATACCCATTAATATCGGTCCCACTTCCAGGCCGCCGGCCCGCATTTTAATAATGTTTCTAACCCCAGACGCGGCGTCTGCATGAGCAAATATTAAAACGTTTGCTTCGCCGGAAAGACGATTTGATGGTAAAATACGGTCCCTTAAAACTGGATCTAAAGCAGTATCAATATTCATTTCTCCATCATATTGAAAATCTAAGTCCATTTCGTTCAGGAGCTTTAGCGCCTCTCTTGCTCGTTGTCCTGTACCGCCTTCAATATTTCCGAATTGGGAACGAGCACATAATGCAATAACGGGATTCACACCAAATCTTTGAACGTGCCGCGCCGCTCCCAAAACAGAGAGAGTGATTTGTTCTGGCGTGGGTTCTGTATTGATGTGCGTATCGGCAATAAAGAGTGGCCCATCTTCTAGTATCATCATAGAAAGTGCGCCATGTGGCATGCAGTCTGGCGCTCCTAGAACTTGTTCCACGTATTTTAAATGCCATCTATATTCGCCAAAAGTTCCGCAAATTAAGTTATCAGCCTCACCGCGGTGCACCATTACTGCCGCAATCGCTGTTGTATTAGTCCTCATTATTGCCTTGGCTAAATCTGGAGTAATACCGCGCCTACACATTTTTTCATGATAACTTGTCCAATAGTCTCGGTAGCGAGGGTCGTCCTCAGGATTAACTATTTCAAAATCTATGCCGGGCCGGATAACTAAACCAAGACGTTCACATCGCTGTTCGAGAACTGACGGACGACCAATTAGGATTGGTTGCTCACTAGTCTCCTCTAAAATAGCTTGAGCAGCCCTTAAAACACGTTCGTCTTCACCCTCTGCAAAAACAATTTTTCTCTTCACTTTTTTTGCGGTTTCAAAAACGGGACGCATGAGGAGCGCAGTCTTGAAAACGCCTTCTTTCAATTTGTCCTTATAACTCTCTAAATCTGAAATTGGTTTTTTTGCAACGCCACTTTTCATGGCTGCTTCTGCAACAGCGGTTGGTACCACAACTGATAGTCTTGGATCAAAAGGTTTAGGTATCAAGTATTCTGGACCAAATGTTAAAGATTCGCCTTGATATGCCGCCGCCGCTTCCGCGCTTGTAGTCGTTCGTGCGATTTCAGCTATTGCATCAATACATGCAAGTTGCATTTCGTCGTTTATTTCCATTGCTTCTACGTCTAGAGCCCCTCTGAAAATAAATGGAAAACATAAAACATTATTCACCTGATTGAAAAAATCACTCCGTCCTGTGGCTATAATTGCATCGGGAGCGGCTTTCCGAGCAATGTCTGGCATTATTTCAGGACTTGGATTTGCTAAAGCAAAAATAATTGGCTTTGCATTCATTTTTTTTATCAAAGCAGGCTTTAAAACATTAGGTCCTGATAGCCCAAGAAACATGTCTGCATTTTCAATAACTTGTTCCAAAGATCTGAAATTAGTATTTTGAGCAAAAGCGGATTTTTCAGAGTTCATATCTATTTTTCTACCTGCGTAAACTAATCCATGTTTGTCGCAGAGCCATATATTCTTTTTCTTAACACCCAGCTTAACCAGCATATTTAGGCAAGCTATGCCTGCAGCGCCTCCCCCAGTAGAAACTATTTTAACGTCTTTAAAATGTTTTTTCGTAAGTAGAAGTGCATTTTTAGCAGCTGCACAGACAACGATTGCTGTTCCGTGTTGGTCGTCATGAAAAACAGGAATTTTCATCCTGCTCCGACAAATTCTTTCAACCTCAAAGCAATCGGGTGCTTTGATATCTTCTAAGTTTACAGCGCCAAAAGTTGGTTCAAGAGCACAAATGATATCCGCAAGTCTTTTTGGATCATTTTCGTTTACCTCTAAATCAAAACAGTCAATATCAGCAAATTTTTTAAACAAGACTGCTTTTCCCTCCATTACAGGCTTTGAAGCAAGAGCTCCTATATTCCCCAATCCGAGGACAGCTGAACCATTGGTTACCACTGCTACTAAATTAGCCCGAGAGGTATATTTACCTGCGTCATCCGGATTATTGTCGATGGCGATTGAAGCTTCGGCTACGCCTGGAGAGTAGGCCCGAGCTAGATCGCGCCCATTAGCCATTGGCTTTGTAGCTCTAATTTCGAGTTTGCCCGGTTTTGGTAGGGCATGATAATCTAAAGCAGCTTTACGCAAGATGTCTTTTGAATTTTTGGCCATCTATCCCCACAATATAGTTTAACGTTAAACTAAAATTCATATTAAAGTATTTTCTTTGGATACTAAACTAAAAAAAGCACAAGTTGCCATAAAAATATAATTTATTGCACCAGGTCATATTACTTCATAATGTGGGTTCGAATAAACAGATCGAGTTGAAATGCTAAGAGATGCTGCTTTAAAAGTTCAAAAGAATGCCTATGCGCCATATTCTAAATTTCAGGTTGGGGTAGCAATAAAATCTGAGAGTGGCCAGATTTTCTCTGGAGTAAATGTAGAGAACGTGGCTTACCCGGAGGGTACATGCGCCGAAGCTGGTGCTATTGCCGCTATGATTGCTGCCGGCCAAAGTAGGATTAAAGAGGTGTACGTCATTGCCAACGGCCCTAGACCAGTACCACCCTGTGGCGGTTGCAGACAAAAGATTGCTGAATTTGCCGATCCTGATGTTGTTGTAACTCTGTCAAACTTGGCTGGTCATGAAGAAAAGTACACCGTAAGGGATTTGTTACCTGGAGTATTTACAAAAAGTCATATGGATTAAGCATTGCAGCCAAGCGAACTAATATCCCTAGTTAAAAAAGGTGAGACTCCTAGTGCAGCAGAATTGAATAATTTTTGCACAGGACTTGCAGATTTTTCAGTTTCCGATGCGCAGGGTGCAGCCTTTGCAATGGCAGTCTGTCTTAAAGGTTTAAATGTCCGAGGACGAAAAGATTTAACTCTCTCTATGCGAGACAGCGGAACGACGCTGTCGTGGGACTTAGATGGTCCCGTTCTGGATAAGCATTCGACAGGAGGATTAGGTGATTGTGTTTCTTTAGTCTTAGCTCCTTTGTTAGCAGCTGCAGGGGTTTATGTGCCGATGATATCCGGTCGTGGCCTAGGTCATACAGGAGGTACACTCGATAAAATGGAAGCCATTCCCGGCGTAAGTATAAGTATTGAAGTTAATAAATTTAAAAATATTGTTTCAGAAATTGGTTGTGCAATTGTCAGTGCAAATAATGATATTGCACCGGCTGATAGGCGCCTTTACGGAATTAGAGATGTAACTGCAACTGTCGAAAGTTTGGATTTAATTACAGCATCCATCTTGTCTAAAAAATTGGCAGCAGGTTTGGATGGTTTGGTTCTGGATGTGAAGTGTGGTTCTGGAGCTTTTATGACAAATCTCAAAGATGCCGAGGCCTTGGCTAAATCTTTAGTCGACACAGGAAACCAGGCTGGGTGCAAAACTTCCGCAATAATAACGGACATGTCACAACCCTTAGCTCCTTCCATGGGGAATGCTGTTGAAGTGCGTGAGGCCTTAAAAGTCTTGAGCGGGCAAGAAAATAAAAGCAAATTGGCTGAAGTTTCGATAAAATTAGCGAGTTTTTTAATAAAGCAACAAGGAATTGGTGGAAAACAAGTTGAAAAAAAACTTGAAGATTTGATTTCTAACGGTAGCGCACTTGAAATCTTTGGACGGATGGTTTCAGCATTAGGCGGTCCAATAAAATTTACAGATGATTGGAATAGGTTTCTACCGGAGGCAACAGTCATAACAGAAATTCCTACATTAAAATCAGGCTATTTGAATGCGTGGAAAGGACACGATTTAGGTAACACAATTATTTCTCTAGGAGGTGGTAGGCGAGTACAAACTGATATTGTTGATCCCTCTGTTGGATTAGATCAAATTCAGCCTTTAGGTTCATACTTGAATGAAGGGGACATAATTGCTCGGGTCCACGCCTCTAGAACCGATGTCGCGCAAGAAATAACTCAAAAGGTTCAAGCTGCAGCGATAATCTCATCAAAGAAAAAAAATCTAAACTCTCTTTTTTTAAGAGAGATAATTTAAATGGCTAGAGTCTTTCTAGTTGTTATGGACTCAGTCGGAATAGGGGGAGCCCCAGACGCATGCAAATATTTTAATGGTGACGTATCAGATTTTGGTTCAAACACGGTTTTGCATATAGCCGAATATATGCAAAAGAAAGGTCATCCTCTTAACTTACCTCAATTAAATGCTCTTGGATTAGGTTCAGCTGTCCACCATTCTGTTGGAATAGAGCACCCAAATCTACCAATTGAAAAAGAAGCAAATTGGGCCGTTGGAATAGAAAGCTCTCTGGGTAAAGATACGCCATCAGGCCACTGGGAACTTGCCGGTCTTCCCGTTACTTGGGATTGGCATTATTTTAAGCACAAAACAAATTCCTTTCCTAAAGAAATTATAAGTGCCATTTGTCGGATAGCTAAAGTTGATGGTATCCTCGGGAACAAACATGCATCTGGCCTCGAGATAATTGAAGAATTTGGACAATCCCATGTCGAAACTTCGATGCCAATTTGCTATACATCGGCTGATAGTGTTTTCCAAATAGCGGCACATGAAACAGCCTTTGGCCTCGATAGGCTTTATGCTTTATGTGAAGAATTAGCACCAATAATTCATGATCTGAATGTTGGGCGGGTAATCGCTCGTCCATTTGCGGGATCGACGGATGAGGGCTGGAAAAGGACAAAAAACCGCAGAGACTATGCAATGATACCACCTGGCTCTGTTTTGATTGACTGGGTTAAAGCGTCAGGCGGGAAGACTTATGCAATTGGGAAAATAGGAGATATTTTTTCGATGCGAAACATAGATCATAATTTTACTGGTACTGATCTAGATCTCATGGAGCAGCTACAAAAACAGATAGAGTTTGCAGAAGATGGATCTTTAATTTTTGCAAATTTTGTTGAATTCGATAGCTTATTTGGGCACCGAAGGGATCCAACCGGTTATGCCAAAGCATTAGAATGGTTCGATAAGGAAATAGCCTCAGTGGTCAGGAACCTGTTAGACGATGATTTACTTATTATTACTGCAGATCATGGCAATGATCCAACTTGGTCAGGAACAGATCATACGCGAGAACAGGTCCCAGTTCTTTTAAAAGGTAAAGCAGAGTTTATTCAATCTGGAATAGAGTTTAGGGATGTTGCAAAGCTGGCTTCTAAGCACTTGGGGCTTGCAATTCCAGATCCTTAGCATCACTCTAAATTAATGAATTAAGAAAGGTAGAATATGGTACAACATCTTACTGTCGTTGATCATCCACTGGTACAACATAAACTGACATTAATGAGGAAAAAGACTACTTCAACGGTAGAGTTTAGGCAGCTTCTAAAAGAAATTAGTCAGTTTTTAGCTTATGAAATTACCAGAAATTTACCTATGACTACTAGACGAATTGAAACTCCTATTGAAGAAATGGATGCACCAACACTGGATGGAAAGAAGTTAGCATTAATTTCAATTTTACGTGCAGGTAACGGACTTTTGGACGGCGTTTTAGAGTTGGTTCCATCAGCTAGAGTCGGTTTTGTGGGGTTATACAGAGATGAAGAAACTCTCCAGCCCGTCCAATATTATTACAAGGTTCCTCACGGATTAGAAAACCGCATGGTTATTGCAGTTGATCCGATGTTGGCAACGGGAAATTCGTCTGCTGCAGCTGTAGAATTACTTAAGAAGTCGGGGGCGAAAAATATCAGGTTTCTGTGCTTATTAGCGGCACCAGAAGGTATTAAGAGAATGGAAGAGGCTCATCCTGATGTTCCGATTGTGACTGCTGCTGTAGACAGCCATCTAAATTCAAATGGTTATATTGTTCCGGGGTTAGGCGATGCCGGAGACAGAATGTATGGCACAAAATAAGTTAGCTTCATTTCTTGAGAAATTATTTGTCTTTATCAGTAGGCTCAATTGTTACAAATATTTTGTAGGGATACCCAGTTTGCATCGGGTAAGCTAGTTTCGACAGGTGATTTTCTAATTTCGTAAGCTTCAATCAATTCAAGTGATCCTTCACCGGTAATATCAACAGCTTTAGCGAACGGTAGGAGGCTCAAATTTGTGTCATTAAATGCTTTTATGATTTCTGATGATTGTACATTTCCCTGAGGTTTAGTGACCATATAATCTGCATAATCCATTAGGGTTTCATCGTTAACCAATCCAGTTGTCAGAAGCCTAAAAGCACTGATTAAACTAATATTTTGTAATAATTCTTCAATTGGATTGTAAGTTTTCGATCGTAGCTTTTCTACAACTAAATAACCTGCAAGAACGTCTGGATCTTCAAAATCTTCAACCAGATTTCGGTTTGCTAATAAAATATTACCTGGCAGGTTTATGGTCGTTTTTATTCCATCTGGAACTATAAAAATCGGTGTTTTCTCCACAAACAAACGTTCGCTAAGATTTTTAAGAGACGTTTTTGAAAAATCTGCCTCACAAGCCGGGCCAGTTACTCGCTTAAGGTGTTCAAAAAGTTTATTGCCTATCTCAAGATGCTTAACTTCAGGTAAAATTTCCGCTGTATAATTTCTCACAGCCTGAGGCATCCAAAAAACTAAAGTTAAAAAGACAATTGAAAAAATTCCCAGAAATATTCCAGTGCGTAATCTGCCAGGATGTGGGCGTCGCCGGGCAATTACAGTGCGCAGTTTTTCTATGGCATCTATCATTTCCTTCTCTGAGAAATTTAATTCTAGGCTTTCTTCCTGATCGCCATCAGGATGATATATAGCTGGAAAGTTCCCCGGATTAGACCTCTCGATTGCAGCAAGTGACCAATGGGCTAATGGTCGGTCTTGCATATCGCTTATCAAAAGAGTTGTTTCTCCAATTGAGATCAAAACATCTTTTCGTTGTGAGTCGTGGTCATTGCGCCAAAGACCTAAGGCTTCAATTCTTTGATATTTATCCAGTGCAGTCATGATAAACTTTAATTTTACTGCGCTTAAAGCGGAAATATTTTATAGGCAAATGGTTACCCAAAGCATTTTCGCAATTCAAATTTCTGGATTTTGCCAGTACTCGTTTTGGGTAGTTCCTGAAAGATTATTTTTTTTGGAGTTTTAAATCCTGCAAGTTTCTCTCTAGAAAACTTTATTAGTTCCTCTTCTGTAGCACTCGCTCCATCTAATAGCTCTATGAATGCACAGGGAACTTCGCCCCATTTTTCATCTGGTTTTGCAACAACTGCGCAAAGTGACACAGCTGGATGAGACATAAGACATCCCTCAACTTCCACCGAACTTACATTTTCACCGCCTGATATAATTATATCTTTGGCTCTGTCAGCAATTTGGATGTAACTATCGGGATGATGAACGGCAATATCTCCTGAGTGAAAATAACCGCCTTCAAATGCTTCTTTAGTTGCTTCCTTGTTTTTAAAATATCCTTTCATTACTGAATTGCCTCGTATCATTATTTCCCCTTGTGCTTTACCATCTTTAGGGACGTCAGACATTGACTGATCCATAACCGTAATGTGCTCCATCATAGGAAAAGCTACACCTTGTCTAGCTTTGATAGCAGCGCGTTGCTCCCCTTCTAGTTCGGACCACTTCTCACTTTCCCAATAGCATTCTGTCACATGGCCATAAGTTTCTGTTAGGCCGTAAACCTGCGTAACATTAAAACCTAATTTTTCTATTTTAAGTAAAGTGGCAGGTGCAGGTGGTGCGCCAGCTGTGAAAACTTCCACTGTATGATCAAAGTTACGACGTTCAATCTCCTTTGTATTAACTATCATATTCAGAACGATAGGTGCTCCGCCAAAGTACTGAACTCCCTCATCAGCTATGGCATCATAAATTGCTTGAGAAGTAATATCCCTACAACATACTAGTGATCCTCCTAAAACTGGCATCATCCAAGTGTGGTTCCACCCATTACAATGAAAAAGTGGTACAATTGCCATAAATACTGGGTTTAAAGTCATCCGCCAGCTAACGATGGTACCCATCGTCATCAAATATGCTCCCCTGTGATGATAAACTACGCCTTTAGGCTTTCCCGTAGTGCCAGATGTATAATTTAGAGCTAAACTTTCCCACTCGTCTTGTGGCATGATCCATTCAAAATCTACATTTCCGTTTCTTAGAAAACTTTCATATGTTTCGTACTTTCCTGTTGCAGGAAAGCCTGCAGAGTCATCGGGTACTTCAATTAAAGTTGGGCGCGGGCCAGAAAGTTTTTCTACAGCTGCTTCGACTACTGATAGGAATTGTGTATCAGCAAAAACCACTTTGGCTTCACCATGTTCAAAGATATATGAAATGGTACCAATATCTAAACGCGTATTAATTGTATTTAAAATAGCTCCACATGCAGGAACGCCAAAATGTGCTTCAGCTTGAGCAGGAATGTTAGGTAAAACAGTTGCGACAACTTCACCAGGCTTAATCCCAATTTTTTTTAGTGCGCTAGCAAGTTGGGAACAACGTTGGTAATACTCGGAATAATTTTTTCGGTGAGAGCCATAAATTACAGCAGTTCTATCTGAAAAAACAGTTGAAGCACGTCTTAAGTGAGACAATGGTGTTAGCGGTACATAATTCGCTTCGTT
>CACAPQ010000039.1 GCA_902534325.1 Paracoccaceae bacterium | reverse complement strand
TTGCACTTCAATGTAAAGAGATGGGGTACAAAGCTTTTAAAATTCATGGCTGGCATGAGGGCAATGCAAAAGAAGAAGCTGAACTTGTATTACATGTCCGTAAGGTAGTCGGTGAAGATATAGCACTCATGCTAGATCCAGCCTGTGAATTGCGAACTTTTGCTGATGCTCTTTATGTAGGAAGAGCTTGTGATGAGGCAGGATATTTTTGGTTTGAGGATCCCTACAGAGACTCCGGTGTATCTGCTTTTGGACACCGAAAATTGAGGGAAATGTTAAAGACACCCATACTACAAACTGAACATATTCGAGGCATTGAACCTAAAGCTGACTTTTTAATTGCTGGAGGCACTGATTTTCTCCGGTCAGATCCAGAATACGATTTGGGGATAACTGGATGTATGAAAATACACCATTTAGCCGAAAGTTTAGGCGTTGATGTTGAGGTCCATGCCTGTGGTCCTGCCCATCGACACCTAATTGGCATGTCAAGGAACTCAAATTTTTATGAAGTAGCGTTAGTTGGTCCAGATTGTCCAAATGCAGTGGCACCAGTTTACTTAAACGGTTATTCCGATCAGCTCGACTGCATTGATGAAAATGGAATGGTTAAAGTACCAGATGGGATAGGATTAGGTGTTTCCTATGACTGGGATTTTATTAAGGCAAACCGCAGAGCACATATCATCTTCGATTAAGCCTAGACTTTCTTACTCAATTTAAAACAGCCCGTTTTGCTAAAGGATAACTATTTTATTTCTTTCAAAATTTGGCGAGCATTATCTACTGTTACATTTTGGCTATCAACCATACTTTGAACAATCAAGTCTATTTGACTACCAGATGCACCTACTTGAAGAGCAATATTCCTCGCGTGAAGCATCATGTGACCTCGTTGAATACCTTCTGTTGCAAGTGCTCGCAGCGCCGCCAAATTTTGGGCAAGCCCCACCGCTGCTATGACCTGACCTAATTCTGTCGCCGATTTTACACCAAGAAGTGCGACTGCTGCTTTGGCAGTAGGATGTGTTTTGGTTGCTCCACCAACAAGCCCAACTGCCATAGGTATAGTAATTTTACCAACGAGCTCGCTGTCATTCTGACTAGACCAATGTGTTAGAGACGTATAATGGCCACCAATTGCTGCAAATGCATGTGCGCCAGCTTCAATAGCTCGCCAATCATTTCCAGTAGCAATTACGACCGGGTCAATTCCATTCATAATCCCTTTATTATGTGTCGCTGCCCTATATGGATCTACCGCTGCAAAGGATGCTGCCTCCAAAATTCCTTTTATCACCTCATTGCCTTTGTAATCAGGAGTATCAAATTGCCCCGACGCGATTTTTACTGAAGCAGTAACCAATCGTTTATCAGCTAAATTTGATAAAATTCTCAATCTTACCTGTCCCTGAGAAATTTTTTCTATCTGAGGAGCTATGTATTCAGCCATAGTATTTACGGTATTAGCCCCCATTGCGTCACGTACATCAACAAGCAAATGTACTATCACCATTGGACCAGAAGGCGTATCTTCAAAAAGATGAACTTCTATATCTTCACAACCGCCACCTAGGTTCACTAGGGTTTTATCTTTCTCATTTGCAGCATTAATTAATTCACTTTTATACTTTAGGATTCTTTCTTTTGCAGATTTCAAATCTTGGACGCCCATCACCTGAATTTGAGCGCGCATTATGGGACGATCGGAGTAAGCTTCAAATCCCCCACTAAATCTCGCTAGCTTAGCCATATAAGAAGCAGCCGCCACTACCGATGGTTCTTCTATAGCCATTGGGATCAAATAATCTTTGCCATTGACCTGGAAATTTGTTGCTACGCCCAGTGGCAGCTCAAACCGACCTATTACATTCTCAATCATCCCATTAGCCACAGTTAGTGGGAGCGCCCCATCTCCACTTAATGAACTCAGGAATTCAGGATTATTCTCAAAAACCTCACCAATCACCTCTAGCCTTTTTTCCGGGGATAAATCTCTGATATTTGACAAAAAAAAATGATTATTATTCATTTCAAAATCCATGCTAGCGAACTTTAAGCAACTGCTCACATCAAAAAATGCTCTTTCACTTATCGAAAAGAGGCTATTTAATTAAATCTAATTTAGATAGTAAATTCAAATCATTATTATCTTCTGGATTTTTTATATTCTTGACCCATATACTAATTTGTTGTTTGCAACGAAAAGATAGCAAAAAGAAACTTAAGCAAGGCCAATGACAAGTAATACTCTTATAGAATTAAAAAAATTACTAAATAGTATGGAAAAGGACTTTGGATTAAATTCCTTATCTGAAGTAGAAAGGAACGTTTTATACGCTATAAAAGACTTGGAAAAAGCAAACGGCGCAGCAAAAACTGGACATTTATTGAGCCACGAATTTACAGCCAATATGAGTAGAATTTCTGTATTCAGAAGTATCAAAACGCTTGAGAAGCTTAAGAAAATTAAACGAAATAATTCAAAACGTGGAGAATATAAAATATCTCCTAACAACTAGTTCGGATAGCCTGACTATGAATATAAAATTACAGCATAAAGAATTAACTACTACCAAAAATGCCCTTAAAAATGAGTGGATGCGAAAACAGCTCAATATCGAAATAAAAACGGTTGAGGGAAGCCGTTACATCGATAATGTTACAAAGCGTAAGATAAAAGAATATTCGCTAAGTAGCCAAAAAAGACGAAATTTTTTAATGTATTGCATTCGTGCTCAGCTCGAGAACGACTACTTACTTGTATCAAATTTAATTAAATTGATTGGTATTTCTCGTGCAGGTGCCGAAACCATGATAAAAGAATGCGAAGAAGCTGATTGGATAACAATAAAACGCGACAACGGAAATCGGCGCAAAATACAAGCCTCTGATATTACTGTAGAAACTTATGCAGATTATTGTGATTGGTTGTGGGGAATAATCAATAAATCGGATATGCGTAGTCTCTCAGCATCAATAAATGAAATTGAAAAATTAGAGCAAACATTTCCCCAAAAATACTGAAATAACTGTCTAGTTACTTATCGTTGTTTTACCAGAAATATTAGTAGACAAAATCTGTGGGAGTTGTGATATTTCTATGGGAAAATGGTTTGTAGAGTTTTTTTTGGTTTTTGTAGGATATACAGCAGCCTATACTTTTACCCTTGGTTTTATTTATCCAATGCAAAAAATCATCTTGCCTGAAAACTCTCTAGTGGCTTCTGTTTTATTTCTTCCACATGGGGTAAGAGCAATAGCATTTTTCCTTTTTGGATTAAAGGCAACCCTTTATCTTCTGCCAGCTCATTATGCTATGTGGTACATATCAGTACATGGCGCTGATATTGGCTTGGACCTCTTCTCTCCGCTGGTTAGCGTTTTAGGCTGTTTAATCGGTTACTTACTTTTTTTAAGCATAAGAAACTTTTTACCGGATAATACTTATAACAAAGGCTGGGTGCTAGTAACGATAATAATAGCTTTTTCAGCCTTTTTTAATAGTATTGGCCTGTCTAGATTACACTCTTCAACTGGAGATTTTGAGTACTTGCTCAACTATTTTGGGGGGGATGTCTTGGGGGGGATTATTTTCTTAATTATGGCCATGTATATTTGGAGAATTTTAAAAAATTCAAATTTTGACTAATCTGCTATCCACCCATGTTTTTGTACTAAATTGTACATTTCTTTTTACCAAACAGTACTTACTTTTAATTAGGAGATCTGAGACTAATAAATATTCTTACGCGCCAGTCAAAGCTGCTAAATAAGTAACCTAGCATTAGCCACTTTTTTCATGGCGATAATTAATTTCTACGGTTAAAGTTGTAGATATCAGGCAAACTAAAACAAAAGGACCAAAAATTGGATAGCCAAACAGATCCCAGCCTAAATGGTTTATTTCATGCTATATCTTTTCAAATTGCGGGGATAGCAGTTGCTTTAATGGCTAACAGCGCGAATTATGCTTTCATTTTATTTGCTGATACTAACGGGCACGAAATTGCTTTGTGTGTTCCAATTCTAGCTACTGCCTTATTCACAGTAGTCTGGGGCAATGCAACTCTTCAATCGCAGGTTGCAAACATTAAGGACGCGGCTGTTGAAACCAAAAAAAGCCATGCTTACAAATATATCTCTACTCAACCCTATAGTTTACTTAGGCTTATGAACGTAGTTCTCGCTTTTGCTTTGGCAGCATCTCAGTTTTCAATCTTGTTTGGCGGGTAATTGGCGATGGTGCAAAAGCTTAAAGCAATACAAATTCGGACACTTTTTACCATCACTCACGGCATAATTTGACCGCCATTTACCTCTATTGTTTGGCCAATGATATACCCAGCGAGCTTTTCAGAGGCCAGAAATAAAAAGGCGCCCACACAGTCAGCAGCAACGCCCAAACGACCTTGAGGAACAGTTGCAAGCATTGCATCCAGCTGTTCTTTTGTAGAATATCGCTCATGGAATGGTGTCATGATCACTCCTGGAGCAACAGCGTTAACTCTAATACCAAACGGTATCCACTCTTTGGCCATACCCCTTGTAACATTTGATACGAAGGCTTTCGAAGACCCATACATTCCTGCACCCCCACCCGCACCATTCCGAGCGGCGACCGATGTTGTATTGATCACGAAACCTCCTTTCTGTTTGAGAAAGGGTAAAGCTTCTTTCGAGGCAACGACGATTGAGCGGGCATTCAGATCCATGATCTCGTCATAGTCTGTGTCTGTAACATTGGCGTATGGCACTCGGCGCACCATACCGCCCGCATTATTTATGAGGCCATTCAATCCACCAAGACGTTCAGCAGCCTCATTTACTGCGGCTGAAAGCGCCTGTGAATTGCTTACATCCGCTCTGATTAATTCCACTGAGCCACCTTCACTGTGGATTTCTGAAGCAACTTGGTTTGCTGCATCTTCAGAAGCCAGATAATGCAAGCCTACAACTGCGCCTTGTTTGGCAAAGGCTTTAGCTAGCTCAGCGCCAATTCCAGTTGATCCACCAGTGATCAAGATTTTTTTATTTTTAAATTCAGAAAAATTTATATTTTTTGAGTTCATTTTAAGCTCTTCGTATTTAGTTTTATAGGCCAAGTTTAAAAGGTATATTGTTTATCATATTTCAGTTTAATATTTTAAAAAACAAATTTTTAGGAAGTGAATTTTTTTGGATACCAACTCTCAATAAAACTTAGGCCTAAAAGATCTGCTAGCTGTAGCCTCTTCATAAGCAGCTAAAACTAACACAAAAGTTTTTCAACTAATGAGCCTTAGTTATTCGTGAAGTCGCCCAAACCAAACCAGCCACGATTGAAAAATAAATTCGCACCAACATCTGAAGCACGCACTTCTAACTCAGATCGCGGTCCTAATTCAAATGTATTATAGTCTGTGGCAACGCCGTTAACAAAGCTGTCGTATATATTGAAAGTCACGGAACGCCTAGTATCATTATTAAGAGTTATAATGAAGCCTACTTGAGATGCATCAAGAGTAGCAAAAATTAATGCACCCTCAATATCACTCATGGCTTTTGGTAAGTTTGGATTTGCTTGAAGGTTTAAATAATAAACTCCATCCCCCGCTTCGTCGACAATCAAACCAACAATACCTTTAAAGTTTTTGACCTGCGAAGTTTCCGAGTAAACGACACTTGCAGTAAATTCTACATTAGCAGTGGCAAATAAATTATTCTCATCAGCGCTACAAGATTGCAGTGTAGCATCGATACCATAAGTATCCAATATTCCGATGACCTGCCCTATTTCTGAGTTACAACTATCCACGTCTGATGCAGGAAGTTTTATAAAAATTGGAATTTCAATGTCTTGTTTATCAGATATTACATCTTGAATATCTCTAATATAAAAAGTTGGCGTTATATTGAAATTACAAGCTGAAAGACTCAAAATTGTTGCTACAAAAAAAACAAATCGCACTATTTAAATCTCCAAAACATATAAATTTTATAGTCACATTTAAAAAATGTCAAAGAGAACTCCAAAGCTACTTAGATAGGAATGGCATTCCATCTAAAGTGAAATGATCAAGATTATACTAAATGAACAAAAAAAGCGCCATTTTGGAACCCATTTGGAAGCCCTGTTTCTAACTATATAAATAGGTTAGCAGGTCACACAATCATATGCCTACGATAGATTTAGTGACCTCTGTGGTTGCTTAACAATTTGGCCCATTTTGTCTAAAGTGGGCACGGCTGGGCTTTGGAAGCAATAGATTTCAAAAGTGAGACTAAATGATCAGTTGTTGTTTTTAGGTTGTTTAAACGGTTTTAGTTAAAGACTGCATCATGCATCATTTGCGCATGAGTTTTCTATAGACCTCATATGGAAGCAGATCTCACCTAGAGTTTATCAAAAGTTGAGACGCAGCGGGCGTACAAGCACAAGTCTTTGGTTTGCTTGTTGGTGCGAAAATTATCTGGCTGGGGGCTACGGAATAGCATATATTGCCTCCAAAACATTGAGAAACTGATCCAGACTATGGGAATAATAAAATGACTAAAACTACTAAAATAAACTCACTAGACGAAGTTCAGGAACACCTAAAGGCAGAGTGCTTCAATAAGTTATTTATCGGGGGTCAGTTTGTTGACCCTATCGATGGTCAAAAGATGCCAACCTGTTATCCTGCGACAGGTGAAGTTTTTCACAAATTGCCAAAAGGTAATGCCAATGATATAGGGTCGGCCATCCGCGCAGCCGAAGCTGCGTGGCTAGATGGTGCTTGGGCAAATATGCCAGCTGCAGCGCGCGGTGACTTAATTTCTCGCATGGCGCAAGGTATTGAGGGAAACATCGAGTTTTTAGCTGCAATTGAAGCTGCAGATGTTGGCAAGCCCTTTCGTCAAGCCGCAATGGTACTTGGTGGCGCTGCTAACGAAGGTAAATACTGGGCGTCGCTCGGTGCCGTTCTGGACGCAGAGCAGGATAAACCGGTTAACTCTGGTGGAGGTATGGGTGGACTCCCCCCCCGCTGAATGGGATGTTGTTTACCGACGGGACCCGATTGGTATAGTTGGTTTAATTTCAGCATGGAATTACCCACTAAATGTTGCTTTTCGAAAGGTAGCTCCAGCGTTGGTAGCCGGAAATTGCGCCATCCTGAAACCCTCAGAAATAGCAGGTCTTTCCTGCATGTTCTTAGGCAAGTTGGCACAGGATGTAGGTATTCCTGAAGGCGTGTTTAGCGTTGTAACTGGCGATCGTGAAACTGGTGCCGCTCTTGTCGCCTCGCCCTCAGTTTCAATGGTTTCTTTCACGGGTTCGTCACTGACGGGCAGCAAGATTATGGAAGCTTCTGCCCCTAAACTTTCGCAGGTAGCATTAGAACTGGGTGGTAAGTCGGCCATGGTGATATTTGAAGATACGGACATCGAGCGAGCGGTTGAAGCCACTATAAAGGGATGCCTAACTAATGGCGGCCAAATTTGCACTGCACATACACGGCTAATAGTACAGGAAGGAATAAAAGACGATTTGTTGAAAAAACTGAAAAATGTGTTGGAGAAGATACCTTACTGTAGGGACCCCATTACGGAAAGGGAACGCGGTGACAGGGCATGGGAAACCGGAGTGACAGATGTGATCCAACCAGTGGTTTCTGCTTCTCAACACGAAAAAATCTTGGGTTTCCTTAATGAGGTCGAAGCTGCAGGTATCGAAATCTACACTGGTGGTGGAGTTCCTGATCTCGCGGATGTAAAAAAATCCGGCGGCTATTTTATCCAACCAACTATTTTGACTAATGTGCCACGCAACTCAGATGCTTGGCAAAAGGAAATTTTTGGACCAGTGCTTTCAGTACGCTCTTTTTCTAGTGAAGCAGAGGCCATAACAGAAGCAAATTCGACAGCTTTTGGTTTAGCCTCGACTGTTATGTCTTCTGACCCTGCAAAGGCAATGAGAGTTGCCAACCGCATACGTGCAGGAGCTGTTTTTGCCACCTCTACAGGTGAAGGACTTTTAGCAGAGCATCCTGCTGTTTCGCGTGGTGGTTTCGGTTGCTCAGGGGTTGGCCGAGAACTTGGGATCGGTGGCTTACACGAATATACTGAGTTGAAAAGTGTCAATTACTCCGGCTTCTCTATTGCAGAAGCAAAGGAAAATTCTAAACACGGGTAATCACGAAAAATATAATCTTTTTGAACTAGTTAGTTTGCGCCTCTTCGCTGCGGATGTTAGGTAGCTCACCTCAGACAGGAATTCATGGCTTTTTCATGAGCTAATTTTAGCATTTAATCGGAAGATTTATTGCGAATTCACTTGCCACAACTTGATAATGGCGTAGGCGTAAATGATTGCGCCTGTTGAATATTTTATTTGGAATTACCTATCCAGTAATCAAACCATACTGTCTAGCCATATTTCTTAAGAAAGGAAGCCCCTCATTCATAACGGCGTCTTCACCTGTCGCGACTGGGCGCCAGATCGATAGCCCATATGAAAGCTCTGGCGGCATATTGATAAAACTTTCCATTGCCAGTCCACCTCTGAACTCGATCGCAGCAAGTGTCGCGAATATCTCGTTCCAATCGCAAGTTCCACATCCTGGGGTCCCTCGATCGGATTCAGACAGATGAATGTAGCGAAGATGATTACGCGCAGCCCTAATGCCCGCACCAACCCCTTTCTCTTCAATATTCATATGATAAGTGTCGAGGTGTACGAAGACATTCTCCAACCCAATGCGCTCAACCATTTCGACTGATTGGGCTGCGGTGTTAATCAGATGGCTCTCATAACGGTTGATCGCCTCGATACCAATTGAAATCCCACGCTTTTTTGCGTGCTTTCCTGCGGCAAGCAAAGCCTCGGTGATATTATCATATTCTGCCTCAGTCGGCGGCCTCCCAGAACGCTCGCCTATGGAACCATAAATGACCCCAGTTAGCGCCTCAGCTCCAATCTCCGCAGACTTATCGATTGCGACCCTCAAATAATCTATGGCTCTTTCAGGATAGACAGAGGCTCTGAAATCGTCTGGTAATCCGAGAGAGCAGACGGAGCGCATATTATTTTCTTCAAGTAGTTTCCGGCTGTGATGGACATCAACTCCTGCTGCATTAAGCAACGCAATCTCTACAAAATCAACATTGTAAGAGGCCGCCTTTGCTATTGCTAGCTCCGCGCCCGAGCGATCCCATGACATTGACCACATACTGGTGTGAACTCCAAAGCCCTCCATTAAGTTCTCAACTCGTCCACTAAGAACGACATTACCCTGGCATGTGACGCTTTAATAGAGGTTGGTGTTTTGGTAATCTCAAGTACATCGATCATATTATAACTCACTTTATAATCCGCAGAAAGGCATGCCAAAGAAAAGTTAGTCTTTTACGACATTGTTTTTAAAAATTTTTACTTGATTTCTAAGCTTTCTAAAAAAGAAACAATAAATACATCACCTTTTTGACAGGTCTAACGATAAGCGTTAGCTTCTCCGCTTTCTGTTGTTTTGGGTTTAGCAATTGCTGCAACCATATCGTTGAGAGAGACTTGCCCAATAGACTTACCTTCTTTCATAACTGTAACCAAGTTATGATCTGACACGATCATCTCTTGCATAGCTTCCTCAATAGAAAGGTCACTATTTAAGGGCAAACCTTTTTTCTTACCGGACCCATGAGATAGAGTGTTAAGGGTCAAAACTCGCGCCCTGTTCACATCTTTTGTAAAATCAGCAACGTAATCGTCCGCTGGTTTTAAAACAATGCTTTGAGGGTTTCCTTTCTGGATCAATTCTCCGTCGCGCAAGATTGCAATGTCATCTCCTATCCGTAGAGCTTCGTCCAAATCATGGGTGATAAACACAATCGTCTTATGCAATTCACTCTGCAAATCCAGCAAAATACCCTGCATATCGGCTCGGATTAGTGGATCAAGGGCAGAAAAAGCCTCATCCATAAGCAAAATATCAGCATCTGTCGCAAGCGCTCGCGCCAGGCCAACACGCTGCTGCATCCCGCCTGAAAGCTGTGCGGGAAACCGATCCTCAAAACCGGACAAGCCTACGCGATTTAGCCAATGCTTAGCTCGCTTTTCCGCATCACCTGTTTCAACACCCTGAATGTTGAGACCGTACATACAATTTTCCAAAACTGTACGATGTGGCATCAAACCGAATTTTTGAAAGACCATTGACGCTCCAAAACGTCGAAAATCTCGGATTCTTTCTGGGTTCATCGCGAGTACGTCATCACCATCAACAATAATTTCGCCAACAGTTGGCTCGATAAGTCTGTTAATGTGGCGGATCAAAGTTGATTTTCCAGACCCAGAAAGTCCCATTATGACGTTGATTGAGTTTGCGGAAATGCCAATATTGACATCTCTAAGACCTAAAACATGTTTGTGCTGGTCCAAAAGCTCCTGTTTGCTCATTCCATTGGCCACCAGATCAACCATACTTTTATCGTTTGGTCCGAAGATTTTATAGAGATTTTTTATCTCGATTTTATAATCAGACATCGTGTCCGCCTTCCCGGTGACGCTGTAAGCGTTTGCCATACTGCTGAGAAACCCGATCAAAAATAATCGCAAGAGCAACGATTGCGAGACCATTCATCAAGCCAAGAGCCAAATATTGATTTTGAATGGATTGAAGCACTGGAACTCCAAGACCTTTCACACCAATCATTGAGGCAATAACCACCATAGCTAGAGCCATCATAATCGTCTGGTTTACCCCGGCGAAAATATTAGGTAACGCTAACGGAAGTTGAACACTAAAGAGCCGCTGTCGATAATTTGATCCAAATGCGTCTGCCGCCTCAAGGATCTCTTTATCTACCAGACGTAGGCCCAGATTGGTCAGACGCACTATTGGAGGCATTGCATACACACAGACAGCGATAAGACCAGGCACTTTCCCAATGCCAAGCAACATTACAACTGGCAATAGGTACACGAAAATGGGAATAGTCTGCATTATGTCTAACACGGGTGTGATCATTGCCTGCAGTCTATCAGATTTAGACATCGCAATACCGATTGGAATACCAACCGCAATGCAGATTATTGTTGCGACGGAGATCAGGGCAACTGTTGACATGGTATTTTCCCACATGCCTAGATAACCGATTAGCAAAAATGAAACTGCAGCCCCCAGAGATAATTTCCAGCTACGGGAACCGATATAACTTAACGCTGCCACGATCAGTATAATGATCGGCCAAGGCGTTGCCAAAAGTAGTTTTTCGAAATTAACCAAAAAATAGAAAAGTGGGTCAAAAAAAGTTTCGATACTTTCCCCCCAATACCTTGAAAAATCTTTAAAGGAAGAATCTATCCCTTTTTTCAAGTCTCTTAAATCTCCGCGTTCCATTGCAGGAAACTTAGTAAAAAAACTCATAACGCAACCCCATTATGCCTAGTAAAAAAGCCTGCTAGCTCTAAGGCCAACAGGCTTTCTAAATTTATTTAATTTAAAGTGATGCTTTTACTTTAGCTGCAACATCAGCAGGAAGCCAACTCATCCACAGATCTTCATGACGAGACATGAATTCAGCCGCAGCATCGACGCCGTCAGCTTGCTCTTCTTCCATGAAGACCAGCATCGAGCCCATTACTGAACCTGGGAAAATCCGCTTTGCAAAGTAATCCATTGCGGGACCAGCTTTATCTTTAAAGTTGGTTGTTACAACAGTGTGTACTTCGGACTCAGTCCAAGCGGAAGGCTTTGGATCTGCACAATCCTGCTCGGCTTTCGCAATACATCCGTCCCAGTTTTCTGCACCAGCAAATGGAACACCAAATGGAACTAGTTTCAGGTCGTATTTACCTATCATCGACGTTGGTGCCCAATAATAGCCAAACCAGTTTTCCTCTCGTTCATTGGCTTTGATAATCGAACCGTCAAGTCCAGCTTGTGAACCCGGATCAATCAATACCCAGCCTTTTTTCTCCATTTCAAAGGCGCGGAACAAGTTGATGTTTGACAATTGGCAACCCCAGCCTGCAGGACATCCAACAAAGGCGCCTTTTGATGGATCTTCTTTGTGTGGAAAAAGATCGGGGCGCTCGAGGATATCAAGAACCGTCTTCAAATCTGGATTATTTGCAGCAGTATATGGCGGTATCCACCAGCCCTCGCCCAACTCAGTGATTGGTCCATTCAAAGCCGAGTGCAAGCGACCTTCGTCCATCGCAGCCATCAAAGGCTCGCGAACAGCATTTATCCAAAGCTCACCAGCAACATCAGGTTGGCCTTTTTCATTCATAGATGCGAATGTTGTTGTTGTAGCTCCAACCACCATTTCCACTGAGCAACCATACCCAGCTTCAAGTATAATTTTATCCACATTAGCCATAAGCGTTGCTGACGGCCAGTTCATATCTGCCATAGTGATATCACCACAGTCGGCGGCGAAAGCAGACGAACCCAAAATCGTCATAGCAGACGCAATCGAAATTCCTGTAAGATTTTTTAGTTTCATAATAACTCCCTTTATTATCAAGCCTAACGCTTATCTAAAAGTTTAACACTGATTGTCCGGTTTTTACAAATACATAAATAAAATTTCTTTTAACAGTGCTACTTGCCGTCGGTTTGGTTGTTTCTGTTGTCGTTGTCGGGGCTTCATTAGCAGCAGTTTATACAGGAACGATGAAACGTAAGTAAAATTAGTGGTTTATACGAATCTAATTTTTCTATGTTTTGGGTATCTTTAAGGGAATATCTTTAGTGTTGGGTAGTGTAAAGATTATCTTAAATTATGATCTTATTATAAGCACAAACTAAATTAGAAAATAGTTTGGTTTAGTTAGCACTTTACAGAGATCAACGCCGTCAGATTTATGTCTTTACTTGTTGTCAATCTTCAGAGCTTTACAGGCTGATTAAGGGTGCGTTATAAACGGCCTCGCGTGATCGAAATCTTGTTGCAACACGATGAAGGATTAGTTGATGGCAGACGCACACTTAAATTCAATGATGGAAAATTTATATTGGTGGGGTATTCCAACAATGTTTAGATGTCCCCATCAAGAAGCGACGAACCAAGACATAGCTTTGGTAGGTGTACCCCATTCTACGGGTAATGGAACCACAGAGCGCGACCAGCATCTAGGGCCGAGGGCTCTGCGTAATGTTTCATCTGTGGGTAGACGAATGCATGGCGATTTCCAACTTAATCCCTGGGAAGCTGCTAAAATTGTAGATGTGGGCGATGTCCCTTTTCCTCGTGCTAACAATAATGAGGATTGCATCGAGCAAATTACACGATTTTTTACAGATATAGACGAAGCTGGAGCAAGGCCCGTTTCTGTTGGTGGCGACCATTCTATTACTGGTGGAATTGTGCAGGCCCTTGGATGTGGTAAAGTTACCAAAGGCGCCCCAGTTTGCTTTTTGCACTTGGATGCCCACACCGATGTATTTACTAAAGTAGACCACTTCCTAGGTGCAAAAAAATCAGCCGCCCATTGGGGTGCATATCTTGTCGATCAAGGCAAAGTTGACCCTGAGCATTCTATGCAAATCGGGTTGCGAGGCCATGCCCGGACTTTGGATTGGCTCGAGCCGTCCTATCAGTATGGCTATAATGTTGTCACAATGAAAGAGTTCCGTAAGCGAGGCTTAGCGGAAGTGGTGGATCAAATAAAGACTGTTCTTGCAGGGCGACCAATCTATATAACCTTCGATCTCGATTGCCTGGATCCCACTATAGCGCCGGGTGTGGCCAATATAGAAGCTGGTGAAAAGGGCTTCGATATTGACGAGGCTGTGGGTTTGCTTCACGCAGTCAGAGGAATGAATATTGTTGGTGGTGACGTCGTTTGCATGATGCCAACCAAAGACGCCCCAAACCAGATCACGGCACTGACGGCAACTTCAATTATGTTTGAAATGATCTCCATGATTGCCGAAAATGTTACAGAAAAAATTTAGGTTAATCTTTCACGCCCGCGGGATTTTCTACGTCGCGCCCCATAGCTGCTAGGTCCGAATATCGATCTCCAATACGGTGATGCGGACGACCACGAGTTGCAGCACCCAGTGCTACAACCAATTCATCGACTGCTGGGGCGTCATAAACCGAAAACTGAACTGTAAGATAATGAGAACGGCGTCCAGTGTCATGTTTATCCATTAAAGGAATTTGAATTTGAGTATTTGCTGGACCGCGCGTGTTTGTAAAACCCAAGTAACTTTTCGCTCCGACAGCCTCTCTGTAGAAATTACCAAATTGTAGAGTGTGTATCAAAGCAGACGCATGTTCAACCTCGCAACTAGTACCCGCTATGCAGGCTTTTCCATAAGCCTCTATGGCATCACCAGAACCTGCTAATGAAATCAGCTTGTCTGTTATCAATTTTCCCAAATAAGGCGCCATTCGCTTGATCTCAGGTGATAGATCTTCAACAAACCCCCGGTCAAACCAAGGATTTTTTACAATAGCAGCTACGCCAATCATACGCAGTGGAGGATTGGATGCACGCCCGCCCTCAACGTAAATATCCTCATCAAAAGTTACAACTTTTCGCAATTCAGGAAGCACAGCTGTTCTCCAATTTAATAATATATAAAAGTCTACTTTTAAAGCCAGTGCCGACCTCATTCATTAAGGCTTCACAGCTCTGTCGGCTAAAATATTTATCTGAATTTACCTTCTAATTCAATACTCTCCCAATTTAGGCTTTCTAAGCTTATTTGAATAAATCTAAACTATCCAGAAAGTCCCTTACTGGTTTATTTACTACTTTGGGAGACTCTGCCAAGGCCATGTGTCGCAGACCGGGCAATACTAGAGTTTTGGCGCCCGGTATCTCAGCAGAAATTGCAAAGGCCATTTCTGGGCCATTGCCAAAATCTTGATCACCTGTAATGACCAGACTTGGACAAATTAAAGCAGGGTTTGGTTTCACAATTTCATCAATACCAGTTGCCAAAACTTGATAGATAGTGTGATAGACTTCTTTGCGGTTAGCCATCACCCACTGTCTGATTTTATTCATCAAGTTTGGGTTGGCTTTACGAAATGGATCTGTAAACCAACGCTCCAGAGCTGCTTCAACTGTTGATTGAGGTCCCATAATGCGAGCTTGATCGACACGTTTGAGAATTGCTGCTTGTGCAGCGTTGCTGCGTTTATGTGGCGAATGCAGAATTACCATTCCCTGTGACTTCTCTGGAGAATCTTGGGCAAAGCGGCGAGCGACCATACCTCCGAGAGAAAAACCAATGATTACAGCTTTTTGAATTTCACAGTAATCCAGGAGATCTTTCAGTTGTTTTGAAAAAAGTGACAGATTGGGTTCAGTGGCTGGATCACTAGATCCACCGTGGCCATATAAATCGTAACTTAGAACGCAATAAAAATCTTTGAGATCAGGTATCATCCACTGCCAGCAGTCTTTGTTTAATCCGAGCCCGTGAATTAGCACGACAACTGGCGCCATGTTAGGACCGCTAAAAGTAAAATTCGTGCCATCTGGTGCGAGTGTCGTCACGCACTACCTCCCAATGGACGATACGCCACCACTTCAACTTCAACTCTTGCGTCCACTAATAGGTCACTCACAACGGCCGAACGTGTTGGGGGCTCAACTGGAAAATATTCACCATATATTTCGTTGAACCCTGGAAAGTCTGCACGTTCGCGCAGCCATACCATCGCTTT
>CACAPQ010000038.1 GCA_902534325.1 Paracoccaceae bacterium | reverse complement strand
GTAAACAAGACTTCGGTAGATATTAATATGGGAAGAAAAGGTTTATCTTAATAATGCTGCAAGACCTCAGCAATGCCCTTGAAACTTGGGATATAGATAACAAAAATGAAAAGCTTCCCGGTTCAGCTGAGGAAAGCCAAATACTTTCGGCCATAGATAATAAGATATCAACCCTAAGATCCTATATAGAAAAAATAGAAGCCGGAAATCACGACCTACAGGAAATATTTGACCTAACTTACACTGATTGCCACTTCATAAGAGGTTTTGGTCAAATAATGGGAAGCCAAAAAACGTCTCATTTAGGTATGTTGGCTGAGTTGATTGCAGATAGTGCAAGATATTTTCAAACATATTCAAATTATTCCATGTCATACCTTTTAGGTCTTTTAATTGAAAAATTAGCTCAAGTAATTAAAGACCTAAGGAAAGATAAGTCTACCAGTTTAGACATTACGGATGTAGTGTCTGAATGCGCTATTTATCTAAAAGATCCAATTTCAGAAATATTAAAAGAAACCGCCGAGAAAAGAGAGGCCAGGTTATCTAATAGCAAAGCAATTCAAGAAAAAACCGTTGAAGCAGAAAAACCGGCACCCTCCCCCCAAGTCAGCGCCAAATCGACATCAAAAAAATTAGAAGAACTTGAAGAAGAGCAAGATGAAATTTTAGATATTCCAAATGATAAGGTTGGGTTAATAAGTGACTTTTGCGAAGAAGCTTGGGAAAGCCTTCAGGCGAGCGAAAACCTGTTGATTGAATTAGAAAATAATCCTACTTCGAAAGAATTGATAAACGAACTTTTCCGAGCAGTTCACACAGTGAAGGGAGGCTCTAGGTTAATCGAAATAAAAAAAATTGAAACGCTTTCTCATGAGTTGGAAACTGTCTTGGATAATGTTCGTTCCGATAAGTTAATACTTGATGCTCGATTAATCGATATTTCGTTAGAGTGCATTAAAAGAATTGGAATTATCACAGACGAAGTCGCACATAGAGGGCCGGTTAAAACAAAGATAAATGATCTAATATTAGCACTAACATCGAATGATGACACTGTAGAAATAGATAAACAAAATATACAGAATATCGAAAAATCCACGCCCGATGAAACGGCAACAAAATCTAGTGATGCAAAGCCTTCTGATAATAAAACTAACCCAACCGTTAATATTGTAAGGGAAGAATCTATAAAAGTTTCAGCCGATAAACTTGACACAGTGCTGAACACATCTTCAGAGGTTTATATAAGTAGGATCAGGCTTGATAATGATCAAAAGCTTCTTTCGGATGCCATCGAGCAAGTTAATCAAGATATTGGGGCATTAAACAAAGAGTTTACAACAGAGCTTTCTGAAATTGATAATGAAAATATTAATCTGTCTTTCATACCAAAATATCAAACAGACATTAATATGGGTTTAGAAAAAATTGCTATCCATAATGCCAATTTGCAGAAAAACATTGAGGATTTAGAAGTTTTAAGTTCGCGGCTACAAAGCGGTGCAATGAATTTCAGGATGCTGCCCATTTCTAATCTTTTCAATAGATTTCCAGCGCAAGTTAGAGATATTGCAAGGCAAATTGGGAAAAAAGTTGAATTGAAAATTCAGGGTGGCGAAACAGAGCTTGATAAAATTTTAATCAATCAATTGGCTGACCCGCTCCTGCATTTGATAAGAAATTCAATTGATCATGGAATTGAAACAGACCAACAAAGAGTAGCAATTAGTAAAAATGAAATTGGGCAAATAAATTTAAGTGCCTATTACCTAGGTTCGAATGCAATTATTGAAATTGAAGATGATGGGAGGGGTATAGATAGCAAGATAATAACCGCAAAAGCAGTGGAAAAAAACCTACTCAGCAAAGAACAAGCTTCTGAGTTAAGCGAAAAGGAAATATTTGATCTAATTTTTGAACCGGGATTTTCGTCAGCTGAGCAAGTTACAGAATTGTCTGGAAGAGGCGTTGGTATGGATGTTGTGAAAACATCAATTAATCAAATGCAAGGCTCTATTAGAGTAGAAAGTAAAGTGGATCATGGCACTAAAATCACATTACGTTTACCACTAACTTTAGCAGTAGTTGGTATTCTACTTGTTTCTGAAAATAAATATGAGTTTGCTTTTCCAATTTTAAATGTTGAAGAAATAATTAATGTAAACCTGAAAACTGATATTCAAAATATTAATGATACATTAGTTTTTAATTTCAGAGGCGAATTAGTTCCAACGCGCCTTTTATCCGATTTTCTTGGCTATCCTAAGAACCCAAAATTTGAAGAAAATAAATTTCTTCTTATTCTTAATGATGGTGAAAATAAAATTGGCGTTATCGTGGATGAGGTACAAGGACAACAAAATGTATTATTAAAGCAAATTGGTAACTTAATTGAAACAGCTCCTTTTGTGATCGGCTGTACTATTCTATCAAATAGTAAACTGGTTTTGATCCTGAACGTTTTAGAACTGACTCAATATAACCCAGAAAAAGAAAAGAATAGTCTTACTCAAGAATTTAAGGAAATAAATACTAATGAGCATAAAAGGTCCTTGCGAAAAATTTTAGTTGTTGATGACTCTAAAATGCAGAGGAAAAGGATATGTGAATTTTTACAAATTCAAGGCTATAACACCGAAGAAGCCGGGGACGGTTTCGAAGCTCTTAAAGCCGCTGATAAAGCAAATTTTAGTGCATTTTTTGTTGATATTCAGATGCCTTTAATGGATGGATACGAACTTATCGAAAATTTAAGAAAGAGTTCATCTTACAAGAACACACCTATTTTTGTCATATCTGGAGGACACGTTAACAAAGACACTATACTGACTCGCTTAGAGGATTTAGATGTTTCTAACTTTTATGAAAAACCAGTAGACTTGGACTCTTTGCTTACTGAACTGGATATTAAACTATCAATTATCAAAGAAGATTTGCAGAGTGAGAAGGAAGAATGAATACTACCAATCCACTCAATTCCAAATTAATTTTCTGTATAGAAAATAAAGATTTCAATAAATACCTCAAATCAACGAGTGATGAAACAGACAAGCGAATTAAATTCCTCGAAATTGAAAACATACCAAGAGCAGTGGCTGAGAACCCAGATGCCACTCTCGTTTTACAATCGGACATAAATGAAAATATCTTTTTTGATATAGGAAAAAAATTAAAAGGTATTTTTTTTAAAGAACTAAAAGTAATTTTTCTATCCTTCGATTATCTTATAAAGTCAGATGCTCTAAAGGGCTTCTCATCTTTTATCCAAGCTCCCTGTTCACTAGAATTAATTATCGAAGAAGCCACCCGGCTTAATGATCATAGAAAAAGAATTCTCCTAATTGATGACTCTAAATTGGTACATAAAAATCTTGTTGGGCCGTTAAAAGAAAAAGGGTTTATTGTTGAACAAGCTTTTGATGGACAAGAGGGTGTCGAGACAGCTTTATCAACTAAACCTGACTTAGTAATTTGCGACATAGAAATGCCAATTATGAATGGATTTGAAGCCTGTACTGAGATCCGAAATAACAAGGTTACCCAGGACTGCTATATCATTATGTCTAGCACCCTTAAGTCTGCTGAGGATCAGAAAAAAGGGTTCGCTGCTGGTGTCGATGAGTATATGCCTAAGCCAGTTATCTTTGACGACTTGCTTGAAAGAATAAACCGCTCATTCGCACTTCAATCTGTTCTGAGAGAAAAGATCCTTATTATTGATGAGGACCAGTATCAGGCAGAAAACATCGCGAACTATTTAAATAAACAAGGTTTTTCTACAAGAACCTGTTCTGGCATAAATGACGCGCAAAGGCTTCTTAAAAAGTTTTCTAGCGATCTAATTATCTCCTCTACTTCCCTAAAAGATGGGTCAATCATTGATGTCGATAAAATTTGTAAGTCAGAACAAACAAATTCAGATTTAGCTTTCATCGGTCTTGTTGATCAGGATAACGAAGGCGATAGAAGGATGGCTTTAAATGCTGGAGCGAAAGATACGGTCGCGACGCCTCCAACTGCGGAAGCTCTAGCGGCAGTGGTAGAGCGGACTTTAGCTGAAATAAGGACCGAGCGAGAACGCGACCAATTCCAACGATATGTTTCAAAAGCTTCATTTCAATCTGCACTGGAGAAATCTGTATTAAGTGAATTATCTCTTCCGTCGCGCGCTGAAAAAAGGCAAGCTATTGTCTTCTTTATAGATATTGCTCAATTCACAGGAAGGTGTGAAAGATATGCCCCTGAAGAAATCGTCTCACAAATTAACAATATGTTTGAAAGTATAACTGAAATTATTACGAAAAATGATGGTGACATTGACAAATTTATGGGAGATGCCTGCATGTCCTTTTGGTTTGATGAAGGCGACAAACAAAATTATGACAAATGTTTGCTGTCGATATTAGAGATACAAAAGGCCATCAAAGAATTAAATGACAGCGACCCAATTATGAAAGAAGATCCTTTAAAGGTAAGAATGGGTCTCAACTCGGGAGATGTCATTCTGTGCGATATCGGTGCAGCAAAAGCACGAGTTGATCTCACGATGATAGGCGACGCGGTCAATATTGCTGCAAGATTAGAAACTGCATGTTCACAATACTTTATAGATAATTTAGTGAGTGATAGCGTTGCTAAAGATGCAAAGGACCAATTTAGTATAAGAATTATTGACCGCATAAAGGTTTATGGAAAGGATACACCCGTTGCGGTTTATGAGATTATTAATGAAGTGGAAAATACTTCACAGAAGGAAAATGACCTAATAAAGCATTTTGAAAAGGGCTTTGAAGCTTATACCAAGGGAAAATTTAGCGCAGGGTTGAAACATTTTCAAAAATCAAAACCTTTAGAAATTGATCGAGGATATCCATCAACTCCTTCAGACGTTTATATCTCCCGATGTGAAATGTTAGAAAAATCTCCTCCTGAAAATTGGGATGGAACCTGGATCTTAGAATCCAAATAAATGTTAAATGAACACGAAACACGTTCCTTAATAGAATTCACAAATAAATTCTTTGGTCTTGATCTTTCAGAAAATCTTAAACCGATTGCTATTTCAGAGCTAAATAAGTTCAAAAAAATACATAAAATCATGGACTTAGGATATTTCTTGAGTAAATATAGATATGATTTGCAAGATGATAAAATACTTGATTTACTCGAAATTTTCTTAATTCCTCACACAAATTTCTTTAGAAATAATCGCCAATTTGAAGCCTTAAAAGACGAAGTGATCCCAGAATGCCTTGCTAATATGGACGATAAAAACAACATCGATTTGAGAATTTGGAGTGCCGGATGTTCTACCGGCGAAGAAGCTTATTCAATCCTTGTTTCACTAATGGAATATTTTGGTGATCACTATTGGAAAATCACTTGCGGTATTATGGCTACCGATATTTCAAGAAAGTCATTGGAGATTGCCTCAAAAGGATTTTATGAGACGAAAAGGATTGATAAACTTATTCGCCAAAGAATTTTAAAATACACGGAACAGAAAAATGGAGCAAAACTGCGGTTTAAAGAAAAAGTAAGAAAAGAGGCCAATTTCCAGCAACTCAATTTGAATTCAAAAACGTTTCCGTTCAAAAATAAATTTCACATCATATTTTGTCGTAATGTTCTAATCTATTTAAATAAAGATAGTAGATTGGCCGCTGAAAATAAAATATTCCAATCACTTGCCAAAGGTGGGTTCATATTTTTAGGCGATGCGGAAGTATTAAGTTCCAAAAACCAAGATTTTGAACAATTAGGTAATGGGATCTACAGGAAAAGAATTTAAAGTAAGTTTGGGCCATGTCAGATTATTCCATAGCATTTATTTCCAATGAAGCCGTTACTCGCAGTTACGCTAATGAATTTTTAACTGAAAAATGGCTTGGTAATTTCAAAGTGGCATCATCAATTAATAGTAAAAGGCTGGAAAATTTTAAAATAGATTTTTTGCCTAATAGATACTTCAAAAAACTTCGAGAGTTTTAATGATCTTAAAGATTTCTGTAAAAATATTGGGATAAAAAAAATAATAATTTTCTATTCCGAGAATAGTTTGGAACAGCTTAAACATCATATTAAAAAACAAAAAGATCGTATAATTTTTAAAAAAGTAGAAAGAATTAATAGTAAAGAATTTTTTATAAATCAGTTTTCAGATCTTATTAATCTCCTAAGCCCAGTTAGTTCCCAAAGCTTTATGGACTTAGCGGAACTTGAGACTTCTAATTCATATGATTTAATTTTATTAGGAGCTTCAACTGGTGGGCCTGAGGCGCTTAAGCAAATCATTGGCAAACTAAAGCCTGATATGCCGCCCATATTAGTAGTTCTACATATGCAACCTGAATTTTTGGTTCGTTTCTGTGAGCGGCTAACGAGAATTACAACACTTAAAATAAAAAGATTTATTGATCATGAGAAGGTTGTTCCAAATTCTATCTACATTGCAGATGGGTTAAACCATATGGAGATAAGCAAAACTGGATCAGATTATTTTTTGAATAAAGGAACTGACGAGAAGGTAAAAGGCCACTGTCCAAGTGTGGATGTGCTTTTTAATTCGGCGGCTAGAATAAAAAAATCAAACCTTTTAGCCATTTTACTCACTGGTATGGGATCGGATGGAGCAGAGGGATTAAATTCATTAAAAAATTCTGGAGCTTTTACAGTAACGCAGAATGAAGAAACTTCAGAAGTTTACGGTATGCCCAAAGCTGCTCTAGAAATAGGGGCTTCTAAGTGCGTTCTCAGTCTAGAACAAATTACTAAAATTTTAAGCTCACAAAAAATTTAATTTCATTATTAAATACTCTTAAGCATTTGATAATTCGTCTAAAATTGGGCATTCAGGTCGATCATTTCCCTGACAATTATTCGCTAAAAAGCTAAGTTGGCGTCTAAGATCTTTAAGCTCGATAAGTTTAGCGTCTATTTCTGAAATCTTCTCCAAAGTAAGAGCCTTTACTTCCTTACTGGACCTATTTTTATCTGAGTATAAAGAAAGCAGCTCTCCACATTCTTGAATGCTGAAATTAAATTTCCGAGCTTTTGCAACAAATTGTAGTTGTGCCAAATCATCATCAGAAAAATCTCTATACCCTGTACTACAATTTTTTAAAGGCTTTACGAGACCAATATCGGCATAATATCGAACCGTTTTTACTGTTAAATTTGATAGTTTTGCAGCTTTACCTATATTCACAATATATCCTTTACACTCCACTTACTGGAGAGTTTATACGTTAATAAAATGAGGTCAACATGACGTATTTGGTGAATGAATTAAATATTAATTGGCGGTGCAAACACACATGGGTTCGTTCATCCAAAAATACTGGATGGTGCCTGCTAGGGTGCGCTATTGGTGATATTGGAACCATACTATATTTTCAGTTAATGGGAATAGATTGGCCCGTATGGCTTATTATGACACTGGCAATTATAAATGGCATTATAACGTCAATTATATTAGAAACTTTCATTTTAAGTAAGCAAATGGAGCTTCGGCAGGCTTTTAAAACTGCGATCGGCATGTCTTTAATTTCAATGGTTTCAATGGAATTGGCCATGAACATAACCGATGTACTGTTAACAGGCGGAGCTGTTATAAAATTATGGGTCCTTCCTTTTATGCTATTTGCGGGTTTTATTACCCCACTTCCTTATAATTATTGGCGGCTCAAAGCTCTGGGAAAATCCTGCCACTAGAAAAGCCTCATAATACTCAGTTGGGAAATCAAATCTTTTACAGGGCTTTTATTAACGGATCCCATTTACTGCCAGATAGGCTGAGTAAAGAGATGTGGTTCCCGTAATAAACAGTCGATTTAATCGCTCTCCACCAAAACAAACATTGGAAACAATTTCAGGAATTTTGATTTTGCCTATCAAAACACCAAGCGAGTTATAACAATGGACACCATCTGCAGCCGAAGTCCAAATTCTATCTTCGCTATCAATTCTGAACCCATCGAATAAACCATTTGAGCATTCGGCAAACAATTTTGGATCTTCTGAAGTTACTTTCTCTCCTCTAAGATCAAAACTGTAAATATTCCTTGGACCACCTTTAACATGAGAGCCTCCCGTATCTGAAATATAGAGTTTGCTTTCACTCTTATTAAAACAAAGTCCATTGGGTTTAAGCAGCCGATCAGTAATTAAACTTACATTTCCTGTTTTCTGATCAATTTTAAATACATTACAGGAGGACTGCTCACTTGGTGACTTACACCCTTCATAATCACTCATTATGCCGTAGTCAGGATCAGTAAACCAAATGGAACCATCACTTTTTACGACTATATCATTAGGTGAATTCAATCTTTTACCGTCAAAGTGGCTTGCTAATCTTGTAACTTCACCAGAATGCTCAGTTCGCGTTACAGACCTTGATAAATGCTGGCATGTTATCAAACGTCCCTGAAGGTCTCTAGTATTTCCGTTTGAAAAGTTGGAGGGATTTCGAAATTCTGATACGCTACCATTTGTTTCATCCCATCTAAGCATTCTATTATTTGGGATATCAGAAAATAAAAGAAACCTTCCAGCTGGAAACCAAACAGGCCCTTCAACCCAACGCGCTCCTGTCCAAAGTCTTTCCACACGGCCATGTCCTGTCAAACAGCTGTTAAACTCTTCTTCTAAAACTTCAAAGCCGGCGCCTTCTATCTCTCCAAAAAAATTCTCCATAAAACTTAGTTATCCCGCATATTCCAAAGTTTAAAAGCATTTTCTCTATAAAAACTTTTTCTTTCAGATTTGGACCACCCAGAAGTTAAGTTATGCGTCAATCCAACCCAAGTTGGTAAGCCCCCACCTAACTGACATACTGGGCTATCGCTTCCCCAGACAATTCTATCAATTCCAAAAACGTCAACAGTATGATCAAAATAGGGCTTTATATCCGTGAGTTTCCAACTCTCAGCGTCGCCATAAGCTATGACACCAGAAATTTTAGCTGTCACGTTAGGGCGTTGCGAAATATTTTTCATTGCCGTTGCCCAGGATGAAAAAATATTATTTTTTATGTCGGGGACACCGCAATGATCCAAAATAAATTTAACATTTGGGCAAGCATCTATTAACTCTTCAACGATAGGCAACTGATCAGCTCGGGCACATATGTCAAATGTAAAGCCATAATTGCTCAAAAGTTTGATATTTTCCCTAAATAAAGAACTTTGACTGACATCATCTGAAACAACGTGAAGAACTCTCCTAAAGCCTTTAATTAGTGTTTTCTGGGCGGCCCAATTTAAAAAATCATTGAAACCTTGCTGCTCAGGTCTGCAGGCTGAAATTACTCCCTTTATCTTGCTGGCTGGCTGGCTGCTTAAACTCTCCAACATAGTGGTTTCATTTTTAATATCTTCTTCTCTGACATCTACTTCCATATGAAAGCATGCATCAATACCCAACCTGTTGGCTGTAAGTTCATATTCTTCATAATGGTACGGTTTATTTAATGCGGGGATCTCACTTAACCATGGGTAACCAAGTTTATTTGGGTAAATGAGATGAAGATGTGTGTCAAAGAGCATTAATCAAAAACTTCTATTTTTATGAATTATTCATTTAAATTAATTTTACACTGAGTGAATAATTTTTGATATAATTTTTTAAAACAGAAAAAAACTTAGATCATCAAGGTTGATTAGATGGAAAATACTCAATTTGGAGCTCGTCTCAATTCATTTAAATTAGGATTGGGTCAACCTGAGATTGAGGCAGCCGGTAATTTGACTTTGGCACTTTTGAAGCGTGCTACGCAGGCAGGTCTAACTTGCGCAGATTTGAATTTTCCAGATCACTTTTCTAATCTCGAAGTTGAGAAACTAAAAAAGTTTTTAAGTAAAAACGACATTAAGATTAACGGTCTGGCTATGCGATATTATACATCGCCAAAATTTAAATTAGGGGCTTTTACAAACCCAGAGAAAGCAGTTCGCCAATTAGCAATAGATGAGACAAAAAAGGGAATTGATCTTGCGGCAGCATTAAACTGTGAAACGATGACCCTTTGGATGGGGCAAGATGGTCTTGATTATTCTTTTCAAGCAGATTTTTCAAAAATGTGGGATGACACAATTACGGCCATGCAAGAGCTTGCTGACCATAATCAAAATATCAATATTTCAATTGAGTATAAACCAAATGAGCCCAGAGCCTTCTCTTTAATGCCTGATGTGGCGACAACTTTATTAGCGCTTGCTGAAATAAATAGAGCTAATACTGGCGTGACTTTAGACTTTGCCCACGTATTGTATGCAGATGAAATGCCTGCTTTTGCTGCTAACCTTATAAACAGAAAATCAAAGCTTTTAGGCGTCCATCTAAATGATGGTTACGGGAAATGGGATAATGGTTTAATGGTTGGCTCTGTTCACCCTATTCAGACATTAGAACTTCTAGTTGAGCTCCTTGATTGTAATTACAACGGAGCAATCTACTTTGATACTTTCCCTGATCATTCTGGATTAGATCCCATTGAAGAAAGTAAAGAAAATATCGCAATCACCAAAAAGTTGATTAAAATTGCCAAAGAGTTGCATAAATCAGATGCAGTTAAAGAGGCTCGAACTACGCAAAATCCCATTTTAGCCCAGCAAATAATTCGAAGTAGCCTATTAAAATGAAAAATTTATTTGTTGTTGGATCCCTTCACTTAGACGTCATTGTAAAGAGCCCAAGGATCCCACAAAAAGACGAAACAATTATTGGAAAATCAGTAGAGTATGTTTTTGGTGGCAAAGGTGGCAATCAAGCATTGGCTGCTGACCAGAATGGTGCATCTACGTTCTTAGCTGGACGTGTGGGATCTGATAGCTTTGCTAAACTATTGACTGCTCATTTACAAAACTCTTCTGTAGACTTTAGTGCTTTACAGGCAGGAAAAGGCGCAAGTGGAATGAGTGTAGCGATAGTTGAAGAATCTGGTGAGTATAGCGCAGCCGTCGTATCAGGAGAAAATCTTCATATTGATGAAAAATCAATCGAAGTACCAGAAAATACTGGGGTCTTATTGCTACAAAACGAAATTAACGATAAAGTGAACTTAGAAATCGCAAAGCGTGCTAAAGCTGCTGGTTCTAAAATTTGGTTGAATGCCGCGCCGGCTAAAAGAATTGAAAATAATCTCCTTTCATTAATAGATCTTTGTATTGTGAACCGAATTGAGGCTGAGTTTTACGATTTCAGCAATAAAGAAAAAAATGAAAATAATTTAACAATAATTAAAACTTTAGGTCAGCAGGGTTTAGAGATAATTGAACCTTGTGGAAATATAAAAAAAATTCCAGCCTTTAGCGTTAATGTAGTTTCATCACACGGTGCAGGCGATATGTTTATAGGCGCATTAGCAGCAAGATATTTACAGGGTGACCCGATTGAAAGTGCGCTTAAATACGCTCAAGCTGCAGCAGCTCTGCATATATCCAGACCAGAAAATGAAAGAAAAGAAATTACACCAAAAAATATATCAGATTTTATCAGTTCTAATCTTTAAAATTTAATTATTATAAAATTAATCAATAGGAGCATCAGATCTGAGTAAGTTCTCTGACTTTAAATCTGACCAAAGTGAACTCGGAATAGTCTCAGAATAAACTTTAATGTTGTCATTTAACTCGTTTTTTGTCTGAGCCCCAGGTATTACACTTAAATGCGTTGGATGAAGTAATGGAAATTGTAAAGCAGCGGCTTTCAACGAAACATTATGCGCCTTACACACTGCTTCAATTGATTTCACTTTAGCCAGCACCTTTTCTGGTGCAGGGTCATAGTTGTAAAATGCTCCCTCAATCGCACCTGTAGCTAGTATTCCGGAATTGTAAGGACCACCTGTTACTATTTTTATCCCACGCTTTTGGCACAAGGGTAGAAAGGTATCTAACGCATCCTGCTCAAGCAAAGTATAGCGGCCAGCAAGTAAGAAGATGTCGAAATCTCCTTTTTTTGCAAGATCCTCGCAAACCTCCCACTCATTTATTCCACCTCCAATCGCTTTTACAACGCCTTGATCTCGGAGACTAATCATCGCTTTGTAGCCACCATCATCAAAGAATTGCCGAATTCTTTCATCTGAAGCTTGCTTGGAGCCGTGCGTAAAAATGCATAAATCGTGAACATATGCGATATCTATTTTATTAATACCAAGCCGCTCATAAGAAAACTCTATGGACCTCATAACTCCATCGTAACTGTAGTCATAGACTTCTTGCCTTGAAGGCACTTCAAACCACTTGCCGTGCCCAGTACGGTCACTTTCGCCACAGGGTTTCATAAGTCGGCCCACTTTAGTTGAGAGGACATATTCGTCTCTCGGTTTAGTCCTGAGAAATCGATTTAGACGGGTTTCGCTTAAACCGAGCCCATAAAGTGGCGCAGTGTCGTAATACCTCACTCCAGAGTTCCATGCCGCTTCAAGAGCCGAATTAGCCTCATTGTCCGAAATCGGTTTGTAAAGGTTGCCAAGTGGAGCTGTACCGAAACCAATTTCAGTCAAAGAAAAACTGCCGGAGGATCCCTTTTTAAAAATACGGCTTTTAAGCATCATTTTTCCTTTTCTTTGGTACTAAATTGGCAATGAGTAAAATTTAATTGGCAGTTTATATCCGTAAAGCTTAACATGCTTCATAGGAGGATTGTCTATTGAAAAATCGGTTCAACGAAGTTTTTGCAACCAAAAAGCCAGTTATCGCAATGGTACATCTCGGTGCCCTACCCGGATCTCCACTGCATGACAGTGAAGCCGGCTTAAATGGCCTAATAGAAGCTGCAAGGTTAGATCTTCATGCATTACAAGATGCGCAAGTTGACGCCGTTATGTTTGGAAATGAAAATGATCGACCATACGAATTAGAAGTAGATACAGCATCCACATCAGCCGCAGCCTATATTATCGGACAGTTAAAATCTGAGATTAATATTCCTTTTGGAGTTAATATGCTCTGGGACCCTATGGCGACTGTAGCACTTGGTGCAACGACTGGTGCGACTTTCGTAAGAGAGATTTTCACCGGTTCTTATGCATCAGACATGGGAAATTGGACAGCTGACGCAGGGAAAGCCATGCGTTACAGGGATCAATTAAATAGAAAAGATATGCTTATGCTTTTTAACGTATCTGCAGAATTTGCCTATTCTCTCGACCAACGTTCTCTTGCGGATCGAGCAAAAAGTGTAGCTTTTTCATCGATACCAGACGCAATTTTAGTAAGTGGGCAAATTACCGGCGAGGCTGCAGATTTGTCAGAACTTAAAATGGTCAAAGATACCGTATCTAATTTGCCAGTGCTGGCAAATACAGGAGTGAAACACGAAACTGTGGAAGAAATATTCAGAATTGCTGATGGTTGTATTGTCGGTTCTGCTTTAAAATATTCGGGCGATACATGGCAGTCTGTCGATCCCGACCGCGCGAAAGATTTTATGGAACGCGTTAAAAAAATACGGTCACAAATATGATTGAACGAATACGAGAAGATACGCTCAACTTAATGACAATAGCCGGGCTATCTGGCCACGAAAACCAAGTTAGAAATTATATAAAAGAAGAGTTAAAAAAAATCGGTCTCAAACCAATTTTTGATAAATTTGGCAACACTACAGTTACCTTTCCAGGCACAAGTCCCAGTGTGATGCTATTTACCCACATGGATCAATTAGGTTTAATAGTGCGTAAAATTGAAGATGATGGTTTCCTGAAATTTGAGCGTGTTGGTGGGGTTCCAGAAAAAATACTGCCAGGACAAGCTGTTTCAGCAATCTCAAAAAGCAGCAAACCTCTTTCCGGTATTATTGGAATAAAAAGCCACCATGCGACGCAACCTGAGGAAAAGTATCAGGTCTCAAGCTATAGAGATCTTTATATAGATTTGGGAATGGGCTCGGCAGCTGAAGTTCGGAGCAACGGAATAGATATTGGAAGCCCAGTGGTATATAAGCCATCTGCTGAAGTTATTGCAGATGATAAAATTATAGGAACCAGCGTCGATGACAGAGCCGGCTGCGCTGTTCTTTTGGAAGTGGCCAGACAATTAAATTCAAGAAGTAATGGTCCTGAAGTGAATATAGTTTTTACAGTTCAGGAAGAATTCAATCTAAGAGGCGCGCTTCCTGTAGCCCAAAAAATAAAACCTGAGATCGCAATACAAATTGATTTGTTACTAGCGAGTGACACACCAGAAATGAGAGATTTTGGAGAAATCAAACTTGGAAAGGGGCCAGGTTTAAGTATGTTTTCCTTTCACGGAAGAGGTACATTAAATGGGGTTATTCCTCATCCAGTTTTGGTAGATCATTTCGAGCAGACTGCTTCGAATGAAAGTATTAATTTGCAGAAAAGTGCTCATATTGGAGCTCTTACTGATTTATCTTATGTCCAATTAGTTGAAGACGGAGTAGCTTCAATAGATGTTGGCTTCCCAATCAGGTATAGTCATACCGCCCAGGAAATGTGCGATCTGAAAGATCTTGTTGGGTTGGCAAAACTTCTTATATCAGCCCTGAACTCCCTGCCTGAAAATATAAATTTAATTCGTGATTAGGTGCTAACATGAAATATACGGTCGGTGTCGATATTGGAACATTCGAAACTAAAGCTGTACTAGTAAACGAAGTCGGTGAAGTAGAGGCACAGGCTCATAAACCCCACAAAATGTTAGTTCCCCAACCAGGTTGGGCTGAACATCGACCAAATGAGGATTGGTGGGGAGATTTTTGTGAGGTCACAAATAAAATTTTGAAAATGAGTGGTGTTAAACCTCAGGATATTAAAGCTTTGGCTTGTAGTGCCATAGGTCCATGCATGTTGCCAGTGGACAATCACGGCGAACCTCTTATGAACGGTGTCTTATATGGTGTGGATACAAGGTCTCATAAGGAGATTGACATCTTAAACGATATTATTGGCGAAAGTAAAATTTTAGAAATTTGTGGAAATGCATTAACATCCCAATCCGTTGGGCCCAAAATATTGTGGCTAAAGAGAAACAAACCTGAGGTTTTCAAAAAAACTGCAAAAATATTAACATCAACAAGCTTTCTTTTGCATAAACTGACTAAGAAGTTTGTAATTGACCACTATACTGCAGCTAATTTTTCGCCACTTTACAATATCCATACTCAAAACTGGAGTAGCGAACTAACAGAGGAAATCATTCCCATCGAATGTTTGCCTGAGCTAAAATGGTCAACAGAAATCGTTGGTAACGTTACTGAAAAAGCAGCATCCGAAACAGGTCTACCAAAAGGTATACCTGTCACTACAGGGACAATAGACGCAGCAGCTGAGGCTATTTCTATAGGCCTTACCAATCAAGGCGATACCATGTGCATGTATGGATCAACTATTTTTATGATCTCTCTTACGCGTAAACAAAATAGTGATCCCCGTCTTTGGTATGCTCCGTGGTTATTCGAAGGTGAGCATGCCTCTATGGCTGGTTTAGCAACAAGCGGAACATTAACGCATTGGTTTAGAGAACAATTTGGAAGAGAATTAGATATTAAATCTAGCTTTACTGAGTTAACTAACGAAGCGAACATGTCGAAACCAGGCGCAAACGGAATAGTATTTCTTCCCTATTTTTCTGGAGAGCGAACGCCCATACATGATCCTCATGCCAAGGGAACAATTTTTGGTTTGAGACTTGATCACGAACGAGGAGATATTTATCGAAGTCTCATAGAGGGAATTGCCCACGGAACACGCCATGTTATCGAAGCATTTGAAGATGCTGGAACTCAAACCAATAACCTATATGCGGTCGGCGGAGGTACGAAAAACGATCTATGGCTGCAATCAACTTCTGATATTACTGGGCTCGATCAAATTGTACGTGAAAAAACAATAGGAGCGAGTTATGGAAATGCGTTCTTAGCAGCCTGCTCAACGGGCTTGGTGAAGCGAGAAATGATTGACAGCTGGAACCCCAAAAAGAAAATAATAAAATCTCAAAATCATGAAGTCCATAATCGTAATTATGACATTTTTAAGTCTTTATATGAGGCAACCAAACATCTTATGAAAGAAATCTAATCAGTTTCTTTTTAGATAAGCTAATTTTCGCTATTTTACCGCTCCAGCCGCCATCCCTTTTATAATATAACGCTCCAGAATTACGGCTATTATAATCAATGGTAAAATAGCCGCTAATGATAATGCTGCCATTGACCACCAAGATATACCTTGCGAACCTGTTTGGCTGGCAACCATTACTGGTAATGTTTTTGCATGCGACGACGTTAAAAGAGCCGCAAAAAAATACTCATTCCAAGTCAAAACGAGAGAGATAATAAATGCTGCGACCATACCGGGCAGAGCAATAGGCATAATTATTGTTAAAAAGGCGCCCCATATAGACAATCCATCAACAAGGGCGGCCTCCTCCAATTCTGTAGGAATAGAACTAAATTGGTCTCTCATTATCCAAATCACAATAGGCAGAACCGTTAATGTGTAGAGAGCAATAAGCCCAACTCTTGAATCTAATAATGCTAGTTCTTTGTATAAGACTAAAAATGGCAATGCCAAAACAACCGGAGGAAGGATAAGCTGTGATAGGAAAAAAAAGGAGATATCTGAATTTCGCATAAACCCAAAACGATATTTAAATCGACTTAAACCATAGGCAGTACAACTACCTAACAAAACGGCCAAAGTTGACGATCCTACAGCAGCTATCATCGAATTATAAAACCGCTTTAAGAATTCTTCTCTTACAGTACTTTCTACAAATATCCTATCTGGAGACAATCCTAAAGACTTGAGCCCAAGCCATTTTGGCCTAAAGTCCCACC
>CACAPQ010000037.1 GCA_902534325.1 Paracoccaceae bacterium | reverse complement strand
GATTTTAAACGTGCTGTTTTCGAGGCTATGATTACAACTGCCGCAATTTTAATTATAATTGCTGGTGCAAAAATTTTTGGAAAAGCAATTACATTATACAGAATTCCGCAGGATATATCATACTTGATACAAACCTACGTCGATAGCAAAACGCTCTTTGTCGTAGTTGTTTGCGCAGTTTTAGTTACAATGGGACTTGTTTTTGAAACACTATCAATGGTTTTGATTATGGTGCCTGTTTTACTTCCTGCAGCTATGGGCATGGGGATTGATCCAATCTGGTTTGGGATATTTATGGTCGTGATGGTAGAATGTGCCTTAATCACTCCACCGGTTGGCCTAAACCTTTACGTTATTCAGTCTGTCTCAGGTGCACCTTTAGGAGATGTCGCAAAGGGTGTATTACCATTTTTATTTTTAATGATTTTTACAGTCGCAGTAATGTATGTGTGGAGTGATTTAGTACTTTATATCCCGTTCAAACTTTAAAGGTAGAAAATGCTTATGAGTAATCCGAAAGCAACCAAACTACGCGAACTAATAAGTTCAGGGGTATTTCTACCAATGCCCTGCTGTTTTGATGCACTTTCCGGTAAGATGATAGAACAAGCAGGGTTCAACCTTACATTCATGTCAGGTTTTGCAGCATCAGCTTCGAGGATAGGAGCGCCAGATCTGGGTTTAATGTCTTATGGCGAAGTTGTTGATCATGCGAGAAACATAACTGATGCTACCTCTATTCCGTTAATTGCAGACGGTGATACTGGATATGGAAATGCAATGAATGTCATACGGACAGTGTCAGGACTAGCCAAAGCGGGTTGCGCCGGCGTTTTAATAGAAGACCAACTAGCACCAAAGAGATGTGGCCACACCCCAGGAAAAGAAGTAGTGGGCCGTGAAGAAGCCTTTGATAGAATAAAAGCAGCGGTTGATGCTCGTGAAAACGGTGATGATATATTAGTCATGGCTCGTACCGACGCCAATCATACATATGGGCTAACAGAGGCGCTAGAACGTGCGCAAAAATTTCATGATTTAGGCGCAGATATCTTATTTGTTGAGGCCCCAAAAAATGAAGAGGAAATGAAGCAAATTTGTAGTGAACTCCCGGGCTGTAAAATGGCAAATATAGTTGAGGGAGGTTTAACGCCCAATATCCCAATGACCGAATTGAATGAAATGGGCTACCAAATCGCTGCATATCCGCTAACATTGTTATCAGCATCAATGCGGGCGATGAAAAATGCACTTGTTAACTTAAAAAGTGATACTCCGAGAGACAACGATATTCTTAACTTTAGTGAGTTGCGCGATATAATTGGGTTCGAAGAGTATTATGAAATTTCGTCCCAATATGAAACATCGAAAAGAAACAAACCTGAATAAATATATGAACAGAAAAAATTTTAAAGCTGTCGCGTCTTTTGAGGATTCTACAGGTCTAAAGTGTGTTGATTTAATTCAGACAGAAGAGAACTTTTTTACATTTAAGACTTTCCGTAAGGATCCAGAAGATCCAAATGGCTGGTTCCCATATGGTTACGAGGGTCAACTTTACTCAACAAAAGAAGAAGCCCTGGAAGCCGCCAAGAAAGTCATAGAATGGTTTTCGTAATCTATTAAAAAACTTCGACCATAAAATATTAAGAATTTGTTTCTATAATTTTAGTCAATTCAAAACGATTAACATCAACTAGGCCTAGATCGGAAATTCTAAGTTCTGGGATTACCACTAATGCAAGTAGAGTATGCTGCATGTAGGCGTTATTTAAAGTACAACCGCAATCAACCATTGCAGAAACGATAGCTTGCGCTTTTGATGCTACTTCTGAAGCCTTACTATCGGACATTAAACCCGCAATAGGTAGTTCAACCAATGCAACTTCAGAACCATCTTTCCATACCGAAACACCACCTCCGACTTCACCGAGCCTATTGCTAGCAGAAGCCATCATCTCCTGATTGGTTCCCACGACAATTATATGATGGCTGTCATGCGCAACTGAAGACGCAATGGCCATAGACCCAGTATACCCAAAACCAGATACAAACCCGTTTACAACAGCGCCAGTTCCACGGTGTCTTTCAACTAATGAAAGATAGCAGACATCCCCTTCTACTTGAACTTTCCCCTGCTTCACCGGCAAGTCAAATTCCAATGCCTTGGTTGGAGCCTGATTTTCGATAACTCCGATAACTTTAGCTTTTATTGAAGTTAAACCTGCAGGTGCGGATATCACAAAATCCTCGAGTTCAAGTTTCTTACCTAGATTTACGGTTTTCCTGACAGTTTTGGGCCATTCGTAGTGAGGACATTTGGTTAGCAATTTTCCATTTTCAGCCACAAGTTCGCCTCTGGCAAATACAGCATCAATAGGAAGATCATCAATGCTTGATGTGACAATAAAGTCTGCTCGGCGCCCAGGCGTTATACTACCCAATTCTCTTTCCATTCCAAAATGACAAGCTGTATTAATCGTAGCCATTTGAATCGCAATTAATGGATCACAACCACAATCAATTGCATGACGAACGACGCGGTTCATGTGGCCCTCATTGACCAAAGTTCCAGAATGACAATCATCTGTACACAGTATGAAGTTGCGGGGATCCAACCCCTTTTCGGTAACGGCTGTAATTTGGCTTTCAACGTCATACCAAGCGCTTCCAAGACGCATCATAGAGCGCATACCTTGTCTAACGCGCGAAATTGCGTCATCTTCAGCAACGCCTTCATGATCATCAGAAGCACCACCCGCAACATATGCATGGAATGGTATTCCTCTATCTGGAGAAGCATAGTGCCCTCCGACTGTTTTATTAGCATTCATCGTTTCTGCCATTTCAGATAGCATTTTATGGTCGCTATTTATTACTCCTGGATAATTCATCATCTCACCCAGCCCAACTATCCCCGGCCATTTCATAGCCTCAGCCACCTCTTCTGGCCCGATTTCAAATCCGGTCGTTTCAAGACCAGGGGCTGAGGGAGCACAAGATGGCATTTGAGTGAATATATTAATTGGTTGCATCATGGCCTCATCATGCATCATCTTTACACCACTCAAACCAAGTACATTGGCTATCTCATGGGGATCAGTGAACATGGTCGTAGTTCCATGCGGAATGACAGCTGCTGCAAACTCAGCAGGAGTTAACATCCCACTTTCGATGTGCATGTGACCATCACAAAGGCCAGGTATTATAAATTTTCCTTCTGCGTCAAAAACACTGGTATTCGGCCCTACGCAATGACTGGCAGATGGCCCTACGTAGGCAAACCTACCTTTTAGAATAGCCACCTCCCAACCATCCAGTATTTCTCTTGAATTAACGTTTACTAGCCGGCAATTTTGAACAACTAGTTCAGCATGATCCCTACCCGCTGCAACTGCAATTAACTGTGATGCATTTTTTTGCCATGTATCAATAATATGCATTAACGCCTTCTAAAGACTTAAAACTACAGTTGATAATTCTTAAAATTGTATTTTAACTGTATATCAGATTAAGACAAAAAAGAATTTGTATTTGGATATGGAAGAAAAAATTTTCGGTGACCGTAATGACAAGGGAAACTATATCCCTAAGAAACGCGTAAGTTACCCACCTATTTTTGTTTGGCCATTAGCACCTATCAGAGCACTAAAATGGGTTTTCTCAATTCCCGGTTATTTTTTGCCTTGGAACCTTTTTTATGTCGGAATCGGTTTAATATCCTGGTTTGCTTTATCTCCACCACTTGAAGATTATGCAAATCTCAAAATTATCACTTGTCTTTCAGTTTTTATTAAAAACAGTGGTCTCGTCTTGTTATTTTATGGGGCATTTCACTATCGACTATACATTCAGCGAGCACAAGACATAGATTTTAAATATAACCCAAATTGGCCTATAGAAAATTCAAAGCAATTTCTCTTTGGCAACCAAACTAAAGATAATATTTTCCTAACTTTTTGCAGTGGTGTTCTAATTTGGACTTGTTTTGAAATTTGTATCTTGTGGTTTGCAGCAAACGGATACTTAAGATTGATCAGCCTTGATGAGAATATGTTTTATTTTGTTGCTATGATTTTGTTAATCCACCTTTGGCGCGATTTTCATTTTTACCTTATTCACAGGCTTATTCACTTTCAGCCATTATACAAGTTGGCGCATAAAACACATCACAGAAATATTAATCCGGGCCCATGGTCAGGGCTGGCTATGCACCCGATAGAGCATATTTTTTATTTTTCATGCGCTCTTCTTTATCTTTTTTTTCCATTCCATCCAGCCTTTATAATTGTGACTTTAGTTCACGCAGGATTAAGTCCAGCGCCAGGTCACACTGGATTTGAAAGAATAAAAACTGACGAGCAAACTAGCTTTGATATTGATAGCTATGCACATTACCTCCATCACAAGTATTTTGAATGCAATTATGCGGATGGTATTTTACCTTTGGATCGTTGGTTCGGTACTCTTCATGACGGTAGCGAAGAGTCGTTCAACAACTTGCGCGCTAGGCTGAGCAAGAAAAATCAGGAAAAATTTCCAACTAAGACCCAAACTTAAATTTTATACTTTCACAAAGAATGGCTTCGGGCCTCTAAAGGCCCAACCAGAATATTCCACTCCGGAGAGTAATTTAATATTCGGAAATTTTTCAAAAAGCATTGGAATAGCAACTTCGGCAATGAGTGTTTTTGAGATCCATGCTCCGGCACAAAAATGAGGGCCTGCCCCAAACGATATTGATCGAGCTACATCTCGATCCAGTTTAAATTCATCTGGTTTTTCAAAAATATCCTCATCGCGATTAGCCGAACCAAACATTAAAAACACGCGATCATTCTCAAAAAAATTAAAATCTTTATAAGAAAAATCTTTTGCTATTCGCCTTGGTGACATTCCGATAGGAGACATCCACCTAGCATACTCCTCAAATGCCTTCAGCCAATTAAATTCACCATTTAATATCTTTTCCAGCTGTTTTGGATTTTGCAATAGCGTGGCAATGGTGCCAGCAATTGCATCTCGCGGTTCGTTCTGGCCTCCAGAGATAGCTAATTTTACGTTCGCAGATATTGTTTCAAATTTTTCGTTTTTCAACGCAAAAACAGATAATAGTGCTGGGTCAGAACCTAAATCCTGATCCAATCTTTCTTGAATGTGAAGATCAATGGAGGCAGTGCAATTGTTACAATTTTCTTCTACTGCTTTATTTTGCGTATAATTTGCACAACCGTCAATCATTCCTTGGCTCACCCGATCCATTTCTTGCCAAGTCATATTTGTAAGACCTGTAATAGACTTTAATGCTTCTGCTGAAACTGGTTTAGCAAATTCGTTTACCAATTCTATTTCTTGTTGATCTGAAAGATTATCGAGAATTTTCTTTGTATGACTTATGAATTTTTGTTTCCAGACATTCTGTGTGGTTTTGGGTGAAATAGTCGGAAATATTATATGGCGCTCTTTTTTATGTTCCTCACCATCTTTCCTCATCATATTTTGACCCATCAATCTCGTCATAAGACCATCGGGCTGTACTGAAGAAAATACCGATATATTTTTTTCACAAACGAATATGTCTTCATGTTTTGAGAGTAAAATTGCACCTAGTTGTGGCACAAATGATATTGGAGCCCTCTTCCTTAATTTAGAAAGCGTCGGATACGGATTCTGAGAAAAGTCTTCGTAAACAATATTGAATTCAACGGGAAGCATTGGAAGAACAATAACATGATCAGCTTTTTTATTGAAGATAAAACCTTCAGGCGCGCGAGACAAATCCAGCAATAAAAGTTACAAAAAGTTTTAATAAGTTTATTAAATTTTTTTTTTGGATTTTTAGTTACCCTCGAGAATGAAAAACAAAGAATCCTTGTTATAAATATGTTTTTGAAATTAACTTGAGGGTATGCAGGCCTGACAAAATAGCAAAACTCAAGGAGATGAATATGAAACTATTTTCATTTTTTGTAAGTGCAGCTGCCGCAATTTCTGCAAGTGCTGCATTGGCAGAATTTAATGTGACTATTTTACATACAAACGATATCCATAGCCGTATTGAGTCTATTAATAAATATGACTCGACATGTAATTCCGATGGAGAAGCAGAGCGTAAATGCTTTGGTGGCATTGCACGAATTAAATCGGCTATTGATATACAACGGTCAGAGTTATCTGGTCAAAACATTTTAGTTCTTGATGCGGGCGATCCATTTCAGGGCTCTCTTTTTTATACAACTTACAAAGGTGCTGCGGAAGCAGAATTCATGGAGGCTATTGGTTACGATGCCATGGCTGTTGGAAACCACGAGTTCGATGACGGGCCAGAAGGCCTAGCAAAATTTATAGATGCAGTTTCATTTCCAGTAGTTTCGGGCAATCTAGATTTAAGCCAAGAACCACTTCTGAAAAATCATGTTAAAGACTCAGTGATCATAGATATAGGGGGCCAAAAAATTGGGATAGTTTCTGCTCTAGCCACTGACACTGTAGATACTTCCAGTCCTGGCGCTAATGTTAAATTTATAGATGAGATAGCAGCTCTAAAGGAAGATGTCGCAAAAATGGAAGCAAATGGCATCAATAAAATTATTGCACTTACTCACGTTGGTCTTCCGATGGATATTGAAATAGCGAAAAGCGTTCCTGGAATTGACCTTATTATAGGCGGGCACAGCCATAGCAAAATGTTGAATGAAGAAGGAAGTAATTACTCTTACCCTGAAATGGTTGGTTCAGTACCAGTTGTACAAGCTTATGCTTACACAAAATACCTTGGCAAGCTAACAGTCAGTTTCGATGGATCTGGGAATGTAACCTCAGCTTCAGGTGATCCGATTTTGCTTGATGCATCAATAATTCCTGATGAAGAAACTGCAGCACGTATTGCCGAGATGGGAGCGCCAATTGAGGAAATGAAAAATAAAGTCGTTGCAAATGCGGCTTCTGATATTGATGGTGATCGTGCAAACTGTCGAGTCAGAGAGTGCCAAATGGGAAATCTGGTTGCAGATGCTATGCTAGAACGCGTTTCCAGTCAGGGTGTTGAAATTGCGATACAGAATGGTGGCGGCCTAAGAGCATCAATTGGTGCTGGAGATGTAACCATGGGCGATGTGTTAACTGTACTCCCCTTTCAAAATACACTTTCAACATTTGAAGTAACTGGTGAAACCATTGTTGCAGCACTTGAAAATGGGGTAAGCCAGATGGAGGAAGTTAAAGGACGTTTTCCACAAGTTGCGGGCCTATCATTTACTGTAAATCCATCTGCAGAGGTTGGATCACGAATCTCTAAAGTCTTAGTTGGAAGATCACCAATTGATTTGGGGAAAACATACAAAGTTGTCTCAAACAATTATGTAAGAAATGGCGGTGATGGCTATAAAATGTTTAGAGGGGCCTCAAATGCCTACGATTATGGCCCAGATTTAGCAGACGTAACCGCTGAATTTTTAGCTAAACAGAATGGATACCAACCTTACTTGGATGGTCGCATAGAAGTGACACAATAAAAAACTAAGAGGAGGCGCAGCTCTAATGCGCCTCTATAAAAACTAGCTAAGCATGCTAGATAATCTCATCAATTGATATTTTCAGAGACTGTCTCAATTTTTACAGCCTCATTGAGAAACATTGAAGGAGCACAAGTTGGATCTAAATCGATAATTGCTTTTACGTTTTGGCTCTCTAAATCAGCCTCTGTACCAACCACAGAAAAAATTCCTCGGCAGATTTGTCCATTTGTCCTAATTACGTTTACTGAATTCCCCACAGCAACCCCCATTTCTTCTGCATTTACAAGCTGCTCAACAAAAATAAATGTTTCAACGCTCTTTTCTTCCGGCCTGTATAACTTTGCTGCTAACGAACTTTGAGAGACACAATCCCCAATATTTGGTTCAAACTCTAGTAAAATTCCATCATGGGGCGCGCGAACAATTAATTCGTCCAAATCTAATTGTCGCCCCTCTAACTCTAATTTACCAATATCTAGAGCGATCAAAGACCTTGTTTTTGAAGAAATAGAACGCCCAAGTGCCTCTTTTGCTCGCTGAACAGAAAAAGTTGTTTCTAGTTTTCGTCGCTCAGCAGCCTCGAAAGTCGTTTCGTTAACTAGTCCCCGTTCAAATAAGACTTTTGTTCTCTCAAATTCGCGCTCCACAAACTGAAGTTCTTCTTCAACTCGTCCTACGTCTGCTTTTGCAACTTCAATAGCGAAATCACTATCTGCTACTGAAGCTTCTAAATCAAGCAATCTAGCCTGTGCTGTTTTAACTGCCAGCACGGCATTCCGATCATCCAATTCCACTAATATTTGCCCTTGGTAAGTTTCCCAAGTTGTAAGTGATTGGCTAGAAACTTCGGCTATACATCCTCCTGTTTGATACGAAAGACTAGTCTCATTGTTCGCGAAAACAGTACCCGATAAGCTTACAGGCTGAAGACTGGTTTCAGAGAAGGCCGTCGAAGAAATAATTGAAAGAAATAATGCTAACCAACAAAGTCTGAAATTTTTCATATCACCTTTATCCTTACTTTTCCCCACACGTTATTATTTTCCATCTAGATAAAGTTTTCAACAAAAATGAGAAATAAAACTAAAGAGTATCGTCTTAGATACTTTACTCAACACTATGAGAACCAGAGAAAGTATTTACTAAAATAACACCCACTATGATCAAAATGAGTCCAAAAATTACCTGCCAAGATAAGGACTGGTCAAAAAGAAACTTGCTCAATATGGCTATTAAAAAAACGCCAAGGCCCGCCCATGAAGCATAAACTACTGCTATTGGAATCGTTTTGAGCGCAAATGTTAAAAAGTAAAAAGAGCAAACATAGGCGGTCACTAAAGCAACGGTTGGCACAATTTTAGTAAAATTTTGAGATACGGGTAACATCATTGTCCCAAAAACTTCCAAGATAATCGCCACCGATAGAAAAATATAACTTTTCAAAGAAATTCCTTTTAATAGTATACAAAACTTAGAGTAATTTTTTTTAATCAAAATTTATTAGTTCTTTTTGTACTGAGAATCTGTGTTTAACTTAAATCAATTGGGTTTAGAAAGTTTGTTTAATGGAAAATAATGAAGAATTAAAAGCACTTAAACAAGAAAATAGTAAACTTAAATTGGAAGCGCGTTTGCGAAAATCTCTGGCTAGTGAATTAGAGCGTCAAAAATCCCTAGTCCAAGAGGCTAAAGTCGAGGCAGATGCGCAACGAGACAAATTACAAAAAGCCTCCGAACAATTATCAAAATATCTATCTCCACAAATCTGCGAAAAAATTTTTTCAGGGGCAGAGTTCTCAGCTAAAAGCGCAAGAAAAAAGCTTACAATTTTTTTCTCCGATATAGTTGGTTTTACTACGCTTTCAGAGCAGATGGAGGCCGAAGATCTATCAAACTTTCTAAATTTTTATCTTACAAATATGTGTGATATTGCTCTAAAATACGGGGGAACTATCGATAAGTTTATTGGTGACTCTGTAATGGTTTTTTTCGGCGACCCCGATACAAAGGGAGCAAAGGAAGACGCCACAGCATGTTGTCAGATGGCAATTGAAATGCTTAATTTTCTTGAAAACAATCAACAGCATTTTCAGGATACTTATAACTTTCCGGAGAAACTTGAGATTCGGGCAGGGATACATAATGGGCTATGTAATGTTGGAAACTTTGGTAGTGCGCAACGCCTTGATTACACCGCCATCGGTAGAGCCGTAAATGTGACTTCAAGGCTAGAACAAGCCGCTCCTAAAAATTCAATATTGATATCATCAACTGTACGTAACTTGGTAAAAAATAAGTTCGAAACCTCCTCTCCAATTGAAGTAAAAGCAAAAGGAATTGACAAACCTATCGCAGGCTACGTTTTGACTAGACAAGGCTCCCTAAACGCCAAAGTCATAAAAGAGTTGGATGGGCTGAAATTGGAATACGACCCAAAGAAGATTGATAAAAATAAATTACTAGAAATTATTGGCAAATTAGAGAATTAGTTAAGTTTCGTTCATTGCCTCTATAACCGCCGATATTCTCTCTACCGTTCCATTATCATCAAAACTTTCAATTAAAGTCTCCGGATCACCGAAACATTTGTATTTATTGTATGCAAAAATCTCAACCTGAGGAGAGAAATCCACTTCATTTTTTAGAAAACCTGCAGGAATGTACGTCAATCCGTCGACTACTTCTGGTCGGGAGGCTACTTTTGTTCCACACGTCGCACAAAAGTCAATCTCAAAACCTAAACCACTGCCACCATTAAATTGATAAGTAGATTTATCACCACCGATAGTGACCTCATCGGTAGGATAAACAAAACCCATGTATGCCCCGTTCCACAAAGAATCGCAATCGGTGCAATGGCACATGAAATGTAGAAGAGGTTTTTCGGGAAAATCCATCGTTACCTTACCACAAAAACAAGCTTTTTTCATTTTTAGACCCATAACTGTAGTTTCATTTTTAAAGCTAGGCTACAGTCAACGTAATTAATTTCAAACAAATTTTTAGTAGTGATCTTGGCATGTCTTCAAAAAAACATGAAAATAATCAGAAAAAAAAAGTTGCTTTAATAGGTTGTGGTTTGATTGGCCAATCATGGGCGATAAGTTTCCTAAGCGCGGGTTTTCATATCTCATTATTTGATCCAGTCGAAGGCGTTACGGCTCAAGCTAAAGAAAAAATAAAAGCCAAGCTAGGCGACCTAAAAAACTTTGGCGTACTCGAAAATAAAAATATTTCCGGTTATTTTGATAAAATTCATCTTGCTCAAGATCTTTCACATGCCGTGAGAGGCAGTATTCATGTCCAAGAGAGTGGTCCTGAAGATCTCGACATAAAAAAGGAAATTACCATAAAAATAGACGCCGCAACAGCAGACAATATCCCCATTGCCAGCTCAACTTCTGGAATTCCTGCATCTCTTTACGCACAAGATGTAAAAGGACAATATAGATGCCTTGTGGCTCATCCTATTAATCCCCCTCATTTAATACCAGCCGTAGAAATTGTACCAGCACCATTCACGAGCGAGGCCGTAACAAAGGCTGTTAAAAACATTATTATCTCAATAGACAAAGAGCCTTTGGAATTGAAAAAAGAAATTCCAGGCTTTGTTGTTAACCGTCTTCAAGGTGCTCTACTTAGCGAAGCCTTTAATCTCGTAAAGGAAGGTGTTTCTTCTGCAGAAGACATCGACAAGGCAATTTCTGAGGGTCTCGGCCTTAGATGGTCATTTATGGGACCCTTCCAAACTATTCACTTGAATGCACCAGAGGGGATCGCTGGATACGTGAAACGTTACGAAAAAATGTACGGGGAAATGTTCAATAAACTTGATATCGAATGGTCATCAGTGGTTAAGCTTGGATTAGAAGAAGAACTGCTAAACCTTTATCAGCTCAGTGAACTTGATAAACACGAGAAAGAGAGAGACAAAAAACTCACGGAGCTTATTTTACATAAAATTAAGTCATCAAAATCTAAGAAAAAAGTTAAATTATCTAAAAAATAAATTTTTACTGTAGATTTTTCGAAATAATTTAACTTTTTTCGTGACTTGGAACAGATATTGCAAATGATCCCCGAATAAGAAGGGATTTTATAAATGTTAGATAACGTCGATGCAGCGCTAGAAAGCGCTATTTCTTCACATGAGGCAGGTGATTTACTGATCGCAGGTGAAAAATATCTCGAAATTTTAAAAGCAGACCCAAGTCATCCAGATGCTAATCATAACTTTGGGTTACTTTGTTCCAAATTGGGTGAGCCAGCTATGGGAGTTCAGTTTCTAAGAACTGCTATAGAAACCAATCCAACAGTTGCAGGATATTGGATAAGTATAATTGACACCTTAATTGAAGTTAAAGATGTTGAAAATGCAAAAATAGCGCTTGAAAAAGCTAAAGAAGTTGGACACAACGACGAAGTTTTTGAGAAATTAGCGGCCAATATAGAGTTACTACGTAGCTCCAAAACCGAAAGCGAAGCCGTTTAAATCAAACTTTACCCGCTTTGTAAAATAAAGTCCCAACATAATAAGTTGCTCTGTAGCGCTTAGAAGCTAACTTTGGAACGCTTTCCAAAAAGCTTTGAGGCGCTGTAGAGCCAAAACTGTTTATTAACTTGCTTTGAAGTGACATTATTAAATTCGTCTATTGAATTGCTTTTTATCTCCTCAAGTGGTCTTGGCTGTCCCTTTTTAAATATTATGCTTATGTCAAATTCATCAAATATTTCCAATGGGACCATCCCATTGCAAGCGCCAAGCAATTCTAGATTATAGCGACCAAAACCAATTGTGTGCGCCATATGCAATGACCCAAAACCCTTTAGTTTTAGAGCATTTGCCATATTAGGCACCTCAATGTAAATCAAACCATTTACGTTTAGCCAGCTGATAGCTTTTTTAAAGGCCGTCAACGGATCAGTAAGATGCTCAAAAACGTGAAAAGCCGTAACAACATCCACTTTTCCTTTGCGTTCATAGTTTTCCCAACCACAGTTTTGAACATCTAAACCTTTTTGATCTCTGGCAAATGATGCATATAAATTCCCGGGCTCAAATCCACTAGCCAATGCGCCACTATCTTGCAAAAGCTCAATAAACTCTCCAGATCCACATCCAAAATCTAAAACTTTTGGATGTTTTGTAAGGTATGGTTGAAGTTTATCTAACCTAGTTTTGGCCTCAGAAAATCTTTTTTGAATGTGCTTTGAAGTTGGCCCCGAATTAACCCATTGATAATCATTACGATAACTTTTGGAATAGTATTCTGAAAGCTGTTCATCTGAAAGCATAAACTCATGACGCACCAGTGCGCAGTCATCACATTTGGAATGCGGTAAAATTTTAAAGCGCCTGTCAAACCTACTGATTATTGTTCTTTTATAGCTTCCACAAATAGGGCAAGCCACTGGACTTCCAGTTAAAGAATATTTTGTAAATGGAAGGTTCTTCATCTTATATCATAAATACATCAAAATTGATCATCCACAAAAGCAATTAATCTTTTAGGTAGTCAAAGACAAGAAAACTTCATTCAAAATTTAAAATCAAAATTTTTTCGTTAAAAAAAGAATGCTTTTTTAATGGAATTACATTCAAAAAATCGCTATGCATAAACACGATAAATTTAGCCTCTTTATTTGTAGTTAAAATGGATACTCGTAAAAAAAGATCGTTGCTTGTCGAAAAATTAAGCCGTCTCCATTCCAGTATGGCTTCATTCAACAGGTCAGACGAGAGCTATGATCAGTGTTTAAAGCGGCTCACAGTTTTCGCTGAAAACAGCGATGCTGAGAGCGTAAAAGTTCTATACAGAATCTTGTATGCGCTTCCCAACATTGAGAAAGAAACCAAAAGAGAAACATATTTTTCGTTTTTGGAAAATTTTTACTCTGAATTACTACAACTAGGCTTTTCTAATGATCAATTAGAAGAAGATTTAACACCAAATGAACAAGAAGTTGCTGATCTTTTCTTTAATGAGAATATTGGTAAAAACTTAAAGTTAGTTGAATACTTAAATTCTGCCTTTTTCACAGAGAGCCAGAAAACATCTCTAGGTAAATCGCGAATATTAATTGATTTAATCAAACGATGTAAAACTTCATATGATCCAGATACAGATAAATTAAATAAAGACGATTTGGGAATATCACATGAAGAATTTGAAGACGCCTTAAAAAGTCTAGAGGAAAGCAAGAGAATTCTTATCTATCGAGCTGCCCGAGGCATAGATGACGAATATATGGATAGAGGACTACTATCGTTTATTCGCAGCGGCATCGTTAACACCCAAGTTGATGATAGTGAAGTTGACTCGAAAATAATGTCCGATGAAGAAAAAGTCATTGAAAAGCTTGTCATTGGGGATAAATTTTTTCAGCCTATTCACAGCCAACAAACATTTATAAGGCCATCTCGATCAGTAGAAACATCTTTTGAGGGCATATTTTGGGCATTCGCTCTACTTGCTTTTGCAGCAGTCATCATGTTTCTTATCAACAATACAAAATGAGGGAATAATCCCACAACTTTTTACTTGGAATTTGATAATGACAAAAATAACGAGCCTTTTTTTATTATTATGTTTGCTTAGTTCTCCATTAGTTGCCTACGACTGTGCTAAAGTTCCCGATGCAAACTCTATTTACAAATCAATTACACAATCAACTGCCTCAAGTTTATCCATAAAACGCTTGCAGCAAATGGTTGGGGTCAACGCTGATGGTATTTGGGGTACACGCAGCGACACAGCCTACAACGACTTAATCTCAAGGTGTAACTCTTATAGCTACCCTGGTTTAACAATCAGTATCGATGGAGCAAAAATAACCGATTTTTATAAGAACCAAACAGTTTTTGAACAAATTCCCTATCAGAATTGTAGTATTCAGAAGGTACCTATCTACGGAAAAATTCAATCAAAACCAGATGCTGGTGCAGTCGTAGGTGGTGCAGTTTTAGGAGGTATTATAGGCAAAGCCGTAACAAAAAAAGATAAAGGTGCAGCCTTAGGTGCACTTGTCGGTGGGGCTTTAGCAAACGAAAATCAAAAAGCAAAAACAACTTCAGGCATTGTTGGGTATGAAAATAGACAAAAATGCCAAACTAAATTTAAAAATTCTCCAAGAGAAGAGGTAGTATATTCTTATTCAACAATAACCTTTATTATTGATGGACAAGAACAAACAGTAGAGTTTCAAAAATCACCGTAAGTACCTTTTAGATTTGCAGTAAAAATAATAAGCGAAAGTTGACAACTTGCTAAGCGAAAAAATTGGTCGAATACAATCTCCTAAAATAATTAGAATTGGAGGTGGCGTAGCAAAAGAAATTGCAGATGTATTAAAACAGCTAACCCTTTCAAGGCCTCTTATTGTTACAGACAAAAATCTAGTAGAACTAGGCCACGTTGATTTAGTTTTAGCAATTCTTGAAAAGTACAATATTTCGTGGACTATTTTCGATGATGTAGTTGAAGACCCTACCGATCAATGTGTTGATGCTGGCTTAGAAGTGTTTAATAGCGGTTCATTTGATTGCGTTATAGGCCTTGGGGGTGGAAGCCCCATGGATACTGCAAAAGCAATTAGTTTTATGAGCGTAAATAATGGCCACGTCAGAGATTACAAAGCACCAAATCAAATTGATTTATGTGGTCCTCCAGTAATTTTAATTCCAACGACGGGAGGTACCGGCTCAGAGCTAACCAGATGGTGCGTTATTACTGACACAAAAAATACTGAAAAATATAATTTATCGGGCTTGGCCTGCGTCGCAACAGCTGCTCTGATTGACTGGACTTTCACCACAACAAAGCCCTGGCGAATTACTGCTGACACAGCAGTAGATAGTCTTACTCATGCAATAGAGGCATATGTAAGTAAAAAAGCTTTCGAGTATACAGACGCATTTGCACTCGCTGCCATGCCAGCAATAGTTGAAAATGTCAGAATAGCATGCAATGAGCCAGAAAATGCTGACGCCCGTAAGAATTTGATGTTGGCGGCCTCTCAGGCAGGAATGGCATTTTCAAATTCATCTGTTGCCCTAGTACACGGAATGAGTAGACCAATTGGAGCTCATTTCCACGTTACCCATGGACTATCAAACGCGATGTTACTGCCAAAGGTTACAGAATTCTCTATAAAAGGAAATGAAGAAAGATACGCAACCTGCGCTCGCGTAATGAAATGGGCAGTAGAAAATGATAACGACTATATCGCCTGTTCAAAACTAATAGAAAATCTTTTTATTTTGAATGAAGAATTAAAAGTACCGTCACCCAGAAATTTGGGTCACTCAGCTGATCACGACCTGTTAAAACTGATGGCGTCACAAGCACTTGGCTCTGGATCACCACAAAACAATCCCAGAGTACCCACTGAAAAACAGATCATACAATTGTATCAGAAAGTTTGGGAGTAATTCCAAAACTCAATCAAATTGAATAACTTCACCATGAAAGGCTATAACATCTAGCATATGTTCTCTATTCTCGTTAAAAAAAACCTCGACCACCTCTCTAGCATTTTCGGCAATTTGGCTTGATGAGTATACTGCCATGAGTAAACTTGATGATGGTCCAGTTTTCACCATAGTTCTACTAATAGCAACAGGCATATGCTTAGCCATCCAATCTTTCCACTTAGATAAAAACAGTTCCATATCTTTCTCAGATTTGTACTCAACATTTACTATTCGTGAATAAGCCATTTAAAATCCTTGTTACTAATGCTCTTGCGAAATTTAAGTTTGAATTTATTTAATAGTAACAACATATCTGAAATACTCAATTTGGTGCAGGTTTTTGTTCTGGAAAAGGCTAATAATAATAATGATAATTGTGGTAACTTTATGTCTTTTAGTTGCTGCTTTTGTATATATTCCAAAATACCTAGACGAAGAACAGCAGGTACGAGATAACTCAAGTTATTGCAAACAATATAGAGAGTTTTTGCAGACTGCAGAGAATTGGAATAAGGTCGGCGATACTGTTCAGGCTAATGGTGTTTATAGTATTGCAGTTGATTTATTCAGAAAAGGTCAATGCACGCGCGTACACTAAAAAATATTTGACTCTCCAGTTGCTGCAGTTGAGGGATTAACTCAAGGCGATGTCAAAGCAATTATTTCTTACGTTAGAGAACTACAGAGAGAAAATGGTATATTATGAATTAGAGGGCAAAATAATATGAACTTTTTTAAAATATTTACAGCGATCTTTATCGTCACTTCATCCGTCGTTTTCGCCCACAGTGGCGTTAAAGACAAAAATGTTAAAGAACGCATGATGCTGATGAAAAAAATGGCCGATAATACAAAAATTATCGGCCATATGTTAAAAGGAAAAACGTCTTTTGATGCAAATGAAGCTAAATTAGGCTTAGAGAGACTATCTTCTCTTTCTTTAAAAACTCCAAAGGTTTTTGAGGTTAATGCTACCGATCCTAAGTCAGAGGCC
>CACAPQ010000036.1 GCA_902534325.1 Paracoccaceae bacterium | reverse complement strand
AATCTAAGTTGGGTCTAAGCTATTATGGTGTTGCGTGGATTGCATTCTTTAAAGGCATAATTTTCGGACTGCTCACTTATCACTTTTTTATCAGTTAGTCATATTATAAAAGACTGACCGCAAGTAAAATTAAGCTTTATATTTCTATCCAATTTTTGGATTGCCACAGCCTAGTTTTCAATAAAATAAAGGGCTAGAAATTTGCTATATTTTTTTTCTATGATGCAAAAAAAGGTGCAAGAAAAATGTCTATAGCCAGAATAACTATGATGGAATTTTTGTCAGAAAAAGAATTAGTAGCTTCTGAGAACTTCTATCAAACGATACAAAAAGAGTGGTTTGGCAATGCACAGACTGTTATTAACGTTCGTACAGGCCCAACCTCTCTTTTATCTTTGGCTGTTTACTCTAGCTATGCAGACGCTGAAAAGAACCTGCCAAAAAGAAAAGAGTTCCAAGAAATTGTAAAAGATAAATTCACAGTAGTTGATAGTTTTTACTACGAAGGCGATATTACGTACTTTGAAGGATCAAAAACCCACGAAATAGAAACTGATTGGAAGGAATAAACAATGAAAAAGCTAATTTTTATCTTTGTTCCCATATTTTTAACAAGTTGTTCACAGGGGCAAATTAATCAGACGCAAGCTTTACTTTGTAATGTCACCTTAGATGAAAGTCTGGCGTCGTGTGGTAGCCAGTGAACCATCTTATCCAAACCTGTTCATTTATCGTAAGTATTTGGATGATTGTATCTTTAGCTTCTATTTATTTTCTAAAACCCAGTTAATTGAAATGAAACAAAAACCTAAAATTATTGTGGTTGGCTCGGGAATTATTGGTGCAAGCATAGCCTTTTCCTGCGTTAGTTTAGGCGCTGATGTCGTTGTCTTGGAACAAAATAAATTAGGTGGAGCCGCTAGTAGTAATTCTTTTGGATGGATAAATGCTAGTTTTGCAGAAAGCCCTGCTTACTTTGAGTTACGTAATGCTGCTGTTAATGCCTTTAGAAATTTAAAAACTGAGCTTAACCTTAACGGCAGTGTTAGTTGGCAAGGTACATTGTGGTGGGAGGACGGTGGTCAAGAACTAAAAAAACAATTCAATAATTTATTAGATAGAGGTTATGCCGCTAAATTATTGAATAAAAATGAAATTAAAAATCTTGAGCCTAATTTAAAAGATGTGCCTGATGCAGCAATATTCACTCCTCTTGAGGGCGCAGCAGAAGCTGACCGGGTCGCTCTGACGATGCTGGCGAAAATTACTGATGGAGGTGGCAGAGTTATTAGTGGCTGCAAAGTAGAAGGCTTACAGTTTAAAAAAAATCGAGTATCAGGTGTCAAAACTAATATTGGGAAAATATCCTGTGATATGGTGGTTCTTGCTACAGGAGCCGACGCACAAAATGGCTTGTTGGGTTGTGAGTGGAACCTTCCAATGCAAAATAAAAAAGGGTTAATTGTTCAAACCTCACCGGTTCCGGATCTTATAAACCATATTTTGATGACAAACGACGTTCATTTTAAGCAAAATGTGGATGGTACTTTAACAGCAGGAGAAATATTTAGTGGGGATTTCGACGAAAATATGCTCGCTTTGGATCTGGCGTCTGATGTACTTTCTCGTATTTCAAAAAAACTCAACTTCAGCACGAATTTAATTCCAACCAATATTAAAATTGGAGTTCGTCCAGTTCCTATTGATGGTTTTCCCGTTGTTGGAAAAATAGACGGGCATAAAGGAGTGTTTGTTGCAGTTATGCATAGCGGAGTAACCCTCGCGCCGTTAATCGGTCAGTTATTAGCAGCAGAAATGCTCAATACTTCAAAAAATCCCCTCCTTAAACCATTTCGACCAAGTCGCTTTGTGAATTAAATTAAAAAAATATCAGAAAATTATCCCGTGCAAAATCTAAATTTGTACTGCATCCTGTAAAATTATGAGAACTGAGAAATTGAGCAATGTATATGATGCCCTTGTGATTGGTGCAGGGTTTTCTGGGCTTTACCAGCTCCATAAGTTGCGTGATGAACTTGGATTGAAGGTCGCTGTGATCGAGAAAGGGGCGGGCGTCGGTGGGACATGGTATTGGAACCGTTATCCTGGCGCACGATGCGACAGCGAAAGTCAGGGATATGCATATTTCTTTTCGCGTCAGTTACATGAAAACTGGCAGTGGTCCGAAAGATATCCAGGAAATGCCGAAATCCGAAAATATCTGAATTACGTAGCAGACTCGTTAAATTTGAGAAAAGATATCTTTTTTAATAAAACAGTATCCAACTGTTCATTTTCTGAGTATACGGAACTTTGGGAAATTCAAACGGAAGATTTTGACGCACTATATTGCAAATGGCTCGTTACGGCAGTTGGATGTCTATCGGCAACGAATGTACCCAATATTACCGGAATATCGCGTTTTAAAGGAGACTGGTATCACACCGGAAAATGGCCCCATAATGATGTAGATTTTAACGGTTTGCGCGTTGGCCAGATCGGTACTGGGTCAACAGGAATACAAGCCGTACCGGAAATTGCCAAAACCTGTGAGCATCTAACAGTTTTCCAACGAACACCTAATTATTCTATTCCAGCACACAATACAAAATGGGACGCTACTTATACTGACTGGGTGCGCAGTCATTATGACGAATTAAAGGCTTTGGTCCGTTCGACGTCCAATGGCCACCCGTTTCGTATTTCTAATAATCTTACGATGGAAGTCTCTGATGAAGAACGCCAAAAGATGTTCGAAAGAGCATGGAACGATGGCGGCCTGCGCTTTCGCGGTGTCTTTCATGATTTGCTAACTTCCCAGACAGCAAATTCTGCCGCAGCAGATTTTATTAAGTCGAAAATTCGTCAAAAGGTTACGGATCCCAAAACAGCAGATATATTGACGAATATCGATCACCCTTACGCTGCAAAGCGTCCACCCATCGATACTTATTATTTTGAAACCTTCAATAAAGATCATGTCACACTGGTAGATATACAAACGGATCCAATCGCTGAAATCACCCGCAATGGAATTGCCTTGGAAGGTGGTGCACATCACGAACTTGACGTCATTGTTTTTGCCACCGGCTATGATGCTATGACCAAACCTTTACTCAATTTAAATATTGAAACGCCCAAAACATCTTTAAAATCCTATTGGGAGGGAGGACCTCGCAACTATCTTGGGCTTGCCATTCCAGGGTTTCCCAATCTCTTTACTATCACAGGTCCGGGGAGCCCTTCGGTTTTGTCCAATATGCCTGTTTCCATAGAACAGCATGTGGATTGGATAACTGAGTGCATTGCCTATTGCATCGAAACTGGATGTACATCTATTGAAGCACAGGAACAGTCTGCAGAAATCTGGACAGATCACGTGCGCAAAACGGCTGATGCCACATTACTGCCTAAAGTGCAGCATAGCTGGTATCTAGGCGCAAATATTCCAGGTAAGCCACGCGTATTTATGCCTTATGCGGGCGGTTTGAATACGTACCGCAAAATCTGCGATAATATTGCCGAAGAAGGATATAAGGGCTTTGTTCTCAATTCAGAAAAAACACATAAAACATCAAAACCATCGGATTTCATATTTTCAGAAGGTGTTTCATTAGGGGTTTAGGGTTTACACCTGGGGCAAAACGTCAACGGAAACACTTGGCAACTGATCACGGTCACGTCCACGCGCGGGCGCGGCGAGTTTGAATAGTGCCGTTAGCAAAAGTTGGATTTAAATATATATAACTTACTAAAATTTTGAATATAAATGCTGTAATTTAAAGTTGGTGCGGGTGGAGGGACTTGAACCCCCACGCCTTGCGGCGCCAGAACCTAAATCTGGTGCGTCTACCAATTTCGCCACACCCGCTATTAAAATGCAAACAGCATTTCACATCCCCTTATCAAAAGGATATTCAGGTTTCGAGAGCAAAAACAAATTTTTTTAAAAAAATTTTCTCCACTATAAACAAATATAATTTCTTTATAAAACGCTTATTTTTTAATCAAGTTGTTTAAAAAATAGATTTATGCGCCGCAGCTAGGCTTGCAATTACTAAGAATTGCCCTGATTACACTGTAAATCAATAAAACTAACTGATTATTCCATGACGGGTGGTGAGGAGAAACAGCCATGAAGAAAATCGAAGCGATCATTAAGCCGTTTAAGCTTGATGAAGTAAAAGAAGCTCTGCAAGAAATTGGTATCCAAGGCTTATCTGTAATCGAAGTAAAGGGATTTGGTCGCCAAAAAGGTCATACTGAGCTTTATCGTGGAGCAGAATATGTGGTGGATTTTTTACCGAAAGTGAAAATTGAGGTTGCGCTCGATGATGATCAAGTAGAGCCGGCAATTGCGGCAATCATCGACGCGGCTAAGACTGACAAGATAGGTGACGGTAAAATTTTTGTTAGTACAATTGAACAAGCAATACGCATCAGAACGGGTGAAAGCGGTTCTGATGCACTTTAAAGAAAATTAGGAAGGACATAAAATGAGCGCAGAGAAATTGCTCAAACTAATCGCAGACGAAGATGCTGAGTATGTTGATATCAGGTTCACTGACCCTCGTGGAAAATTACAACACGTCACAGTTATGTCAGATCAAGTAGATGCTGATTTTATTGAAGAAGGGTTCATGTTTGATGGCTCCTCTATCGCTGGCTGGAAATCTATAGAAGCATCCGACATGAAGTTAATGATGGATACAGACAGCGCATATATTGACCCTTTCTATGCAGAGAAAACAATATGCGTTCATTGCTATATTGTGGAGCCAGACACTGGCGAGGCCTATAACCGAGATCCTAGGGGAACAGCTATGAAGGCCGAGGCTTATCTAAAATCATCGGGGATTGGCGACACATTTTTTGTAGGCCCTGAAGCTGAATTCTTCTTATTTGACGATGTCCGTTTTTCGAATTCAATGAACAAAGTGTCGTTTGAAGTGGATGCTCTGGACGCCTCTTGGAATACAGACACTGAATATGAAATTGGAAATACAGGGCACAGGCCTGGTGTGAAAGGCGGATACTTCCCAGTAAATCCAATTGATGATGGGCAGGATATACGTTCTGAAATGCTATCAACAATGAAAAGACTCGGAATGTCGGTTGATAAACATCACCACGAGGTTGCTTCATGTCAACATGAGCTTGGGCTAATATTTTCTAGCCTTACAAAGCAGGGTGACGAATTGCAAAAATATAAATATGTGATCCACAATGTCGCCCAAGCTTATGGTAAGTCCGCCACATTTATGCCAAAACCAATTGCAGGCGATAATGGCACCGGGATGCATTGCAATATGTCGATTTGGAAAGATGGGAAGCCGCTCTTTGCCGGAGATAAGTATGCTGACCTATCTGACGAAGCACTATGGTTTATCGGTGGTATTTTGAAACATGCCAAGTCCCTGAATGCATTTACCAACCCATCAACCAACTCATACAAAAGACTAATACCGGGCTTCGAGGCGCCCGTTTTAAGAGCTTATTCAGCACGAAACAGATCCGGATGTGTACGTATTCCATGGACTGAGTCACCAAAAGCAAAAAGAGTAGAAGCTAGGTTTCCAGATCCGTCCTCCAATCCATACTTATGCTTTTCTGCCCTAATGATGGCTGGACTTGACGGTATAAAGAACAAAATTGACCCTGGCGAAGCAATGGACAAAAACCTGTATGACCTTCCAGCAGAGGAACTTGCTGATATTCCAACAGTTTGTGGAAGCCTTCGGGAAGCAATTGAGTGCCTTGAAGCTGATCATGAGTACTTACTCGCTGGGGACGTATTTACCAAAGACCAAATAGATGGCTACATTGAGCTGAAAATGGAAGAAATTGAGACATATGAGCATACACCTCATCCAGTTGAGTATGGAATGTATTACAGCTGTTAACAGCTTTTAAAGTTAACCAAAAAACGCTCCAATTTATTTGGAGCGTTTTTTAATGGAATTAGTTATCCAACTTTTTGGGCACGTACTACAAACGTATGGATGCCAAAAATAATCGCTCCACTTTTGGGCAACTTAATTATAGTTTGTCTCTCAGATCTAAAATATTTAACTTTATTGGGTGCGGGTTTTCTTCGAGGCTGATTTACGCTTCTTGGTTGAAAAAGATTTGGATCTTCGTAATACAGCGCGTTAAACCGCCAGACTGGCCGGTTTATTTGCAGTCCGTCAAATAGTCGTTGAACTCTTTTGGCAATATTATCATCATATTGTTTTACTGGAACATGTATATCAATAAGTGGCTTAAGAAATTTTTCTTCCAATGACCAACTAGCAGGAAAACAAAGAGCTGCTGCTGTTAGCACATGTTCGTTGTCTTTCTTTTGCAAAATACAAAAATCATTCTGAACAAGTCGCCCGAGAAAAGTCATCGGCTCATTTAAATCAATTTCAATCGAAACCTTATCAGGCCTAATTATCTTATTAACTTTTTTTTTATAACCCAATTTTGTAATACAAAAATCTAGTGTCATTTTTAATAATTCAACGGCCGCCTCTCGTGCTTCGTCCGAGATCGCCAAAACTTTATCTTTTTTCGTCTTAATCAGTTCATCCCTAAAAGCCATTTGCTGCGAAAATGCATCGTCACATATAATCCATTCATCTGGAGAAATTGGTCTTGTTCCAGGCAGTTTTGGCTGTGTTGTGTCGTAAGGGATTTGTTTTTGGAATATCAATCTACATCCTTTTAATGATTTTATGATAAATAACGACAATTAATATGGTCGGTTTTAAGCCTGACATAATCGAAACTTTGGGTAAATCTCAAGGAAATAGTGGAGCCTAAAGTGAATAATCATTTTCGAGAAAATCGAAAGATAGATCCGTCCCAGGGCGCAACTTTAGGCGATAAAACACCAAATAATAAGGACCGCGTTGAAATCGGCCCTACCAAACTAGCCTATAGCGAGTGGCATAAATCCGGACTAACATTACCAAACTTACCTCGTATGAGAGAATACCGATGGAAAAGGCTTACGGAGCACATAGTGCAAAGAGGATACGGGGGATTACTTTTGTTTGATCCTTTAAATATTAGATACGCTACAGACAGTACAAACATGCAGCTTTGGAATACTCACAATCCCTTTAGAGCAGTTTTACTTTGTAGCGATGGTTATATGGTGATCTGGGACTATAAAAATTCACCATTTCTGAGCGAATTTAATCCTTTGGTTAAAGAGCAAAGATCCGGAGCAGATCTCTTTTATTTTGATAGAGGAGATAAAATTGATATCGCTGCAGACAAGTTTTCGAATGAAGTGAGAAATTTAATTGCCAAACACTCACAATCAAACATGAGGCTCGCTGTAGACAAAATTATGCTCCATGGCTTGCGTTCGTTAGAGGCGCAGGGCTTTGAGATAATGGAAGGTGAAGAAGTTACGGAAAAATGTAGGTCTGTTAAGGGAGAGGATGAAGTTTTAGCGATGCGATGCGCCTCTGAAGCCTGCGAAAATGCTGTTTCTATCATGGAAAAAGAGGCCAGATCTGAAGTCCCAAAAGGAAATACAAGTGAAGATGATATTTGGGCTATCTTACATGCAGAAAACATTAAAAGGGGGGGAGAGTGGATTGAAACGCGTTTGCTAGCATCCGGCCCTAGAACTAATCCCTGGTTTCAAGAATGCGGACCTAGAATAGTTCAGAATAACGAAATAATTGCCTTTGATACCGATCTCGTAGGTTCCTATGGAGTTTGTGTTGATATTAGCCGAACATGGTGGATTGGTGATCAATCTCCTCGTCCAGATATGATTTATGCCATGCAACACGCACATGAACATATTATGACGAATATGGAACTATTAGGCCCCGGTATTCATATGCGTGACCTTACCTTTAAATCACACGTACTAGATAAAAATTTTCAAAAAGGTAAATACGGATGTTTAATGCATGGTGTTGGATTATGCGATGAATGGCCATTAATTGCCTATCCTGATAAGTTTGTAGAGGGTGCCTATGACTATGTGCTTGAACCAGGAATGGTGCTATGTGTCGAAGCATTGGTCAGCCCTGAAAATGGTGACTTTTCTATCAAGTTAGAGGACCAAGTTCTTATAACGGAAAGTGGTTACGAAAACCTTACAAAATACCCATTTGACCCACGTTTGATGGGAAATGCTTGAGTTTTTTAAAAAACACTGCTGCCCTGCCCTTGCCGTTTCATAAATAGCCGAGTACATCAATTTTGGAACTAATTCCAAAAGGATTGGCAAATGATACCACGTTACTCGCGCCCTGAAATGGTCGATATATGGTCACCAAGCACGAAGTTTAAAATATGGTACGAAATTGAAGCACATGCTTGCGATGCAATGGCCAAAATAGGAATAATACCGGCAGAGAATGCAGAAGCAGTATGGAAAGCCAAAGATGTTGAATTTGATGTTTCTAGGATAGATGAAATTGAAGCGACAATAAAGCATGATGTAATTGCGTTTTTAACACACTTAGCTGAACACATCGGAAGTGAGGAAGCTCGCTTTGTGCATCAAGGCATGACAAGCTCTGATGTTCTAGATACCTGTCTAAATATTCAATTAGTTCGGGCGAGCAATATCTTATTGGAAAATCTTGACGATCTTCTAAGTGCGCTGAAAGTGAGAGCTGAAGAGCACAAGATGACCGTTAGAATAGGAAGGAGCCACGGTATACACGCCGAGCCAACAACTATGGGGCTTACTTTTGCCAGATTCTACGCAGAAATGAAAAGAAACAAAGGTCGTTTAGAAACAGCAAAAAATGAAATAGCAACTGGCGCTATTTCAGGTGCAGTTGGTACATTCGCCAATATTGATCCATTCATCGAAGAATACGTATGCGACAAGTTGGGGCTCAATCCTGAACCAATATCAACTCAAGTTATACCCCGAGATAGACACGCGGCATTCTTTGCGACTTTGGGAGTTATTGCTAGCTCTATCGAAAACATTGCAACAGAAATTAGGCATATGCAACGAACCGAGGTTTTAGAGGCCGAGGAATATTTTTCAAAGGGTCAAAAAGGCTCTTCGGCAATGCCACACAAAAGAAATCCAGTTTTAACTGAAAATCTTACGGGTCTTTCGCGTCTTGTGAGAATGGCAGTTATACCAGCAATGGAAAATGTTACGCTTTGGCATGAACGGGACATCAGTCACAGCTCTGTAGAAAGAAATATAGGTCCCGATGCTACAGTAACTTTAGATTTTGCCTTGGCCCGCTTAACATCTGTTATTAAAAAATTGGTAATATACCCCGATAATATGATAAAAAATATGAATAAATTTAGAGGGTTAGTTATGTCTCAACGTGTTCTGCTTGCCCTGACCCAAGCTGGTTTAAGTCGCGAAGAAGCATATAGATTGGTACAAAGAAACGCGATGAAAGTTTGGGAAGAGGGAAAAGACTTCAAAACTGAGCTTATCAATGATCCAGAAGTCTCAAAGGTCCTAACAAAAGATGAAATTGATGAAAAATTTGATCTTGGATATCACACAAAACATGTAGATATGATCTTCCAAAGAATCTTTACTGACTAAAAATTTTACAATCTCGTCCCATCGTTACTTGCAAGAGAAGAATTTATGGTGTACCATTGTATACAATTAGTTAAATAATCACTTATTAGGCTTTATTAACAATGAATTTGTTCGACGATTATCTCGATGAGATAAAAAAAAGAAAACAGCAAGGACTAGGTGCAAAGCCTATTGATAACGGTGATTTAGCGCGCGAGATTATTGCTCACGTTAAATCCACAAGCAGCGAACATCACGACCAATGCGTCGATTTTCTTATTTTCAATATGTTGCCGGGCACAACAAAAGCAGCCAATGAAAAAGCAGCTTTTCTGAAGCAAATCATAAATGATAATTATCAAATTGACGAGATATCTATAGATAGAGCTTTTGAATTACTATCTCATATGAAGGGCGGTCCGTCGATACAGGTTTTGATTGACCTAGCTTTGGGCCACGACGGGGAAAATTCAAAAAAAGCAGCGGAAGTACTTAAAACTCAAGTCTTTCTTTATGAAGCGGACACTGCAAGATTAATATCAGCTTATCGAGATCATAACTCTATAGCAGAAGATATTTTAAAAAGTTATTCAAAAGCTGAATTTTTTACAAAACTTCCAGAAATAGAAGATGAAATTGAAATAGTGACATATGTTGCTGGCGAGGGAGATATATCCACAGATTTACTATCTCCAGGCAACCAAGCACATTCGAGAGCAGATCGCGAGCTTCATGGAAAATGTTTTATTTCCAAACGCGCGCAAAAGGAAATTGAAGAACTTAAATTAAAGCATCCAGATCGGCGTATTATGCTTGTTGCTGAAAAAGGTACTATGGGTGTTGGATCCTCAAGAATGTCTGGAATTAATAACGTAGCCCTATGGACAGGAAAGCAGTCAAGTCCCTTTGTGCCGTTTGTTAACTCAGCTCCGATAGTCGCCGGAACGAATGGTGTTTCACCAATCTTTCTTACAACTGTTGGTGTTACAGGTGGAATTGGAGTTGATTTAAAGAATTGGGTCAAAAAAATTGATCAAGATGGAAAACCTATACTCAATAATGATGATACACCAATTTTGGAACAAAGATATTCTGTGGATTCAGGAACGCTTTTAAAAATAGATGTGAACAGGAAAAAGTTGCTGAGTGAATCAGGTAATGAAGAGCTTGTAGATTTATCATCTTCGTTTACGCCACAGAAAATGGAATTTATGAAAGCTGGTAGCTCCTATTCAATTGTATTTGGGAAAAAGCTCCAAAGTGTTGCCTGCGAAGCACTAGGCTTAGAGCTTAAGTCATCTTATGCAAAAGCGTGCGAAGTAATTCACCCAAATCAAGGTATGACTGCCGTCGAAAAGATTTTCAATGCAAATGCTCAAGGTATCAAGGGAGATAAGCTCTTACATGCAGGTTCCGATGTCCGAGTGAAGGTAAATATAGTTGGATCACAAGATACCACCGGGCTAATGACTGCCCAAGAGCTTGAAGCCATGGCTGCGACTGTCTTAGCGCCTGGCGTTGATGGTGCTTATCAATCTGGATGTCATACAGCGTCTGTGTGGGATATTAAAGCACAGGAGAACACACCAAAACTCATGAGCTTTATGCATGAGTTTGGCCTTGTAACTGGTCGAGACCCTAAAGGCATATACCACCCCATGACAGACGTAATCCATAAAGTTTTAAACGACCTCACTGTGGATGACTGGGCTATTATTATAGGCGGAGATTCACACACCAGAATGTCAAAAGGAGTAGCTTTTGGCGCGGACTCAGGGACTGTCGCGCTGGCTTTGGCTACTGGTGAAGCCACAATGCCAATTCCTGAAACGGTAAAAGTCACTTTTAAAGGTTCGATGGCAGATCATATGGACTTCAGAGATGTTGTACACGCCACGCAAGCTCAGATGTTGAAGCAATTTGGTGACAATGTATTTCAAGGACGAGTAATAGAAGTGCACATTGGAACTCTTCTTGCAGACCAGGCCTTCACTTTCACCGACTGGACTGCTGAAATGAAAGCAAAAGCTTCGATATGTATCTCGGAAGATGAGACACTAATAAAATCTCTGGAAATAGCGCGTGACAGAATAAAAATTATGATTGAAAAGGGAATGGAAAATAAAGCGAGTATGTTAAGTGGTCTGATAAATATTGCCCAAAATCGTATTAACGAAATTCGGAGTGGCGAGAAACCAGCGCTAAAACCAGACAATAATGCAAAGTATTTTGCAGAAGTAGTAGTGGATTTAGATTTAATAAATGAGCCAATGATTGCTGACCCTGACGTAAATAATATCGATATTTCAAAAAGATATACTCATGATACGATCCGGCCGGTTTCGTTTTATAATGCAGAAAAAAAAGTTGACCTGGGTTTTGTTGGTTCATGTATGGTTCACAAAGGAGATATTAAAATCGTAGCTCAAATGTTACGTAATTTGGAAGAAAAAGAAGGCAAAGTTAACTTTAAAGCACCGCTCGTCGTTGCTGCACCAACGTATAACATTGTTGAAGAACTAAAGGATGAAGGTGATTGGGATATTTTACAAAAATATTCAGGTTATGAATTTAGTGATGAAAATCCCAAAACTAAAGCCAGAACTGACTATGAAAACATTCTTTATCTCGAAAGACCAGGTTGCAATCTTTGTATGGGAAACCAAGAAAAAGCGGCAAAAGGTGATACCGTACTTGCCACATCTACCAGACTTTTTAAGGGCCGCGTTGTTGAAGATACCGATAGTAAAGCTGGTGAGTCATTACTTGCGTCAACGCCTGTGGTGGTTTTATCTGCGATTTTAGGCAGAACTCCAGATATTGAGGAATATAAACAGGCTGTCGTAGGAATTGATTTGACTAAGTTTCAAGCACCTAAAAAGAACTCTATAGATGTTCTATCTGCCCACTATTAAATTTGTCAGATAGAAAAAACATTGGTCAATAGTTAATCTTGCAAGGCGTCTTTCAGTATCGGCTCGAACCTATTTTCATAATCGCTTCCAACCAAAGGACCGGCAAAGCGATAAATAACCACCCCATCACTGTTAAGAATGAAGGTCTCTGGCGGTGCTGTAACACCCCAATCAATTGCAGTCTTACCTGACGGATCAAATGCTATGCTCGAGAAAGGATTACCGCTCTCCTGTAGATACAAAATGGCATTATTCTCCTTGTCATTGAAATTTACACCAATTATCTGAACTCCCTGCTTAGCAAGTTCTAAAAGTTTAGGGTGCTCTGCTCGACAGGGTGGACACCAGCTCGCCCAAAAATTAACAAGCTTAATGTTTGGACTTTTTATTCCATCAAGTGATACGGAAGTAAAACTCTTTAAGGGAGTTTCTGTAATGGGCGGAGCAGGCTTATTAATAAATACTGATGGTAGACTATTTGGGTTTTCTCTTTTAACGCCTAAGATGAAGAGAAATGCTAAGCCCAAAAAAATAAGGGGAGGTAAAATAATAAGCGGTGGAAAACGCTTATTTTTCATTAACTTTTCCCTCTATACTTAGTAAAGTTTTTCGAGCTCGCTCATGTTTCAGATAAGACCAAATAATTACCAGCAAAATAACTAAACTTGTCGCCCCATAAGAGGCTAACACATGAAAAGCATAATTACCTAAATCTGGCATTTTATATCCTACTTCGGGCCATTATAGCACCAGCTCTCCTTTTCATTATTTCTGACCTTGTGTTAAGTAAAACCAGTGCAAAAAAAAGTAGAACAAACCCAGCCATAACTACTATTAAAGGATAATAGAAAACATCGGCCACATGTTCTTCTTTATCAATCGACAGTGATGCATCTTGATGCAAACCTTGGTTCCAAAAATTAGTAGCGTACCGTGATAAAACCGCAAAGACAGACCCTACAATACATAATACGGAGGTTAGGTCTGCAGCAGTATCCGGATCGTCGACAGCTGCCCAAAGAATTATATAGCCTAAGTAAAACAAAAATAGAATTAAAAAGGAGGTCAACTTGGGATCCCATTCCCACCACGTTCCCCACATAGGCTGTCCCCAAAGTGCGCCAGTTACTAAGCCTATAATTGTCATAGCGATACCTATGGGTGCTGCCGCTTTTGCAGCAAGAGCACTGACATGATGTCTTCTAACTAACCAAATAATAGAAGCAACAAGCATCATAAACCAAGCATTAATAGCCACAAAAGCAGACGGTACATGTACATATAATATTTTCACAGTCGCGCCTTGCTTATAGTCATCCGGCGTAAAGAAAAATCCCCAACTTATTCCAGCAATAATTGTAATAGCGGCCAAAATACTGAAATAAGGAAGAAGCACACCTGACAACTTAAGAAATTTTACTGGATTAGCATATTCCCAAAAAGACATTTTCATCCTTTATCGCAAATTAATTCTGAGAACGCTAGCAGCCGCAAAAGGCAATATAGCCCAACTTAACAAGCTAACGCCCAATAGCAATAATATAGAGTTCTGTGTTTCAAAACCTTGAATACCCCTTCTAGCCGCTTCCGCACCAAAAATTAAAGTAGGAATGTAAAGAGGCAAAACCAAAATTGATAATAAAAGCCCGCCTCGCTTCATTCCGGCTGTTAAAGCGGCTCCAAATGTTCCTATTATACTCAATGCCGGTGTCCCAAAAATCAAAGATATAATTAGAAAAATAATATTATTGTTTTGCAAACCAAGCAAAATACCAAAAAAGGGTGTTAAAAGTACTAGGGGTAGACCGGTAGTTAGCCAATGGACAAGAGCTTTGGAAATTACAACACTCTCTAATGGTAAAGATGAAGTTGCCAACAAATCCAAAGTTCCGTCTTCAAAGTCTAACGCGAATATACGCTCAAGAGACAAAAGGCAGGCCAAAAGAGCTCCTAACCACAGCGTCCCAGGAGCTACTTTTGACAACAAATCTAGATCAGGGCCTATCGCAAATGGAAAAAAAATAACGATTATGAAAAAAAACGCTAGGCTTAGGCCAAAACCCCCTCCTGCCCGAACAGAAATTTTTAAGTCGCGAATAATTAACGCAATCATAGAAAAGCCTCGTTTGAATTGCTTAATTCACCTGAAGCTGCCTTGTATTTCAAAAGATCAAATATTTGGGCCCTATTTTCCAAGCCCAAATCAATATGAGTTGCGATTAACGCACAACCATCTTCCGAAAGATGATCTTTAATAATATTTCCAAAAATTTTAACGGAGGTTTCATCCAACGAAACAGTAGGCTCATCGAGCAACCACACTTGGCGTCCCGTCAATCCAAGCCTCGCAAGTCCTACTCTTCTTTTTTGACCAGCCGATAGATTGCCAACTTTAGAGTTCAGTAAATCAATTATCATAAATTTTTCAGCGACCTCACTTATTGAAGGAGAGCTAAAAATATTCGCCCAAAATTCTAAATTTTCTTGAACAGTTAACGTTGGCTTTACACCATCAGCATGACCAGAATAGCAAATATCCTCTAATGAGCATTTTATTTTTCCAGCCTCTACGGGTTGTAAACCAGCCAATGCACGAAGCAAGGTTGTTTTACCAACACCGTTAGGGCCTCGCAAAATGCCTGCGTGTCCATTTTTCAATTCAATATCAACGCCCTGAAGGAGGTTAATACCACCACGAGATACCGATAAGGATTTAATTGAAATAGCCAGTTTTCTTACCTCCCTTCAACAGCAAGCGCAGCAATGGCAATTCGCCTTCCCTCGGAAAGCAGCACGTTATAGGTTCGGCATGCTGAAGGAGTACTCATAATCTCCAAGCTTAATCCCATTTTTTCAATTTTCTTACTAAAATCTTCAGGAATGTGACATATTTCATGGCCGGTACCTAAAAAGAGAACATCGATCTTATTTTCTAAATTTTTCAGACTACTAAAGTCTTTATACCCACCCCAAGAACTTACGCTGGTGCTTGAACAAACTATGCCACCTTTAAAAATTTTACCTCCAACACGAAAAAAACCAGGTCCATAACTATCGATCGGGATTACATCAAAATATTTTACTTCATTAACATGCATATTAGTTTTACCGGCTATTCAACTCAACTGATTAGTCCCAAACTGGAAGACCACTTATGGCTGCTACACCTATGATTAAATAAGCAAACATTCTATACTGATTAGTTTTTCCTGGATCAAATAACTTGGCTCCAATAAAATTTCCAAAAAAGTTAGGAATAGCCAAAATCGATCCTAGTAGGAATATTTTTAGCGTTAGAACACCGCTTAAAGCAAAAATTAGAACCACACAGACGTCGAAGAAATACAAAAATAGAAGGTTGTTAGCTCTTATTACGGAAATTGGATGAGAACTGGCTACATACAGCAGTATAACTGGAGGACCAGGGATGCCTGTCAAACCTCCGGTTAAACCACCTAAACCACCCACGGAAAATATAACAAATGGGTTTAATTTCCCTTTATACCTAACACCTAAACCTATTAATACTAAGAGAAATAAGGATAAAATTGACACGCTATACCTGTAGAAGTCAGCACCGACCTTAGCTAAAAGTAATAGAGCAAAAGGCGTCACTATCGTCATTCCCACAACTAACCTCGCCAAGTCCACTTTGTCAGCATCGCTCCAAGATTTTCGCATAACTGCAAAAGTTCCAAAAAATTCCATTATTGCTAGTGATGCTATTGCCTCAAAAGGTGTCAAATATTGACTGGCAATAGGAAGGAATACCATAGCCGTTCCAAACCCAGAAAATCCGCGGACGAGACCAGCCAGCAAAGCAGCGAATACTAGCCAACCCATGCCATGTTCGGGCAGCAGACCTAATATAAAATGCTCAGCTACTATTGCGGTACCTGCGTTCCAGCTTCGGCATTAGGCTTACTCCAGTCTCGCTTAACTCCTGTCGAAAGAAGAATGGCCGAGGCAATAAAAATTGAACTATAAGTACCCACGACAACACCCCAAATCATGGCAAAAACAAAACCACGAATAACATCGCCACCAAGCACAAATAGTGAGATAAGAGCAAGCAGAGTTGTAACTGATGTCATCACAGTACGGCTCATAGTCTCATTAATCGAAAGGTTCATTACTTCAATTAATGAACGCTTTTTGAATTTACGTAGATTTTCTCTTACCCTGTCGAAAACCACCACAGTGTCATTTAAAGAATAACCGACGATGGTTAATATTGCTGCGATAATCGCCAGATCAAATTTAATTTGAAGTAGCGAAAAAATTCCTATGGTGAGTATCACATCGTGTATCAGCGCTGAAATTGCTCCAACTGCAAACTGCCACTCAAAACGTATCCAAATGTAAAATAACACAGCAGAAATAGCTAAAATCACGGCTACTATAGCAGTCCTAATAAGTTCGCCAGATACTTTTGGACCGACACTTTCAACAGAAACAAATTGAATATCTTCACTAACTCCTTTGAGCTTTTGTAGACTATTTTCAACTAGTATTGATGTTGCAGCTTCTTGACCAGGTTGAGCCTGTATTCTTATCATTGCTATGTTTTGATCATCTTTAAAACTAGGGTCAAAAACTTCAGAGATTGTAATGTCACCTAAATCCAAACTAGATAGTGCATTTCGGTAAGCAGCAACATTAATAGGTTCAGAGCTTTCTGTTCTAATACTTGTACCACCGCGAAAATCTATACCAAAATTTAAACTTTGAACAAAAAAGGAAATAAGGGATAAAACGACCAGAATAACGGATATGCCAATCCATATTTTTGACCGCGAAAAAAAATTCCATGATGTATTTTTTGGCACAAGTTTTAAACGCATCATCAAACCTCTATTGCTTTTGGGCGCCGCCGCTCAAACC
>CACAPQ010000035.1 GCA_902534325.1 Paracoccaceae bacterium | reverse complement strand
GCGTATGGCAACCCGAATAGCTCATCTCGATCATTCTGATTTCGATTGGGTGAAGAGTTTTTCTCAAACGCCGGCAGAAGTGTGTGATTTTCCCGATTTAAGTCTTGCGCAAGGAACCACCGCTGACCTTGTTATCTTTAACGCAAGAAATTGGAATGAACTTTATTCGCGACCACAGTCGGACCGTATTGTCCTTAGAAATGGTATTGCAATAGACCGTAAATTACCAAGCTATTCTGAGCTTGATGCACTTTTGGAGGCTTATAAATGATACAATCTGCAAACGTAATTGATGCAAAACTTGCGCTTTCTCATCTAGATGTTGAAGAGAAACAGACCGCTATAACTGGCGCTTCTCGTGATTTCTTTTGGTACTCTCCTGTGCTTAAGTCGCGATTGGACCATCTTGTGGCAGATTTTTTAGTACGCCCGAAGGACGAGGCGGAAATCATAGAAATTCTGAGGGTTTGTTATGCACACGATGTACCGGTTACAACACGCGGTGCTGGTACCGGGAATTACGGTCAAGCTATGCCAATGCGGGGCGGGTGTCTACTCCATCTTAAGCATATGGATAAAGTCACACATTGTGAACCAGGACGAGTTATCGTACAGCCTGGGTGTCTGCTAAAAGATGTAGACGCATATTGTATTCCAGCCTGTGGTCATGAATTGCGAATGTTTTCGTCCACTTGGGCGACAGCAACTATTGGCGGATTTATTGCTGGTGGTTCTGGCGGTGTTGGCTCAGTAACATGGGGTTCTTTACGTGAGCTCGGGAACATTATACGCCTGCGTGTTGTAACTATGGAGCAAGAGCCTCGAGTTTTGGAATTCACTGGGGAAGAACTGGCTCGTGTGAGCCACGCATATGGCACCAATGGTATTATAACAGAATTGGAACTGCCACTTGCTCCTGCCTATAATTGGATCCACTGTTTTGTGACGTCAAAAAATTGGGATCGAGCGATGAATTGTGCCGATGAGTTGGCTAATGAAAATGGTATTCTTCTCAAGATTGCTTCGGTGTACGAAGCTCCAACGGCAAAGGCCTACTTCCAACGCGTAGCGCCATACGTGGACAAAGAAGACCATCTGGTTGGTCTCATGGTTGCACCCCACAGCATGGAGGGCTTCTTAACTTGGCTTAATCGCAATAGTGACTTGAAGCTTTTGTATCGTTCCGATGATCACAATTGGGCTCGTTCGCCCGGTCTGGTTTTTGAGTATGGTTGGAACCACACCACGTTACGTGCTATCAAAATCGACCCAAATATTACGTATCTACAAGTTCGTTATGGCTTCCCAGATCATCAGAAGCTGGTAAATGAAATGCGCAAAGCATTCCCAGGCGAACTTATTCAGCATTTAGAAGCAATACGTATGGATGATGGAAAGGTTGGCTTTGCCGGACTTACGCTAGTTAAGTTTACCACAGAAAAAAGGCTTGATGAAATTGTCGAAGCGCACGAAGCTGCTGGTGCAATGATATTTAATCCGCACAGGTATACGTTAGAGGAAGGGGGACGGCAACATACCGATCTTCGCCAATTGGATTTCAAAAAAGAGGCTGACCCCAAAGGTTTGCTCAATCCAGGAAAGATGATTTCTTGGGATGTGCCTGATTGGGATTATTCCAAAATGTATGCTTATGCAGATATGAAAAAGCCAACAGAAACTTTATGAAATGAGGACCCTTATCGTTTATGCTCATCCGTGCGCTGAAAGCTTTAGCGCTGCAATTCATGGTACTGTATTAAAGGCGCTCACTGATCGTGGATGGCAGATCGATGATTGTGATTTAAATGCTGAAGGCTTTCAGCCAGTAATGACGGTTGAAGAGCGCCGTGACTATCACAAGATACCAGATAATACGTCACCTGTTGAAACCTACGTTAATCGTTTACGTGCAGCGGAGGCGTTGATCATGATTTTCCCAATTTGGAATTTTGGTTACCCTGCGATCCTTAAGGGATTTTTGGATCGAGTATTCCTGCCTGGTGTGACCTTTAAATTAAAAGATGGTGAGGTGCAGCCTGGCCTGACGAATATTAAAAGGTTGGCAGCGTTTACCACCTACGGTGGGACTCGAATGAGAGCATTGATTACCGGCGACCCTCCTAGAAAATGTGTTACACGGGCGATACGTTATGCTTGTGGCTGGCCGAAGACCCTATATTTTGGGCTTTACGATATGAATAATAATGGTCCAGAAGTCCTAAATGCTCACCTTGATCGTGTCAGAAATAAGCTCCAGAGGTTCTGATGCGCGCACTTATAGTTTACGCACATCCTCGGGAAGGGAGCTTCAATGAAGCAATTAGAGATATTATTTTGCAAAGGTTACAAGGATATGGCGTAGAGATACGTATGAGAGATTTGTACGATGAAGCCTTTAATCCTGTAATGGACAAATTACAGCTGGAAAATTATCAGGATCATTTGCAAAATAAAGCCGGTCTAGAGGAATATGTTGAAGATCTCTTGTGGTGCGACATGCTAATTTTTGTTTATCCCACTTGGTGGTATGGTCTTCCTGCAATTTTGAAAGGGTGGATAGATAGAGTATTTTTGCCTGGCATAGCTTTTCATATGCCCTCGGGTCATGGAAAAAATATTTCCCCTGGCTTAAAACATATTACCAGGCTCGCAATTTTTACCACATGTGGCGCAAGTTGGTGGTTAACACAGTTTGTGGGTTCGCCAGGAAAACGTACCATATTGCGAGGAGTTGGATTGCTATGTGCACGGCATTGTAAGACTGTCTATCTGGCCCACTATTTAATGGATAGTTCCACTGAAGAAAGCCGGAGTGCGCACCTAAAAAAAGTTGCTCGTAAATTAGACAGTTTAGTGAAGTGATGGTCGTGATTCGTCTACGGGATTAGAGAAAACTGGAATTGAAAAAATCTATTTTTAAAATAGCATAGGGAAGAAGTTATTATGGAGAAAGATTTGACAAGACCTTTTGATTGGGACTTGTGCTGCTCGACTGACTTTGAGGCAGTAAGTCCAAACAATTCCATTGCAATATTGCCAACCGCGGCAATTGAACAACATGGACCACATTTACCAGTTGGCACCGATAGCTTGATAATGAATGGCATGCTTGATGAGTTTCGCAAAACTTGTCCAAATGATTTAGATCCTTGGATTTTGCCAATACAGAAAATTGGTAAATCCAATGAGCACCTTTGGGCCAAGGGAACCATAACATTGACGGCTGCTACTGCTATTTTGGCTTGGACAGAAATCGGCATTTCTGTAGCTCGTGCGGGCTTTAAGAAGATAGTGATAGTTAATAGTCACGGAGGTAATTTGGATCTCATTTCAATATTGGCACGTGAACTTAGAGTTGAAACGGGTATGCTGGCAGTGAAATGCCAATGGGGTAACTTCGGGCATCCAGACGGTATGTATACTGCAGATGAAAGAAAATATGGGATCCATGGAGGCGATGTAGAAACCTCTCTCATGCTAAATTTTAAGCCAAATAGTGTCGATATGTCCAAGGCTGAAAATTTTATATCCTCTGCAGAGAAAGATCTTGTGCCCCCTGTTGGTCCGATTAGTCGTGGTTGGATTGCATCCGACTTAAACCCAGATGGTACCGTTGGGAATGCAAGTTTGGCAACAGCTCACAAAGGCCTCTTAACTACTCAACATCAAGTTACAGGCTTTATTGATCTTTTGCGAAAGGTAAGAGATATGCCCTTGCCAAGCGCTAAAACAAAGCTCTGATGTAATAGATTTTATTGCGTGCGATTCTAAAAAACGAAAAGGCATTCAACTTTTTATCAATTCTCTAAAAAATATCCGACCAAAGTTCAAAAAAAACCTTCAATTTTCTTTTGTATGCTACAAACAACACTTGTCGATGAGCGTATTTCGATATTCATTTGGAAAAAGTATTAAAATATTCGAATATGCGCGGAAATGCGCTTTCCTTCAAATCAAACTTTTTCTTAAAAAAAAATGATGCAGTTCATTGATTGAGCATATAAAGAGGGCTTATCTTCGGGACATGGGTATATAAGGGAATTAGGTGAAGAAGTTGAATACATTCTTGGTTGCCCTCGCATTTGTTATTCTCACCGCTCCAGCTTGGATTTTTATTGGTTTAACCAAAGGTGCTTTTACATTTGTTGTGGAATGATTTAGAGGATAATTCTATTTTGCGACTACGAACTTGTGCTTGCCACAGCCCATTTCTTTTTCTAATTGAAGCCACTTTTCTCTCCTCTGTGTGACAGAGGTGTGACCGATGTTACTGATGTTTTCCTAACTTATTAATTTAACTTAGTAGCTCAGGGGTAGATCAGTGGACTGAAAATCCTCGTGTCGGTGGTTCAAATCCGCCCCCGGGCACCACGGAAACCCAATAAAAGTTACCTAAATCAGTGGTCACACCTGTTTCTTTGTGTCTAGATTCTATCTGGATAAACCATGTTTTGTCAAAGTGTGTGTGACCAGTGTGTGACCCAGTGAGGATTTAAAACCAGTTATGATTTTAAAATTTTCCCTTAACTTCTCTGCAAGTATCTTTGAAAGAGCTTGAATAATCATCGACTACTTTCGGCAAAGGCACCTTGTCCCGCCAACTGGGAGTGGCGATGCAGAGGCAATCTGTCGCCAAGATTATTTGATACTATACATGCAAGCTTCGTAGTAACAACATAGTAACTTGTTGAAAATTGCTCAGGAAAACCAGAATGATATCTCAGATCGCTGCTAACTCACAAACATCAATGGTCGAATTAAAAACCGGTCTCTCGCTTTATACCGTCGAACTCGGTAACCCCGTTGGCGCACCAATGCTGATCTTGCACGGCGGCTGGGGGCCAGCGGACAATGAAGAGCACAGGTTGGATATTTTGAACGAAGAGATACGTTCCAAGTTCCGAATAATCTATTTTCATCAACGCGGGTGGGGACGGTCGAAAATTGAAGAGATATCTGGAACCGATACCCCCACTGGGATTGACGCAAACATCGCCGATTGTGAAGTGTTAAGGCAGCATTTTGGTATTGATAAATGGGAAGTCGTTTATGGCGGTTCGAATGGCGCTGCTCTAGGGTTGGCCTATGCCGCCAAATATTTTGGCAGCACTATTTCCGGCTTGGTACTGCGCGGCTTGTGGCTTATTCGGGAGCAGGATTTGGACCACGACTATGGAGACGGCAAAAATGGCAAGGGAAAGTATTATCCTGCGCAGTGGCGTCGGTTCATCGGGCATGTTGGATACAAGACACGAGCTGATATGGAAAGATTGGAAAAAACTGAGAATCCCGGGTTGGAAATCGTAAACAAATATTGGGAACTGATGATGGGCGAAACCCCTGACGAAAGGCAAAAAGCAGCGGCAAGCTGGTTGAAGTGGGATAGTCTGGGCGCAACTGTAGGTGTCGAAAATGATAATCCTCCCGCAACTAGTATCGAGCTACTGACTTCAGATGAGGATATCGTTAAGTTGGGCTTGACCTTTTACAAGAGTTTGAATTCGCATGCGTCTGCAATTAACTCGAAAAACTTTCTCGATACGGTAGTTGCGAAAATCCACGGAGATGGTGAGCGTGTTATTGAAAGTCGCGAGGAACGTGTTCGTTCTTTGCGAAAAAAAATAAGATTCATCACCGGCGAATTCGACATGCTCTGCCCCCCTGCTTTTGCCTATGAAGTTATTGAAAAGCTATTAGAGAGCGAAACAGACATGGATGAGCGAACAGAAATTGAAAGTTGCACGCTGAAGAAAACATGTCAGATTGTAAAGGGAGCTTCCCATTCTCAATGCGACCCGGGCATGCCTGACGCTATTCAGAAAGCGATGCTTGAAATTGCGTTTGGTGAGTATTAGTGATGACCAGTGTGTGCCCGTGAATGTGCGGACGATCACGGGAAGCGTGGGGTTAAGCCGTATCAAGTAGTTTCTTCGCCATCATCATATGCACACCTTTTTCGCGGTTAACAGTCTGTGTGATGCGCAAATCACCCGCAAGGCTACAAAGCATATAGGCGTCTTCGCGACCGATTTGGGCACGCTGGGAAACTAGCGTGATCATGTCGCGCAATGCAATCTCGACACAGCGATCAAGATCAGCGTCCATGCCCATCGTAATGTAATGGGTTGGCGTTTCGGCTTGGGGATAGATCAGCTTGCGATTTTTGAGAACGCTCAACCGGAATCGACCTTGTAGCGCGGTTTCAATCGCTGTAACGCAAACCTCGCCATCGCCTTGCGCGCCGTGCCCGTCGCCACACGAGAACAACGCACCTTCCATTTGAACTGGCAGATATAGCGTTGTGCCTGCCACCAATTCCTTATTGTCGATATTACCGCCATGCACCCGTGGCTCTATCGTTGAAATACGTCCCCACGTGGGCGGTGGCGCGACACCCATCACGCCAAAAAACGGGGCCAGTTTCAGCTCAAGCCCCCATGGCAATGTCGCAATACCGCGCTCTGCATCTAGCGGAATGATCGTATGGTGCAAGTTTGGGAAATCTTGTGGCAATGTCCCTGTGAGGGGGCCGAGATGATTAAACCCCCAATCTTGTCGCAAAGACACATCCAGGATATCAATCTGCAAAACATCGCCTGGCATCGCGCCTTGCACCGCAACCGGTCCAGTTAAGATATGCCCTGGCATTGTGGGCAGCCCGGAGGCGTGAAGGTCCAGCAATTCTTGTGGTACATGGAACCCAGCGCCCGGTAGGTTTTGGGGTCCACCAGAGACGGTATTGATCACCACTTCATCACCACTCGAAATGGTCATGGCAGGTTGTAGTGTTGCATCGAAGTAACCCCAGTGACAGGTTTTAAGCGATGCGCCTAGCATGTTCTGTGTCATAGTATGCCTCCGTTAGGATATTGATCAGTTAGCGCGCTTTCGTAACCTGTCCCAAGCCTGCCGAACTGCAACATCGGTTATTGGAAAAATCTGTTCATTTTCACGACTTAACCCTTCAAGAATAACCAATACTTTTCGTGATAGTGGAACCCACCTTGATTTTCCATTTTTTGTATGCGGTAACAACGCTTTGCTTTTATTAATACTAAATTGGTAGATCCAGTGCATTTTCAGGAGATGGTGCGTCATCATAAGCGCCCCAGATAGTTTGGTCGAAATTAACTATTGTACCCGTCATCATTCCGCTATCATCGGAAGCCATCCAAAGTACTGCCTTTGCAACCTCTTTGGTGTCGAGAATTCGCTTGAACGGCTTAGTTGCTGCTTTGCGATCGATAAAGTCTGGATCCCCAGTTTCGGACTCAATAAGTTTGCGTTCATGATCAGAATTCATCCAACCAATCGATAGTTGGTTAACATGTATTTGATTTCGCATGAGCGCAAACCCTACATTCCTAGTCAGGGTAGCAAGTGCACCTTTTGAAGTTGCATAAGGGCACAGAAAAGGCTGCCCCGCATGTTCTGACATAGAGCCTATATTGATAATTCGGCCTTCGATGTTTTCACGGATCATTATTTTTGCTGCATCTTGGATAAGAAAAAAGGGAGCTCGTGTATTAACTGCAATCATTCTATTGAATAGGTCAGGATTAGTATTGAGTATATTTCCGCGATCGGTAAGACCGGCTGAGTTAACCAGTATATCGACACGGCCAAAAATATTATCTGTCTCTGCCATAATCCGTTGCACATCTTCTATCTTTTCAAGATCGGCAGGTATCATTTTGACCTGGATACCGTAAGCTTTCGAAATTTCCGAGGCGACTTTTGCTCCCTTTTTCTGATCGCGTCCAACGATCACTATTCCAAAGGCTCCTGCATCAGCAAATAGATTTGCAATTGCTGACCCTAGGCCTTGGGTCCCGCCGGTTACAACGGCAACCTTTCCATCGATCCGGTTCATCTTTACTCCTATCTTTTAAGTATGCGTTTTATTTAGACCACTTTTGATTACTTTTTCGCGCCACATTATGTACACGCCAGATATTAGGATTAAAGTGGCACCTATCAACATTGAAGCTGTTGGGCGTTCTCCAAAAACCAAAACACCTAAAATTAGCAGAAATACAATGCGTGAATATCTGAAGGGCATAATTGCCGAAAGTTCTCCTAAACGTAAAGATGTTATGAGCAAAAGATAACCAAAAGATCCTAAAATTATCATGCTAACAACTACCGCCCAATCAATTCCAGGAGGAAGAAATCTTTCCCCACTTAAAAACACCCATGCCGTAGTAAATGGAAAAGCTGCAATCATGGTGAAAGTTGCAATACTTGCTGATGGGATGTCTTGCGGGGTGAGCCTTGTGACAAGGTCTCTTATAGAAAATGCCAATAGTGCTGCAACTGCCCATAAGACAGCATAGTCTAAGTTTTTCCCTCCTGGCTGTATAACAAGTACCACACCGAAAAAACCAACCGTAATTGAACTCCAGCGGCGCCAACTAACTACTTCCTTGAAAAAAATTACTGCGCCAGCAGCAACCAAAATTGGTGAAGCCTGAGTTACTGTTCCTACAACAGAAAGTGGAACTTTCGTTAATCCCATAATCATTGCTACAAGACCCAGCATTTCTGCACAGTATCTTATCAGCAAAATTGGTGAGAAGGCTCTGCTTTCAAGGAGCTTTTCACCTTTAACTACTGCAATTAGAGTGAATATTATCAACCCTCCACTTATGAGAAAAAACATAATCTGTGCGGGAGATAAAAAGGACCCAGAAATTTTTACAAAGGTATCTCCGACTGCAAAAGAAGCCATTGAAATCAACATGAATAAAATACCTTTGGTATTCTTTGTTTTGCCATCTACCATTAAAAACTCTGCAACCACCTCATCTATAGAAAACAGCTTTAGGCACTAGTTTTTTCATTACCGAGTCACCTGATACTTCATATAATATTTTTGCTTTTAGGGCTGGCGAATATTAAACCCTGATGGTTTTTATTGTACAATGACTTAAAGCCCTTTAGTTTGATAGCTGGCCGCAACTTTACCTATGGATACTAAATAGGCAGCAGTGCGAAGATCGGTAACATCTTTGCGTTCATGCCAAATTTCTCGCATTGATTGAAAAGATGAACGCATAGTGTCGTCAAGTCCAGAGCGTACAAGTTCTAATTCACCTGCGCCTCGTAAGTATTGTTTTTTGAAGCTGGGTGATAGGCTCCAGGTCTCACCCATAGCTTTAGACAGGTTTTCAAATTCACGTAGTACCATTTCATGACGTGCTTCTTCCTGCCGCCTTTGCATTCGGCCAAAACGAATATGGCTTAAGTTTTTTACCCACTCAAAATAGGAAACGGTCACACCGCCAGCATTAGCATACATGTCAGGGATTATAACACATCCATTTTTGCGAAGAATATCGTCCGCCCCAGCCGTTACTGGCCCATTTGCAGCCTCAATAATAAGTGGAGCTTTAATTTTTTTAGCATTCTCAAGATTAATTACACCCTCTAGTGCCGCTGGAACCAAAATATCGCAATCCTGTTCTAGTACTTTTGCGCCGTCAGCTACAAAAGTAGCATCTGGAAAACCAGAAACACCGCCATTTTTTGCGATCCAATTATGTATAGTCTCAACATCAAGTCCATTTTCACTGACTAAAGCTCCATCCCGTTCTATGATGCCAATAATGCGCGCGCCATCTTCTTGCTGCAGGAATTTGGCAGCATGAAAGCCAACATTTCCAAGGCCTTGCACGACGATACGTTTTCCATCTAATGTTCCAGACAGCTGAGCCTTGGACACATCTTTGGCCTCGCGAAAAAATTCTTGTAAAGCATACTGTACTCCACGGCCCGTTGCTTCCACGCGACCTGCAATTCCCCCTCCAATTAAAGGTTTGCCTGTGACACATGCACGGGCGTTAATGTCAGTGGTATTCATTCGGGCATATTGATCAGCAATCCATGCCATTTCACGTTCACCTGTACCCATATCTGGCGCTGGCACGTTTTGGCTTGGATTTATAAGGTCTCGCTTGATTAATTCGTACGCAAAGCGTCGTGTAATTATTTCAAGTTCATGTTCTTCATACTCACGTGGGTTAATGCATAGTCCTCCTTTTGATCCACCATAGGGAGCATCAACGAGTGCGCATTTATAAGTCATGAGAGCAGCTAGTGCTTCGACTTCATCCTGATTAACAGCCTCTGAATAACGAATTCCGCCCTTAACTGGTTCAATATGGTCAGAGTGCACCGCTCGATATCCAGTAAAAGTTTGCATCTCTCCTCTTAATCGCACTCCGAAGCGTACAGTGTAAGTTGCATTGCAAAGCCTCATTTGCTGTCCCAGACCTGGCGGTAAATCCATCAATTGTACCGCCCGATTAAACATTAAATCTACACTTTCCCTAAAACTAGGCTCATTTTTTGGTGACATTTTTTCCTCCATTTCAAGTAGGTGTGCACTGAACGCAACTTTTATTATCTGCCTGAATTCCAGATATTGTTACTCTGGACTTGACCTTAGATTATCGCAAGTCTTAAAAAATCTTCAAATAGACTTGGTACTACTTCGAAAAGTTTAGGGTGGGCAAGATGAGCATATATGGTGAAAATGATAAGCAGGGGCAATATTGGAATGAAGCACCTGGCCAATCATGGGTAAGTAACGATACCGCAATGAATGAGCGCCTGGAAACCATTTCGAACATTTTGTTTGAAGATTTGGATGTTATAGGCTGCAATAATGGACTGGATATTGGATGTGGTGCAGGTTCTACAACAAGGCGGCTGGCAACAATAATGGGTAATCAAGCAAGGGTGACTGGGCTTGATATATCCGAAAAACTTTTGGCTCTTGCAAGATCCCACCCCGAGATCTCAAGAAAAAACTTTTTGCAGGCTGACGCTCAGTCTTTCACATTTGAACCTGCAAGTTTTGATTTGGCAATATCTAGGTTCGGCGTGATGTTCTTCGAAAATCCTTCAAAAGCATTTCAAAATATAAATTCCGCTATTAAAAAGGGTCGTGAGATGCGATTTGTATGTTGGGCTCCACTTGCAGCCAATGATTTTTTCCTATCTCCTCTCAATACGGTAGTTGACATAACTGGGTTAACTTTTGCAGATCCAGGTAAAGAGCCGGGGCCACTTGCTTTTAGTGACCGTAGTTACCTTTTTTCCATTCTGAAGTCTGCAGAATTTTCTTCTATTAATATAGATATTGTGGAGACGAGCATTAGTACAAAAGATAGTGTTGAAAAAAATGCTTCACTTTTAATGGAAATAGGAATGGGATCCAGAGCGATAAAAGAGGCCGCTCCTACAGATGAAGTATTAGATGAGATTAGAGAGGCATTTGTTGTCGATGGAAACAAAAGATTACAAAATGGTCTTATCAGCTATGATGCTACAATTTACAAGGTATCCGCTGTGGCTTAAAAAGTGACCTACGGATAGCCCGAATTTAAGTAAAATTTGGTAGGTATCGAAGGGCTTGTGATCGAGTAAGCATTGACGCTTTAAAATTTTGCTGTCACCAATATTTTATATTAATTATAGGCATCGAAATGGCAAAATTTACGCAGGACTTTCCTCCTACAGAGCCAAACCAAGTTACGTTGGCCAACTGGCGTAAGGCTCCATATTGTCATTGGGCTTTTCATCACGTGCGAGAGATTGTCCCTTCCGCCGAAATTCAAAACGATCCTATGAATGTTTGGGAGCTAGAGAGTGGCACATTCGATACATCTAAAATAGGTCTTGATGAAGCCTTAATACAAACGGATACGGATGCTCTTGTCGTCATTCATGATAACAAATTGGTTTTTGAGACTTATCGCAATGGTATGAATTCGAAGGATCCGCATATTCTGATGTCAGTATCAAAATCCATGTTGGGGTTACTTGCAGGTACACTAGTAGAGCGCAATGAATTAAGCGAGGAGGACCTGATAACCAAATATATCCCAGAATTGGCTGATAGTGCTTATTCTGAGGCTACAGTGCGCAATCTCTTGGATATGCGTGTTGGTGTTTTCTTTAATGAAGATTATCTTGCTACTGAGGGCCCCATTATTGATTACAGGTACGCAGCGAACTGGAACCCTGTTCCAAAAGATCGTGAAGCCGGTGACTTACGATCTTTTATGTCTTCCTTGACCGAAGCAGATGGATCACATGGAGGCCGCTTCCACTATGTTTCGCCAAATACAGATCTTTTAGCTTGGGTTTTTGAACGAGCAACTGGCACGCGATATGCTGATTTGGTTAGTGATAGGCTCTGGAAGCCACTGGGAGCAGAAGCATCAGGGTATATAACCGTTGACCGTATAGGTGGGGCACGCGCTGCTGGGGGTAAGTGCTTTTTAGCAAGGGATTTGGCAAGGGTAGGGATGATGGTGTCTAATGATGGACAGCGTGAAGGAATACAAGTCATCCCAAAAAAATGGATAAATGACATTATTTACAATGGTGATCCGCAAGCATGGATAGATGGTGATTTTTATGACGACATGGGTAAAAGGGAGATGCACTATCGCTCCAAATGGTACATATGGAGGGAAGTGGAGCCATTGATTTTTGGGCTGGGAATTCATGGTCAATTTTTATTTGTAGATCCGGCTAAACAAGTTTCTATTGCCTGGTTTTCAAGCCAGAATAATCCTCTAAACAGTCCAACTTTCGAAAAAACTTTTGAAACTATTCAAAAAATTAGAAATGAATTTTCGTAAATTGAAAAATTAATTACACAAATCAAACCCAGCTATATGGCACAGTGAGGCTTATTACCGAGAGGTATTAAGCTTTAGTAAAAAATATTTGAGTTAGTTGGGCAAAAGGAAGATTGTAAAATTTGTTTGAGTTGCACCTAATCTATTATTCCATCAGACTGTTGAAATAAAAATATAATATTTTTGATTGGAGGTTTAATTTGGAAACGGTTCCTATAGTAGGATACTCTGATAAACTTTCAGGCCGGCCTGGAGATCGGATAAACTTTATGGTTTCCAGTGAGCATAAAGTAGATTTTACGGTCCAACTTTTTAGATCTGTAAATGCTGATCCAAACCCTAAAGGGCAGGGCATTGTCGAGTACGCTTGCGATGATTTTTTCCCAAAACAGTCTTTTTCATCACGTAAGCAAAAATTTGAACCTGGTTCATATGGTATAACTGAGCAACCTTTCAAAATGACTGTTGATGATAATGTTCGCTTTTCAGTGACAATTTTTCCAACACTTAAAACTTCTAGCCCTCAATCTTTAATCGAATTTGGCAAATTTTGCCTCATGTTAGATCCGGACGGCCACTTAAGTTTCAGTTTTGGCTCGAAAGCCATCAAAACTGTTGACACAATTTCATTTAGGAGATGGCATCGCATAGAAGCGCAAATCAATAAAACGGGTTTGATGAGCATTGAATTTGTTAATTTAGATAATTCAAAGGGCTCTAAACCGGCTAGTATCCAGTTTGATCTGGATCTCGATTTGAACGAACAGGCGCATGTTATTATTGCAGCAAAACGCGTTGGAGGTTCAGCAAAGAATTGTTTTAATGGTAAAATTGAACACCCTGAAATTTGTGCAGATGGGCAAATTGTTGCTTTCTGGGATTTTTCTGAAAATATCCCAAGCCTTGCTGTTACGGGCGTTGAGTGTCCTGATCTGACACTTGTGAATGCACCAACGAGAGCTGTTACTGGCGCCATGTGGGATGCCAGTGAAATGAATTGGCAGCATAAACCTGAGCATTACGCTGCGATTGCATTTCACGAAGATGATATTTACGATTTCAACTGGGACGCTGATTTTAGCTTTGTCATTCCTCCAAAAATGCCCTCGGGCATCTATATAATGCGCATTTCCTGTGAAGATGACTATGACGCAATTCCATTTTTTGTTTGTCCAGAAAAAGGTCAACCTAGTGCCAGGCTCTGCGTTTTGGTGTCCACTTTTACCTATGTGATTTACGGTAATCATGCACGTCCAGATTATAATGACACTTGGTTACAGAGGATCGCTGATTGGAATGCTTACCCCCATAATCCGGCCCAATTTCAAAGTTATGGGTTATCGACCTACAACAATCATTCTGATGGCAGTGGAATTTGCCACGCCTCCCATAAGCGGCCACTTTTCAACATAAGACCGGGCTATATAACATTTGGGCAGGCTGATTGTTCTGGTTTGCGGCATTTTCAGGCTGATAGCCATCTAATCTCTTGGTTGCATGCAAAAGGTATAGACTACGATATTATTACAGATGAAGAGCTTCATAATGACGGTTTAGCAGCAATACAGCGCTACGAAGCTGTTATAACTGGTAGTCATCCTGAATATCATACTAGTGAGACTTTGGACGCGCTAACTCAGTATCGAGATCAAGGTGGTGCACTCCATTATTTAGGTGGTAACGGATTTTATTGGAGGATTGCTCGTCACAGAGAAGAGCCAAGCCTTCTTGAAATTCGTAGAGCAGAAGATGGATTGCGGGCTTGGGCATCAGAGCCGGGTGAATATTATAACGGATTTGATGGGGCTTATGGAGGATTATGGCGCAGAAATGGACGGCCCCCTCAGCAATTAGTTGGAGTTGGCTTTACTGCTCAAGGTACATTTAATGGTATGCCCTATAAACGTGTTTGTTTTGATCCTGATTTTGATTGGGTATTTAACGGCATAGACGATGAAATTATTGGTGACTTTGGCTTTAGCGGTAATGGGGCAGCAGGCTTTGAGCTAGACCGGGTTGATCCTAAGTTAGATCCAGGGCACAAAATTACTATTTTAGCTCAATCTTTCGCTACAGATGACCATTTTATTCTGGTCCCTGAAGAGCAATTGACCCATTTGACCAATTTATCAGGGGGTCCAGAAAGTGAAGTAAAACGGGCCGATATGATTTATTTTGAAACACCTGCAGGTGGGCGGGTATTCTCTGTTGGTTCTATTACATTTTGTGGGAGCCTACCTTGGAATAATTTTGATAACACGGTTTCGCGTTTATTATTTAATGTCTTGTCTCATACACTTGGAGATTTTTCCTAAAAAACTTGCAAGTTACCCATACTTTAGTCACTAAAATTAAAGTGGACTGAAGTCTGGTTGCTTGGTTAATCCTAGAGCCTTTTCAAGCGTTGTTCCCAATTGAATTACAAAATTTTCTCGACCAGCAGGAACGGCAATTTGCAAACTTGTTGGTAAGCCTTTCGCGGAATAGGCAGTTGGAAGGGCTAAGGCACTCATGTCGATGTAATTAAAGGGTCGCGTAAAATATCCAGGCGTGAAATCTTCATCAATATCATCTAGCCGTGGAGCGGGCTCAAGTACGGTTGGTGTTATCAATGCATCAAATCCAACCATTGAGGCTTCGAAAATCAATTGATCTTTTTGGCGCTTGTCTAATCGCTTTGAATGGTTTTCTGAGGTTAAAACCCGACCAGCTAGCATCCGTTTTCTAACATTCTGATCCATCTGTTTTTCGGGGTTATCGTAAAAAGATCGATGGTTGAGATATCCTTCATACATTGTAATCGCACCATTTAATTTGGTCATATCATCAAAGGGTATGGGGGATTTGAAAACTTCCAATTCCGCGCCCAATTCGACTAATAAATGGAGCGTTGCATCATAGCTCTCAAGAATATCTTCCGTACAAAGAGAACGTTCTTCTTCATTAATAATACCAAGCTTTAAGCCTTTAAAAATATTCATTTGAACATCGAAAAGTCCATTACCTGTCATCATATCTTTCTCTAGTTCATCTGCATTGATGCCTTGCATGATTAAAAACATAAAAGCCAGATCTGCCATATTACGGGTCATTGGGCCGGGTGTATCTAAGGTTTGAGATAAAGGCATTATTCCATCTGTAGGGAGGCAGGCTTTACTTACTTTCAGACCGGTCAACCCGCAATAAGCAGCTGGTAGACGGACAGATCCCCCAGTATCGCTTCCCGTTGCACAACTCGCCAGTCCGCTTGCCACTGCAACACCAGAGCCTGAGGATGATCCACCAGGTACTCGTGCTTCTTTCAAATCCCAAGGGTTCCATGGTGTGCCCATCTGTTCGTTTGTCCCCCAGCCACCCAAAGCACATTCGACCGTTTTGGTTTTGCCAATCACAATGCCACCTGCCTCTAACAGCCTGCGCACAACGGTTCCAGTCGTTGGTGAGACTCGTTTAAGCATTTCGCGAGATCCGCATGTAGTAATGTGACCTTCTAATTCAAAGATATCTTTTAGCGCAAATGGTATACCGTGAAATGGTCCTATGCGATGGTCACTTGCGATAGCTGCATCTGCCTCCTTAGCTGAAGCTAGAGCGGCATCCTCGTAAACAGTCTGATAGCTACCCAGTTTTTGGTCAATTACTTCGATCCGCTTCAACTGAGCTTCCATGATCTGACTGGGTAAAACTGATCTGTTCCGAAAGGCTTTAGAAAGCTCAACGATTGAAGCGTACGGGTCGCTGGCCAAGTCGCTCACATCAATACTCCCTCGGGTAAAATAAAATCAATTTTTTTTGACTAGGCCTTTACTGTCGATATTTGACTATCAAGCGATTTTTCGGTCCCATTTTTTTCCAGGCACCGCTGCCAGTAGATCTCGCGTATAACTATGTTGGGGGTTTTTAAAGATTTCACCAGTTGCGCCAGTTTCCACAATTTCCCCATAGCGCATAACGGCCAAGCGATCGCAAACCTGTGCTGCAACTCTTAAGTCATGCGTAATAAATACCATCGACAAATTCATGCTTTCACGTATTTCGTCTAAAAGCTTCAATATCTGCGCTTGAATTGACACATCCAAAGCAGACACGGGTTCATCTGCTACTAAGATCTCTGGATCCAAGGCCAAAGCTCTCGCTATCCCAATTCTCTGCCGCTGACCGCCTGAAAACTCGTGGGGATAGCGGTTGAATGCACGCTCGTCGAGCCCCACAATTTCAAGTAATTCGCGAGCTCTGGCTTCTGCATTTTGTTTTGACTCACCCTGTATCATCGGCCCTTGTGATATAATATGGCCCACTTTGATCCGTGGATTAAGGGAAGCGAAAGGATCTTGGAATACCATCTGAATTTTTGTACGAAATGGGCGCATTTCTGCACGACTCAAAGCGCGGATATCAACATCATCAAGCATTATATTTCCGCTATCACTATCAATTAGACGAATAATACAGCGTGCTAAAGTTGATTTTCCAGAACCACTCTCACCAACCACACCAAGTGTTTCGCCACTTCGCAAATCTAGAGTGACATCTTTTACTGCATGAACAAATCGATTTGGTTTTCCCAAGCCAAAAAAACTTTTACCACCGCCAAATCTCTTCTGGACTTTATCGCCAGATAAGACGACTTGTTCAGAGCGAGGACGTGGTGCACGCGGCACCAAACTAGGAACAGATGCGATCAAAGCCTTTGTATATGGGTGCTCTGGTTTATTTAAAACTTTGTCAACAGTACCGGTTTCAACAACACGGCCATATTGCATTACAACAACTCGATCCGCTATGTCAGCCACTACACCAAAGTCATGAGTAATGAACAAAACACCTGATTTATGAACTGCTTGCATTTCACTGATCAGTTTTAAGATTTGGGCCTGAGTGGTAACATCTAGAGCGGTGGTTGGTTCGTCAGCAATCAAAATTTTGGGCTCCAAGGCCAAAGCCATAGCGATCATCGCTCGTTGACGTTGTCCACCTGATAGCTCATGTGGATAAGCCGACATAATCTGTTTAGGATCCGGTAATTGAACATCCTCGAGGAGCTCAATAGCGCGTTTGCGTCTTTCACTTTGTGACATTTCTGCATGGTATCGAAAGACTTCATCGATCTGAACGCCAATA
>CACAPQ010000034.1 GCA_902534325.1 Paracoccaceae bacterium | reverse complement strand
CCCACGATTTTAATGTTCCAAATTTGAGAGCAGTCGCCAGTATTCCAACAGTGAGCATTCCAATAAACACTCCACCATTTTGCATTCCAGATAACGAAGTTGTTTGACTAGGAGTATATTGGAAAACAATACCTGCGTATGGCTCAAGAATAAGTTCTTGCATGAAGTAAGCTGTCATGGAGAGGAAAACAAAGATTGTAAAATTCCTAGTTTTTGAATGCTCCCACAAACTTTTTAATTCTTCAAGCAACGGTGCTTTTTCTTCATTCGTTTGCCGAATTTCATCTAGGTTGTTTTCAATTTTCCATGTAGCGGCGAATGATATAATCATAGTCAAAACTGTTAATCCCCCTACAATTTTGAGCAATAATTCAAAGCTATATGGAACCAGTAGCATTCCAACAATCCCAGCTGTCATCGCTATTCCAAATATCATCATTAACCATGTAATCATGGCAGCAGCAGGTCGACGCCTTTCAGCAGTATGTTTTGCCATGAGCGCTAATAAAGAGGTTCCCGATGCTCCCACACCTAATCCAATAAGCGTATAAGCAATAATGGAAAGAAGCATTGCTAGAAAAGGTTTTGAATGAAAAAGCGCTAGACTTAGTGTCGCTAAATTTGCTCCAATCCCTAAGATTAGCATACCCAAATTTATCCACTTAGTTCTGTTATTTTCGAGGTCAGAAATTAAACCCCATTTAGGTCTTGAAAGCTGAACGGCGTAGTGTAAGCCGACCAAAAACCCTGGCACTGTAGCAGCCATGGATAACTCTACCACCATTAGGCGGTTCAAAGTAGAAGTCATCAGTACAACTACTGCACCCAGACAGGCTTGAACTAAACCAAGTCGAAAAATTGAAAACCATCCAAGTGTTTTTTGTTGAATACCGTTCGTCATTGGGCAACCGCCTGCGATAAACCAAGAGCACAAACCATCATTCCGCTCACAAACATCAAAACTCCTGTTGAATTATACCAAGGAGCAAATTTTTCTGGATCGCTTAGTAGCCGTCTCATTGCAAATATCTGTCCGATTAAGAGCAATAAGACAAAAATAGAAAATGTGGTTAATCCCCAGGCAAAAAGAAAAGATATCACTAAGATCTGAGGTATGGCCATTACATAGCATGCAATTTTTGCAGCTCTTTCGGGGCCTAATTGTACTGGAAGTGAATTTATTCCCAGCGCTTTATCTCCCTTTAGCGCTTTGAAGTCGTTGAGCGTCATGATCCCATGAGCTCCTATTGCATAGGCAATTGCTACCAAAATAATTTTTAAATCTGGAAATGCCTGCAGCATAACCGCGGCACCGGTGAACCAAGGTATACCTTCATAACAGAGACCAACCAAACCAGGACCCCATATACCTGATCTTTTCAATCGAATAGGTTCAATCGAGTAGGCCCATGCGGCTAACGCTGCAATGATAGTCGCAATAAAGCCCCATACGCCAAGTTGCCAACCTAGTGCTAGTGCCAGGACTGTCATCCCTAACGCTATTTTTAAACCCCAATTTCCTGGCATCCTGCCAGATGGGATAGGCCTATTTGGTTCATTTATTGTGTCTACGTAGCGATCACACCAATCATTGGCTGCCTGGCTCATTCCGCAAACTACTGGCCCCGCAACTATGATCCCCAAAATGAGTAAGTCTAAATTTTCCACCACAGAGATACCCGATGATATTACACCACAAGCGAAAGCCCACATCGGAGGGAACCATGTTATTGGCTTAAGGAGTTCGAGAACCACCAGAAAATTTGGATATGTTGCGGGCTGTTTACTATTAGTGACACTCATGTGTCATATATTATTGACAATATAAAATCATGCAACTGAAAATAAATACTTTTGTTAAACTTTAATCGATTTCAAGAAGGTTTAAAGCCAATAGGTAAGTCAGACGTTGGTTTACATTTCAAACTTACTTAATTTTACGTATAAGCTTTGCCTGGAAAGGCCCAATAGGTCAGCTGCGGCAGCTCTATTATTGCTCGTTATTTCTAAGGCTGCTTCTATACATATTTTTTCAATAACATCGGTTGTGTCAGTAACGATCTCCTTGAGAGTTGCGCTTCCGACTAACTCCTTTGCGGCAACTTCATCCTGATTTTTTTCCAGATTAGTATTTGCGCCAGAAATCCCAGCTCTATTTCCAGGTGATGAAACTTCTCTTACTATAAATGCAATTAAACCATTGGTGTCAGCGTTATTACGTGAAACTGAAGCTTCAATATCTATCTTAGTTCCAAAAGAGCTTTTTAAATGGGTAGAATAAATTTTGACGGCTCCAGATTTCATAACGTTTTCTAACATTATGGCTAAGTCAATTTCTCCTCTACCCAAAAACTCCGAAAGATTTTTTGCAGCAACTTCATTATTGCTACTAGCGTTTGTTAAATCTAAAAATCTTTCATTCGTATATTGGATCGCCCCTTTAGCATCTGTGAAAATTATTGCGTCTGGGCTGTTGTGAAATGTTGCAAGGAGGTTCTCTATGAGCTCCTTTTCCCCCTTTTTCCTAATTGTTTTAGGAAGAAATTTACATATGATAATTTGTTGTCCGGCTGCTCTATAAATATCAGGGGTTATAGAAAAAATCACTTCTCCATTATTCGTATTGAGCTCTTCATTTATGTCATAATTCCCATGGGCAGCTATGGAAATTTTTTCCATGAAACCTTTTCGTTCGGTCTTGTTAGAAAGAAAGGACTGCATGGATGTTTTTTCAACGTACATGTCGTCGTTAAAAAAGAACTCTTGAAACGCAGTATTGGAAAAAATAATTTCACCTGACTTTGCGTTTACGAAAGCCAAAGCATCACTTGTTTTGGCCAACAGCACTTTAAAGTGAGCTTCTAACTCTCTTTTTTCCTCAATGCTTTCTTCAGCTGCTATTTGAGCTTTTACAAACCTTTGTTGATTTTCTGATATTGATTGAAGATCTCTACCAAGCAAGATTATTTGCCCGTCTTTTCCAAGCCTATGGATATTATATTTAATAGGAAACTGCCATTGTGCATTATCAACATGGTTAAGTTCCAAGCCATATAAGACTGTTTCATCACTCTCCAACTTTTCAATAGCAGCTACAATCTTTGGAATACTTTCTATGGTTAAAAATTCTGTGACTTTTCGTCCAATCCAGTGGTTCAAGTTTCCATAAGATTTCTCTGCATTGTTTACCAAAATTGATGATATTTTGGTATCAGAATTTAGTAACAGCGCGATATCGGAGGACGTCGCCAAAACTAGACCCAGATGTTCTGGATCTATCATTGGAATAGAACCAAACTTCCAAGTAGTATCTGGTTTCTGTTTCATCGTTAGTGGGCTCCTAGCAGTCCCAATGGTTCTTTTTTTCGTTGCTTTTCAACATATTCGGTAGCTGCATCAAGCGAGCTTGTAACTAAATCGAAATCTTTTAAATTTACACCCTGAGATATCTGCTCAATATTACTTCCACCTAAGAAAATTGGGAGATTATATCTAAAAGTCTGTCTGATTTTTTTGACACAGCCGGCTGTTTCTTTGGCGCTTAAAAAGCTTGCACATGAGAAAAATATTGCATCGTAATCATTGGAATTTTGAAGTTCGCAAATTTCTGAGAATTTTGCATCCAATTTTATTTTTAAAGAGTGTCCTTGCCGTCTTAGCATATCACCCATAACCAAAGCCCCGAGAGTATGTTGTTCACTTTCGTGGACGCAGATGAGAAATCTTTTTCCATTATTAGAATTTAAACTAATTTGCCTACCTTGGGCTATTAACTTTAGTAATTTTTGTAAATTGGCAGATCCAACAGTTGTTTCAGCGAAACTTAATGTATCGTTAACCCAAGACTCTCCAAGTTTTGTTGCGGCAAGAGGAATACAATAATCGACAATTGTATCATGCTTAAACCCTAGCTCCATTAGCTCCTGCAAAACAGTCTTTTGATCAAAGGAGCTATCCAAGCATTGCCGCACAAGCAAAACCCCAGCTTCTTCGATCCATTCCGAATTTGCTGGGCGTAAAAGTTGTTGCTTGCTTGTATTTAACGCTGAGTACACCAAGCTGGAGATCAGACCATCATCCGAACCGGGTGCTATTCTTATATTTTTGTCGCTCACGCTTGCCTCCAATCCCTGATCAACTTTGGCCAAGCAGCTTATGTTTAAAATTCGTGTAACTTGATGTTAGTTAATTTCAAGTAATTTGTCCAATTTTATGTTTGTTCCAAATTTTTTATTAAAACTGCTTCATTTTTATTCAAAAACTTATGGTATTCCCAACTTACTGGTTGTTCAGATTAGTAGACACTTTATGGAAAGCTGTGTAAGTTTTTATTGACATATTTTTATGCTGAGCAATACTGAAGTTATGCCCTTTGCCCGTCCCAGGACAGCAAGGGGAGGGAGAGAGCAAAAGAAAGACCGCGACTTGCTGTATAGTGCAGAAGAAAAAAAGCGCAGGGATGAGACTATTTGGACACAAGTGCAGGGGGTGCTTGCGCCGCTTCAATTTTTTGTTTTTCTCGTTTCTACCTACCTGGTAATCAGGTATTTAAATACTGGTGAGGGTTACCAGCTCGCTACCGTTTCCGTAATTGCTAAGACCTCTATTCTGTTATTAATAATGATCACCGGTGCGATCTGGGAAAAGGTTGTTTTCGGTCAGTACCTATTAGCGCCCGCATTTTTTTGGGAAGACGTTGTAAGTTTCTTCGTAATTTTCTTGCATATTGCTTATGTCCTTGCTCTCTGGATAAATTTATTTTCAGAGCAACAACTTATGTTGTTAGCTCTTTGTGCGTATGCTGCATATTTTGTGAATGCTATACAATTTCTCATAAAATTAAGGGCTGCTAGGCTGCAGTCAGCTTGGGAGGATGCTTATGTCCAGTGAAAAATCCCTAGCTGGCTGCATGAATGCACCTGTCCTAAAGGAGCGTGGGCAGCATGAAGTTTTCTGCGGTTTAACTTCGATAATTTGGCTGCATCGGAAAATGCAGGATGCATTTTTTCTTGTTGTTGGTTCGAGGACTTGCGCTCATTTACTGCAGAGTGCTGCTGGGGTGATGGTATTTGCTGAACCTCGATTTGGTACTGCGATACTTGAAGAAACAGACTTGGCTGGGATGGCAGATGCTCAAGAAGAGCTTGAGAGAACCGTAGAAGAGTTACTTTCAAGACGAACCGACATAAAACGTTTATTTTTGGTTGGCTCATGTCCATCAGAAGTTATTAAGTTGGATTTAGCCACTGCAGCAGAAAAATTATCTGAGCGATATTTTCCAAAAGTAAATGTTATAAATTACTCCGGTTCAGGAATCGAAACCACTTTTACTCAAGGCGAGGATGCCTGTTTAGAGGCGGTGATTCGGGGTCTTGAGCCGTCGAATGAGAGGCAACTTGTAATACTTGGGGCTCTTCCAGACATTGTTCATGATCAAATGCTCAGGTTATTAGAGCAGCTTGGTTTGAAGAATGTTTTGGTCTTGCCTCAGGTTCGAGTTGATGAAAAAGTTTCGGTAGGAAGTAATACCCATTTTATCTGTGCGCAGCCATTTTTAGGTGCAAGCTTTGAGGAGATGGTTCGTCGCGGAGCAAAGCCAATTTTTGCTCCTTTTCCTTTTGGTGCGAATGGAACAACCGCATGGTTAAAGGCTATTTGCGATATCTTTGGTGTCTCTAAAGAAACTTTTGATGCAGTAACTGATGCTCCTCGTCGGCGCGCAGAAATTGCTATTGAAAAGGTTTCGAAAATATTAACTGGTCGCTCACTTTTTCTTTTCCCAGATAGTCAGCTTGAGATCCCGTTAGCTAGATTTTTAAATCAAGAATGTGGAATGAAACTAATTGAAGTTGGAAGTCCGTATATTCATAAACAGTTAGTTGGGCCTGATCTGCAGCTTCTTCCAGAAGGAATAATAATCTCCGAAGGGCAAGATGTTGATAAGCAGTTAGATCGAGTGTTTGATCACATGCCAGATTTAACAGTCTGTGGATTAGGGTTGGCAAATCCTTTAGAAGCTAAAGGTTTAACCACCAAGTGGGCTATAGAATTAGTTTTTAGTCCAATACATTTCTATGAACAAGCAGCCGACCTAGCATCACTTTTTGCTCGTCCCATAAATCGATCTGAGAAACTTAAGATTGGCAGGGTCGCATGAAGCTCTCGGTTTGGACATATGAAGGTCCTCCACATGTTGGAGCGATTCGAGTGGCGACAGGTATGGAAAAAGTGCATCTAGTTCTGCATGCTCCGCAAGGTGATACTTACGCTGATTTATTATTTACAATGATTGAAAGGCGGAACCATCGTCCCCCGGTAACCTATACTACATTTCAAGCTCGTGATTTGGGGTCGGATACGGCGAGCTTGTTTAAAAAAGCTTGTATCGAAGCTTATGAAAGATTTAAGCCTGAATTGCTACTCGTGGGCGCTTCATGTACGGCGGAGTTAATTCAGGATGACCCAGGGGGTCTAGCCGAAACACTTGGTTTACCGGTTCCTGTAGTGCCTTTAGAATTACCCAGTTATCAGCGGAAAGAAAACTTTGGTGCAGATGAAACTTTTTTCCAAATTGTAAAAACTCTTTCTAGGCCGCTGGAAAAAACCAGTGAAATCACTTGTAACCTAATAGGGCCAACAGCATTAGGCTTTAGGCATCGTGATGATGTTTTGGAAATGACTAAATTATTAAATTCCATGGGAATAAAGGTAAATGTTTCTGCACCCTATGGCGCTACACCAAAAGATATAGAGCTCATCTCGCAAGCACACTTTAATGTTTTGATGTATCCCGAAACTGGTGAAATGGCATGTAGATATCTAGAGCGCACTTATTCACAACCTTTCACTAAAACGGTTCCAATAGGTGTTGGAGCTATTTCAGACTTTGTAAAAGAAGTCTCTGAAATCGTGGAAATTAACGCAAGTAATGCTGACACTTATTCCCAGCTTCCTTGGTACTCCGCTTCGGTGGACAGTACTTATCTTACAAGCAAGAGAGTTTTCATTTTTGGAGATGGTACTCACGCAATGACTGCTGCTAGGATTGCAAAAGACGAAATTGGTTTTGAGGTGGTTGGTCTAGGATGTTTCAATAGAGAGTTAGCTAGGCCTATGCGAAAGTTTGCTGCCACATTTGGTCTGGATGCTCTTATTTCTGATGATTATTTGGAGGTTGAAAAGCATATTCAAGCCGTTGCGCCAGAACTTATTTTGGGTACACAAATGGAGAGGCATATCGGAAAACGATTAGGAATTCCATGTGCCGTTATTTCAGCTCCTGTTCATGTTCAAGACTTTCCAGCTCGGTATTCACCGCAAATGGGGCCAGAAGGTGCTAACGTAATTTTTGATACTTGGGTTCACCCATTAGTTATGGGTTTAGAAGAGCATTTACTTACCATGTTTAGGGAAGACTTCGAGTTTCATGATGAAGCAGGCCCAAGCCATCATGCAGCGCATAGTCCTGGACAAAAAAATGAACCGCAAGTTACTGAAGCCACTGATAATATCGCCGAAAATAAAATAATTTGGCTAAAGGATGCTGAGAAAGAGCTTAAAAAAATACCGTTCTTTGTTCGAGGTAAGGCTCGCAAAAATACAGAAAAATATGCTGAGAATAATGGTTTTTCCGAAATATCTATAGAAACTCTTTACGAAGCAAAGGCACACTATGCGCGATAGTTTTGATTATAATGTCTCTGATAGAATTAACTATCGAATTGTGATTGTTACATTAGACTCTCACAACGCTCGTCCATGTGAGCGGGCATTATTGAATATGCTGCCTGATTTCAATGGATTGCAAATTGATATATTTGCTGCCGCTGAGTGGGACGAAGATCCTGGAGCTTTCGCCGCCGTTCGTGAAGCTATCGCTCAGGCTGACATAATTGTTATAAATCTTTTATTTTTAGAGCATCATGTGAAAAGGCTTTTGCCTGAAATTCAATTAAGGCGAAATTCTTGTGATGCCATTGTTGGAATGATTAGTGACGCGGAGCTCGTGAAGCAGACGAAAATGGGTGCTCTTGATATGCTTTCCCCGCAGAGTAATGTCATGTCTCTTTTAAAGAAGTTGAGGGGCTCTTCTAAGCCATCTAGCGAAAGTGGCGAAAAGAAGATGCGCATGCTTCGCAGACTTCCCAAAATCTTGAAATTTATCCCAGGAAAATCGCAAGACTTAAGAGCTTGGTTTCTAGCCATGCAATATTGGCTAGGCGGAACAGATGAAAATATTGAGTCTATGTTGCGCTTTCTAATTTCACGTTATTCGAAAATAGAGGGTTGGCGCGGTTGTAAAACTGAAATGCCAAAAGATTATCCTGACGTAGGCCTGTATCACCCCGGTTCAAAAGAAAAAATAGTTGATAGTATTGAAGATCTACCAAAACTGGAAAGCCCCATAGGAACAATAGGTATTCTTTTGATGCGATCGTATGTCTTGAGTGGAGATACTGCGCATTATGATGCTGTAATCAAAAGATTTCAGGAACATAATATTCAGGTTGTTCCTGCTTTTTCCGGGGGATTGGATGCAAGACCAGCTATTGAAAAATATTTCAAAAATTCTGAAAAACCGGTAATTGATGGACTTCTTTCGTTGACAGGATTTTCTTTGGTTGGTGGGCCCGCTTATAACGATAGTGAGGCAGCTGTCAGCGTTTTGAGGGAGTTAAATTTACCCTACGTTTCAGCTCACCCTTTGGAATTTCAAACTTTATCACAATGGTCTGGTTCAAGTGGTGGTCTTGGTCCAATAGAAACAACAATGCTTGTTGCCCTCCCTGAATTGGATGGTGCAATTAATCCAACAGTATTTGCTGGCCGTCACGGTAATAGTGGCAAGCAACGAGCAATGGCTCCTTGCAATGAGCGAATAAATATTCTTGCTGAGAGATGCGAAAAGCTGATTTTGTTGAAAAAGAAGCCAGCTGAAAATAAAAAAATAGCAATAATTATTTTTGGTTTTCCACCTAATGCAGGTGCTGCCGGGACTGCTGCATACTTAAATGTTTTTGGTTCATTGTTTCGAACAATGTTACAGATGAAATTGGATGGTTACGACATAGAAGTTCCGTCATCAGTTGAAGAATTGAGAGATCAAGTTTTAAATGGGAATTCTTCAAAATTTGGTCAAGATGCAAATGTTGCTTGTAGAGTCGATGCAGATTGGATTGTCAAAAATACGCCATGGCTGGAAGAAATTGAAAATCAATGGGGTTCAGCTCCTGGCCGTGTTCAGTCTGACGGAAGTTCAGTTTTTGTATTAGGAAAAGACTTCGGCAATGTTTTCGTGGGATTACAACCCTCATTTGGCTACGAAGGTGATCCTATGCGCTTACTCTTTGAAAAAGGGTTCGCGCCAACTCATGCATTCTCAACTTTTTATCAATGGTTGAAAAATGAATATAAGGCAGATGCAGTTCTGCATTTTGGTATGCATGGCGCACTTGAATTTATGCCTGGAAAACAGGTTGGTTTGAGTGGAGAAGATTGGCCAGATCGCCTAATCGGTAATTTGCCAAATATCTATCTTTATGCGTGTAACAACCCCTCTGAGGCTAGTTTGGCAAAGAGGCGCAGTAATGCAGTCACCATAACACACCTTACACCACCAGTTATAGCAGCTGGTTTATATAAAGGATTACAAGAGTTAAAAGATAGTTTGGTCCGCTGGCGCGAGATGCTAGATGACGATGCTGCAAGACCGGAATTAGCGGCTTTGATCCGGGAACAAGCCGATATATTAGATTTTTCTGAAACAGATATCGATGCTCTTTGGCTTAAGTTATTAGAAACCGAAGAGGCATTAGTTCCGGAGGGCTTGCACGTTTTGGGTGAGGAGCTTTCAGATCATCAATGTCAAAGTTATGTAGATGCAATTGATGGGTTGGGGTCGGAAGAGCAAAATAGGCTATTCAAGGCGCTTAAAAAACAAAGTGAAATTCCAGCTTTAATGGATGCGCTTGCGGGGCAATACATTCCGCCTGTTCCAGGTGGAGATATTGTTCGCTCAACTGATATTCTTCCAACTGGGCGAAACATTCATGCTTTTGACCCATTTAGAATGCCGACTGTGTTTGCGTGCCGGCAGGGTGAAATTCAGGCGGAATTATTACTCAAAACTCACAAAAAGCTCCCTCAAACAGTGGCTTTAGTTTTATGGGGGTCTGATAATATTAAATCGGATGGTCAGCAGATAGCACAAGCCCTTGCTTTAATCGGAGCAACCCCAAGATTTGACAGTTTTGGAAGGCTTTCGGGAGCAAATTTAATTCCATTGGAAGAATTGGGAAGACCCAGAATTGATGTTGTAATGACACTTTCTGGCATTTTTAGAGACCTTTTACCGCTGCAAACTAAGATGTTGGCTGAAGCAGCATACAAGGCTGCCATAGCAGATGAAGATCCTTCGCAGAATTTTGTCCGTGCAAATGTCTTAGACTATATGGCTAGGACTAACAATGATATTGAAACAGCAGCTTTGAGAATATTTTCAAATGCGGAAGGCGCATATGGCTCTAATGTAAATCAATTGGTAGATAGCTCATCCTTTGATGAAGAAGATGAATTGGCTGATGCTTATGAGGCTCGCAAGAGCTTTGCCTATGGACGAGATGGTAAGCCCAGTCAAAACCAAAAATTACTCAAAAATGTTTTGTCTAAAGTTGAGTTAGCTTATCAGAATTTAGAAAGTGTCGAGCTTGGCATAACTACTGTTGATCACTATTTTGATACATTGGGTGGAATTTCAAAAGCTGTGAGCAGAGCTCGTGAAGGTCAATCAATAGATGTTTATATATCTGATCACACAAGAGGAAATGGAAAAGTTCGAACACTAGCTGATCAGGTTTCTCTGGAAACACGTTCAAGGTCATTGAATCCAAAGTTTTATGAATCTTTACTTGATCATGGTGCTGAGGGCGTTCGACAGCTGGAGGCCCAAGTTACTAATACACTTGGTTGGTCGGCTACAACAGGAAAAGTAGAGCCTTGGGTTTACCAACGAATTAGTGAAACTTTTGTTCTTGATGAAGAGATGAGAAATAGAATTTCTGATCTGAACCCAACTGCCAGTTCGCGAATGGCAAATAGGTTGTTAGAGGCAAATGATCGATCTTACTGGAACCCAGATCCTGAAACAATTGCTGCACTTCAAGACGCGGCAGATACTCTTGAAGATCGAATGGAAGGAATAGCTGCCCAATGAATTTATTATTTTCACAAACAAAAAGGTGCCTGATATGAGCCCATTAGATAAATCCCCACCACAACTGCGTGGCCAAGACGGCGAGGGTTCGGTGCAAGTCCATCAAGACCCCGATATGAAAATTGACGGAGCCAAAGTTTTCTCAGTTTATGGAAAAGGAGGAATAGGTAAATCAACGACTAGCTCTAACCTTTCAGCGGCTTTTTCAACATTAGGCAAGCGCGTCTTGCAAATTGGATGTGACCCTAAACACGATAGTACTTTTACATTAACGGGCTCCTTAGTTCCAACAGTCATAGATATTTTGAAAGAAGTTGATTTTCATTCTGAAGAACTTCGGCCCGAAGATTTCATTTTTGAAGGCTTTAATGGTGTAAAATGTGTTGAGGCTGGTGGTCCGCCGGCTGGCACAGGATGTGGCGGTTATGTAGTCGGTCAAACAGTCAAACTATTGAAGCAACATCATCTACTTGAAGATACGGATGTTGTAATTTTTGATGTTCTCGGCGACGTTGTATGTGGTGGTTTTGCAGCTCCTCTGCAGCACGCAGATCGGGCTTTAATTGTTACTGCGAACGATTTTGACAGTATTTATGCAATGAATAGAATAATTGCCGCGGTTCAGGCCAAATCGAATAATTATAAAGTTAGACTTGCTGGATGTGTTGCAAACCGATCCCGGGAAACAAATGAAGTAGACAGATATTGCAACGAAGTTGGGTTCAATAGAATAGCCCATATGCCAGATGTTGATGTAATTCGTCGGTCTCGATTGAAAAAGAAAACGCTCTTTGAAATGGATGCTGACGAAGAAGTAGTAGCCGTTCAGGCGGAATATGTCCGACTTGCTGAAAAGCTCTGGAATGGGACTGAGCCGCTTGCTCCTGCTCCTTTAGAAGACAGAGTTATCTTTGAATTATTAGGTTTTGATTAATGCTTTACGACCAAACTCTTTCTCGCGTTGAGACTTATTTTGATAAAACTGCGTCAAAGACGTGGGAGCAGCTTACTTCAGATGCTCCGGTCTCTAAAATTCGCCAAACTGTACGGGCTGGGCGAGATAGAATGCGGCATAAATTGTTAAATCGATTACCTCAGGAATTAGTAGGAGCTCGAATATTAGATGCTGGTTGTGGAACTGGTCAGTTAACGGCTGAGCTCGTAAAAAGAGGGGCCTCGGTCGTTGCAACGGACATAAGCTATTCTTTAATTCAGATCGCTAAAAGCAGAATTGACGACTGTTACCATCAGAAAATTAGTTTTCATGTCGGTGACCTATGCAGCGAAGATCTTGGAAAGTTTGACTACATAGTCGCTATGGATAGTCTCATTTATTATTCATTAAACGATCTGACTAGAATTTTAACTGAGTTAAAACAAAGGACTGATCGGGAAATAATCTTTACCGTCGCTCCAAGAACAAAACTCCTGCAAGCTATGTGGTATGTGGGAAAACTGGCTCCAAAGGGCGACAAATCGCCAGTTATGGTGCCGCAGTCTTTAACCAAAATTTCAAAAAGTTTGGCGGGAATTGCTGATATAAATGATCTTGGACGAATTTCTTCCGGGTTTTATATTTCACAGGGGGTCAGTTGCATGTGATGCTGGGTTTAAAGCCTCATATCGCTTTAAGTTTTTCTAAAAAACTTCTTCCGTTTTCAGATGCGGCTAGCACTGACTTGCCTCTAGGGCAATTGCTCCGTCTTTCTTTATTCCAAATTTCAGTTGGTATGGCGACCGTGCTTCTATTGGGAACTCTTAATAGAGTTATGATTGTAGAGCTGGGTGTGCCTGCGACTATTGTTGCGCTGATGGTGGCAATTCCCGTTTTAATTGCTCCATTCAGGGCTGCTTTGGGTTTCAAATCTGACAACTATCGCTCAGCGATTGGCTGGAAGCGAATACCTTTTATTTGGTTTGGATCACTTTGGCAGATGGGTGGTTTAGCAATCATGCCTTTTGCACTTATTGTTTTATCTGGCGAGCAAACTATAGGCCCAATGTGGGCTGGAGAGGTCCTTGCGGGCTTGGCATTCTTAATGACTGGCATTGGTTTGCATATGACCCAGACAGCGGGATTAGCACTCGCGAGCGATCGGGCACCAGAAGGTAAGCGACCGAGAGTTGTCGCTCTTTTATACGTTATGTTTTTAGTTGGAATGGGTTTGTCCGCGCTGGTTATCGGATATCTTCTACGTGATTTTTCAAACCTTCGGCTTATAAGAGTAGTCCAAGGTGCTGCTTTATTTGGTTTTATTATTAATTTGATTGCCATGTGGAGACAAGAGAGCGTCAACCCTATGTCCAAACCGGAAAGAGCTGCGCCCTATCCATTGTTTAAAGAGGCTTGGAGAGACTTTATTAGTGTATCTAATAACGCTAGGCTTGTTTTGGTCGTTTTCATTGGAACCCTTGCTTTTAATATGCAGGATGTTCTTCTAGAACCCTATGGTGGACAAGTTCTTAAGTTAAATGTGAGTGAGACAACTCTGTTGACGGTGGCTTGGGCCGCTGGTGCTCTGTTGGGTCTCGGAATTGCCGCCCAGAGATTAAATAAAGGAATAGATCCGAGCAACCTGATGAATTTTGGTGTATTGGTGGGCTTTGTTGCTTTCACATGTGTAATTTTTGCATCACCAATTTTGTCAGTTGTTTTATTCTTTTTAGGTACTTTTTTGATCGGCTTAGGTGCTGGTCTATTTTCAGTTTCAACGCTCATCGCCGCCATGAACTTGCCTCTATCTGGCAAATCAGGACGCGGGTTGGCTTTGGGAGCTTGGGGAGCTGCGCAAGCTACAGGCGCAGGTTTAGCCATTGCAATAGGTGGAGCCACACGAGATATCGTGAATGCCTTTGCATTGAATGATAGTTTAGGCGCATCGCTTAATAATGAAGCGACCGGCTATCTTTTTGTTTATCATATAGAACTAGCACTTCTTGTGGTGACCTTGGTGATACTGTCACCGTTAATAAAAAGTGCACGAAATAAAGAAATAAAGTCTAATCAGAAATCAGCGGGCATTGGTATCGCTGATTTTCCCATGTAATTTGAATCGTTGAAAGGAAACAAAATGGACCTGATATTATTTGGAAACTTTGATCTAGCTAGCCTATCAATATGGCTATTCTGGATCTTTTTCGCTCTGTTGATTTTTTATATTCAAAGAGAGAACATGCGTGAAGGTTACCCGTTGGAAAATGATGACGGTAGCGAAGCTGCAAACCAGGGACCTTTCCCATTGCCGGAAGCCAAAACGTTTGATCTACCGCATGCCCGCGGTGAAGTAACTGTGCCAAATGCGAACGGTGAAGGTCGCTCTGTTGCTGTAGAACAAACGAGTGTTGCAAATGGCTATCCTTTTGAGCCAACCGGGGATCCTATGAAAGATGGCGTTGGGCCGGCATCTTGGGCGCCGCGCCGTGATGTTCCGGAGTTGGATGCCCAGGGGCACCCAAAAATAATCCCAATGTCTGCGAATAGTAAGTTTGTTGTCAGTGCTGGGCGTGACCCTCGTGACATGCCTGCGGTTGCAGGAGATGGGGAAGTTGTTGGTAAAATCTCCGATATGTGGGTGGATGAACCAGAGCAGCTAGTTCGTTACTTAGAAATCGAACTTGGTAAAAAGTATGGTGAGGGATCCCGGCTTGTTCCGATGACTCTTGCTAAGATTCATAAAGATAAAGTGGCGATTAAATCAATTTTTGGAGAGCATTTTAATGATGTTCCTAAGCATAGTTCAAAGAACCAAGTAACTCTTTTAGAGGAAGATAAAATTTCCGCTTATTACGCTGGTGGAAATATGTATGCCTCTAAAAGTAGATTTGAGCCACTAACGTAAACTAGGAGAAACGAAAATGTCGCAAGATGATTTTGCTTTTGAGCCAATAAGAGGACTTCCAGAACGCCCTCCCGAAGGTGAGGTCATTTTGTGGCAGGGCCAACCAAATTGGTTGCGCCTTACCGTTGACTCGCTCAATGTTTGGTGGGTCTTAGCTTATTTTATTTTCTTGTTTGTTTGGAGGTTCATTTCTGTATCTGATCTGATGCCTTTTGATCAGGCTTTATTAGTGTCATTTCCGTTTTTAGCCTTGGCACTGATTGTTACTTTGCTTTTAATGTTAGTTGGGTTTATCCAAGCTAAGGCAACTGTCTATACCATAACAAATAAGCGTATTGTTATGAGAATTGGTGCTGCACTTACACTTACACTCAATTTACCCTTTACTGAAATTGAAAACGCAGCGATTGCGTCGAGCTCCAAAAATTTTGGGACCATTGCTATAGATACGAAGAACGATGCAAAGTTTTCTTTTTTAGTTCTTTGGCCGCATGTTCGTGCATGGCATTTTAAAAAGCCACAGCCTAGCTTGAGATGCATACCCAACGCAGCTGAAGTTGCGGAAATTTTAACTAATGCAGCAAAAGCAAGATTGATTGAAGTTAAAGATAGCCCAGAGCAAAAGTTACAAAATGTCGGTGCTGTAGTGAGTTAGGAGTAGCCAGGTGAATATCTTAGAAATCTCAAAAAGTAAGTTGAAACAATATATTTAGCCAAAGCCACGAAAGGGGAATAAAGTGGGCATTTTCACGAGAACTAAAGAACACGCGCCATGTACTGTGGAGGTTAGCCATAAATTTGAAAGTCTCCATGCACATGTTCGCATTAATAATGGTGCAGTTATTTATCCAGGAGATGCAGTTCAGGTTCAGGGTCCTGAGATCATGGCACCATTTGGTGAAGTGGTTACGGAGGACAGGGAAGCCGTAATAATAAGGGCAAGCCTTTTAGAGCGATTATGGACAAAAACTTTTGGTGATTTTGAAATTATGGAGCTCTGTGAGTTTTCGTTTTCTGAGGAGGCAACATTATGAATAAGCATTCAGCAGATGCAACTACAGCAGAGGAAGCTATTGCAATTCAGTCAGCGCTCGACAGCGATATGGCAACTGAAGTTGCGATGCAGGACACTCTACTAACACCAAGATTTTATACCACTGACTTTGATGAGCTCGACGCAATTGACGTAAGCCATATTTCGGAGGAGTGGGAGCCACTTATGGAGAGAATGCGCAGTGATCCAAATAAGGGACATTTTAAGAAAAATGAAGATTGGGATAAGGTTGATTGGGAGGGTATGAACCCCGAATTAAAAAAGGAATTTATTGATTTTTTGATTAGTTCTTGCACAGCTGAATTTTCTGGATGCGTGCTTTATAAGGAAATGAAGCGCAGGGGTTCTAATGAAGATATAACGAACCTATTTCAATTAATGGCTCGCGATGAGGCCAGACATGCTGGATTTATAAATGACGCTCTCAGAGAGGCTGGAGTGGCTGTAAATTTAGGATTTTTAACACAGAAAAAGAAATATACTTATTTTCGGCCTAAATTTATCTATTATGCAACTTACCTATCTGAGAAAATTGGATATGCTCGGTATATTACGATATATCGACATCTTGAAAAAAATCCACACTATAGATTTCATCCAATTTTTAAGTGGTTTCAAGAATGGTGCAACGATGAATTTGCTCACGGCGAGGCATTTGCACTTTTGATGAAAACAGATCCTAAGTTGACCTCTGGTATAAACGTTTTTTGGATAAAATTTTTTCTAACTGCAGTGTATTCTACAATGTACATCAGGGATCATCAAAGGCCAGCATTTCATAAAGCACTTGGGGTTGATCCTGACTGGTATGCAGAAGAGGTTTTTACTAAAACCTCAGAGTTAAGTAAGCAAATTTTTCCGATAACTCTCGATATAGATAATCCAAAATGGTTCGATAAATTGAAACGACTTCAAAAAGTTAACGTAGGTCTTGCAGAAGCAAAAAAGAATAAGAATAGATTTAAGCAATTATGGTTTAGCTCAAGGGCAGCATTAATTTTTCTTTCGCTTTTAGCTGTGCCAGCTAAAAGCAACAAGGTGCCAAATATTACCAGAATGGAGCCTGCATACTGATGGGAGGCTCTATTTTCATAGCTATGCTCGCAGCAGTATTTCTCTGGTGGTTTTCTACTGGCGCTATACTTTTAGTTGTAAGGCTAATGGAAAATCACAGTCTTTCGGCGAAACTAAAAGTCTGTATATTTAGCTTGCCAATTTTAGCACTAGGCCTTTGGGGTATTTGGAAAACGAGTTCTAGTCTAACGATTTTGGATTCTTATCTTGCTTTCGTTTCAGCGCTTTTAGTTTGGGGATGGATTGAGCTAACATTTTTGACTGGCGTAATCACTGGTCCAAATAAATCGCAATGCCCGAAAAATATCACATTATTTGAGAAATTTATACGTGCTTGGGGGACTTTAGCTTATCATGAAATTTCTTTACTTCTTGCGCTGGGAATAGTGATATTCTTGGGATATGCCGAAGGAAATCACTTTGGTATTTGGACTTTTACAATTCTCTATTTTGCTAGAATTTTTGCAAAACTAAATTTATTTCTGGGGGTTCCTCATATAAATTCGGAATTCATTCCCCAAGCTCTTTCTCATCTGAAGAGCTATTTTAAAATATCTAAATTAAACTGGTTTTTCTCAATATCTGTAACGCTTTTAACGCTAACAACAGTTTATTGGGTTGAACGGCTTTTTAGTGTTCAGAACTCATACGAAACTATAGGCTTTTCTTTACTATTTGCTATTTCTTTAATGGCTCTTTTGG
>CACAPQ010000033.1 GCA_902534325.1 Paracoccaceae bacterium | reverse complement strand
AGCGTTTGATAATGATATTTTATCTTCGTTTTGCTGCAGCTTTTCATAAAAGCTCGCTTGCATAGAATTTTGTCGGTGCTCAACTGAGTTTTCAAAGTTTGCCAACCTATCAATATTGCTTTGAAGTTCTGTTTCAATTTTTTGATTTGCGGAAGAAAGCCTTTGTGACACAGAGCTAATGTCTAATTGAAGGGCGCGATTGAGTTTTTGTAGCTCTTCTTTAAGAGATTCATTTGCTTGAGATGAATTTACATTACTGTTGTTTACAAGGTTCTCTATCCCATTAATCTTAGAATTGCTTTCTCCGAAAGTTTGTTCAAGTTTTTCGAGTATTGCCGTTTCTAGACTGCCAAGTTTACTTGTAAATTCGAGAACTATTTCAGAAATATGTTTCTTGGTATCTGCACTTAGAATTGATATTCTATCATCATATTGTTGAAACTTTTCAGAGGAGCTCGCTTTTTGAGGTTTTGCTGGTTCTGTGCTACTGGCTGGATTCTCATTCGTCTGCAAGGCTTTAGATTTTTTCTCAGCCAAATCATTGTCTTGAGCAGTTTCTTGGATTTTATTTGCTGTAGAATTTTTATCAGAGTCGTTAAAGATGCGGTCCCGCATCTCTTTAATTCGGTCTCTTGTTTCTTCTGGAGTTGCCATATTGCGCTCTCTGTTTTTCATTAGTAGCGCAAAAAACATGCCATACTAAATCATTCTTATCTTTGGTTGTACTGGTGCTGTCAAAGATACTACAAAGCGCAAAATTTTTTAGTAAAAGAGCTATAAGCCCAGTAAATAATATAAAGCTTCTTTTGGGGTTTAATATTTTTCCTAAATAACTCATTTTTACTTTAAATCTGAGTATTGGTGATTTCCAAGACTTAAAGCATTTCCTTTAGCTTCCTTACTTCCAGAGTGCGTCTGTAGTTACCGATAAGCCACACCACCGGTGTTCCAGAAATTGGAGTGAGTTCACCTTAATTGATGAATGTTTATTTGTTCTTTTAGTTTAGAAAAAACCTAAAACCAGCTTCCCAAGTTTGGTTTGCAGGTTCATAGTACCCTAGGGTCAATTTTGACTGATCAATGTTCCAATAATCCAAAAATATTTGTCCTCTAGAAGCAATGTCATAATCGATCGATACCCCATAACCGTTATTTTGATCATTTTTAATATCTGCAAACCCAGCTTTGTCACTTAAAAAACTTTTTTGATGGCCTTTGATGAGAATATTTATTTGTGCTGATATTGGAGTTCCAATGGTATCAGAAAAAGAGAGTCCTATTGGCAAGTAAAAGTAGATTGACCGGCGATCATATGTGTCATGTCCAGTTGTAGTTTGTTTTCCTCCAGAGTTATCGTAAAGCCAACGTATCCCTAAACCAGAATGCAAATTAAATGTATTAAATTGTGCTTGATATGAGTGTTCAAAATTGAGTCGAATTGTGTTGTCTTTATAAGAATTTCCGGTATTAGCAGAAGAATAGTCTGTTCTGCCAACATTAAATCGTATATTCCCTATAAAATTTTTTTGATTAACTGGGATTTTATACTCTAATCCAAACCCTAAAAATGGTAGCTTTGAAGCCTTGGACATTAAAGATGGCTCATCATATTGGTAAGAATAAAATTCAAGAAAAGTGGAAGTTAAAGGCCGGTTTTCTTTATTAGCATGTAAAGAAGAGGCACCTCCTAACAGGAATATCACTATTAATATGATTTTTTTCATAATTTTATTTATATTGTATTAATTTTGGCATCAATTCCAGAAGTCAAAATAATTTATGTAAAGCTTAATCCTGCGGCTACCTGTTGGTCAAACTTTAAGCATTATTTTCCCGTAAAAGGTTTTGGATACAGTTATAATTTGTCAGATACTGTACTCTGCTTTAAACTTTACAAAGGCCTTATGTCTTTTTGGGATGAATCGTGTCTTTTCCCAGAGAATAATAAATGTAGTATAAAAACAACTTCCCATTTTCAAGTAAAGCAAAAGGTCTATCAAGGTAGTTCCCAAAACTGGCAAAAATTTGAACCATATTTTGATTGGATATTTAGTAAATTAACTGATTAAATCTTACTCCTGCCTCAGGAAGTATGACTTAATCAAGACAAATGATTTTATTCTGAGCGACCAACTTGATATTTTAGTTAAACGACTTAAACCAAGAAGGCCTGTAATATTGAGTTAACGAATTTTTACATAACGGTTATGACTGAAATATTTTTTTGAACTGCACTAAAAACATTACTTGAAATTTGAAGAATGAAGATGCATCACTTTAATGGAGCGGTGGACTTTATGCCAATAGAACTAAATTTTGAAATTATTTTAATATTATCCGTTTTAGGTGTGACTGTTTTTTTGTTTGTCACCGAGTTATTCCGAATTGATTTTACTGCAATTGTGGTGATGGTGGCTCTAGGTATCTTTAACCAATTCCCAAGTGTTAAACTTTTTTCTGATCCGTCAGATCTTTTTGCGGGGTTTTCTTCTAATGCAGTGATTTCAATTATTGCGGTTATGATTATTGGAGCTGGTCTGGATAAGACAGGCCTAATGAGTAAAATTGCTGCGGCAATATTGAAGCATGGTGGAAAAAGCGAAGCTCGTATTATTCCAATTGTTTCAAGTAGTGTTGGTCTAATTTCTAGTTTCATGCAAAATGTTGGCGCTGCAGCTTTATTTTTGCCTGTTGTAAGTAAAATTTCTGTCAGAACTGAAATCCCTTTGTCGCGCCTTTTAATGCCCATGGGCTTTTGTGCTATTTTAGGCGGAACAATGACTATGGTAGGATCGTCACCTTTAATATTGTTAAATGACCTAATTATAAGTTCTAACCAAATTTTACCTTCTGATTTGAAAATGGAAACATTTTCTTTGTTTTCGGTAACACCGATTGGCGCCTGTTTAGTTGTAACAGGTATTTTATATTTTGTACTTCTTGGCAGATTGGTTTTACCAACTCTGTCCTCAAGAGGAGCGGGTAGCGCGGGTTATTCCGTAAGAGATTATTTGAAAAAAATATATGGACTTAAGTCGGACTTGGTAGAGGTGATTGTTCCGGAGGGTTCAATTCTAAGAGGGCATACCTTTGCAGATATAATGGTATCTCATAATCTCTATATAATCGGTTCCTATCATCGGGGCCAGCGTTGGTTCACGCCGGTAATAGATACTTTAATTGAAGATCCATGCAGATTAGCAGTGTTAGGCCGGCGCAAAGTCATTCAAAGAATGGCTGACGACTTTGGTTTAGAAATGTTGCCAGAGCTTGATATTTTTTCCGAAGCCTATGCCCCAACGGTCGCTGGTGTTGCTGAAGTTGTAATTCCTCCAGGTTCTAACCTGATTGAAAAACGAGCTCGCGAAATAAGAATGAGAAAAACTCATGGCTTAGGTCTTTTGGCTATTCATCGAGGTGGGGAAACATTGAGTTTAGTTGAAACAAAGGAACATGAAGCGACTGATATTGCGGAGGTACCATTTAGAGCTGGTGATACATTAGTTTCATTTACTTCATGGGAAAATTTAGCACGGCTGGAGCAATCCCGAGATTTTGTTGTAGTTACCTCTGATTATCCAAAAGAGGAGTTGCGGCCAAATAAAGTTGCCTGGGCAGTATTGTTTTTTTGCGTATCTCTTTTTTTGATCCTCTTTACTGATTTAAAGTTATCCTTAGCGCTTTTAACGGGAGCATGTGGGATGATTGCTTCAAATGTTTTGAGGATTGACGAAGCATATGAAGCCGTTAGTTGGCAAACCGTTTTTCTATTGGCCAGTTTAATTCCATTAGGTCAAGCTGTGCAAAATACTGGAACGGCTGAGTGGATAGCTCAAAATATATTACTTTTACTGGATGGATGGCCAATCTGGGGATTACAAGCAGCACTGGCAGTACTTGCAACTGCATTTACACTCGTTATGTCAAATGTTGGCGCCACCGTGCTACTGGTTCCATTGGCTGTCTCGATAGCACTGGCTTCAGGCGCAAATCCTGCTCTTTTTGCTCTCACTGTAGCTATTTCAACATCTAATTCATTTTTAATTCCCACTCATCAGGTGAATGCTTTGATAATGGGCCCAGGGGGCTACAAAGTTACAGATTTCATGAAAAGTGGGGGTATTATGACTGTTTTGTTTTTAATAGTCTCCCTAAGTGTAATGAATATTTTATTCTGATCATCTAAATCAGTTTATTGGAGTTTATATGGTTAGAGATCCTGATGTTGGCTTAGAAGAGTTTTGGGCAGCAGCTTTAAAAAACCATTGGGGTATCGAAGCAAAATTGTCTGCACTTCCCGGTGAATTTGATCAAAATTTTTTAGCGCAGGAGAAAAATGGCGCCAAATGCATTTTGAAAATAATGCGTAACGATTGTCCCGATTGGCTGATTAAAGCTCAGGTTGAAGCAATTGAGCACCTTCACTGTAAAGACTCCATGCTTAAAGTACCAAAGGTATTGAAGTCATCTATGGGCACCTCCTTTATTCGTGAGGCGGACAATTATGGAAATGAGCGTTTAATTTGGGTGCAGACTTATATTGCAGGTAAATGCTACGCTGAGATTAAACAAAAATCTCCAGATATTTCATTTGATGTGGGAGTTGCTTTAGGCAACATAGCTAAGGCTTTAGCCGACTACCAAAATGAGAGCTTAGCCCGAGATTTTAAATGGAATTTGCCAGGATCCCTATGGATAAAAAAATATTTTTCTGTAATAGAGGACTTCGGACGGCTCAAAATTATTTCAAAAATTGTTGATGATTTTGAGGAAATTTTACCAAAACTCTCAAGTTTGGGAAAACAGACGATTCATAACGATCCAAATGATCATAATATTATTGTATCTGGAAAAAAATACCAATCCTTAAGTGTATCGGGAATTATAGACTTCGGAGATATCTGTGTAGCTCCAAGAGTTTGTGATTTATCGATTGCTGCTGCCTACATTGTTTTAGATAATTCAGAGCCAGAAAAAATGCTAGCAGCATTTGTTTCGGGTTACCATAGTGTTTACCCACTTAACGCTGAAGAAATTGACTTGGTTTGGCGTCTATTACGGATGCGTTTGGCGGTAAGCGTTGTCAACTCAACTCTTTTAGCATCAAAAAAATCAGATGATGCCTATATAACAATTTCTCAGGCTCCTGCTTGGAAGTTTTTAGAAAATTTGAACATCAATGAAGGTTTGATAAAAGCAAGGCTTAGAAATACTTGTGGAATGCCGGTGGTCGAAGGCGCTGATCGGATTATCGACTGGATAAAAAAAGAGTCCAATAATTTTTCGCCACTTTTTGGAAATAATTTGGCTAATTTAGAAATTAAATCTTTATCGGTTGAAAACACGTCAGTTCCCCAGAATCCATTCAAATTAAAAAGTGATGAAGCAAAAAATATTGGGTTTGAAATTAGTGATCGAGCTAATTTTTGGTTGGGTTACTACAACGAGCCACGTTTAATTTATACGGCTCCAGCTTTCAGACTGGGTCCATGGAAAGCTAGTAACAGGCGAACTGTTCATATTGCAATTGATGTTTTTGCTAATCAGGGTACAGAATTGTTTGCCCCTCTAGAAGGTGAAGTCTTTAAGGCTGAATATCGCAAAAACCAACTGGATTACGGTGGTGTAATTATTTTAAAGCATAATACGCCAAATAAAGACGAATTCTTTACGTTATATGGTCATCTCGATCCAATATTTTTGAGCAAACTGAAAGTCGGCGATAAAATTGAGAAGGGACAAAGCTTTTGTCAATTAGGCGCCTCCAATGTGAACGGCGGTTGGGCACCCCATGTCCATTTTCAACTAGCACTAACCACAGATGGAATGGAGGCTGACTGGCCAGGTGTAGCTGACCCTGACGATTTGAGCTTCTGGAATTCTATTTGCCCAAACCCAGCCTCGCTATTAAATTTAAAAGAAATTGATTGCCTTTATAAGCCGAGCAATAAAAAGGAAGTTCTAAATGATCGACTAAACCACTTTGGTGGAAATTTAATTATTTCTTATGATGATCCTATATTAATATCGAGGGCATGGAAGCATCACATTTTTGATGAATGGGGAAGGCCCTATCTTGATGCCTATAATAATGTTCCCCATGTGGGGCATTCGCATCCTAGGATCAATCAAGTTTCGTTAGATCAACTCAATAGGGTGAATTCAAACACTCGTTACCTACATCCATCGCAAACCAAATTTGCAAAAAAATTATTGTCCAAGCTCCCAAGTGGGTTTGAAGTATGTTATTTTGTAAATTCGGGGTCTGAAGCTAATGAGTTAGCTTTACGTTTAGCGCAAGCTCATACTGGAAAAAAAGGAATTATTACACCCGATGAAGGTTACTTTGGCAACACGACCGGTGCCTTAAGTATCTCAGCCTATAAGTTTAAAAAGCCTAATGGAGTAGGGCAGGCTGACTGGGTTGAAATTATAGAGGTGCCCGACGATTATAGGGGTTCATTTAAGAAAGATGATCCAGATCGTGCCGTTAAATTTGCAAATTTGGTTGATGGTGCAATCGAAAGATTCAATTTGAAAGGTATTGGGTTATCTGGGTTCATAATGGAAACATTTCCATCTGTAGGGGGGCAAATTATCCCTCCAAAAGGATATCTAGAGCAAGTTTATAGTAAGATTAGAAAACATGGTGGAGTATGTATTGCTGATGAAGTGCAAACAGGCTTGGGGCGTTTGGGTGACTACTATTTTGGGTTTGAGTTTCAAGGAGTAAACCCTGACATCGTCGTTCTTGGCAAGCCTTTAGGCAATGGTCATCCACTAGGCGCGGTTATAACCACAAGAGAGATTGGTGAAAGCTTTGATAATGGTATCGAATTTTTTTCAACCTTTGGTGGCTCAAATTTATCATGCAGAATTGGTGCAGAAGTTTTGGATATTGTTGATGAAGAGAAACTTCAAAAAAATGCTAAGACGGTTGGCGATTTTTTAATCTCTGGTTTTAATGAGTTAAAAAATAATTTTGAGTTTATTGGCGATGTTCGGGGAATGGGCCTTTTTATCGGTATAGAAATAATAAAAGGTGATGGGTCAGAAGCTACAGAATTATGTTCATATATAAAAAATAAAATGCGAGAAAACCGTATTTTAATTGGAAGTGACGGACCAAAGGATAATATTATAAAAATTAGGCCTCCACTAACAATTGAAATTGAAGACGCGAAGATGTTGCTAACAACTCTGTCTGAAGTCCTCGAGCAGACTTTAGACTGGACTTAGAAGAAAATCGTTTCAATCACGCTCGTCCAGATAGAATTGAAATTTCTGTTAATTTTTCAACGTCTTTAATTTGTGCAACTCGCGGATTTGTTCCTGTCGCACTATCTAGCATAGCCTTTTTTGCTATTCTTTTTTTACACTCTAAAGGAATACCTATTTCCGATAACGATCGTGGTATATCGACATAATCTAGTATTTGTTCAATTTCTTTGATGATAGCATCTGAAGAGGCATTTTTTAGATTCATCGCGTTAGATATAAACCTTATTTTTTCCTCTACATGGGGTAAATTAAATTTCATCACGGTGGGAAGGATGATTGCGTTTGTCAAACCATGTTGTGTGTTGTACTCGGCTCCAATCATATGAGATATCGAATGAACTAGACCAAGGCCCTTGGTAAAGGATACTCCTGCCAAGCATGATCCAATTAACATTCCGCCTCGAGCATTAATGTTTTTTGGCTGGTCAAAGGCGACTTTCAACCATTTGGAAATAAGTTTTAAAGCTTCAAGTGCTGCACCGTCGCATAAGGGGTTCAGTCCTGGTACAAGATAAGCTTCTAAGGCGTGTGTTAATGCATCGACGCCAGTCCAAGCAGTTAAATTTTTGGGTAATTCAAGTGTCAATTCTGGGTCCAAAATGGCAAGTGATGGACGCATACCCAAATGTGCAAGACAAAACTTCATGCCCTGAACGGTGTCTGTAACCATAGCGGTGCTTTCAGTTTCCGCTCCAGTACCCGCAGTGGTTGGGATTGTTATGAAAGTTGGAAAGCAGTCCAGCGAATTTAAAATAGGTTCAGGCTTCCTATATTCAAAATCCCAAAGGCTAACACCACTATTCACAGTCATGCCTATCGCCTTTGCCCCATCCAAAGCACTTCCACCTCCTATTGCGATTATTCCATCGTGATTGCCTTTACGATACGCAATACAGCCCGCGTTTATTTCGTCATCTCGAGGGTTAGGCGATATGCCATAAAATAATTGGCTTTTTATTGAGGCATTTTCAAGCAGCCCAGCTAATCGATTAACAAATGGAAGTTCTTTACTTCCTTTATCTGTAACAATGAGTGGATTAGAAATTTTGAATTTTCTAGAAAACTCACTTATTTCGTTTAACCTACCGGGGCCGTAAGCAATTGGAATAGGAAACTCCCAGTCAATACTCTCATTCAAAAATTTTTCATCAATTTTAACAGCCGATAGCATTCTAATTTCCTTAAAATCAAAATAATTTAGTCATAATCTTATTAGGTAGCGCTGAATTCCCTGCAATACCAATTCTTTATTTTGCTTATATATTTTGATATCTAATCCCATGACCCCTGTTGATTTATTTGGTGACAATTCATTGATTTCAAAGATTGGGTAAATGGTGTCTCCACAGTAAACGGGTTTCAAGAATTTAGATGATTGATCTATAAATCCAATAAGGTTTTTTCCTAAACTATGGGCTAAAGGTGATGCCCCAATAGCAGCTTGAATAAGAGTCATAAATCCATGTGCCATTAGATTGGGGTGACCTATTTCGGATAAATAATTTCTATCATAGTGGATGGGGTGATTGTCGCCACTGGCGGCCTGGAAGGTCGTAAAAATACCCTCGGTCATCGTTCGCGATGGGGCGAAAAATTGCTCGCCTATTTGGAAGTCATAAAACCCCCGCTCTGGTACCATGCTGTGTTGTGAAGGATTAAAGTTATCATTTCTAGCCAACTCAATCTCCAATGTTAAAATTTTTTGTCTAAGTGATTTAGTTACTAGCTTACAGTGTAATTGACAAAACAGTAAATTATAGTTTACCAATTTACCTGTGGTGTACGCTTCGGCTAAAGGCTCGCACCACATGCCTCAAGGTATGAGCTGTCGTGGGCTCATTCTTTGACTCCCCTGAGCATCTGCGTGCGCCAACAGGCGCAGATGTTCATCTTAATAAGATGGTCCCGTTTATGGGCGCTTTAATTGTGATAGCGCCTTGGATAAAGGCAAATGACCACTGACAAATTTAATCGTTTAAACTTACAATAATTAAATCTTCTGAAAATTTTTGAGCGTCTGAGGGCATTTCTCCATCGAGAATTCTAGCTTGTTCAAAAAGCACCCTACTGAGGGCTTTTTGCACTTTTGTCGATTTCTTGGATAATTTTTTAATTAGTTCGTGGCTTGTGTTGATTTCGAGTACCTTTTTGGTTCCTTCGTATTCCGGATTTTGAGCCTTGAGAATTCTTTCTAAATTGAAATCTAAACCGCCCTCACTGGCTACGAGCCTCACTGGACTGTCAACGAGGCTTGTTGACTCGACAACATCTGCCACCAATTCCTCTATATGGGATTTAATCAGCTCAATTGTTCCTTTGGCGGCTTTTGATTTTTTTGATTTCTTGGTTTCTTCTGACCCAATCTCGGATAAATCGTATGTATCTCTAGAAATTGAAACAAATTTCTTATCATTAAACTGTGCCATCTGGGACATCCAAAAGGCATCGATAGGATCCGTCATCAGCAACACATCTATGCCTTTTGATTTAAAACCTTCCAAGTGTGGGCTTGAAAGCGCCTGTTTTAGCGTATCCGCAGTCAAATAGTAAATTGAGTCTTGTCCATCTGCCATATTTTCCAAATATTCTTGCATTGTAATGTTATCGTTGTTTTTATTTGAAAATACTCTAATTATTTCAATGATTTTGTCCCTATTTTCAAAATCTTCATACAATCCTTCTTTAATCACTTTACCAAATTGTGACCAAAAAGTGTCGTACTCTTTTGGATCTTTTTTGAGATTTTTCTTAAGTTCAGATAAAACTTTTTTTGTAATTGATTTTGAAATTTTTCGTAATACAGGACTATTTTGGACAAGTTCACGGCTTACATTCAAATCAAGACTAGTAGTGTCCAGAATACCTTGTACAAATCTCAGCCATGTTGGGATCAATCCGTCTATTTCTTTGCTGATGAATACTCGGTTTATGTATAAACTTAACCGAGTTTTACGCTCAGGTTCAAAAAGATCGAATGGCGCTGTTTTGGGGATAAAAAGTAAGTTTGTAAAATCAATAGAACCCTCGGTTTTATTATGAATTTTTAAATATGGGTCATCGAATGCTCCAAAATTACTTTTGAAAAATTCTACGTATTCTTCATGTTTTATAGAGCTGCTTGAACGTGTCCAGAGAGCTTGCGCACTATTTGCTTGCTCTGCTTCTTTTTCATTATCTTTAATCGTAATTGGAACAGTGATATGATCTGAGTACTTTTTTATTAAAGTTCTTAATTTTGCCGGGTCGAGATATTCTTTGGCATCTTTCCTTAAAAATAATTTGATCGAAGTGCCAACATTTCGGGATTGATCGCTTTCCGAGATATCAAAACCATTCTGACCGTCACTTTCCCAAATAAATGTTTTTGAGGTTCCTGCCTTTGTTGAAATTACTTCGACTCTTTCAGCCACCATGAAAGCTGAATAAAAGCCGACCCCGAACTGTCCAATAAGTGTTTTTGCTGCATCTTTGTTGTTATCACTTCCGGATAGCTCCTCTAGAAAAGATGACGTGCCAGATTTAGCAATTGTACCTAAAGTTTCAGCTAGTTCGGCTTCAGCCAAACCTATACCTGTATCTGTAATCTCAATAGTTTTTTGCTTTTTATTGATTTCAACTTCAATTTTATCGTCTGATTTATTTAAAATAGCAGGATTTGTTTGAGCTGAAAATTTTCTCTTATGAATAGCATCTGATGCATTTGATAAAAGTTCTCTTAAAAATATATCGCGATCTGAATAGAGAGAATTGATGACTATATTTAAAATTTTTCCTGTATCGGCTTCAAAACCCTGTGAGTATTTATTCATTAATTCCTCCAAAACCCGACTTTGATTTAATATCTTATTTCAAAAATTCAAGCAGCTAATTTAGAAAATACTTTATTAAGATTTGAAATTGCCTCAATCTTGCAAAGTCATTTAATGCTCTTTTCAGTTTATTGATAAGGTTCAAGTTTTTATTTAACAATGGGCTGATAGATAATTGTCAGGATATTAGGATGGAGAATTTCACACTGTATATTGTAATTTTTATTGTACTTGTTGGCATACCTATTTTTGTTCGCCTTTTCTTTAGAAAGAACTCAGAAGACAGCAATGTAACTGACAGAATGCTTGAATGGCAACAGAAGAAGCATGATGATAGAGTTAAAAAGCAACATAGTCCGTGGACCGGGGAATAGCTCAGTTTTTTGTGGAAAAGTTATAAGTAATTTCGAATAAAAAATATAATTTACTTTACCACAGTAATTTAAAAAGCTTAATTTAGCACACAAGTTTAACAGATAATTAGGTTTTCAGTTGGGCAACGCTTATGGCTTTAATAATTAAATCAGATCAAGTTGCTGGCTCGAAGTTCGCTCCAGGAGTTTTTCAAAAGCTACTGCTCGAAAAGGAAAAAACGGGTCAGGAAAGATTGCAAATAAAACAGTTTGAGTTTCTGGAAGAAATCCAATTGGATTTTAAAACAGAAGCAGGTTCACTGAGCTGGTTAATGCCATTGACGAGTAATCTAAAATATAATGGATTAGATTTGGATAAGAATTCATTGCTGATTTTACCTCCAAATTTTTCCTTAAAGATTGAGGGTCGGATAGGGGAAAAACTTATTGTTTGTTCGGTATTGCAGATTAAGCGTTTTATAAAAAATAATGATCAAATTCCCTTAGATATAAAATGTGTAGATTGGTCAGTAGAGCCTGTTCTTTTATCAGAATTTGATTCTCGAAAGAGAATTTATCTCGCTAGCCCCGTCCTTTGGGATGGTTTGGATTGTGTAAAAGGAGAAATGATTTATTATCCAAAAGGTGGTACTGCTCCGCCACATTATCATACGGGAGCAGAGCATTTCCAATTTGTTATTGAGGGCTCTGGAACCGCCTTTGTTAATGGATCTTCCGAAGTAGTGAGCAAAGGAGATATTATTTACAGCTTCGAAGACGAAACGCATTGGTTTGAGAATTATATCTCTGATAGTTTTGTATTCGCGGAGTTCTTTGTGCCTGGTAATTATAAAACAATTTGGGAGAACCCTGAAAAAGTGTGCACTTGGGTTCCAACAGGTAAAGATATTTCTGGCCGGCCTGCTGCTCGGAACATTGCTAAGCATGTTGCAGGTCAAGGTAAAGACGTTTAGCATTTAGCTTCTTTCTAAAAACCAAACTCAGTTAAAATTACAATTGTCGCTTTTGTTTCAAAAAAGATACGGTTATGAGCTGTAGGATTTTAGGATAATGAAACAAGTTTCAAATAAGCCCTCACATTTGTTTCATTGATGAATAGAATTTAGGACTTTGATTGTATGTTAACTTTCGCCATTTCGGTATTTTTGTTAATCATTACGCCAGGACCTGGTGTCTTGAGTACTGCCGGTTTTGGTGCCGCATATGGTTTTAAACAGTCATTGCGCTATGTATTTGGGCTGTTTCTTGGGACAAATTTGGTTTTTTTAGCAGTTGCTTCAGGTCTGATCGCAGTATTACTATCAGTTCCTTCCCTTAGGATATTTTTATTGGTTTTATCAACTTGCTATCTCTTGTACTTAGCTTCTAAGATTGCTTTAGCGGGTTCAAATATTGCGTTTATAAAGGCCAAATCCCCTCCTGGAATTGCTTCTGGTGTTTTACTTCAAGCGATCAACCCAAAGGCTTATGTGGTAAATACAACGTTTGTATCTGGTTTTGCTTTTTACCAATCAAGTTTTGCTATCGAATTAATCATTAAATTTTTTATTATTAATTCGATCTGGATCCCTTTACACTTTCTCTGGTTATATGCCGGCACTGTGTTGCATGAGTTAAACTTATCAAATAAAAATCAAAGGATAATAAATTTAATGCTATCGTTTTCGATGATTGCCGCTGTTGTAATCTCAATTTTATATTCGTTTTAAGATATGGCTTTATCTGATTGGTTTTTACTGGCTATGGTTTGTTTGGCTGGAGCAGCATCTCCGGGACCAAGTATAATTTTATTAATAAATTCTGTTATTAAAGATGGTCGGAAAGCTGGTGTGGTGTTCGGCATCGCCCATGGGCTCGGAATATTTGTCTATGCTGCATTGGTTACATCTGGATTAATAATTTTTCTTTCAGTTGCTCCTTGGTTTTCTATCGCTCTAGAGTTTGCTGGTTTAATATTTTTGCTCTGGCTTTCCGTATCAATGATCAAGAATAGTTTTCAAAAGGTACCAATCGATGAGACAGGTTCTGACCATTTATCGGCGCCGTGGTTTGAATATGTCCGTAACGGTTTTTTAATTGTTTTTCTAAATCCCAAAATAGCAGCCTTTTACTTGGCTATATTCAGCCAGTTTTTAGATGCTGCATCTAGTTTGGAGCATAAATTTCTAATGGTGGCTACTGCCACGGTGATAGATGGACTTTGGTATATACTATTAACTTTTATTATAGCCGTACCAAAATTTATAAAATTTTTTAAGTTAAGCGCGAAGAAAATTGAATTTTTCTTGGGTTTGGTACTACTTCTTGTTAGTTTAGTTTTAGGAATTAATATTGCGTTAAAAGTTCTGTAAAAGATGTGGCAGGAGAGCTTTCAAGTGAACAGATTAGAAAAAGTCGATGAATTTATAAAGTGAAGATGCAAATGGATAATCTTTTACATCCCAATAGTGAATTTATTCAGAGGTGTCCGAGGTGCTCAGCGCCCTTAAAAACCATTGTTGTTCATGGCCATGAAGCCTGTAGTACCTGTAAATCAAATATTGTGGAATGCTGCACGGGAGACAACTGTAACACAGACTACAATTTGGCAGTTGGTTATAAAAGAGCCTAGAAACTTAATCACTAAATTTTATGATTGTATTTTATAAATGAAACTTGAATTTCACCATATTAACTTTGTGTCAAAAGATGTTGGTAAATTGCACGATTTTTATACTAAAATCTTGCAGTTAGAGAATATACCAATGGAAAACTTTCCTCGACCTCAAGAAACAAAAAATACTGGCTATAGTGGCGAAATAAAGTTTGCAACAGACGGCTCTATTCAAATGCACTTAGCGGAAAAAGATTTGAATGTTTCTGCAAAGCATAAAATGCACATTAACCCAGTTGAAAAAGGTCATATTGCCTTTAGAACTGATAATTTAGAGGCATTTCTGGCGATTTTAAAAGAAAACAAAATTGAATATGCTGACTATGGTACGGCCTTCGCTAAAGAGTGGCATCAAGTCTTTTTTCATGACCCTGAAGGAAATGTGGTCGAGGTTCATCAAAAGGTTGATTGAATTAACTTACGGTGCTAACCACGCTCCGCACCATTTATTCTTTTTTTCAAATAAAGCCCGAGTATGACGAGTACCTAGGTGAGTTAGGTCCATTTCTTCTATATTCATTTTTAAAATACAAAATCTTTCAACATTTGGTGGTTTTTCATAGGCAAAGGAAGTTTGTATTACGGTGCCTGGCGTGGGTAGTGTTCCATATGATACTCGAGACCCATTGGGTACTTTTCCCCACTGACCTTTGACCGCACTTCCCATTTTTATTTCTGCAACTGCTTTGATGCGAACCTGTAACTTATTTATTGGAAACCAGATATGCACCCCAACATTTGGGTTTAGTCTCAATTCTTCAACTTTTTTGCTTTCGACGTCGGTATGCACTTCAAGAGTTGCAGCCTCCTCATTAGCACCCCTTAAAACGACGGTCCTAAGTTCTGGCATTCCAAATACTCCATTGGTTCCAAGAGTTGGGTGGCGAGCTGGGGACTTTTTATCAACGGTTCCTCTCGTAATTAAACGCCAAGCATACTCATACATCTCTTTAAGATCATTAAACTCATCCTTCATCGATTTTCACCTAATTTTTCATACTTGAATTATATCTTTTTAAGATTTTGATGATAGGGACTGAGGCATTCAGTGATTTAAAGAATAAAAGAAAGCCTAAAATTTTGCGTTGTATGAAAACGAAATCTCCATTGAGCAGTTTTTTGGGGATCATTTTTTCGAATTTTTTGAGGTTTTCCGCTTTTATTATATCAAATATCTTAGAATTGGAAAAATCAAAATTTCCATCAATCTTTAGCTCGTCAATTACTGTATCAATCAATTCATTTATTAAATTATTTAATTCGGCATCTGTTTCAGCTGGCAAAAATTCAAAATTTAGGAGAAAGTTTTTTATTTTTTCTCGATCTAATGTTAACCCGACGTCCAGTAAGGCTGCATATAATTCTTTTGTTTCGTCTGATACTTTTGAACAAGAGCCAAAATCGAGTAACACAATTTTATCTCCATCAGGTTTAAATAAAAAATTTGCAAGATTTGGATCGGTTTGTACAAACTGAAATATGAAAACTTCATCTAACAAGAGTTCAATTAATTTTTCAGCAAGTTTATTTTTTTCTGATTTTTTCAACATATTATCAGACGACAATTCTTTGCCTTCTTCAAACGACATGGTTAAAATCTCATCTGTTGAAAATTTTTCGATAACTTTAGGAACCTGTAGGTACTCCGTGGCTCTGCAAAACTCTTTATATTTGTAAATATTTTCTGCTTCTAACCTATAATCAGCCTCTGTGATTAATTGGTCTTCGCACAACTTAAAGTAATGTTCTAAATTAAAATCTGGGGGTAAAAAACCCGATTTATTAACCAAAAACCTTAATGACTTAAGATCGCTTTTGATTGTAGCACGAATATTTGGGAATTGGATTTTGATAGCGACCTTAGATCCATTTTTTAACGTCGCTTTATGAACTTGTCCTATGGACGCAGAGGCAAAAGGAGCCACCTCAAAATTATCAAAATTTTTCAACCAGCCCTGTCCCCAATTTTTGTCTAAAAGTTTCTTAACTTGACGTGGTGGCATCGAGTATCCTGATGACCTCAGTTGTTGGATTATTTTAGAAAGTTCGGGTGTGAATATTAACTGTTCATCTATAGAAATAAGTTGTCCAAATTTCATAGCTGCACCCCGCAGCTGTTTTAAAGTTTCAACTGTTGAGTGCATATTTTTTGTTGAAAAAAGTGATTTGTTAAAATTTAAAGATTTACCCATCAAAAGGTCAAAGATCATATCTCCCGATGTTTGTAGGCCAATTCTTAATAATAGGTTTGTTGTTCTAAGGTTTCGTTCAATTAAGGAACTTGGCAAGCGCTTTGGAGGATTTGACTTCCAGGTTTTATTGTCCATTTTAATATCATTATTCTAGAGTTTTTGTATCTTGCTCTTAACTATGAGTTATTTTTAGGTCGAAAGGTACTTAACTCAATTTTTTTGATGAAAAAATGCAGATACAAAAAAACCTTCCTGTTGGAAGGTTTTTTGCACAGATCGGGGGGAGGAACCTTTCTGTCTTTAAAAGTTACGAAGGGAGGATCGTAACCATTGTTCTTAATGTAAAGCGCGCTTCACTCCTAAACCACTATAACTTTTACATATTCGCTATGCGTAGCCTGCATACCTATTAGCCCAAATACCACTGACTTTATCGGCTGTTAATTAAAGCCCAAGAAAGTATTTTAGCATTTAAAGGTTTGAGTATTTGAATTGAATTGGAACAAAATTAATCAATTTTAATCTTAATGATTAAATAATAATCGTTCTTATTTCTAAAATGATTTAGCCTCTGATTAATAATAAGGTCTTGTAAGTATTTTTTGATAGGCTAATTCTTTCGTTACAAAAAGGGAGATTTTACTAATGAAACGTAATTTGGGAAAATTTGTCGCCTTGGCACTTGGCTTAGGTTTGGCAACTGAGTCATTCGCAGAAGAATGGAATGTATCAACCTGGGGAAAGCGCCGTGCTTTCACGGAACACATTGAAAAGTTAGCAGAACTTGTATCAGCTAAAACAAATGGTGAGTTCACAATGAATGTAAGTTATGGTGGCTTGTCGAAAAACCGTGAAAATTTGGATGGTATATCGATTGGTGCCTTCGAGATGGCACAGTTTTGTGCTGGTTATCATCGTGATAAAAACAGAGCAATAACAGTGCTTGAATTGCCATTCCTAGGTGTTGAAACTTTAGACCAAGAAGTAGCCGTTAGTCACGCTGTTTATGATCATCCAGCTGTAAAAGATGAAATGGCCCAGTGGAATGCAAAGATCATTATGACATCGCCAATGCCTCAGTACAATTTAGTTGGAACAGGTGAACCCAGAGACACTTTAGCCGAGTTCAACGGGATGCGCGTTCGTGCAACGGGCGGATTGGGTGCAGCTTTTAAAGCAGTTGGAGGAGTTCCTACTTCTGTTACTGCGACCGAAGCTTATCAAGCGATGGAAAGCGGTGTTGTAGATACTGTAGCTTTCGCTCAGCATGCACACTTATCTTTTGGCACTATAAACCAAGCGGACTGGTGGACTGCTAATCTTAATCCTGGAACCGTTAATTGTCCTGTCGTTGTAAATATTGATGCATATGAAGGCCTATCTGCAGCTCACAGGGAAGCGCTTGATAGTTCGATCGATGAAGCAATTGCGCACTATTTGGAGAACTATGGAAGTCTTCTTGAGAAATGGGATGGTATTCTCGTTGAAAAAAATGTGAAAAAAATTATGATTGATACGGCAGTTATAGAGGAATTTAAAGCTGCTGCGGCGGTTCCGGCAAGAGATGCTTGGATAGCTGATATGTCTGCACAGGGTTTGCCCGCACAAGACTTGTATGATCTTGTTCAAACAACCTTAGCAGCGGCCAAAAAATAGAATTTTGGGGGGCACTTCAACCCCCCTTTTTTTTTATAATAATATTTTCTTTTTAAACCACACGAAAAAGATGACGGGATTATGGCTGGAAACGCATCAATTCTAGAGGATCATTCACTTCTTAGTAAGTTGGATAAAAATCTATTAAAAATTGAGAAGTTCTTTGCTTTAATATCCGGATTGGCAATATTCTCTTTGATGGTTTTGGCAGTCCGCTCTGTTGGTGGACGAGAATTTTTTGAGTGGCCTTTAAGCGGGTATGTTGATTGGATAATGCAGCTGATGCCGCTTATTGCTATTTTAGCAGTGAGCTTCGCTATGAGAGATGGTACTCATATAAGGATGGATATTTTTGTATCCCAACTATCCGGAAGGGTCCTTTGGGCCTTTGAGTTAATTACTACTAGCACAGTTTTGATTGTGATGTTGCTTTTGGTATGGGGTAGTTGGTCTCATTTTGATCGCGCTTTTGATTGGAATGCCCCGTTTTTTAGTCGAGACAGTACGATTGATATTGGACTTCCTATCTGGCCCTCAAAAATATTAGTTCCAATCGGCTTTGCTATTTTATGTTTGCGGCTTTCATTGCAGAGTTATGGTTATGCCAACGCATTGATTTTTGGTCTGAGCAAACCTGTTGGCGTTCCATTAGCAAGAGACGTGGCTACACAAGCAGCAGCAGAAGCTGATAACTTAATAAATAAAGGCTGATTGATAATATGGATCAAATACAGATTGGTCTTTGGGTTACCGCTGGATTGCTCGTGATGGTTGTAATGGGAATGCGTGTGGCCTTTGCAGCAGCTTTGGCAGGAGTTGTAGGATTAATCTTAATTTTTTGGGCAAAAAAAGACTTTGATCCTGCAAAATTTAGCTGGGCTTTGACTGTGGCAGTCAAGCAAGCGGGACAAGTGCCTCACTCTAAGGTAGCAAGTCACGAATTAAGTTTAATCCCGACGTTCATTTTAATTGGATACCTTGCATACTACGCTGGTTTAACTCACTCATTATTTGAAGCGGCTAAACGCTGGATTGCCTGGCTTCCAGGAGGATTGGCTGTTTCTACTATTTTTGCAACGGCTGGATTTGCAGCAGTTTCGGGAGCATCTGTAGCAACGGCTGCCGTATTTGCAAGAATAGCTATACCGGAAATGCTAAAAATTGGGTATCGTAAA
>CACAPQ010000032.1 GCA_902534325.1 Paracoccaceae bacterium | reverse complement strand
AGTTTTCAGCAGGGGATTTGTTGCCAAGATTAATTTTAGAAGAGTCCAGCACAGAGGCTGATATCGTTATAGGTTTGAATACAGACGTGACAAAAAAAGCTCGGGAAACGGACTTATTTGCGCCCCACGAGCAAAACAATGAGGCATTGTTTTTACCTATAAAATGGAGTGATAACACTTTTTTACCCTTCAACTGGTCATATGTTTCTTTTGTATATGATGAAACAAAGATCTCTCAGCCTCCCAAAAGTTTTGATGAATTAGCAAACATGAAAAACATTAAAATAGTTATACAGGACCCAAGAAGTTCAATATCTGGCTTGGCCCTAGTATTGTGGGTCAAAGAGATTTATGGCGAAAAAGCAGAAGAATATTGGTCAAAACTAGCACCAAATATTTTAACAGTGACAAAGGGCTGGTCCGAAGCCTACGGGCTTTTTACTTCTGGTGAAGCTGAAATGGTATTATCTTTCAACACGTCGCCAGCCTATCATATTTCTGTGGAAGAAGATCAGACTAAAAAAGCGGCTATTTTTGACCAGGGACATTATGCCTATTTTGAATTGGTTGGGAAATTGCGAAACTCAAATCAACCTGAATTAGCGAATAAATTTATGCGATTTGTTCTTTCAAGTGAGTTTCAGTCTTTAATACCGTTTACCAATTGGTCTTACCCCTCGGCACAAGATAGATCAGAGTGGCCGGACGTATTTTTAAAACTTCCTTATCCAGAAAAAGCATATTTTGTAGACGAAGATAAGGCTGATAAGATGCGCAAAAAGGCTATAGAAGAATGGCGCGCAGCACTGTCACAGTAATTACTTCTGTGTTTTTAGTGGGTCTGTTGTTGGGCCCACTCATCTCTCTTATAAATTTTAGTGGCTTATCATTGAGCTTATCTAATTCGGATATAGCTGCGATAAAGTTCACATTTGTTCAGGCTGCCTACTCGGCAACTCTTTCAACAGTTCTTGCCATTCCTGTAGCCAAAGCGCTTCTACGTCAAAATTTTTGGGGAAAAAGATTTGTAGTTCTAATTCTAGGAGCACCTTTTATTTTACCAGTAATTGTTGCTGTTTTGGGTCTAATTTTAGTTTTTGGTAATAATGGCATAGTAAATAATCTTCTAAACTTAATTGGTCTTGGTTCTGTAAAAATTTATGGTTTTTGGGGCGTAATTCTGGCACACGTATTTTTCAATCTGCCTCTAGCAATTAGGATTTTACTTCAGGCTTTGAATGATGTGCCTGGTGAACATTATAGGCTTGTCTCCTCGTTAAAATTATCTTTTGCTCAAAATTTCCTCGCTCTAGAGTGGCCTGTTTTGAAAAAGGTTTGTCCAGGTATTTGGGCAGTTATATTCGCAATTTGTCTTTCCAGTTTTGCTGTAGCTTTAACTTTGGGTGGAGGTCCGAAGGCTACAACTGTCGAACTGGCCATTTATCAGTCATTTTTTTACGACTTAGACTTTTCAAAAGCTGCACAATTAGCATTAGTCCAAATTGTTCTAGTCTTTAGTGTGGTTGTGGCCAGCCAATTTATAGTAAAGCCAAAAACAGTTTTTGGTCTCGATATAGAAATTTCAAATCACAATATCTCTGACTTTCAAAAAATTATAGATACAGTGGTTATAATTGTAACATTACTTTTTATTTTTACCCCTATACTGGTGATTTTTTTCTATGGTTTTGCCGACGTTTTTTCCTTGCCACCCTCTGTATTTAAAGCAGCGATCTTATCAATACAAATAGCCATACTATCATCTTTTTTGTCTGTTTTTCTCGGTTTGTGTTTAACGACAAATACCGGAGAAATATTTGGCTCTCTTGGTATAGCAATCTCTCCAATAGTAATGGGAGCAGGTACTTTTTTGATGCTAAAAAACTTTGGAAACCCTTACTTATTGGCAGTACCGGTTACAGCTATAGTGAATGCCTTAGTATCACTACCCTTTGTAATCCGCATACTAAAACCATCAGCTATAGAGATAAGAACGGAGTTCGAAAATTTGTCTCGCTCTGTTGGTCTGACTGGTATTTATTGGGTTTGGTGGGTTTTTCTTCGGAAGCTCAAAAGACAAATAGGTTTTTCACTTGGCCTTGCCTCTGCCCTTTCTATGGGCGATTTGGGAGTAATAGTATTATTTGGTTCAGGTGAAATAGCTACTTTACCTTTGAAAATTTACCAACTCATGGGATCTTATAGAGTGGATGAAGCTTTAGCCTCTGCCTTACTTTTGTCTTTGCTAGCATTCGGAAGCTTTGTGCTTTTTGATAAATTGGGTCGCACACTATGATTAGGTTCGAAGATGTTATTATAGAGATAGGTGATTTTCGGTTAGCAGCGAACATAACTGTGCCAAAAGGTTTTACATCAGTGATAGGTCAATCAGGCGCCGGAAAGTCAACGCTTTTATCGGCCTTGAGCGGACATAGGCCCTTAACTTCTGGAAAAATTTTCGTAGATGAAACTCGCATAGATTTACTACCCCCAAACAAACGTCCGTGTTCAATCATATTTCAGGAATTCAATTTATTCCCTCACTTGTCCATAGTTCAAAATTTAAATTTAGTTTGTGGTAATAAATTTTTTGTTTCAGAATCTTCCAGAAAAAAAATAAAGAGGGTGTTAGAAAAAGTTGGCATAGTTGAATTAATTGATCGCCTGCCTTCTGAAATGTCTGGTGGACAGCAAAGTCGCGCTGCGCTAGCTCGAGTACTTTTACAGCGGAACCCTATTTTGCTCCTTGACGAACCATTCTCTGCACTTGGTCCTAATCAGAAATCAGAGTTGATTGATTTGGTTGATAATTTATCAAAAGATCAGGATATTACGGTATTGCTTATTACTCACGACCCAAAAGATGCCCAGCAAATTGCAGGCCATTGCATAGTACTTAAAGATCAAAGTGTACTAGGCCCATTTGAGACATCAGCAGCTTTAGATGAAGATGGGCCATTGAAAGGTTACTTGTAAAAGTTAAAGAACATATCTGCTCAAATCTGTGCTTTTACTTAGCTCTCCAACATGTTTTTCAACAAAAGCAACGTCAACTTTTACTTTTGAACCCGACTTATCGGGCGCAGTAAACGAAAGCTCTTCGAAGACACGCTCCAGAACAGTATACAATCTTCGGGCACCAATATTCTCTACTGAATGATTAACCTCAGCTGCAATTTTTGCCAAAGCTTGGATCCCATCATCTGAAAAAGAAACCTCTACACCTTCAGTTTCCATAAGTGCTGAATATTGTCGAGTCAAAGCGTTATCTGTTTCAGTTAAAATTCGGACAAAGTCGTCCTCTGTGAGGGCTCTTAATTCCACACGGATTGGAAGGCGACCCTGTAATTCTGGCAATAAATCGGAAGGTTTGGCCACATGAAATGCTCCTGATGCTATGAAAAGAATGTGATCTGTTTTTACTGGTCCGTGCTTTGTGCTTACAGTTGTTCCTTCAATAAGTGGTAGAAGGTCGCGTTGGACACCTTCACGGCTCACATCAGCACCCCTTGCATCGCTTCGGGCACATACTTTGTCGATTTCATCCAGAAATACGATACCATTTTCTTGAACAGCTTCCAAAGCTGTGCGAGTGACAACCTCGTCATCCAATATTTTGTCAGCCTCTTCGCTCAATAAAATATCATGACTTTCCGACACAGTCATTCTGCGACGAGCTTTACGACCACTCATAGCCTTTCCGAATATATCACCTATATTCATCATTCCCATCTGTGATCCTGGTTGTCCTGGTATATCAAACATTGACATCGGGTTGGAAGTATCGTTCACATCTAATTCGATCTCGGTCTCGTCCAGTTCGCCATTTAGAAGTTTTTTTCGAAACATTTCGCGTGTAGAGTCTCGAGCATCTGTACCTGCTATAGCATCTAAAACGCGATCTTCGGCAGCTCTCTGGGCCTTAGCTTTTACGTCTTCCCTCATATATTCTCTAGTATCATTAATAGCGGCATCAACTAAATCCCGGACAATTTGTTCTACATCTCGTCCGACATATCCAACTTCAGTGAATTTGGTTGCCTCAACTTTGATAAATGGGGCTCGTGCTAATTTTGCTAGACGCCTGCTAATTTCTGTTTTTCCCACACCAGTAGGCCCGATCATCAGAATGTTTTTCGGATAAACTTCATCACGCAAATCGCTAGATAATTGTTTTCTTCTCCAACGGGACCTTAACGCTACAGCCACAGCGCGCTTTGCGTCCTTTTGGCCGATAATAAAACGATCTAGCTCAGAGACGATTTCACGTGGTGTAAGGTCTGTCATTAATTCCTCTAGCTTGATATTTTTTGTAATTTAAGGTGGTTGATATATTTTTAGTTAACTATTTTCAAAGAGTTTCTATAGTTAGATTTCCATTAGTGTACACGCAAATATCGGCTGCTATAGACATGGCTTCGCGCGCAACAGCCTCTGCAGATTTTTTAGTATTCATCATTCCTCTAGCTGCAGCCAAAGCATAATTTCCGCCTGATCCTATGGCCGCAACATTATGTTCAGGCTCTAAGACGTCGCCAGCACCGGTTATTACTAATAGACTGTCACCGTCGGTGACAATAAGCATTGCTTCTAATTTTTGCAGATATTTGTCAGTCCTCCAATCTTTTGCAAGCTCAACCGATGCTCTTGCAAGCTGGCCGGGCATTGCTTCTAGTTTGGCTTCTAAGCGTTCCAAAAGAGTAAAGGCGTCTGCAGTTGATCCGGCAAATCCACAAATAACGTCAAAACCACCGGGTGATAGTTTGCGAACTTTTTTAGCGCTGCCCTTTATAACGGTTTGACCTAGGCTAACTTGTCCATCTCCAGCAATAACGACTTTACCTTCTTTTTTGACGCCAATAATTGTCGTACCATGCCAGTTGGGAAAATCACTTGATGACATAAGCGGTCCTCAAAATCAAAATTATATTGCTAAATACTGTCGTCTATCCAGCTTTGAAGGGCTGCTTTGGGTGCAGCGCCTGCTCTATTAGATACAACTTCACCATCTTTAAAAATAAACAATGCAGGGATCCCTCTTACACCCATAGACGCTGCTGCGTTAGGGTTTGAATCTACATCAACCTTTGCAATTTTTACTTTACCTTCGTACTCGGCGGACAATTCTTCTAAAGCAGGTCCGATTTGCTTACATGGACCGCACCACTCAGCCCAAAAATCTACAACAACTGGTATTGTTGAATTGCGAACTTCTGTTTCAAATGTATCGTCTGTTACTGCTACTGTACCCATTTAGTCACTCCTGATTTAACTTAATTTTAAAGTAAGAAGTGCAAAGCAAAAGGTCAAGATCAGGAACTATCTAGATTCTCATAATCTAATAAATCTTTTTCCAGATGGTCTAGTTTTTTGATTGCAGTCCATAATATGTAGCAGCTAACTTCTTTACCTGAAAATATTTTCTCTACAGCTGACCTATAAGCCCCAATTTGTCTTAAAATTCCACTTGGAATTTTATCTGCAGTTTTTGGGACGGTCGAATTAGTTTTGAAGTCTATAATTTGGACATTGTTGCTTCCAACTATAAGGCGATCGATAATACCATAGATTTTCTGATTTTTTAGACTGGGCAACTGGGCTGAGAAAGGCACCTCACTCAGGACACCTTTGGCAAAAATATATGAAAATCTTGGATCAGTCAAAACTGATAATGCTTCTTGAATAGCGTTTTCGACATTTGGAGGCCCATCAAATAGCTTGTTGGCTTTTAGCATTTTTAAAGAATGCTTGGGCCAATCTTTAGGAGAATATTTTGGAAGCAACTCAAGTAATTTATGCACACGCGATCCATGAAGAGCAGCTTCTTCTTCACTTAACCCGTTTCCCTTTGATAATGTTTTGGTGCCCCCCAAGTCTGATGGAATAAGATACCTTGGTTGCATTTCGTTTTCAAAACTTGTCTTTTTGATCCAATCAGGTAAGCCATTTTTTGATTTTGATGACTGACATTTTTTTTCTTCTATTTCAGATGACCAGTTTCCCTCTTCTAGCCTTAACCCTTCACCAGTAGGAAAACTTTGCTTTTTTGCTTGAGAGGATTGTAAACTATTTTTTATTTTCTCATACCAACATTTATCGTCCAGCTCACCGGCAGACATTGCCATGAACCAAGTTTCAGCTCTGGTGATTGCAACATAGAGCAAACGGTTCCTCTCCTCCTCCAATGCCCGTATTTTTTTTGATTTAATTTCCTCTTCGTTACGAGTGGCTTGGCCTCTTTTACTATTCCATACCGCTATTTTATCCCCTGTCAGGATTTTATCACGAACCTCAACTTTTCTTTTTTGGGTTTCTGGCAGTATGACGATTGGGGATTCAAGACCTTTTGCACCATGTATAGTCATCACCCGTATTTGATTTTTTTGGTTGCTTAACTGTCTTTTTATCTCGAAACCAGAGATTGATACCCATGATAAAAAGCCTGTTAGACTGGGCGTTTCTTGTTTTTCGTAATCTATTGATAAAGAAAGCAAAGCATCTATAGCGTCTTCTGCTTCTGCTCCTAATCGTGATATCAGGTTAGCTCGCCCGTTATACTGGTTGAGTATTTTTTCAAGAAGCTCATACGGCCTTAGATAATCAATACTTGATAGAAGATTATTTAAAATCGAATACTCATGTGTAAATATGTCCGACCTTTTTTTGAGCTCTTCCCATAAAAATCGATCTTGCCGATCATGCGCTAAGTCAAAAAGCTCTTTCTCACTCCAGCTAAATAGAGGTGACTTCAATATAGTGGCTAATGATAAATCATCTTGTGGAGACGATAAAAATGACAGCAAGGCAATAAGGTCTTTAACCGCAATCTCTTCCATAAGCTTTAAGCGATCAGCCCCTGAAATAGGCAAGCCTCTTTTTTTGCATGCTTTGATAATTTCATGAAATAAAACAGATCGGCGCTGGACCAGTATTAAAAAATCGCCAGCTCTTATTTTACGCATAACATAATCATTGCCAGCTCTCTCGGGAATTAAACTTTGAGAAGATATTAAGGTGTTAATTTGGTCAGCTATTAGGCATGCTAACCTTACCCTTTCATCTTCTTTACCTGGCATATCTACAGGGCTTTGCCACACTATATCTTTTGGCTGCTCCGCCTTTTCTATAGATGGCCAAAGATCAACCCGGCCTGGTAGCTTAGAATAAAATGACTTGTGATTTTCTGAGCTTTCTAATTCACTTTCTTGCTTTTTTTCTGGTTTCTCTAAAATGCTATCAACAAACTTTAGAATTGTGGGAGATGATCTAAAAGAATATTGTAAACTTAATTCTTTTAAAGGTTTGGCTGCTTCGCCAAATCGTTTTTTAAAATTTTTCTGAATTCGGTTAAGTTCAAAAGTGTCCGCGCCCTGGAAAGAATAAATTGATTGTTTTTTGTCACCAACAACAAAAAGGGTGCGATCCATTTTATCTCGAGAACCTTCTCCCGCATAAAATTCCTGTGATAGTTTTTCTATAATTCGCCACTGTGTAGGGCTAGTATCTTGTGCCTCATCAATGAGAATATGGTCGATACCTCCATCCAACCGATATAATACCCAAGCTGCTATAGTAGGATCTGTCAAAAGGTTTTGGGTTTTTAAAATAAGGTCATCAAAATCTAACCAACCACGAAGTAACTTTTCATTTTTATAATGATTCAGAAAAATTCTTGAGAAATCGTAAAGAGCACATATTTTTTCCGAGGTTTCATATGAAATTCTTGTTTGCCGAAAAACTTCTATTCTTTCTGCTAATTTGTTTAATTGCTCTATAGAAGAATTTAAAAATTCGCTTAGGACAGTTTTAGAGGCAAAACTATTAGTTTTAGCACTATATCCGGGCCTCTTTGTAGTACTGCCTTTATACAGTAAAATATCTTCCAAGGTCTTAATAAATTCTAAATTGATAGACTCTATACTCGAAAGTTTTTTGGCCGAAGCTTTATCTTGGACACCACCATTTTTCATGCCCGCTCTTAAAATTTTTATAAGCTTGAGGTCTTTGCTATCAAAGTGACTATTTAGGCATTCTTCAAAAGACACGTTACTATTTAATCCAAACTCTGAATAGATTTCAGAATGACTTTTTAATTTAGACAAAAAAGTACGATTCTTTAAAATATCTGTCAGCAGCTCTGTCAAATTAACATCACTCACAAATTTTGAAAAACTAGCCAAAGAGACAGAGTCTTTCTCATCGCTTGATATCTTTTCTAAAATTTCTGTACAGAGGGCTTTAGTGGTCCATTCGTCTATTTCTGTAAAATTTGGAGAAACTTCTGCCTCAAGTGGGAAACGTCTGAGTAACGATGAGCAAAAAGAGTGTATTGTTTGTATCTTTAAGCTTCCTGGCACCTCAATTGCTCTAGCGAATAGAGTTCGTGCATGCTTAAATGTTTGTTTGTTTAATCCCTTTTCTATGCCTAGTTGAGTTAAGCTATTTCTCAGAGTTTCGTCATCTAGCATAGCCCACTTACCCAGGCGCTCAAATAAGCGGTTTTGCATTTCTGATGCAGCGGCTTTTGTATAAGTTAAGCATAAAATATTTTCGGGTGACACGCCTTTTAGCAGCAATCTAGCAACCCTATCGGTCAGAACACGTGTTTTGCCAGAGCCTGCGTTAGCAGAAAGCCAAGTAGAGTCATCTGGATTAGATGCTTGGACCTGAGCGAGTGTTGCCACGTCATTATTTTTCATTGAGCCTTATCCTCAATAGACCACTCCCCAAAACGAGATATTCCGTCATAATCAGAATTATCTTCAATTCGAAACATAGCCCGCCTTGCGGTAAAGCCCTGGTTAGGATTAAAGTATCTTTTAATTAGTAAGTGGAATTTGGCGCGGTGTGTTTCCAAAGACTCCTGATCAAATGGGGCAAAAACTGCTTTTTTATTGCTTAGATCAACAAAGGAAGCATCAGAAACGCTCAAAGGTGCAATATCTGAAAAACCACCATCCTCAACAATTAAAGCAAGTAAAAAAAGCTGCTTATCAAAATGCAATTGGACATTTTTATTTGGTACTGCACCTGTTTTATAGTCATAAATTATAGCTTTACCGTCCTGATTAATATCAATTCGGTCAACTTGTGCAGTGAGTTTAAAGGCCAGGTCTGGTATGATAATCTGCCCTTTCTTCTCTAATGCTATGGGTTTACATAAATTCCTCCTGTTCGCTTCTTCTGAAACAAACCAATCTGCTATTTTTTCAACTCTAGAAAACCAAAAAAGCTGTGCTGTAGGTGAAGCAACTTTTTCTGTTAGCTGCTCCTTTGTTAGATTCAATAATAGTTTTTTTTGATCAAGCAATGTATCGTCTTCTTGCCAATTCTTAACAAACTGCTCAAAAATTTTGTGGATTATAACTCCCCTTAATAGAGGGTCAGCCGTTCGATGTAATGGCTTAAGAGGTTTTAATTTTAAGATATGTTTTGCATATATAGCATAAGGATCTCGAATAAGAGTTTTTATCTCTGTTACAGAAAGTTTTTTGGGCCGTGTGTCTTTTGGTGGCTTGGGAGAAGGCCTTTTTGCTGGTTTCATCGGCGCAACATTTTTTATTTCACTAGCCCAGTCTAGCCACTTTGTGCCACGACCTTTCATTTTCTCAATTGCCTCGGGACCATTATTTCCGTAAAGCCCACTTAATAGATTTAAAAGTCTATTTAACCATCTGGATGGTATCGTTTCCGCTTCGTTATCCTTGGTGCTTCTAGTTATTAAAACATAAGAGCTGCAGACGGCCTGTTGATAATCATGTGCTGATAGGCCTATTCGTCTCTCAGGAGAGAGCAATCCAGCCTCTTTTCTCATTTTTCTATTCAACCATGGATCTATTTCAGCAGGAGCCGGCCAGGAGCCTTCATTCATACCGCCTAAAATCAAAACCTCAGCACTATGCGCTCGAGCCTCCAAAGTGCCCCAAATCATAATATTGGGATGAGTTGGATTTATTTCTGGCACATGTTCCTCGGCCAGTATTGAATTAAAGACATCTGCATATCTTGATACTGATATGGAACTGGCAATTGGAGATGCCTCCTTTATTTTTTCAATAATTTTAAAACAATGGCGGCCATTATTCTGTTTCCATAATCCACCAGAACTGTTTGTCTCATTTTGGTCTGGACCAGAAGCCAAAGCATTAGCAAGCCCAATGTGTTTATCAAGAATTTCTTCAAAAACATGAGAATCCAGCATCTTACACGTTTCTAAAATATTACAAATCCAGGATGCCCACTTCGAGGCATATGGATTCTTTGCTTCCTGTAACCAAATATAAATACTTTCAGGAGAAAATATACTGACATCGGTGGTTCTGAAGAATAGTTCCAGGCTTTGAACAAAAGCTAAATGATCGGCTCTAAAATCCCCACCACTATGAGTTAAGGGATGTTTTAATACTGCGAAAATTTTTGTCGTTGTTAAGGGTCCTATGAAAAGAGAAACCACTAAACGTAGTAATCTACCCGATGGTGTTAGCTGTAAGGGAACTCCTGCACTATCATCAGGAATAATATCCCAATTAGAAAGATAGGCAGAAACCATTCTTGTAAGCTTTCGGTTTGGTGATATCAAAATCAGACTTTGCTCTTCTTTAACGGCAGAAATTATTCTGAAGGAAATAGCCAAAGCCTCATCCCTAATGCTATCAGCCTCAACCAGGCTTATTTTTTCTGTGATCTCTGAAATATTGCCCAATTTGGGACCTTCCTCTAACCAGCAGTCCGTAACTGGTGCTGGCCTTAAAGACAGCCCAATTAAATTTTGTAATGGTATATTACATGCTTCTTTTAGGTACCATTTTTGCAATTTGTCCTGAGGCAAACCTAAGGCAAAAAATGTTTTCAAATTTCTATACTGTGGATGGTCTTCTGGCACGCCCACGTGTTCTTTTTCACCCCATAATTCTTTAGGTAAAGTAAAATCAAAGCCCGGCAAAACTACGGCTCCATTAGGTAACTTAATAATTCCTTGTATTAATTGTCTCGTCGTGGCTCGTGAGCCGGAGGAGCCAGCAATAAGTACTGGGTTTTTAGGGGTTTTTTCTGACCAATAACTAGTAAGAGTACCTATAACTTGTCTTAACCAAGCCTCTTCGTCCGGATCAGTTTTCCGATTTTCAAGATACTTCTTTATGATATTTAAAAAAAGTTGGCTTCTTTGCCAATGGCCAGATAAATCTGAAATATCGAGGTTTATAATTTTATCAACTGGTACAGCTTCTCCCTGCATTTCGTCAATTAAGTCAGAAAGACTTTTTGTAAGTGCGTAGATTGACGATTGCGCAGAAATATCTGGCTGTGCCTCAACCAGTTTTTGAACTAATGCCATAAGTTCAAATTTGTGAACTAAAGAATAGGTCGGGTTTGGTTTGTAACTATCAGGAATAAGTTGCCATACTTCGTGCAAAGTTAAAATACGGGGGTGAAGCATGGCGCCCCGTTCAATTAATTCTTCCCTTAACCTATGGCGCATTCTTGCTGAATTAACGATCACTTGTAAATTTGCTAGAATCTCAGGTTCTGATGATGCAAAACGATTTAATATTCCATTTGCAAGCTCGCGTGGAAAATTTGTGCCAGGGCTTATGCCGTATATTCCAGAAATATCAGGAAAAATCATCTGCAAATCTATTTACTCAAAGGTTTTCTAAAATACAAATTAATGCCATTTTTACTTCTGCAGGGTTTTCTCAAGACGCTCCTCCCACATACGAGAGCTAGTTGAAAAAATTACTTCCCGTTTATCATTTTCTAGAATAACTATTTCAATTTTAAGCGCATCCTGTGGTTCAAGATGACCAAGTCGATCTGGCCATTCTACAAGAACAATTTCCTTACCAAAAGCATCAATTAAACCTAATTCAAATATTTCACTCTGATCACTTAATCGGTATAGGTCAGCATGCCAAATAGAACCGATTTTTGTATCATAGGTTTGTACTAGGGTAAACGTTGGAGATGGAACCTCCTCTACTTTATCCATTGCGGCTTGTATTAGGGACCTGGCAAAATGGCTTTTACCTGCTCCTATTTCCCCTTTTATTAATATTACATCACCATTTTGCAAATGCTCTTTTATTTCTGTGGCCAGCGTTTTGGTTTCGAGGGGTCCATTTGATAAAAGTATTTTTTTCATAAAACTTTACTACAAAACATGATGATCGCTTTGGTAATATTGGCCAACAAAGCAATTGATAAAAAGGTTCAAAAAAACTTATATAGAAAAATTTTGATTTTCACCAAAAAGGTTTGAAGTTGACTCAACTTTTTTTCTTGGCCAGTAGATTTCAACGATAGCTCCAGATGCTTCACTTTTCGAGTGACCTGATGTCTGGTTTCTATGCCCATTGGAAAAACTAATTTTTGCACCTGTCCTCTCAAGCAGCGTTTTCGCAATAAACAAGCCGAGCCCCATACCTTCATAGCCTTGTCTTTTTTCTTTTCCTATTTTTGCTCCGAGGAACGGATCACCCAGTCTTCCTAGAAGGTTTGGGGGATATCCATACCCATCATCAGAAATAGTGATTGTAATTGACTCTTTGGTCCAAGAGCTTTCTACCCAAACTTTTGACGTTGCAAAATCGACAGCATTTTGGATCATATTTCTCAGTCCATGGATAATTTCTGGCCTTCGAATTATATGCGGCTCATCTATTCCACCCTTATGACCGTCTGATATCTTTGTCTCAATTGTAACTCCTCGCTGTGAATGCGGTTCGGCCGCCTCTCTAATTATTTCGGCAAGTAAAGTTTGATGCATTTGTAAATCGTCTTTACCAGCGCCACCCATACTATTTAGGATATTTCCGCAACGATCAGCCTGATCGCGAATTAACATTGCATCATCCAGAAGTTCTGGGAAATTTTTAAGTTCTTCTATAAGTTCTGAACTTGTAAGTTTTATTGTTGCTAGGGGCGTCCCTAGCTCGTGTGCTGCTGCTGCTACAACCCCACCCAGATCAGTTAACTTTTGCTCTCTAGATAGTGCTGCTTGTGTCGCAAACAGAGCATCGCTCATTGTGTTTAGCTCTGACGTGACCCGATTTGAATAAAAAGCCAAAAATACAATTCCAGTACTGATTGCAACCCAATTTCCAAATAAGAAAATATCGGGGATGGTTAGAGTTTTTCCAGATAAAGTTTCTAAAGGTACGTAAAAATGCGAAAGTAGAGTTACAATTAAAACGGCTGCCGATCCTATAATAATGGTGGATCTTTTTTTCAGGGCGGCGGCGGAAACAACAACAGGCGCTATAAGTAGAAATGAAAAGGGATTGTTTAATCCACCAGTCAAAAAAAGCAGAAAAGCTAATTGGAACAGGTCAAATAAGATCATAAATACGTTTTCTAACTCGCTTAACCTTTTGCTTTCTGGGAAAAAAAGGCTTGCTACAATATTTGTCAATGCAGAAAGGCCCACGGCAAAAAAACAAAGGCTAAGGTCTAAAGCCAGTTCAAAATATTGAAAAGCTATGATAATTGCTGCTAACTGACCAGTAACTGCAACCCACCTGATAAAAATCATGGTGCGAAGCCTTATCCATTCTCCCCGTTTGCTTTCGGGGAAAAGGTCTTGATTTGACTCTATCATAATCGCCTTACCTTATTTCATTTAATCATATTAAGGTATACTTAGTTTTAATAAATTAGTGCTGCACTTTTCAAAGGGAATTTAAATGTCGCGATCACTAGGTTTGTTAATTAGTCTCTTCGCTGTCGCCCTGCTGTTGCTGGGCTTATCCATTTTTTGGTTTCTTAAATCTGGCCAATCTAATCTTGGACAGGGTGTTGATCGATTTGCAGAGTGTAGAACCAGCACAGCCTTGGGTAACTCAAATATTGGTGGTGAGTTCGAGCTAATAAATCAGGATGGGCAGACCGTTACAGATAAAGATATTTTTAAAGAGCCTACCATCTTATATTTTGGTTACACCTTTTGCCCAGATATATGTCCTTTGGATATATATCGAAATGCTGAGGCAGTTGATTTGCTTGATAAGAATGAAATTTCAGTGACCCCTGTTTTTGTCAGCATTGATCCTGAACGAGACACACCAGAAGTAATTGGTGATTTTGTTAAATATCATCACCCTAAAATGATAGGCTTGACAGGAAGCAAAGATCAAATTGGCCATGTTTCTAAAGTATATAAAACATATTATAAAGCACAAAGGTCTAATGATGATTTGTATTTAGTTGATCACTCAACTCTGACTTACTTAATTTTGCCAGAATATGGCTTTGTTGAGTTTTTTAGACGAGACAAATCAGCTGATGAAATTGCGGATATTACAGCCTGCTTTATAAAGCATAGTTAAATACAGAATTTGACCCTTACTTACTGTCGCACTAAATAAACGACAACCAGAAGGAGTCGACCGACTTGCTAGAAAGAAAAATAGAAGAAATTGGCTTAGATAAAACTTTGTTATTAGTTGATGACGATGAACCTTTTTTGCGTCGATTGACTAAAGCTATGGAGAAAAGAGGCTTTAAAGTTGAGTCTGCTGGTTCAGTTGCGGCTGGAAGAGCAATAGCTACTGCTCGACCACCAGCTTATGCTGTCGTTGATTTACGACTAACAGATGGCAACGGTTTAGATGTCGTGGAGGTTTTAAACGATAAGCGCCCAGATTGCCGTGTTGTTGTTTTGACAGGTTATGGAGCAATAGCGACTGCAGTCGCTGCGGTAAAAATCGGCGCGACTGACTACCTGTCGAAACCCGCGGACGCATCAGATATAATGAATGCTCTTCTTGCTTCTGGGGATGATCTACCCCCACCTCCAGAAAACCCAATGAGTGCTGATAGGGTAAGGTGGGAACATATCCAGAGAGTTTACGAGTTGTGCGATAGGAACGTAAGTGAAACCGCTCGACGCCTGAATATGCATCGAAGAACCCTTCAGCGCATCCTAGCAAAAAGAAGCCCTAAATAATTAATTCGTTAAATCTTAAAATATAGCTTTCCCGAACCTCCAACGGAGGACGCAGTCGAATAGTAAAGTGATCTATATTTTTATTATCTACAACTCCAAATAATTTGTCTGCTTCATCTTTTGTAAAGCCAGCGATTTGAATTGCTTCGATCCATGCGCTAATCTTATCTGCTTTTTTGATTTGCTTTTTAATTTTTTCAGGTATTTTTGTGGGAAGGCCAAACCTAAGATTAATTGCAGAACTTAATCGATTTTCTAAAGACTTATAATCACTGCCAATAGCCGATTTCACTGGTGAAATCATATCCCCAATCACATATTCAGGTGCATCGTGAAGCAGCGCTGCCAAACACCATTTTTTTTCAGGACTTTTCAGAGAATTAGAATAAATCTGCTCAACTAAGAGTGAATGTTCTGCAACACTGTATGGAAAATTTCCATGAGTTTGTCCATTCCATCTGGCGACGAAAGATAAACCATGCGCTATATCCTCAACTTCAATATCGAGAGGGGTGGGGTCTAAAAGGTCAAGCCGGCGTCCTGAAAGCATTCGTTGCCAAGCGCGATTTTTATTCATTAGTCGGCGAACTTTCTGTTTAGTTTAAAATTAGAATTTGCGATCTATACTATTAATAGATTTAGTAAAAGTCATATCTAGATTTATCTAATTGAACCATTTTTTATTTACTGATAGTGAACCACGAAATTTTATGAGGAAAAATAATGAGCCAACAATATATAGTAAAAGATATCTCTCTATCTGATTTTGGTCGCAAGGAATTAAGTATAGCTGAAACAGAAATGCCTGGTTTGATGGCATTGCGCTCGGAATATGGCGAAAGCAAGCCTTTGAAAGGTGCGCGTATCGTTGGCTCACTGCACATGACTATTCAAACTGCAGTTTTAATTGAAACACTTGTGGCATTGGGAGCCGATGTGCGATGGGCGTCCTGCAATATTTTTTCTACACAAGACCACGCAGCCGCAGCAATTGCCGCAGCAAATATTCCTGTTTTTGCAATTAAGGGTCAATCTTTAGAAGAGCATTGGGATTACTTAGATCAATCTTTTATGTTTCCTGATGGCCCAAATATGATTTTAGATGATGGTGGTGACGCAACTTTATATGTACTTCTTGGTGCTCGCGCGGAAGAAGGTGAAGATATTATTCCTGTTCCCCAATCAGAGGAAGAAGAGGTTATAAAGGCGCAAATAAAGAAGCGTATGGAACAATCACCTGGGTGGTTTACGAAAACACGTGACGCCATCAAAGGTGTTTCAGAAGAAACAACAACGGGAGTTCATCGTCTTTACGAATTGGTTAAAAACGGCCAGCTTCCCTTCCCAGCCATTAACGTGAATGACTCTGTGACTAAGTCAAAGTTTGACAACAAGTATGGTTGTAAAGAATCTTTAGTGGATGGTATCCGTCGTGCAACTGACACAATGATGGCCGGTAAAACTGCCGTTGTATGTGGGTATGGAGATGTTGGTAAAGGGTCTGCAGCATCCCTTCGCGGTGCTGGAGCACGCGTCAAGGTGACAGAGGTTGACCCAATTTGCGCCCTACAGGCTGCTATGGATGGTTTTGAAGTGGTAACTTTAGAGGATACCTTAGAAAGTGCCGATATTTTTATTACAACAACAGGCAATAAAGACGTCATTCGGATAGAGCACATGCGTGAAATGAAAGATATGGCAATTGTTGGCAATATTGGCCACTTCGACAATGAAATCCAAGTTGCCCATCTTAAAAATCACAAATGGACGAATATCAAAGAGCAAGTAGACATGATCGAAATGCCATCTGGAAATAGACTGATATTACTTTCTGAGGGCCGTTTACTAAATCTTGGCAATGCAACTGGTCATCCGTCTTTTGTGATGTCAGCTTCATTTACAAACCAAGTTCTTGCGCAGATTGAGCTATGGAAAAAGGGCGAAGAGTATAAAAATGATGTTTATATTCTCCCTAAGCATTTAGATGAAAAGGTTGCCCGACTTCATTTAGAACGTATCGGTGTGAAATTGACAAAATTAGCTTCAGATCAGGCAGAATATATTGGCGTAACACCCGAAGGGCCTTTTAAGCCGGAACACTATCGTTATTGAGGATCTTAGGGCGCACTACTGCAAGATCCAAAATGCGGTGGCCCTAAGAATTTTATTCTTCTTTAGTTGGCCTGCTTAAAAGAGAATGAATTACTTCCTCTGCGGAAGTGGAGCCTTTGACTAAAGCGCTGACAGAAGAGGTTATGGGCATCTCTATACCTAAAGCCTTTGCTTTTTGACTTACGGCAAATGCTGTCGCGACGCCTTCTACAGTTGTGTTTTTGTTGAAAGTTTTTTGACAACCAAGAGATACGCCAAAAACAAAGTTACGAGACTTTTCTGAATTACAAGTTAGGCTTAAATCCCCTAAGCCTGATAAACCAGATAGTGTTTTTTCTTTAGCGCCATGTGCTTTTGCAAAAGAAACCATTTCTGAGAAACCACGTGTCATCAGTGCTGCTCTAGCACTGTCACCTTGCCCGGCGCCGATTGCCACACCACATGCTATGGCAATTATATTCTTTAATGCTCCGCCAAGTTCTACACCTATAACATCTGATGTTCGGTAAAGTCTAAAATTTTGCATTGAAATATCGGATTGTAATTTTTTCAAGAAGTCATATTTAACTGAAGCTAAAACTAGGGCTGTTGGCATGCCTTGAGCGATATCAATTGCAAAGCTGGGGCCAGACATTACGGCAACCTTTGAAGAGTACTCACTCAAAATTTCTGATGGTCTCAATCCAGTTTTTTGATCTACACCTTTACAACAAGCAATTAGCGGTCTGTTATTTAAAAAAACTTTATTATTTTCACAAAAATCAGCCAAATTTTGCGTTGGTATTGCTAGAAATAAACACTCGTTTTTTTCAGTTTTTTCTAATGAACTTACGATATCAACTTCGTTGGGTAATTTTATGTTGCTGAGTTTCCAAGGAACTCTTGTGGCGCTCAATTCTTCAAAGTTAGTTGGTGAAAAAAGCTTAGTTGAGTACCCGCCCTTAGCAAAAACTGATGCTATTGCAGAGCCAAACGCACCCGCGCCAGCAATACATATTTTCATGCCTTGGACCCTTTCTTACCACTACCTAAAATTGCAGGCTTTTGATTGTCTAGTGGCCACCTTGGCCGAGCTGATATTGTGGTGTCATCATAATCATCATGGAAAAATCTTTCTGCTGCAGCATAAGCAATAATTGCTGCATTATCGGTGCATAATTCTAAAGGCGGCGCTAAAAAATCTACCTTTTTTGTTTCGCATATCTTTTTTAGAGAGTGTCGAATTTTTTTATTTGCAGCCACTCCGCCTGCAATAGCAAAAGTTTGGTTTCTGTTAGTAAATTTTGAATATAGATCAATAGCTCGAATTGACTTTTCAATAACAACGTCGTGCATTGCTTGCTGGAAGCTTGCACTCAAATCGCATACATCTTTTTCAAATAAGCCGCCCTGTTTTTCAGTAAGCTCATTTCTTTTTCGCATTAAAGCTGTCTTGAGGCCGGAAAATGAAAAATTACAATCCTCTCTATCTAGCAAAGGACGCGGCAAATAAAAGCGGTTTACATCACCTTTTATGGCAGCTTCTTCAATTGCGGGTCCTCCGGGCTGTTGTAAGCCCAAAAGACGTGCCGCTTTATCAAAGGCTTCGCCAGGTGCATCATCTATCGTTCCACCTAATCTTTCATATTTCTTGTAACTATGAACTATAAGAAATTGACAATGCCCTCCTGAAACCAACAATACGAGATAGGGAAAAGCAACTTTATCGGTCAGTCTAGGGGTAAGCGCATGGCCTGCAAGATGATTTATGCCAATTAAGGGTTTATTTGTTGAGACTGATAGCCCTTTTGCAAACATTAGACCTGACAGTACACCACCAATGAGCCCAGGACCAGCGGTTACACCAATAGCACTTATGTCTGCCATGACAACTTTTGCTGATTTCAGTGCTTTTTCAACAACGACATCAATTAATTCGGCATGAGCCCGAGCTGCTATCTCTGGCACAACGCCACCATATTCTTTGTGGAGATTAAATTGATTATGTACGATAGAAGATTTAATTTTTGAGCCTTTAGGGTTTACTTCCAAAACTGAAGCAGCGGTATCATCACAGCTACTTTCAATTCCTAAAATAAGGGCTTTGTGTAAATCCATATTATGTTCCATTGTATCGCAGGCAGCATCGGAGTAGCATTTCAGCATATGACAAACAATCCCAACCAAGAAAATGTAATATTGCTTTTAACGCGGCCATTAGGTGGAAATGAACGGTTTTGCTTAAAAATAAAACATCTATTGTATAGCTGCGAAATCCTAGATAACCCAATTCAAAGAATAGATTTTCTTCCAAGCCTCAGTAAGGTCAATAAGAATTCGGTTTTAATCTTCACCTCAGCGAATGGGCTTCGAGCAGCAAAAAAACATAATTTGATTAATAAAAAATGTTTTGTAGTTGGAGCAAATACAAAAAAAATAGCGGTTAGTTTTGGATATGACGTTTTGGGGTTTTCGAAAGATCAGGAAAATTTATTGAAGTTAATTAAATCAAAGAAACCTACCGAAAGCATGGCTCATATTAGAGGCAAGCATACTGTCGGAAATCTATGTGATGCATTGAAAAGAAACCAGTTCAGTTGCTTGGACATAATTGGATACAATCAAGAGCCACTGAAAATAAAAAAACAAAATTTGCAAAAGATTCACAGTGGTAGGCCAGTGATTTTGCCAATTTTTTCATCAAGGTCTGCTGAATTGTTACAAAGTAATCTAGATTTGACTGGTTTTAATGTTATTGCAATCAGCGAAGCTGTTGCAAAAATAGTTACAGGGGTCGAATTGGGGGAACTAGCGATTTCGAAAAAACCTGATTTAAACAGTATGCAAGAAGCTACTCTTGCTATTTTGAGACGATTGATCAAGTTTGATGGTAGTACTAGTTAGCAATTGGCTGGAGAATTGAGGAAAAATGCCAAAGCCTAAGTCGCAAAAAAAAGAAAGTGACGGCACTGATTTAAAGGAAGCCGATTTATCATTAAGTGACGCGAAAAATGAAACTAAAAAAGAAGGCTTAAAAATAGAGAAACCGCGCAGCGTTAATCATACAAAAGAGCCAAAAAATAAACTTAATTCTTTTTTGCTCATTAGTTTATCTGGCCTAGCAACAGCAAGTTTTGGTCTTTTGGGTGTTTTTTTAATAAATAATTATTATCCTAATTTTTTTAAAAATAATTCACAAATTGTATTTGAGCAAAATATGCAGGTCAGACTAAAAGAGCTGTCAACTTCAATAAAAAATCTTGAAATTGATCTTACAAAAACAAGCAAAAACACAGAAAACTTTATTAGTGAAAGGGAATTGGTTGCCAATTTAACTAAACTTGAAA
>CACAPQ010000031.1 GCA_902534325.1 Paracoccaceae bacterium | reverse complement strand
ACCCTCAAAATTTGGAAAGCGCTGCAAAGCTTTTGAAAAGTAAGTATCAAGTTCGCGTTGAGACTGTTGTGGCAGATATCACCACAAAAGAAGGGCAAGAGGCTGTGCTTAAAAAAGCAGAAAATAATTTAGATATTTTGGTCACGAATGCAGGAGGTCCGCCACCCGGCGTGTGGAGTGACTGGAGCCGATCGGATTTTATATTGGCTTTGGATGCAAATATGCTAACGCCAATCGCTTTAATAAAAGAAGTTTTGCCTGTTATGATAGAAAAAGGATGGGGAAGGATTGTCAACATTACCTCACAATCTGTTAAGTCTCCAATCCCTGCTTTGGGTTTGTCAAATTCTGCAAGAGCAGGCTTAACTGGCTACGTTGCTGGGACTTCACGACAGGTTGCTGAATTTGGAGTGACAATAAATAACTTGCAGCCAGGTGTGCATGATACTGACAGAATAAAGTCGTTAGATTTACATACTGCTGAGCAGACTGGCATCACGCTTTCTGAAGCCCAACTAAACCGTCGTAATGCAATTCCAGCTAAACGCTACGGAACTATTAAAGAATTTGGTGCAGCTTGTGCTTTTTTATGTTCGCAACAAGCCGGTTTCATAATTGGACAAAATATTTTGTTGGATGGTGGCGCAGTAAATTCGACTATTTAGTTTTAAGCGACTTTAAGCTCCTTCTTAATCTTGAAAAATAATAGATTGCTGCTTATAAGCTCAAATCTTAACAATTAACTTGAAAAGATATGCGGTTTTGCCAAGGTTAGAAGTCAAAAATCTATCTAGATCATTTGGAAACTTGACTGTTGTTGATCAAATTTCATTTCAGATTTCTTCGGGTCAGGTAACATGCCTTCTTGGCCCCTCCGGATGTGGAAAGTCAACCACATTGAGGATGATAGCAGGAGTTGAAACGCCTAGCTCTGGACAAATTTTTGTGGATGAAGAATTAACTAGCACTGCATCATTTCAAGTCCCTCCAGAAGCAAGGTCAATAGGATTAATGTTTCAAGATTTTGCCTTGTTTCCTCATTTAAATGTCCAGCAAAATGTCTATTTCGGTCTCGCCGGATCAAAAGAGTTTAAGCAAAAAAGATCTTTTGATCTCCTTGAAAGGGTAGGTCTTGCTCATTTGGCGTTTCATTATCCTCACTCTTTATCTGGAGGTGAACAGCAAAGAATTGCGTTAATTCGAGCTTTGGCTCCGCAGCCAAAAATTATGCTAATGGATGAGCCATTCTCAGGACTGGATGATAGACTGAGAGATGAGATCCGTGATGAAACATTTAATTTGCTGAGGTCAGAAGATGCTGCAGTTTTGATGGTAACACACGATCCACAAGAAGCCATGAAGGTAGCTGATGAAATTGCTTTAATGAGGGATGGAAAAATTCTACAAAGAGGTGCTCCTTACAACATCTATAATGCGCCGGTAGATTTAAAAGCACTTCAGTTTTTCTCAGATGCGAATGCTATTCAAGCTACTTTAAATGGTAGTCTTGCTGATACTCCATTTGGTCAATTTTTCGCTCCTGGCCTTTCTGACGGGACAGACATAGATATTGTTTTTAGACCTCAGCATGTACGTATTGACTTCGATAGAAAAGGTCGAGGGCCTTTACCTACTGCAAGTCAAGGAGTTGCTGCAAGAGGCATCGTAAAGAGAGCCCGCTTTGTTGGAAACGAAAGTTTGATAGAGTTTAAAATGGATTTTGGCCTAAATATAAAGGTATCTGTTCCAAATGTATTTTTACCCAACACGGGACACCCGCTTTGGCTAACTGTGCCAAGAGATAAGTGTTACATATTTCCAAAATAATGAATTTTTGACTGCTAAAGAGAATGAGATTTTAATATATTTTTTGATGGTGCTTGATAAACTACAGAGTTAATAGTACTCCACTGTATCAAATAATAATTAGTTGTATTTACTATATAGCATTGTGACTTTATCATTTATGAGATTTACATATGGTAAGTTAAGGTTTTTAGAACCGCTATATAAAAGGAGACCGAAATGTCGTACTTAATTGTACCCTCATTTATTCAAAATGCAGGCCCGATGGGAATCTTGTTAATTGCAGTTGTAGTGCTTGTTTTATTTGGGCGGGGCAAGATTAGTTCTTTAATGGGTGAAGTTGGCAAAGGTATTACTGCATTTAAGAAAGGTGTGAACGATGGGGCTAAACAGCTTGAGGATGAGGCTGTGGAAAGCGCGAAAGATGTCACACCAGACGAAGATAAAGACAATAAGGCATAATTTATGTTTGACCTTGGGCTGACTGAGCTACTCCTGATAGGGATAGTAGCTTTGATAATTGTTGGACCGAAGGACTTGCCAGTTTTGTTTCGACGTGTTGGTGAATTTGTCGGAAGAATGAAGGGAATGGCAAGAGAATTTACTTCAGCTATGAATGATGCAGCAGATGAAGCTGGGGTGAAAGATGTTGCAAAAACAATGAGGGCTGCGACTAACCCCATTAAGACAGGATTAGATAAAGTTGGGGAAACTACAAAAGAATTTACAAACTTTGATCCTCTGTCTGAGACTGGGAAATTAGCTGCGCAAAGGGAAGATGCGTCAAAAAAAATACACAAGGTAACAGATAAACGACAAAATGATAAAAAAGGTTCTACTGCAGTTACGAAATCAGAAAAAAATAATAAGAGTAGGCCAAAAAAGAAAAGCAAGAGTGAAAATAAGAAATGACAGAGGGAAAAGATAATCTAGAAGATTCTGCCGCTCCCCTGATAGAGCACTTAACAGAACTGAGGCAACGCTTAATTTACTCAGTTTCGGCTTTCACCATTGCTATGCTAGCTTGTTTCACAGTCTGGAAGCCAATTTTTAACTTTTTGACTATGCCGTTGTGTGCATCAATGATCCAAAGGGGACATCAAGATTGTGGGTTGATTTTAATCAAGCTTCAAGAAGGTTTTTTTGTTGCTATCTCTATTTCATTAATGGGCGGTTTAATTATAGCGTTTCCGATTATAGGGTATCAATTGTGGCGATTTGTTGCTCCTGGGCTTTATAAGTCTGAAAAAGGTGCCTTTTTACCTTTCTTGTTAGCTTCTCCTGTAATGTTTTTTCTTGGTGCTTCTTTTGCCTATTTCGTGGTTACGCCATTAGCTTTTGACTTCTTTCTTGGATTTCAACAACCTGGCTCATTGGACTCGGGAGAGTCTTCAGAGGCTGGAACAGCTGGGATAGCGTTTCAAGGTTCAGCACAGGAGTATTTAAGCTTAACAATTAAATTTATTGTTGCATTCGGACTATGTTTTCAGCTTCCGGTCTTACTGACCTTGATGGGTAAAGCTGGCTTAGTGAGTTCGACAGGGTTAAAAAATGTTAGAAAATTCGCAATTGTTGGGATATTGGTGCTGGCTGCTTTAGTAACACCGCCTGACGTAATAACTCAAATAATTTTATTTGTCGTCGTTTACGGATTATATGAGGTTTCTATATTCTTGGTCGCCAGAACTGAAAAACAAATTAATGAGCAATTTTCTGATGATGATTATTCTCAGGATATAGGCGATGATTTTGATGATCCTCTCATGACGGATTTTGATGAAAAAAAATAATTCCAAAGCGGTAAAGATTTTTAAATGTCCGAATATGATTTCCAAAAACTAAAAGTTTCATTAGCCCAAATAGCAGAAGCGATGGAGAGGCTAAGCCCGCCACCAAATGAATATCCTGATTTCGAAAATAATGATGCGTTTGTTTGGAGCGTATCGCCAGATCAGTTGAAGCCAGTACTAAAGGTTTCAAAAATAAAATTGGAGTTATTAGTTGGAATTGATAGGGTGCGCGATATTTTGCTCGAAAATACGCTTCAATTTTCTAGAGGTTTATCAGCCAACAATGCGCTTTTATGGGGATCTAGAGGCATGGGAAAATCTTCCTTAATAAAAGCTATTCATCAAAAAATTATAGATAAAGGCTTATCACTTAAAATAGTAGAACTTCAGCGTGAAGATCTACCTTCAGTTGGTCGATTATTGAATATTTTAAGAGCTTCTTCTGAAAGGTTTCTTCTTTTTTGTGATGATTTGAGTTTTTCGCATGATGATCAACATTACAAATCACTTAAGGCAGTACTTGATGGTGGGCTCGAAGGTAGACCCGAAAATGTCTTGTTTTATGCAACTTCAAACAGAAGACACCTGATGCCAAGAGATATGATTGAAAATGAAAAATCTTCTTCTATTAACCCATCGGAGGCAGTAGAGGAAAAAGTTTCTCTTTCTGATCGATTTGGGTTATGGTTGGGTTTTCATCCATGTACTCAAGAAGATTATTTCGAAATGATTGCTCGCTACTTTGGTGAATTTGGCGTGTCAACAGACTTTGAAAAAATAAAATCTCAAGCTATTGAGTGGCAAGCGACCAGGGGCGCTAGATCCGGACGTGTTGCTTGGCAATTTTTTGTTGATTTCGCCGGTAGAAACAATATTAAAATACGCCTATAAACAAAAAATAGTTAATTAAGTAAATCCATTGGGTCGATTGACTCAAACCCTCTTCTCACTTCAAAATGCAAATATGGTGGATCACCTGGTCGCATTGTGCCAAGTTTTTGCAATCGCAAAACTTTATCTTTTTCTTTCACTATAATATCGCCAACTCCAGCATATACTGTCAATAAACCGCCTTCATGCTTTAAAACAATTATTGGTACCTCTTGAGTGTCAGAAGTGATTGCCGCTACTATTCCTTTTTCGGCAGCTACAATCTCAGTACCCTCTGGTGCAGATAAATCTATACCATCTGTTTTATTTTTGACGTAGTCGCGGATAATTTTTCCATTCACAGGGTAAGCAAAAACGGCTGTGTCAGGAGCTGATACATTTGTTGCACCTTCCGATAAACTTGGGTTGACCTCATCTTTGCCTATTGGAACTGGCAAAGGTTTTGAGCTACTTGGTGGAACTGGTGCTTCACCGCTTTTTTCGTTTAAAACCGGTTCAATACCAACTGCTGCATTGTTAGCAGGAAGAGGAATCAACAAATATTGACCTTCCCTAATAGTGAAATTGCTGTCTAGGCCATTCCATTCGGCTAAAGATCGAATTGAAACGTTGTACAACCTAGAAATAGTAAAAGCGGTTTCTCCCCTGGAGACTTTATGTCTAATGGGTTCATTTTCTGACTTTAGGGTATTTATTATAGGTTTATTTTTTCTATCGGTAGAATTTTCAATTGCTATGGAGGCTAGCTCTCTTACATTCACCTGCCTTCGATCTGAAGCTATCTGTTTTTTTAGATTGTTTTTTTCACCTATTCGATTGGGTAGACTGATAAGTTGCCCTTCATTAAGCTCTTCACGACTGCTCATGCCATTGTAACTTGCTAAATCTCTAGAATCTAAACCAAGACGATCAGAAATACTATTTATAGTTTCCCCTCGTTGTGCTACGACGACCTCATATGTAGGGTATGAAATAATCCCTCTATTATCTGGCAGAGGTCTTGTTTGCATAGCTTTTCTAACAGCATCAGATGTATCATATTCATTGCCCCTTAAATCAAAATCGAGGTTACTGAAATTTCCGCAAGAAACAGCACTAAATACAAATAAAAATGAAACCATTTTTATAAATTTATTTGAGTTTATATACTGCATAAAACACGACTCACTCTGCCTAGATAATCATAATTTTTTATTGCTCTTTTTCCGTACCCGCAAGCAGGGGAACAAATCTTACAGGTTGGAGATCCTGATAATCGTAACCGCTATCTGTTTTAGCTATTTTGATAAGGCTCTGTATATTATCAGATTGACCTACTGGTATAATCATAATTCCACCTATTTTTAGCTGTGATAGTAATGAAGCAGGAGGGTCGTCAGATGCAGCGGTTACAATAATTCTGTCGAATGGTGCTTGTTGCTCTAAGCCATAACCTCCGTCAGCCAATATTGTGGTGATATTGTTAATACCTAACTTTTGAAAAATTTTAGTAGCATTATGAACAAGCAAACTGTGCCGTTCAACCGTATAAACTCTCCTAGCCAACAAGCTTAGAATTGCAGCTTGATAACCTGATCCTGTTCCCACTTCCAGCACTTTATCTCTTGACGTGACTTGCAAAGCTTGTGTCATTAATCCGACTACTGTTGGTTGGCTAATTGTCTGACCGCAAGCTATGGGTAGCGGAGTATCATCATAAGCTTTTTCAGAAAAAACATTGTTAACGAACTTCTTTCTATCAACTCTTTCCATTGCGTCTAAAACTTGTTTGTCTAAAATACCGGCTTTTCGAAGTGAAAAAAGAAATTGCATTTTTAGAGTTGCATTATTGGTCATAGAACTTTGTTGAGATAATTTAGTGTATCATAATCCGTTAGATCTGCTTTCATTGGTGTTATTGAAATATAACCATCCATATTCACTTGGGCATCGGTATCTTCGGATAAAACAGCATGTTGATTTCCACCTTCAACGAATAAAAAATCTCTTCCTGAAGCTGATTTGTGGGTTTTGGTCGAAAAAAAAGAACTTGGTCTTAATCCTTGTTTAACATATCTTACGCCGCATACATCCTGCGCAGCGTGCGGTGGAAAATTTACATTATAAAATATTTTGTAGCCCTCACTCACGGGTAATTTTTTGTCTAGAATATCGTTAATTACTTGAACTCCATGTATTTCACTTGCCTCATAAGGATTTTTTAAACTTAAATTCTGTGGGCCATAGTATTGCGATAAAGCGATAGATTTTATACCCTGAAGAGCTCCTTCCATGGCCGCCCCTATAGTTCCTGAGTATAAAACATTTTCAGCAGAATTATTTCCTTTGTTTACCCCAGATATAATTAAATCTGGCTTTTGACCGTCAAATACATGGTATATGCCGGCAAGCACACAGTCGGCTGGATATCCATCTACACTGAAGCGGTTCTTCTCAATTTCAGCAATCATCATTGGGCTTGTATAGCTTATACAATGCCCAACACCCGATCTTTCATTGCTAGGTGCAACTGTAAAAATATTATCTTCATCAGTTAATTGAAGTGCTATCTTTGTTAAAATTTTAAGGCCAGGAGCGTTAATTCCGTCATCGTTTGTTATAAGTATTCGCATATTTACCCTTAATGGAGAAATTTATTTTGACTTGTTGCAACTATAATCATAGTTCTAACATTGAAACGAGCCTTTTCGCCTCAATCTTAACAGATCGTAATTTTTTTCTACTTTCACCCGGATAAAAGCGCGCTCTCACTGCTGTAGGCATAGGGTTTGGTCGGAGAATGTATATTTGTGGTCCAATTGATTTACATTCATCTTTCCATGTTTTTACTATATGAATTTGTGCAGCTTTTGTTGCCCCATAAATTGATGAAAATTTTTTTATAATAGTAGTGTCTTCAAAAAAAACGGCTTTACTATCCTCCGCGAGTAGTGGAGATACCATTGGTATAAGTTTGGCGAGCGCTGTTACATTGTTTTTTATAGATTCTTCCCAATCTTTACTATCTATCGTGATAACCGGGCCAAGAGGAGCAGCATGGATTGCAGTGTGAGCCCAAAGCCTTACTTTCCCCCAACGTTCAAAAATTGATCGACAAAGTTGTGCAGCTGCGTTTTCGTCTGTCAAATCGATCGGCGCCAATGTACTGGAGCCCCCACATTTTTGAATGTGATCATCTAGTGCTTCGAGGGCACCTACTGTCCTCGAAACAGCAACTATATGGTGTGTTGATGATAGGATCTGTGCTAATTCAGCTCCTAAGCCTCTCGAAGCCCCAGTTATCAGTGCGACTGGTTTGCTCATAATTTGACTACTCCCAAGATTTCAAGATAAAGCTTAATTTGCACAGACCGAAACTAACTCTTCATATTGAATAGTAAGCCAACCTAAGGCTTTTTCTGGATTTTTTTCGGCTATATCATTGGCCATTCCCTCAAATACTCGAGCTGATTGACTTTCCTCTAGAAGAATAAAAGTACCGCTACTTAATATGGTTTGATAAGCAAAAAAGGAAATTGCAATTAACGCAATTCCTCTCAGGACTCCAAATATAAAGCCCATAGCTTGATCTGGTCTATTTAGAGAGGTTTTGTTTATTACAACTGACAGAAGTGGAGTGAAGAACGACACGAGCATCAAAGCTACAGCGAAAACAGCAGCGAAAGAGGCCAGTATAGCTAACTCACAACTATCTGACAAAATTGGTCCAATATAGGGGATTTCTTGAACAAATGGCAAAACTTCGGGAGCAAAAAAATAGGCTAAAAAAGCTGCAATTATCCACGCAGCAATAGACATTAACTCTCTGACCAGACCGCGTGAATAGGCCAAAAGAGATGAAACAATAACTATTGCTAATATGACGCCATCTACGATGTTAAAATCAGACATTTTAATTTAAGTCCTCAGTTTTTATTTTCTTAGTCCTATCTGATAATTTATTTACGAATGATAAAAGATCCAAATTCTCAAAAACTTCTATATTTAATCCTTTGGCTAATTTGGTATTTTTTGGGCTTGCAACTTTCTTGAAACCAAGTTTTTCCGCTTCTTTCAACCTATTTTCTGTTTTAGAAACTGATCTTATGGCTCCCGAGAGTGAAACTTCTCCAAAAAAAACAAAATCCTCGGAAATGATAATATTTTCTTTAGCTGAAATTAAAGATGCTGCGACTGCTAGATCTGCGGCTGTTTCTGTGATTTTTAAACCTCCTGCCACATTTAAATAAACATCAAGTCCGGAAAATTGCACTTCACATCGAGCTTCAAGTACGGCCAATATCATCGCGAGACGACTACTATCCCATCCAATTACACTCCGCCTTGGTTGAGAATGAGGAGAAGGAGAAACTAATGCTTGTATTTCAACTAACACAGGTCTGGTTCCTTCGATACCTGCAAAAACGCAGGAGCCGGCGCTAGGTATTCCTCTTGAAGACAAAAATAGCGCTGATGGGTTTTTAACTTGCTGTAAGCCTGCCCCCGTCATTTCAAAGACACCTATTTCATCTGCGGCACCAAATCTGTTTTTAACTGATCGTAAGATACGAAATTGATTTCCTTTTTCGCCTTCAAAATACAAAACTGTATCGACCATATGCTCAACCACGCGTGGTCCAGCAATTTGACCTTCTTTTGTAACATGCCCAACTAAAACTATACTTGTTCCACTTCTTTTGGCAAAAGTTGTAAGTTCATAAGCGGCTGCTCGTACTTGGCTTACTGTTCCAGGTGCGCTGTCGACTTTGTCTGACCAAATCGTTTGTATAGAATCAATTATTGCTAATTTAGGACGCTCTTTTTCCAAGGTTGTTAAAATGTTTCGTAAGTTGGTGTCTGATCCCAATTGTATCTGGGCCTGATCTAAATTGAGCCTTTTTGCTCTTAATTTTACTTGGGAAGTGGCCTCTTCGCCGGAAAGATATAATGTTTTTAGTCCTTTCTCTGCGAACTTAGCAGCGGCTTGTAATAAAAGTGTAGATTTTCCAATGCCTGGATCGCCCCCTACCAAAATAGCGGATGCGGGAACTAATCCGCCACCAAGAACTCTATCTAGTTCTTCCAAATCGCACTTTGTTCTTTCTAAGGGTTTATCAGTACTTTTTAAGTCGCCTAAAGGTATGTAATTTCCACGAGATTTTCCCAAACTGCTTTTGGTGGGCCCTTGTGATAACCCTATATCTTCAGAAATACTATTCCATTCACCACATGCTTCGCACCTACCGGACCATTTTGAGGTGGTATTTCCGCAAATTGAGCAAGAATAGTTTGAGTTAGCCATACCTTCATGTGCCAAAGGCATAACTTTGAAGCAAGGATAAAATTAATCTGTTCATACCTACAATGTTAAAAACAGAAGAAAGAGTGCCAGACCCACAAGAATAAGGTGTAATGTTTCCAAGATGGGATTTGAAAATTTGTATAGAACTGTTCTTACAAAAAAAAGAAAGCTGATAAAAAATGGTAGAAACCATCCATGTGCTAAATTCGATAAATTTTCGAAGAGTAAGAGAAAATCTGAGCTTTTACTTTGGGGTAAAATTGGATTGGTTGTAATAATTAAAATGATAGAAAAACTTGTTGGTGTAATTGAAGCGAAACGAGGTCGTCCTTTACTAAAAATGCTCATCAGTAAACCCAGAGATGCACACAGGGGCATATAGAGTGTCGTTTTGAAAAAAATCACAAAAAGGAAAAGTGGTGATGGTTGGAAAAGATCAAGCATCACCTTAAAGTTTCTATTGGTCCAACAGTCGAGCCAGCTATAAATTGTTTTAAGTATTTGTTTTTAGATTTATCAAGTTGATTTAATAGACCTGACCATTGAATAATTCCATCGTGAAGAAGTGCGACCTCGTCTGCTATCGATCTAACGGATTGAATATCGTGCGTAATTGTTACGGCTGTAACACCTAATTCTACTACTAATTCTCGTATCAAATCATTGATAACCTGGGCCATAATTGGGTCTAGTCCCGTAGTTGGCTCATCAAAAAATATAATTTCAGGTTGGGTTGCAATTGCTCTAGCCAATGCAACCCTTTTTTGCATTCCTCCTGAAAGTTCAGATGGAAAATTATCAGCAAAGCTTTTTTTTAATCCCACGCGCTCTAATTTTTCGATAGCAATTTTCCTTGCTTCGCTAGCATTAATTTTTTGTTTACCGTGTAGGTATCTAAAAGCAACATTTTGCCAAATTGGCAAACTATCGAACAACGCACCACCCTGAAATAACATGCCAACCTTAGAAAGGATAATATTTTTCTGTGCGCTATTTGGGTCAAAACCATTTAATAAAATTTTTCCAGAATTAGGCTTGGTCAGACCAAGTAAGCATTTTAAAATCACTGATTTACCCTGCCCAGAAGCTCCTATGATTACCATAGATTTCCCATCATGAACTTTAAGATTCACGCCCTTAAGTACTTGATTTTGACCAAAAGATTTATATACGTCTGAAACATCGATCATGACGAAAAGAAAGCCTCAGTCAAAAAGTAGTTCGCAGCTAGGATTAAAACAGAGGCAGATACAACGGCTGATTTAGTCGCTTGTCCAACGCCTCTTGCGCCTTTTTCACAGCGCATACCAAAAAAACAGCCCATAAGAGCAATTATGCAGCCAAAAACGGCACCTTTTATGAGGCCACTTAATATATCCCAAAACTCAAGATAATTAATCGAATTTATGAGATATATCGTATTGTTGAATTCTAACCGTGTAACGCCGATAACGTACCCACCAAGTACTCCAATAGAATCCCCAACTCCTACTAGCAATGGTACTGTCAAAATCGCGGCAACCAATCGTGGAACGACCAAATACTTGATTGGGTCAGTGGAAAGGGTAGTTAGGGCATCAATTTGTTCTGTGACCTTCATAGTGCCGATTTCTGCGGCTATAGAACTTGCTACGCGTGCTGCGACCATTAAACCTCCCAAAACTGGTCCAAGCTCACGCACCATGCCGATAGCGACTATTGATGGAACAACTTCTTCGGCATTAAATCTTGCTCCACCAGCATAAATTTGAAGAGCTAAAGCTCCACCAGTGAAGAATGAGGTTATACCTACTACTGGTAGAGATAACCAACCAATTTGCACTACCGATGAAAAGAATGCTCGCATGAAAAAAGGTGGAGTTAAGATATATGCAAAAACTCGAATGCAAAAGATTATTAGCTCTCCGATAAAACTACAGAATGTCAAAAATATTCTTCCAGTCTGTGCGGTAAAGCCTATCATTTGTTTGCGCTCGCGTATTTACGATTATATCTTTGACCTAAAGAGGTTAGAAATTCGTAGCCTATAGTTCCAGCGTCCTCAGCAAATTTATCCACGGTTTGCTCAGAATTTATTAGTTCTAACTTATCTGGCTCCGCTTTAAGGCTGGTTATATCTACACCAATTAAGTCCATAGAAATTCGTCCAACAATTGGACAACCAATTTCCTCAAAGTACAATTTGGTTCCTTGGCCAGCGACTCTAAAAATACCGTCAGCATACCCTGCCGATATCGTTGCTATTCTTTTTTCAGATGTAGAGGTCCAAGTGTTGCCGTAACCTACTGTTTCGCCACTTTTGATATCGCGAATTTGTATCACCGGTATGTCGATTTTCAGTACAGGCAGGCAATCCTGCATTGGTGAGCAGCCATAAATACCTATCCCGGGTCTTGTTAAGTCAAAATGATATTCTGGTCCCAATAATATACCACCAGTAGCAGCTAAAGATTTCTTTATCTTTATTTTATCTGTAAGGGTACGAAAAATATTAAGCTGGGTCACATTCATTTTATGGTCTGGTTCATCTGCACAAGCTAAGTGAGACATAATTAAGACTGGGTTTAAAGATAGGGTTAGCCCCTTTACAGTTTCCCATTCCATTGGCTCCATACCTAATCTATTCATACCAGTATCAAGTTGAACCCCAAATTTTTTTTCTTTTAAAAGTTCAGAATGTCTGGATAGTTGATCAATAGAATTTATTAGGGGTATTAAGTTATAGTTTCTAATTAACTCAGTATCACCAACCATGTGGCCAGAAAAAACATAGATTTCTGGTATTTTACCTAGACTAGAGCGCAATTCTGCTCCTTCTTCGGCTGTTGCTACAAAAAATATTCTTGCCCCTTCGGTGTAAAGGGCGTTGGCAACTTGCTTTAGACCCAATCCATAAGCATTTGCCTTCACAACCGCAGCAGCATCGTTGCTAGACATGCTTCGCAATTTTTGCCAGTTTTGTCTTATAGCATTTAAATCTATTGTTGCTGTTGCTGTCGCCATTTATCAAAAATCAAAAATTGAGCATAACTTTTCGAGAGAACAGTAGAATAAAAAATCAGGGAAAACCAACAAATTAAAACAAATTTCCACCTAAAACTTTAACTCATATTTTCCCTGGCTAATTGCCACCGTTGAGTTGTTGTTGCCAAGGCTTTGCTAAATTTCCAAAGCGTGTGAATTTTCCTTCAAAACTGAGTTCGACTGTTCCTATTGGGCCATGCCTCTGTTTCCCCAAAATTAATTCTGCGCGACCATGAAGACGATCCATTTCTTCCTGCCAGATTGCCATTTTCTCTAAGTCATGATCACTAGGTTTCTCACGTTCTTTGTAATATTCTTCACGATAGACAAATAAAACCACGTCAGCGTCTTGTTCAATTGATCCAGATTCCCTCAAGTCTGCGAGTTGTGGTCTTTTATCATCTCTGTTTTCCACCTGTCTTGATAATTGAGAAAGAGCAATTACTGGAATATTTAGTTCTTTTGCAATAGCTTTTAGACCTTGAGTAATTTCTGATATTTCATTCACTCTACTTTCTTTGTTCGAAGCTGAACGAACTAATTGCAGATAATCTATTATCAATACATCAAGCCCTAGGTTTGGAGTACGTTTTAACCGTCGGGCTCGTGAGGCAACCTGAGCTATTGTTAATGCTGGAGTATCATCGATATATAAAGGTGAACTTTCTATAGATTTAGCTGCATCTACGAACCTCCGGAATTCACTTTCGGTCATATCTCCACGTCTTATTTGCTCAGAAGGTATTTCTGAGGTTTCTGATAATATTCTTGAAGCTAGTTGTTCCGCGCTCATTTCCAAAGAAAAAAATCCGACGAAACCGCCATTTAAAGTTTCTGATGATCCATCGGTGTTTTCTTGTCTCTGAAATGATTTGGCGATATTGTATGCAATATTGGTAGCAAGTGACGTTTTGCCCATTGAAGGGCGGCCAGCTAAAATTATCAAATCAGACGAATGAAGACCTCCCATCTTCTTATCTAAGTCGATAAAACCAGTTGATAAACCTGCTAAATTACCATCTCTATGATATGCGGCGTTGGCAGTTTTAACAGCATCTCCCAAGGCATTAAGAAAAGATTTGAAAGTAGATTCAGATTTTCCGATATCTCCAATTTTATAAAGACTTTGCTCTGCTGAAATTATTTGTTCTTCAGGTTGTTCATCAACTTTTATGGACTGAGCTCTCGCACTTATCTCTTGACCCAAAACGATCAGTTCTCTTCTAACTGATAGATCATAAACTAATTTAGAATAATCTTTGATTGCAGAACTGGCTACCGATCCGGCCATTAGTTGAGCTAAATAGGCGCTGCCACCGAGTTCCTTAAGGCCTTCGTCTTCAGTTAGAAAGGTATTAACAGTTACAGCAGACGCTAGTTTTCCATCTTGTACTCTGTTTGCGATAATATCAAAAATACGAGAGTGAACTGGGTCGTAAAAATGATGCGGCTTTATTTTGTCTTCTAATGAATAAAAGAGATCATTATTGTTTAGTATTCCCCCAAGAAGCTGCTGCTCAGCCTCTATAGAATAAGGCACCGGGTCTGAAGGATTTTTGTTAGAGTTGATCTCTGCGAATTTGTTCATTTACACACCTTGGAGTCCACTCTTTCCTCATAACTTCAACTAACACTAGAGGCAAAATGTATATCTATGTGGATAACATGTTAATCACAACATATATTGCCTGCAAAAGAAATAACACTAAATGTAGTACATATAAAGGAATTATGTAAATAAATTATAAATGAATTTATTACTATTTTGATCTTTTTTCCTGCCATTTTCTGGGCTGTTCCAAAAACTCCCTAACTTCAGACAAGGTTTCAGAATCAAACTCATCATTTTTTTCAGCTTCTTCAAAAACATCCCACCAGGTACAAAGCTTGTGTAAAGTGATGCCTCTGCTCCCCAGAATTTTCTCTGTTTCTGGAAAAATATCATAATAAAAAATTACCGCCGTGTGAGAGCATTTGGCTCCGGTTTCTCGTATTGCTTCGACAAAGGATAGCTTGGAACCACCATCTGTGGTTAAATCCTCAACCAATAAAACGTTTTGACTTTCAAAGATGCTTCCCTCAATCCGAGCATTACGGCCATAGCCTTTTGGTTTTTTTCTAATATAGCTCATTGGTAATCCCATTCGTTCGGCTACTAGCGCTGCAAATGGAATTCCGGCTGTTTCGCCGCCTGCAATATTATCAAAAAATTCGAAACCAACGTTACGCATCACGGTAATAGTTAAAAAATCCATAATTGTTGAACGCACTCTGGGATAGGAAATTAATTTTCTGCAATCAATATATGTCGGGCTTGGCAATCCAGACGCCAGAGTAAATGGATTTCTCGAATTAAAGTGAATAGCATTTACTTCAAGCAGCATTCGTGCGGTCAATCTTGCTATCTCTGAATTGGCTGGGTAATTTGATGAAATCATATTTAGCTCCTTAGAGTCAGAAACGTTTATTTTTTATAAATTTATTTAAACTAAACTTGTACTTGCCATTTTGTTTCAAATTTGGGTTTGAAGATTGTTATTTCTCCATTTGGAGTAGATATCTTTTCTGGAAATCGAACGGGTTTATTTTTTTTTATTAGCTTAATTTTATCAGAGTTAATTTTCTTACCGTAGAATTTGGCTCCATTGATCGATGTAAATAATTCTAATTTATCTAAAGCTTTTTGCTCTTCAAAAATGTGTGCTAAAATTTCTAATGTATTCGTCGCAGTAAAACAGCCAGCGCATCCGCATGAACTTTCTTTATCATGGTCTAAATGCGGTGCGCTATCTGTCCCAAGAAAAAATTTTGGCGATCCCGAAACCACTGCTTCTAACAGTGCCAATCGATGAATTTCTCTTTTCACCACCGGCAAACAGTAAAAATGGGGCCTTATACCACCAGACAATAAATCATTCCTATTTATGGATAGGTGATGAGTAGTAACAGTTGCTGCTAAATTCTCGTTTCCCGAAAAAACATAATCTACTGCGTCTTTAGTAGTTATATGTTCCATGATGACTTTTAAAGTAGGGTAATCAGTGCGGATTTTATCCAAAACGGTATTGATAAAAACCTTTTCTCGATCAAAAATATCAATCTTGGTATCGGTTACTTCTCCATGAATGCAAAGTGGGCATCCGATTTCTGCCATCGTTTCTAGAATGGGTTTAATTTTTTCAAAATTTCGGACCCCAGACTGAGAATTGGTCGTTGCGCCTGCTGGATATAATTTTACTGCTGAAATTACTCCACTTAAAAAGCCTTCTTTTACTTCTGTAGGCTCCGTTTCTTCTGTTAGGTAAAGAGTCATCAAAGGGTTGAAAGACAAATTTGGTTTTAGAGCGTTCATTATTCGTTTCTTATAGTTTTTAGCATCAATTAATTTGGTAATTGGTGGGATCAGATTAGGCATTATTATTGCTCTTGCAAAAGATTTAGCTGATTCATTAACTGTAATTGGCAGCAAGTCTTTATCTCTTAAATGAAGATGCCAGTCGTCAGGTCGCACTATTACTAGTTCTTTAGTCATAGAATGGCGTTACACAATATTTTAAAGGCTTTCTAGTTAAAGATTCTATTATACGTTGAAATTGAATTGTTTGCTTAATTATGCAGGCTAATTTAGGGTAATGATCAAAATTTAGATCTTTCGATTTAGTTAAGTGTTTTATGCAGTTAGAATTTGATAATTTACTTCAAGTTGCTGCTCAATGGCATGAAAAGGGCATTGGAGCGGCAATAGCCACGGTTGTTGAAACTTGGGGATCAGCTCCGCGTCGTGTTGGTGCCCAGTTAATTGTATCAGGTGATGGACATATGGAGGGATCAGTTTCTGGAGGGTGTGTTGAGGGAGCTGTAGTTTTAGAAGCCATAGCTTCGCTTGAAGATGGCAAAACAAGAGTATTAGAATATGGCGTTAGTGATGATGAAGCATTTGCTGTAGGCCTAGCTTGTGGTGGTAAAATGCGAATACTTGTGGAACCTGTTGGAAAACAAATGCCACAAAAGCTTTTGAAAGAATTAGTATATGCAATAGCTAGAGATCAATCTGTGATTTATGAAATCAATATAAAGACTATGCAACGCCGCTTGGTTTACAACGAGTACGACGATAGAGTCCGTAAAGACAGGTCAGGGTTTAAAGACGATGAAATAACGTTTTTAAATGTTTATTCTCCTAAACTAAAAATAGATATAGTTGGTGCGGTACATATTGCTCAAGCCCTTGTGCCGATTGCTAAAGTAGCTGGTTTTTCCCCTCGAATAATTGATCCGCGAGAAAGTTTTGCAAATAGTGAGCGTTTTGGAAGCATTGAAATATCTAACGATTTTCCCGATGTAGCTTTGACTAAAGCTAAGCCGAATTATAGAACCGCAGTTATTCTTTTGACTCATGATCCGAAATTAGATGACCCCGCTCTTCACATAGCCTTAAAAAGCGAAGCATTTTATATTGGAGCATTGGGTTCAAAGAAAACGCATAAGCAACGCAAAGATAGGCTCAGAAATGCTGGTTTTACCCAAAAACAAATTGATCGTATTCATGGACCAATAGGCCTAAACATAGGAGCATCTTCGCCAGAAGAAATAGCAATTTCAATTATTTCGGAAGTTATTGCGACGCTCCGGATCGTTAATCACTCTAAGGCAGCCTGATGTAAAAGAAGCAAACAGCTGGTTACTTGTTCAATTGATTTAGATTAAGAGCTGAACAATAACTGAATTATTAATACTCTAATTTGAACGATAAATAAAATAAATAGGGCGTTAAAACGCCTTAAATCTATGATAATTTGTCAGATTAGCTTTACTTAGTTGGCATAGGGCCTATCATCATAGTCATCTGCCGCCCCTCTAGTTTAGGTATATTTTCAACCTTTCCATGATCTTTAACATCGTCAGCTACCCGTTCGAGTAATTCTATACCAAGCTCTTGGTGGGCCATTTCCCTACCTCTAAACCGCATAGTAATTTTTACTTTGTCCCCATTTTCAAGAAATTTGTACACGCTTCTCATTTTTACATCATAATCGTGTATATCGGTTCCAGGTCGGAATTTTATTTCTTTAACTTCAATTATTTTTTGTTTCTTACGAGCCTCAGACTCACGTTTCTGTTGTTCATATTTATACTTTCCAAAATCCATTATTTTACAAACTGGTGGACTAGCGTTAGGCGAAATTTCGACTAAATCTAAGCCAACGTCTTCTGCCATTAAGAGAGCTTTTTCTGGGGATACTACCCCTTCATTCTCTCCTTCAGCGCCTATTAATCGGATTTCTGGGCTCTGGATACCATCATTTACTCTGGGTCCAGTTTCGCGCGAGGGTGGCGCGTTGTGCGGTTTGCGAGCTATTGCTTTGTTCCTTTATTAGTTACGAAATAATGTTCGGCAAAATAGTCATGCTGTATTCCTCTTTCAAGGTACAATTTTTCTTTATTTTGATAATTTTCAATTATTTTGCCAATAATGCAGGATTTATTTGTATTAATCATCCTACAAATGCTTTTTCTACAACGTAATGAGCGGGATCTGAGTTGGCTCCTTCTTTAAGTCCAAATTCTTCAAAGATTTTTTTCAAATCAGTATTTAAGCCAATAGATCCGCATACCATTGCACGGTCAGTTTCTTTCGCGATACTTTCTATGCCTAAGTCTTTAAGTAATTTACCATTTTCGAGCAAATCTGTAATGCGGCCCATTTGATTACTTTTGTCTCTAGTGGTTGTAGGGTAGTAAATTAGCTTGTTTATGGCTTCATCGCCTACTAACTCTGACATTACTCCACCGTTTTTAATTTCCTGAATTAAATTTTCTCCATAAGCCAGTTCATTTCTGTTACGACAGGTGTGGGTCAAAATTATTTGGTCATAGTCCTCATAAGTCTGAGGTTCTCTTAACAGGGATGCAAATGGCGCAATGCCCGTTCCAGTGGCAAAAAACCAAATTCTTTTGCCAGGAAGTAGTGCGTCATGAACCAATGTTCCTACGGGTTTCGGCCTGAGAATGATTTGATCACCTTTTTTAACATGTTGGAGCTTAGATGTAAGGGGGCCGTCTTGAACTTTTATGGAGTAAAATTCGAGTTCATCATCCCATGCAGGCGAGGCAATTGAGTAGGCACGAAGTAAAGGTTTTCCATCTTCTTTCAGTAATCCAATCATAACAAACTCACCAGATCGAAAGCGAAGTGTTTTAGGGCGGGTAACTTTGAAAGAAAACAATCGATCTGTATAATGTTGGACTCCAATTACAGTTTGTGCGTCTGGAAGTGTAGGCGTTACCTTTGGAGCATTCACTTTATTAAGCCTGTTAATTTTTTACTAAACTGTAAGGAAGATAGCAGACTTCTTCAGCTTAATGCACCTAAAAAATGTAAAAAATTTTGTTTTAAGAATGATTTTTCATTTTAAGGATTTTTTATGTCTCTAATTGATATAGAAGGATAAATTTAAAAACTTAGACGCGTTTTATCTAACTAAAAAATTTAAGAAACGCCACAGCTAACCTTTCAAGTTAACTAATAATTTCTCTAATCCATGGAAATGGTAAACATCAGCGTAGCGAGGCTTTTCTGCTAACTCCATTTTCGGATATTTTGTAAATAATATTGGCAAAGCTATTTGCATTTCCAGACGAGCAAGAGCTGCACCAACACAGAAATGAATGCCACCGCCAAATGCTGTATTTTTTTTGATAATTCTATTAGGATCAAAGTATTCAGGATCGCTCCATAATGTTTTATCCCTTCCAGTTGCACCCAAAACCAGCGCAACTTCGTCACCTTTCTTTAAGGTATAGTCACCAATATCAATTTGGTCGTACGCATAGCGAGTAAAAATATGCAATGGAGGGTCAAATCTCAAAATCTCCTCTATAAGCTGATTGATTTTTATCTCACTCTGCCAGTCAATCGTAATTTTTTTATTTTCCAGCAAGACTTTAATGCCATTTCCTAAGGAGTGAACTGTTGCTTCATGCCCAGCATTCAATAAAAGGATACAGGTGGTAATCAGTTCGTCCGTTGTTAACTTTTCGCCGTTTTCTTCCGCAGAAATCAAATGAGTAATTAAATCATCTTTAGGTTTACTACGGCGTTCATCAACATAACCCCTCATAAAAGCGGAAAACTCTTTGGAAGCTTTAGTCGCACGTTTCTCGTGTTCTTCTGTGCGCCGCGCTTGATACATCATAACCATATCATTAGACCATCTTAATAGCTGGTCGCTCATCTCCTCTGGCACGCCCAAAAGCCTGGCAATAATGATGACAGGGATTTTATTGGCATACTCGTTAAGTATATTTACTTGAGTGCTGGAAAAATTTTGCATCAGTTGAGCGCATAAAGTTTCGATCTCTGCAGCCATTGAATTAACTTTTCGACTTGTAAAAGCTCGTAAGACTAGGCCACGAAGACGAGTATGTTTAGGCGGTTCTAATTGGAGCATTGAATGGTCTTCCAGCTCGTAAAAGGCCGCTAATTCCTTACGATGGTCTTGTTTTCTCTCTTCTGGACATTCGCGACCAAATCTCCTGTCTTTTAGAATATTGGAAACGTCATCATACTTAAACAAAGAAACCATGTTATAATCCTCCCAAAAGACTTTACCTCCTTTGGCTAAACAGGTTTCATAGAAAGGGTAGGGATTTTGAACAAAATCATCATTTGTTGGAGATTGTGCAACTTTTGGTAACATTTGCCCTCTTAAACAGTGAAAAAAGTCTTTCACATTGCTTATATTGAATTTGATGCAGCTTTAATTATTTCTATAAAATCATCGCTTTTAAGACTGGCTCCACCAACTAAAGCCCCATTTACATTTGATATCGAAAATATTTCTTTTACGTTGGAACCTTTCACAGACCCACCATATAAAATTTTTACATTATGGGCTTCAGCTCCGTAAGTGCTCGCTAAAAATCCTCTTATAAATGCATGTGCAGAGCGAATTTGATCTGTCTTTGGAACCAGCCCTGTACCTATTGCCCATACAGGCTCATAAGCAACAACGGTATTTATTGGGGTAATATTTTTAGGAAGCGATTTAAGCATTTGCTCTTGTAACACTGCGAGTGTTTTCTCTGCTCTTCTTTCTTCCAATGTTTCGCCAATACAAACGACTGCTGTTGCTCCTGCTCTATGAACAGCCTCTGATTTAAGTTTAACTATATCATTAGTTTCATAATTATCTTGGCGACGTTCCGAGTGCCCCACAAGTATAAGTTGAGCACCCACTTCGATGAGCATTTCTGCCGATACTTCACCCGTATGAGCCCCATTTATATTAATGTGACAATTTTGTGCTCCGATTTTTATATTTTTTGTTTGTTCATGCGCAGCCGAAATTAGTGGAAAGGGAGGGCATATTGCAACTTCGCAAGTTTTTTCTTTGCAATATTGATCGATCTTTTTTATGTCTGCAATCATTGCTTTATTGCCAAACATTTTCCAATTACCGGCAACTAATTTAGACATCTAAGCCTCTTTTCGTAATTTTGGGACAAATTATATTTTTCAAATTCATATTATTGTTTATTTTTCAAAATTTTATGCTTGAAAATTAATTCACATATTTTCGAATTTGATTGACTCTCCACAGCCGCATGCTTCGGTGACGTTTGGGTTTTTAAATTTAAACCCTGATTCAAGTAATGAGGTTTCGTAATCAATTTCTGTCCCAAAAAGAAACATTTGAGCCATTGGTGCAATAAGTACTCGTACTCCGTCTTGCTCTATAATTTCATCATTCTGATCGGGTTCTGTAACATACTCCATCGTATATTCCATACCTGCGCATCCACCTTTTTTAACGCCAACTCTCAAGCCAAAGTATTTATTAGCCTCCATTAATTTATTTATTTGTGACACAGCGGTAGTGGTCAACTTAATTGCATTTTGTCCTGGGATAGCAAACATTTTATTTACCTACCTACATAAATCCTAGTTCAAGGCGAGCCTCGTCACTCATCATATCCATTCCCCATGGTGGTTCCCAA
>CACAPQ010000030.1 GCA_902534325.1 Paracoccaceae bacterium | reverse complement strand
GGAGATTTTAACTTTGAACCGACTTAATAAAAGCTTTGAGGATCAATGTCGATGGATAATCTCAAATCGCCTTTTAGTGAAACGTTAGCCACCCACTTTCGAACTGCATCTTGGAGCCCTGGTGTTCTTGGAGATTTGACCAAAAAACGTATCCGGTGGCGCCTTTTTATCCTGGCAATTGGTGCTGGAGCAGGGCCGTAGACACTCGCTCCGATTATGTCTAACGCCTGAGTATTTTTTTTAAGTTGGTTAGCTGAAAACATGGCCCTTTCAAAGTTACTTGATGAAATGATTATTCCCACCAACTTTCCAAATGGCGGCATGCTTGCTAACTCGCGCTGTTTAGCTTCCGATACCCAAAATTCTTCATCATCCCCTCTCAAAATTGCTTCGACAACAGGATGTTCAGGCTGATAGGTTTGAATTAAAGCCCTTCCTTTATTATCTGTTCGCCCGGCTCTTCCAGAAACCTGCCTAACCAATTGATAGGTGCGCTCTGCTGCTCTCAAATCTGATCCCTGAAGACCAATATCGATATCAATTACGCCAACCAATCTTAATTTTGGAAAATTGTGCCCTTTAGCAACCAACTGAGTCCCAATAATTATGTCAGTATTCCCTTCAGAAATTTTTTGAATTTCATCTTTTATCGATTTTGCTGACCCATGTAAGTCTGAAGATAGAACTGATATTTTAGCTTTAGGAAATTTTATTTGAGCCTCTTCGGCTAGTCTTTCTACGCCCGGGCCAACTACTGCTAATTTCCCTTTTATTCCACAAGAAGGGCATTTATCAAGCATTGCCTTGGTGTTGCCACATTGATGACACATAAGGCGATTGATAAACCTATGCTCAACCATTCTCGCGTCACATTCATCACAAGATATTTGGTTCCCACACGCCCTGCAGACAGTAGTTGGAGAATAACCTCTTCTGTTTAAAAACAACAGAGATTGCTCTTTGTTTTGCAGGCATTCTGTAATAGACTTTTCCAAACTATCAGAAATCCATTCATCAGACTTAAGGTTTTCTTTGCGCAAATCTATTGCTGATAAATTTGGTAGGGTTGCCTCGCCATATCGTTCATGTATCCGAACATGATTATACTTACCATTTTTTGCGTTGACCCAACTTTCAAGGCTTGGAGTTGCCGAAGCAAGGATGACTGTGGATCTTTCAACAGAAGCTCTCAGGACGGCCATATCGCGAGCATTATAAATTACGCCATCCTCTTGTTTATATGAATGGTCATGCTCTTCATCTACGATAATTAAACCCAAATTCATGAAGGGTAAAAATAAAGCTGAGCGAGCACCAATAACTAATTTTGCACCTCCTCTTGCAACCATTTTCCAAACCCGTCTACGCTCGGCGAGCGTCGCTCCAGAGTGCCATTGTGCAGGGTTTTCGCCAAATCTATTTTTGACCCGATTAAAAAATTCTGAAGTGAGAGCTATCTCTGGCAAAAGAACTAAAACTTGCTCTCCCTTTCTCAAAGCATTGGCCACTGCTTCAAGATAAACCTCTGTTTTACCCGAACCTGTCACACCTTGTAAAAGAATTGCCGAAAAATTATTTTGCCTTTGAAGATCCTTTACTGTTTCGCATACGTTAATCTGATTTGGGTTCAATTTTTTTGGCTTAAAATCAGGATCGAGTACTGGATAAGGGCTATCCCGCAGGATTAACTCTTCATTAAGTATACCGGCGCGAGCGGCGGCTGCGATCACAGCGGTGCTAACTCCAGAAATATTTACTATTTCTTTAATAGTAAGTTTATTCTTATTAGCTTTTGACAACGCCGAAATCAGTCGATCGCGCTGAGGAGTTTTCTTAAAATCAGAATGATTAGAAACTAATGAGAAAACTTTTTGTGTAACAGATGGCTTATTCAAGTCCGGGACACGTGTACATAGTCTTAAGATAAGATTTAAAGGTGTAATGGTATAATCAGAAACAGCTTCTAAAAATTTTCTCATCGAATAGGACATAGGTGGGGCGTCAATCACAGTTATTGCATTACGCAATTTTGAGTGTTCATATTGTCCCTCGCCAGGCCCCCAAACAACACCCATCACTTTTCTTTTACCCAATGGTAAGATTAAAAAAGAGCCAATTTTACATCCGCCCTCTGGAGCCAAATAATCTAAGAGACGCGCAAATGGCTCCGTTGTTACAACAGCGATGCGTTCATTTTCATTATAAAATTCCCGCACTTTCAAATTAACCCCAAATTAATTTAACGATAATGCAGCAAAAGACTTTAATAGGAAACAATCTTGCATTAATCACTGATATAACGAAGACACTTAACATTGGCCAATCCCAAAAGGATAATAATTATGAAATTTTTCGTAGATACAGCTGAAATTAACGAAATTAGAGAACTTAACGAATTGGGGATGGTAGACGGTGTGACAACTAACCCATCGTTAATACGAAAATCTGGACGAGATATAATAGACGTTACCAGAGATATTTGTGAGATCGTATCTGGTCCTGTAAGTGCAGAAGTCACCGCAATAGAGTCTGAGCAGATGATAGCGGAAGGTATAAAGCTGGCTCAGATAGCAAATAACATAGCTGTTAAAGTTCCGCTTACTTGGGACGGATTAAAAGCATGCAAAGCACTTTCTGATCTCGGTCATATGGTAAACGTAACTCTTTGCTTTTCGCCTAACCAAGCGCTGCTTGCCGCCAAAGCAGGTGCAACCTTCGTATCTCCGTTTATCGGAAGACTTGATGACATTAATTTAGATGGACTAGATCTAATTGGAGACATTCGCTTAATTTATGACAACTATGGGTACGAAACCCAAATTCTTGCTGCCTCTATCCGTACAATTAACCACGTGACTCAAAGTGCTCTAATTGGCGCAGATGTAATGACAGCTCCACCCTCAGTTATAAAATCGTTAGCCTCACACCCTCTTACTGACAAGGGGCTAGCCGCCTTTCTGTCAGATATTAAACAAACAAGGCAAAAAATAATTTAAAATTATGCCGACAAGAATATTCATAAATGAGTGATAAATAATGGACGATAAACTTCGTGAAGAAATCCTGGCAAAAGCCCACGAAATTTTAAATGACGAAACCTTATTAAAAGCACTGATAGGGACTAGCGACAAAAATTTGGGTGGTAAAATAGTGGACCTCCGCAGCGTTGCAATGCAGAAAATGGACGGTGAATTAAAAAAACTGAAGCGATCCAACCAACAAGTTATCGCAACAGCATATGAAAATTTAGTTGGTATGAAACAAGTTCATCAAGTCGTATTGAAGTCGCTAGAACAAAATAGTTTGGATAAATTTATAGCAAACTTAGATACTGAGGCTTGTGATGTTTTGAGAGTTGATTGTATTAAACTTGGTTTAGAAACTCATTCTTCACTTCAAAATACTGAAAAATATGATTCAAATCTGTCAGAACTTCTCGATTTATATCCTGTAAACTTTGTTGATACTTATATATCGCAAGGTAAAAATAATGGCTCCGATGATGTTGTATTGAGACCCACTCCCAAAGGCTGTGAACAGTTGTATGGCAAACTTTCTAAAAATTTAAAATCGGAAGGCTGTATAAAATTAGAGATTGGTAATGAAAAAATCATTGGTATTCTAGCGTTAGCGAGCAAGGAAAGAGAAAAATTTACTGCACAACAAGGAGTTGAACTTCTTAAATTCATGGGGAGCGTATTTGAACGCAGAATAAGTCATTGGCTAAACTAGAACTCATATCGTCAGCACAATTAAACTTATTGAACGAGTGGCTTGATTTAAAATCTGCATTAGAAGGATCGTCTTTAAATACTCTATTAGCATACAAACGAGATCTTATAGATTTTTTTTCCTTTTTAACGTTATATAACGAAAGTAAGAATGGTGTCAGCCAGCTTGAGTCAATAGATCAAGCTTCTATGAGATCTTGGATGGCAGAAAACCGCAGATCAGGCAAAACCTCTAGATCAATTGCAAGACAACTTTCATCAGTAAAATCATTTTACAAATGGTTTGCAAAAAGACGCGGCATTGATCCAACCATGGTCTTGATAACAAAGGCTCCAAAATTTCAAAAAAAGTTGCCTCGGGCACTTTCACAGGAAGCTGCCAAGGAAATTTCAAGCAATATCGATTTAACTGATAATGAGCCATGGATAATCGCAAGGGATACTGCCGTAATGCTTTTGCTTTATGGTTGCGGTTTGCGAATTTCAGAAGCACTCAGTTTAAAATATAGTGAAATGCCGTTGACAGATACTTTAAAAATTAAAGGCAAAGGTGACAAATTTAGAGTTATACCGATCTTACAAATAGCAAGAGACGCGGTCGAAAACTACCTTAAACTGTTACCATTTACTTTAAATAGTAACGATAATATCTTTAGAGGCGTTAGGGGTGGTAGCTTAAATCCGAGGTCAATACAATTAGTAATGAAATTGATACGTGAAAAACTTGGAATAGCTGCAAATGCGACTCCACATTCATTGCGGCACAGCTTTGCAACTCATCTTTTAACATCGGGTGCAGACCTACGCTCGATCCAAGAATTATTAGGACATTCTAGCCTATCTACAACTCAAATTTATACATCTGTAGATTCTTCGCACTTAATGGATGTATATTCAAAAACACACCCTAAAGCTAAATTAAGCATTAATAAAACTTAAGTTTTAAACTGGACATTTGAAAGTTAATGGGAAAACGAGCATCAAAAGAAAGTTTTACAGCTTTATTGGTTCACTTTTTTACTGCAACTGGGGCTGTTTTTGCTATGCTAGCCATGCTTGCTGCAGCAGATGAAAAATGGAGTTTGATGTTCCTTTGGCTTGTAGTGGCCTTCGCGGTTGATGGAGTAGATGGCCCATTAGCTCGTCATTTTGATGTTAAAAAAAATGCTCCTCGTTTTGATGGAAATTTACTCGATTTAATAATAGATTATTTAACTTATGTTTTTATTCCCGCTTTTGCGCTTTTTAAATCGGGTCTTCTGCCTGGATGGACGGGATGGTTCGTTATCATAATAATTACTTTCTCTTCAGCCATGTATTTTTGTGATGGTAATATGAAAACAAAGGACAACAGCTTTCAGGGCTTCCCCGCCTGCTGGAACATGGTAATCCTTGTGCTGTTTGCTATTAAACCAAGTTTTTGGCTAATAATTGCAATAGTTGCAATCTTAGCATTATCAATGTTTTTGCAAATTAAATTTATACACCCAGTAAGAACCTTAAGGTGGAGAATTATGAGCTTTCCAATAGCATTATTGTGGACTGGATTTGGAGCATGGGCGGCTTGGGTAAATTTTGATCCTAACAGTTTAGCAATTTATGGCCTTATTTTTTGTTCACTATATTTAATATTGGCCGGCGCACTACAACAAGTCTTACCTGGCGTTAAAAATAGGTAGCACAGATTTAAGAAATTTTTTCATTTTTTTTGTACCTGAAACGAATTGAACACCTTGTAACTCCTGCCGGTTTAACTATTATGACCTTTTAGGAAATTGAGGAATACAGATGTCTTGGACCGATGAACGCGTTAAAATATTGACTAAAATGTGGGCTGAGGGTAATTCTGCAAGTCAAATAGCAAAGGAACTTGGCGGCGTAACACGAAACGCAGTTATTGGAAAAGTCCACCGCTTGGGGTTGTCCAACAGGGCGACAACCAGTACCTCAAATAAACCGGAGTCAAAGGCAAAATCAGCCCCTAAGAGCAGTTCTAAGGCTAAGCAAAAAGCTCGCAGAATTGAAGTTACAGAACCAAAGTCAGACAACGTTACCTCGCTAAGGCGGCAGATAATTCCAGCTGGTCAACCCCTTCCACCGCAACCATCAGCAAACGAAATAAGTCCCGAAGCTCTAGCGCGTGTAAGTGAAATAGAAAAAAAAGCAAAAAAATTAAGCCTGCTAGAGCTCACAGAAAAAACTTGTAAATGGCCTGTCGGCGATCCTGCAACAGAAGAGTTTTGGTTTTGTGGACTGGGTACTCAATCAGGAAAACCTTACTGTGAAGCTCATGTAGGCGTAGCTTTCCAGCCTGTAAACAGCCGCCGCGACAGACGCAGGTCATAGAGCGTATTTCTGATTTAAAAAATTTAAATGGTCACTTCGTAACCAATTTCTTCAGGCTCATCGTCTACAATTTGAGCTGGGAACCCAGAAGCGCGAATATCTAGCCCCGTAGTTTCTTCAAGTCTCTTAATAATATTGGGAGATAACTCTCTTGGACCAAACCGTTTTATTCCATCGGCAAATATTGAAATTAATAAAGGGTTCAACTCCAAAGGAATTTTTGCACGATCAGCCACTGCTTGAAACAAGCCTATATCTTTGGCGACTAAATCCATCGTGAATGAAATATCTCTACTTCCATTTAATATGACTTGGCTTTCAGTTTCGTTAACAAATGAGTTACCCGAAGAAATAGAAAAGGCTTTGTAAGCAACACTTAAATCCACTCCAGCACCTTTTGCGACAGTTAATGCTTCTGCACAAGAAACAAGATTTGCGGTCGCAAGATAATTTGTAATAACCTTTAATATGCTGGCAGTTCCTAACTCCCCCGTGTGTAATACTTTACGTCCCATTTTTGTTAAGAGCGGCAGAATATATTCAAAAGTTGATCGGTCACATCCAGAGAAAATACTTATATTTCCCGTATCAGCTCTATGGCAGCCTCCTGAGACGGGACAATCGACAGCAGCTCCACCTTTTTCTATTACTAAAGCTCCCAATCTTCTTACCTCAGCCTCATCGGTAGTGGACATTTCAAGCCAAACTTTGCCTGTAGTTACAAAATCAATCATCTGTTGCATAACTTCATTTGATGCACTCGGACTGGGCAAACAGGTGATTATAACATCACATGTCTCCATAATATTTTGTGGATTTTTTCCATTGGCTGCTCCCATAGTTACCAAATTATTCACTAAACCTTTATCAAGATCGTGAACTGAGAGTTTAACACCATTTCGCAAGAGACTTCCTGATAATTTACCACCAACATTTCCTAAGCCAATAAATCCAACATGCATATTTTATAACCTTCATTAAAAAATTTATTTTATCCTATTTGAAATTTAAAAACCAATTAGGATAAAACGCGACACTTATCCTAAAAATATATTTAAGTTACAGCTTTTAAAACAATTTGCTGATAAATATTTTTGATCTCTGGTGCCGAAATTCTACCATCTGTTTTGTACCAAGTATTGACTTCTTTAAGCATACCGATAATTGCGAGACTTGCTATTTTAGTCTCTTCGCATGTAAATAAATTCTTGTTCACTCCATCACTTAAAATGTTACTTAGTATGAGCTCATATTTATTTCTAAGCTTTTCGATTTTTTTAAAATTATCAGGGTTTAAATTTCGAAGTTCCATGTATGCAATGAAAACTTCTTCTGGGCGGTTAAGATGATACTCAATATGAAAATCCACAAAAAATTCCAATAACTTATCAGATTTTTCAGGTAATTTTTGCCTATGCCAAGTTTGTAATAAGCTCTCCATATGGTTTATTAATAATTCTGATAAAATTGTCTGTTTATCTGGAAAATAGTTATATAAAGCACCAACTTGTAGGCCAACTTTAGCAGCGATTTGTCTCATAGAGACGGCTGCATAACCTCGCTCAGCAAAAAGATGTAATGCAATCTCGCTGATTTTGGGCTTTGTAAGCTTTGCGTAAGATCCTAAAGTTCGAGCCATCTCTCGATATTAACTGAACAATTGTTCAAAAAAAACCCTGAATATAACAGGGCTTAAGAGATCTTATAGATTGCAAGGAATGTTATCTCAATATACACCGGCCGCACTAATAGCTTTCGAGAAGGACAGGAAATGACTAAACCCCTAAGGCTTGGTATTGCTGGGTTAGGCACTGTAGGCGTTGGCGTAATTAAAATAATTCAAAATAAGCTATCTCTTCTAGAAGCCAGAACAGGAAAGCAGATTTTAATTTCTGCTGTAACAGCAAAATCCAAAACTAAAGATAGAGGAGTAGATCTATCTTCTTATCAGTGGGAAAGAGACCCCATTTCTCTTGCTCAAAGAGAAGACATTGACGTTTTCATCGAACTTATTGGAGGTCACGAAGGGACAGCGAAAGACGCCGTGGAAATCGCAATAAGTAAAGGAAAAAATGTTATTACAGCTAATAAAGCTCTTTTAGCTCATCACGGCCATAAGTTAGCACTAAAAGCAGAAGAAAATGGATCAATTATAAAATTTGAAGCTGCCGTCGCTGGCGGTATTCCAGTTATTAAGTCTTTGACAGAAGGCCTAGCAGGTAATTCTATCAACAGAATAATGGGCGTTATGAACGGCACTTGTAATTATATCTTAACTCGAATGGAGTCGTCTGGATTAAGTTATGACGAAGTTTTTTCAGAAGCTAATGAATTAGGCTACTTAGAGGCAGATCCCAATCTGGATATTGGAGGAATAGATGCTGCCCACAAACTATCAATACTGTCATCAATTGCTTTTGGCACAGAGATAAACTTCAATGGAATTGAAATAGACGGCATAGATAAAATAACAATCAACGATATTCATCAAGCCGCAGATATGGGGTTTAGAATAAAGTTATTAGGCGTAAGTCAAATGACCAGTAGCGGATTGGAACAAAAAATGAGCCCATGCCTGGTTCCTACTACTTCACCTTTAGGCCAACTAGAAGGGGGAACTAACATGATAGTGATAGAAGGCGACCAAGTCGGTCAACTTGTACTTCGTGGAGCTGGCGCGGGTGAAGGACCAACTGCAAGTGCTGTTATATCGGACGTGATGGATCTAGCTCGCGGGATCAGTGTAGCAACTTTTGGCCAACCAGCAAAAACACTTGTAAAAACTTCGTCTTCAAAATCACAAACACCCGCACCTTATTACCTGCGAATGCTCCTTCATGATGAGCCAGGAGCGCTTGCAAAAATAACTAAAATTCTAAGCCAATTTAACGTCTCTATTGATCGTATGCGCCAGTATGGTCATGAGGATGAAAATGCCCCTGTTTTAATAGTCACGCATGAAATAAGTCACGAAGATTTAATGACAGCTATCAAAGAATTACCGAATACAAAGGTTTTGAAAGCTCAACCACTAGCAATTAGAATAGAAGCGGTATGAGCTATATAAAGTTTGGGCAGAAATTATGTATACTAAAATAGATTTTAATGATCGTATGTTATCGTTGGGTTTAGCTCGTGTTTCTGAAGCAGCCGCGATAGCGTCTGCAGACCTGATAGGTAGGGGCGACGAAAAAGCGGCAGATCAAGCAGCAGTAAATGCAATGCGAGATCAGTTAAATAAATTGGATATTTCTGGTTTCGTTGTCATTGGTGAGGGTGAAAGAGATGAAGCACCTATGCTTTATATTGGAGAGAAGGTTGGAACTGGAAATGGTCCCGGTGTAGATATTGCCCTTGACCCGCTTGAAGGCACAACCTTAACCGCCAAAGATATGCCCAATGCACTAACTGTTATTGCAATGGGACCACGCGGGTCAATGTTACACGCGCCTGATGTTTATATGGAAAAACTTGCAATTGGACCGGGTTATAAAACTGATGTAGTGACTTTAGAGATGTCTCCCCGCGACCGTATTCTTTCACTGGCTAAAGCGAAAAAATGTAATTCTAAAGATATCACAGTGTGCGTTCTGGATAGGCCACGACATCAAAATATTATTGAAGATGTCCGCGCTACTGGTGCTGCCATTCGCCTAATTACCGATGGCGACGTGGCAGGCGTCATGCATTGCGCAGAACCAGACATAACTGGAATTGATATGTACATGGGAATTGGCGGGGCTCCGGAAGGAGTACTTGCTGCTGCCGCTTTGAAATGCATGGGTGGACAAATCTACGGGCGGCTTATTTTTCGTAATGAAGACGAAAAAACCAGAGCTATCAAAGCAGGTATAACCAATTTTGATCGTATTTATACGAAGGACGAAATGGTCACGCAGGACGTTATTTTCGCAGCGACTGGTGTTACTGGTGGCTCTTTACTTCCTGCGATAAAAAGAGAAGTGGGTTTCATCACTACCGAAACTATGCTTATGCGATCTAAAACAGGGTCAATACGCCGAATGATTTACAGAAACCCAACGAAATAGATAAAATTGAGCTATCTTGGCATTGAAAAATCTATCTTAGCAAAGCAATGGATTGGACCGAGTTCTGAGCAAGAAAGAAATCAGGAAAAGCTTTTTCAAGAAACGGGCTTACCCATGGCGCTCTGTGCCGTTTTAAGCCGCTTGAACATAGACACAAATTCTGCAGCAAAATATCTTGAGCCAAAACTGAGAGAATTGATGCCAGAACCCTCTAAATTAAAGGATATGACAAAAGCTGCACAGAGAATTTTACACTCAGCAAAAAACGGCGAAAAAGTTGCCATCTTTGCAGATTATGATGTGGACGGCGGCTGCTCGGCTGCCCTTTTGATAGATTGGTTTCGATTTTTTAATATTGAATGTACTCTCTATGTACCTGATAGGGTCAAAGAAGGTTTTGGACCCAATATTAAAGCATTGCAGTTCTTAGAAAGTACACATTCTCTAATTATTTGTGTGGATTGTGGAACCCTTAGCCACCAGGCAATAGAAAGCTTAAATGCATCTGATCTTATAGTTTTAGACCATCATTTGGCGAGCGAAATATTACCTAAGTGTTATGCGGTTGTGAATCCAAATAGGCAAGATGAGTTAGGGGATTTAAGTCATCTATGTGCAGCTGCAGTTGTTTTTTTATGCTTGGTAGAAATGCGTCGCCTTCTAAGATTAAATGCGGAGGAATCCCCTGATTTATTAAATATGCTAGATCTGGTAGCCCTCGCTACTGTCGCTGATGTTGCTCCTTTAGTTGGAGTAAATAGGGCTTTTGTAAGGCAAGGTTTAAAAATTCTAGCTGGTAGAAAAAGGATAGGGCTTGCGGCTTTGTCAGACCAGATAAAGATCGACCAAGAGCTTTCTACTTACCATTTAGGATTTTTATTAGGCCCTCGAATAAACGCTGGAGGAAGAATAGGAAAACCAGACTTGGGCGCTCAATTGTTAATTGCACAAGATCTTGAAGCAGCAAAAGCAATCGCCGAGCGTTTAGATCAGCTTAATTTTGAGCGTCGAGAGCTTGAAAATCAAATCAAAGAGGCAGCACTAGAACAGGCAATTAATCAAAAATCCTTCGAGTCACTTGCTTGGGCTGCAGGGGAGGCATGGCACCCTGGGGTCGTAGGAATTGTCGCTTCACGGCTTAAAGAAGCCACTAACCTACCTTCCATAGTAATTGGTTTTGATGGGTTAATTGGAAAGGGCTCCGGAAGATCTGTTTCTGGTGTGGACCTTGGCTTTGCTATTCAAAAATTAGTCAGTGAGGGATTATTACTGACGGGGGGTGGGCATAAAATGGCCGTAGGGCTAAGCGTGGCAAAAGAAAATTTAGAGAAAGCTATGTATCGTCTTGATGAAATCATCAAGCAGCAAGGTGCTGCAATAGATCGCTCACCAAAAGTAAATATAGATACACTACTATTACCCAGCGCAGCAACATTAGAGCTTGTTGAATTATTGAATTCTGCTGGCCCATATGGTCCAGGCGCAAAAGCACCAACATTTGTTTTCGCAAACATGCAAATTACTTATTTTAAGCGTATTGGAACTTCTCATCTGCGAATTAAGTTCGGCGATAATACTGGATCTTTAGATGCAATTTGCTTCAATGCATTCGATACTCAAATCGGACCAGCTCTTGAAAACCATAGCGGGCGCTCATTACATCTTTGTGGAAAACTTGATATCAACCAATGGCGTGGCCAGAGAAGTGTGCAATTGCGTTTAGAAGATGCGCAGTTTGCCGTTTAGGTCTGCATAAAACCAAAGAATTTTTAAAAATTGATTTTTTTGACTTGCGCCTTTTTAGTTCATTGCATACAACCCGCGACACCACTATGTGGCCCGTTCGTCTATCGGTTAGGACGCCAGGTTTTCAACCTGGAAAGAGGGGTTCGATTCCCCTACGGGCTACCACTTCACTTAACCTTTTGATTAAATTAGAAAATGATTTTTGACTTTCGGGATTTTTACGACCCGTTTAAAAGAATTGCTTTTGCAAAAATGTAATTAAAAGAAACGCAGAGTTGGCTCAGGCTATGAATTTATCCAGATAGATATGTACTGCACGCATAGCGGCAATACTGATTTATCTGAAGTAAAAAAAAAATAATAAATTACATGTCTTAGCATATCATCAAAGGAAAAAGATATGCTTAAAAAAATATATAAAGTAATGGTACTAAGTCGAGCAGCAAGTGCAGCCAGTGAAACGTTAAGAACACTTTCAGACAGTCAATTAGACGACATAGGACTGTCCAGAGCAAGCTTTGTAAGTGAAATTGTAAACAGCGTTCGCAAAGATTTAGATAATGCCGAAAATAACAAGTCTAGGCGCGAAATGATTGCAGTACTTATAAATCCTAATTTAGCTGAGTCTGTTTAGTAGGGCCCACCTAAAGTTAACTTATGAATTGAGTTGAGAGTTCGGTCCTGATTACTCTTATTTTTTTTCTTTGCACTGTATACACTTTGGGCACTGCGTATGTTCACTGGCACTGAACTCGTGCCCGCACTTTTCGCACTCAATGTCTTTAACTCTGCGCATTTTACTCTCCAATGAAAAGCAGATAGTACGAATAATAATTTTTTCAAATTTATTGCGAAATATGTAACAACCACAAATTGTTAGGAAAGACTTAGATGGAAAATTCTAGCGCTCAAAATAGAAAAATTATTTTAATTCGCGGCTTTCAAATGCTTTTATTTGGTTTGCTAATAAACCTGGGGCTCACCATTATTGGTTTTTTAGCTTTCGTTCAATTTTTTTGGCTACTCATCACCAAAGAAAAGAACTCATTTATTGCAGATCTAGCATCTGGACTTAAGAACTGGTTTGGTCAAGCGATACAATTTATGTTATCAGCCAGCGACTATAAACCTTTTCCCTGGTCAAAAATATAATTTAACCAAATATTTGCATGTTTAATTTATTAAATTTTACCAACTCATATGGATATATTAAGTGAACGGGAAACTTAAAGGTCTATTGATAACCACATGTGGTGTTTTACTCGTTGTACCTGACTCTTTATTTGTCAGGTTAATTTCTGCTGAGCCAATGGTGACAGCATTTTGGCGAAGCTTAATTTCTGGTATTTTTGCGCTTTTTATTGTCGTTTTTCTCTATGGGGGACAAGGTTTTAGAGATGTTGTTAAAGCTGGATTCCCTAGCTTAATCTATGCCGTTTTAATAGCAAGTACAGCTCCCGCATTTGTTTTAGCGGTTACAAATACCAGCGTAGCAAATGTCGTCTTTATATTAGCCTCGATGCCAGTTTTTGCCACAATATTTAGTCGTATATTTTTAGGTGAGCCAATAAAAATTTTGATGGTCCTTACAATGGCAGTAGTGGCAATTGGATTATTTTTTATCGCTTACGGTTCTACAAAAATTCAACTTGCATCATGGAAAGGTGACATCTGGGCGGTCTATGTGTCAGTCGCTTTTGCCGCAGCGTTGACAGCCGTTCGCTCGGCAAGAGCAGTTTCGATGATACCTGCAATTCCATTTGGATACATTGGAGGTGCGGTAGTTTTATCTTTTTTTATTTCACCATTCGAAGTTCAGGCTGAAGATTGGAATCTAATTTTGATGCATGGAACTATCATTGGGGCTTCTTCTTGTTTACTTACACTAGGACCCCGTTTTATCAGTTCCTCAGAAGTTTCGTTACTCGTTTTGCTGGAATCTGTTTTAGCCCCAATTTTAGTTTGGTTCGTTTTAGGTGAATACCCGGGCCAATATGCTATTCTTGGTGGATGTATAGTTGTCAGCGCTTTATCTTTTTTTAATCTTTTTAATTTGTACAAATTAAAGAAAGTTTAAAATTATGATTTTATTAATAAATCAATAATCAGTCGGTGCTCCACCCTCAGATTTTCTACGTGCAATAAAACTTTCCAACTCTTCTTTGATGCCTTGATCTAAATGTGGCGTCTCAAATTCGTTTAAAATCATTTTATATTTTTTGTGCGCGCGTTCTGCAGTCCAAGTACCCCCAGCTGCTTCCCAGGCTTCGAAATTTCGCCAATCAGAAAGAAATGGTTGATAAAAAGCTTCTGAATAACGATCTTGAGTGTGTTGAATACCAAAAAAGTGCCCATCGTTTCCAACCTCTTTGATAGCATCAACCGCTATATCTTCTGTTTTTGTTGCTGTGAGCATAGGGTCAAAATATCGTTGAATTTGTTGTATAATTTCACAATCCATAACAAATTTTTCGGGGCTAGCAATTAGTCCACCCTCTAACCAACCTGCAGCATGATAAACCAAATTAGTGCCTGACTGTACCGCAGCCCATAAACTATTAGATGTTTCCCAAATTGATTGACCATCTGGAATATTAGCAGCACAGACGCCCGATGATCGCATCGGCAGACCATAAAATCGAGCAAGTTGCCCTGTCATTTGTGTGGCTCGCATATATTCTGGAGTTCCAAAAGCAGGCGCACCAGATTTCATATCAACATTTGAAGTAAAAGTTCCAATAACACATGCGGCCCCTGGTCTGATATATTGAGCCAAAACAACCACACAGAGAGCTTCTGCTATGGATTGCGCAACTGCCCCAGCCATTGTCACGGGAGCCATTGCCCCCGCCAAAGTGAATGGCGTTACAATTAGGGCCTGATTTTTTTTAGCTAATCTCATCCAGCCATCTAACATAGGCTCATCATGTTTCAGTGGCGATGTTGAATTTATGTTTGTAAACATTTTGGGACTTGCTTCAAATTCCTCATGGCTCAAATTTCCTGCGATGCGGACCATTTCCATAACATCTTCGACCCTCTCTTTGCCCAAACTGTAGGCATGAGCTACCTTGTCAGATAAAATTAACTTATCGAATACAGCGTCTAAATGCCTGGTACTTGGGTGCAGATCAACGGGTTCTACTGGATAACCACCAAGAAAATGAATACAATTAAAGTATTGGCTTAACTTGCAAAAATTAGCAAACATCTCCCTTGAACCAGGTATTTTTTTACCTATTTCCAAATCCCAATATGCAGGTGGAGACGAGACATTACCGAATAAAATATAAGGACCACCTACGGTGATCTTTCTTTTTACGTTACGTGGAGTGATATCAAAGGTCGATGGAGCTTTTGCTACCATTTCCATCACAAAATGGCGATCCATACGCACATTTTGTTCATTGATTTTACATCCCGCCTTTTTCAATATGCGTAAGGCCTTTTTATTAAGGAATTCAACACCAATCTCCTCTAAAATTCGCATTGCTCCGTCATGAATTGCCATAACGCCATCATCATTTAAAGGCTCTGTTGGTGAATCATTATTAATTGGCAAATGCCAAGGCATTTGTTCTATTGAAGCCGAACCACGCCTTTGGGCGTTGCCAGCCCTGCCACCGCCCCTTTTTCGCTTTTGCCCCTGTTCACTCATTCATCTAACCCCCTAAAATAACAGAGCACTTTTAAAAAAATTATATCCCGTCTTATCCCGACTCTTCACGTCGCAATCAAACAGAATTTTTTGATAATAGATCAGAAAGATCAGCTATAGAGGGTAACACTAGATCGGCATAATTTTCGAGTTGGCTTTCAGTAGCCATCCCAGTCAAAACAGCAATTCTCATCATTCCAGCTGCATCCGCAGCCTGTAAATCATGTAAGCTATCTCCTACCATAGCTATCTCATCTGGTTTTAAATTTGTTGCTTCAGCAAATGCTAGCAATGGTTCGGGGGCAGGCTTACAACCATAACCCGTATCGCTGCCCGCTAAAAAGTCTAATAAATCAAGTATTCCTACCGCCGCTAAATGAGCCTGAGCTCCTTTTTCAGCATCGTTTGTCATCACTCCAATCAAAAAGCCCTTTGATTTAAGATTCATAAAGAGCCTTCGTAAGGGCACCACTTCGTACTGAGGCGTTTCAATTACAATATCCAATAGATAACTTTCGAGATCATCGAAATTCCAATTTGGCAATTTACTATGTAGGGCGGCAGTCACTTGCCGATGCGTACCAGCAATTACGATACTCTGAGGCAAAAGTTTCCCCGTTTTTAGATCAAAATCGATAGACTCAGCCAGTTTATCAATACTCACATCAGATTGCTCAGAAACTTCACATAAAATTCTTGATGTCCAGGAATTCCAAGTTTTTTCAAAATCAAACAAAGTACCGTCCTTATCAAACAAAAGACCTTTTATTGCTGCGAGCTTTTTGGTCACGTCCAATTCACCTCTTGGCCACCGTCCAATGACATTCTTATTAATTGTATCTGGGAGGGATCGATATTCAAAAATTTACCACAAGAAATAACCCATCTATCATCCATTAGCACAAAGTCTAATATCGAAATAAGGAATTCATGACTTAAAGTATTTGAACGCAAATCATTTTGAGATGCACCAGTCGCGCCCATAAATACCTGTATCAAGTCGTCCTCAGATAAAACCCAAGTTAATACTTCGAGTGCCCTTGTTTCTGCAATTTCTTTGTCCATAAATTAAGCTTCTTATTCTGTACTAAAGTGAAATTACACTTGCTTGTAGAAAATTGTCGAGAAAAGTTAGAAACTTCATCAAAAAATTGGTGTCTTGCTCTAGGTTTAATTTCACGCTTTAACACTGCTATCGCTGACGGAGAAATGAAATGGACTATCATTCAGTTTATAAAAGATGGCAAGCAGACCCAGAGAGTTTTTGGATGGAAGCAGCCGAAAATATAGATTGGGAGCAAAAACCAACATTCGCTCTAAATGATAGCAATGCACCTTTATTTGAATGGTATACTGATAGTTATGTAAATACTTGCTTCAACGCCATAGATAGGCATGTCGAAAATGGTCGGGGAGATCAAACTGCCATCATTTATGATAGCCCTGTCACGGAAAAGAAAGAGCATATCACTTATGCACAACTGCTAGAAAAAACGAGCGTTTTAGCGGGCTCTCTTATCAACAAAGGGATTACAAAAGGTGACAGAGTAATCATCTATATGCCAATGGTTCCAGAAGCCATTGTTGCCATGCTAGCATGCGCGCGAATTGGGGCAATTCATTCTGTTGTATTTGGTGGCTTTGCTTCCAATGAACTTGCTGTAAGAATTGATGACGCTAAACCAAAAACCATATTGGCCGCATCATGCGGTATCGAACCAGGAAGAATTATTGAGTATAAGCCATTAATAGATGGTGCGATTGAGCTTTCAAAGCACAAGCCCGAAAGTGTTGTGATATTGCAGCGGCCACAATCTGTAGCTAGTTTAATACCTGGCAGGGATTTTGACTGGGATGAGTTCCAAATAGATGCAGAATCCGCTGATTGTGTTATGGTTGAAGGAAATCATCCCGCATATATTTTATATACATCTGGAACAACTGGGGCTCCTAAAGGAGTCGTAAGACCAACCGCTGGGCATCTAGTTGCACTGCATTGGAGCATGAAAAATATATACAACGTTGATCCGGGAGATGTTTTCTGGGCGGCTTCTGATGTTGGCTGGGTGGTTGGACACAGTTACATTTGCTACGCGCCTTTAATTCATGGAAATACTACTGTGTTATTTGAAGGTAAGCCTGTTGGAACTCCAGACGCAGGAACGTTTTGGCGGGTAATAAGCGAACATAAAGTGAAAGCATTTTTTACTGCTCCAACAGCGTTTCGAGCAATAAAAAGAGAAGATCCAGAAGGTAAATTTAAATCACAATATGATTTAAGCTGTTTGCAGGCACTATTCTTAGCAGGAGAACGTGCCGATCCTGATACGATAAATTGGGCTCAAAATCTATTGGGCGTACCAGTGATTGACCATTGGTGGCAGACCGAAACTGGCTGGACAATTGTTGGCAATCCAACGGGAATAGAGAGCCTTCCAATAAAGGTTGGAAGCCCATCAGTGCCTATGCCAGGCTACGATATTAAAATATTAGATAATGATGGAAATGAATTATCCAATGGTGAATTGGGAGCAGTCGCTATAAAACTGCCACTTCCACCGGGAAGTTTACCAACGCTTTGGAACGCCGAAGAACGCTTCAAAAAATCTTACCTCGCTACATTTCCAGGGTTCTACGAAACCGGAGATGCCGGGTTGATAGATGATGAAGGCTACCTTTATATAATGGCTCGAACAGATGACGTGATAAATGTTGCTGGCCATCGGTTATCAACAGGAGCCATGGAGGAAGCTTTATCTAATCACGCAGACGTAGCAGAGTGTGCTGTTATCGGCGTTTCAGATCAACTTAAAGGCCAAGTTCCTTTGGGTTTTTTATGTTTAACTAAAGGCGTTAACCGACCACATGAAGAAATCGTAAGTGAATGTATTAAATTGGTACGCAATCAAATTGGGCCTGTGGCGTCATTCAAACTAGCAACAATAGTTCCCCGTTTACCAAAAACTCGATCAGGAAAAATTTTACGCGCCACTATGGTCAAAATTGCTGACAGTCAGGAATTCAAAATGCCAGCAACAATTGATGATCCAACAATTTTAGATGAGATAAAAGTTTCATTGCAGTCTCTTGGATATGCAGTATAATTCTTTCATCTTTTTCTATCTTAATTGAATTGTTCGGAGATTAACCTTTCTTCCAAACCATGGCCCGGATCAAAAAGTATTTGATGTTGAATATCATCAGCACTACTAATATTAACTTGCGCTACGTTTTTTACGCTTCTACTGTCAGCATCTGCCATAATAGGTCTTTTTTCTGGCTCTAACACAACCACTTCGACCCTTGATCTTTTAGGTATCAAAGCGCCACGCCATCTTCGTGGACGAAAAGCATTCAGCGCAGTAAGAGCCAAAACATCAGAACCGATTGGCAAAATTGGACCGGTTGCAGAATAGTTATACGCAGTACTTCCCGCAGGTGTAGACAATAACACACCATCGCTGATTAACTCTGACAAACGAGTCTTTCCATCAACTGAAATCGATAACTTAGCTGCCTGTGGTCCAGCACGTAACAAGCTAACTTCATTGATCGCTAAGGCTGTTTTCACAATACCATCGGTAGTAATCGCTTCCATCCTCAATGGGTTTAGTTTTTCCTCTATTGAGCTTTCCAATCGCTGAATTAAGCCTTTTTCATCGTAAGCGTTCATAAGAAAACCAACCGTTCCACGGTTCATTCCATAAACCGGTGCTGATAAATCTTGAGTATTGTGAAGGGTTTGCAACATGAAACCATCGCCACCAAGCGCAACGATTACGTCTGCTTCTTCCAAAGCACAGTTATCATAAAGCTTAATAAGCGTATCCATAGCTTCAGTGGCAATTTTTTCTTCACTGGATGTAAAAGCAATTTTTTGACCCATTTGACTTAATCTTTTTGAAATCCATTTACATTGTAGACAAGCATAAGTTTGCGAGAAGTACCAGTGATGACATGTTATTTTCATTCACTAATTAATTTTTAGGCTTTTTTACAAACGTTGTTTGATGTAATGGACCGACTTGCAAACCTTCGACTCGGGAGAATTTTAGATGTTAGATCAACTTAATAACAATAGTGGCTTTTTTACTGACACTTTAGCAGAGAGCGATGCTGAATTATTCGCATCTATCTCTTCGGAGCTAAGCCGTCAGAGGGATGAGATTGAATTAATTGCATCCGAAAATATTGTTTCAGCAGCCGTTATGGAAGCGCAGGGTAGTGCTCTGACAAATAAATATGCTGAAGGTTATCCTGGACGCAGATACTATGGTGGTTGTCAGTACGTGGATGTTGCTGAAAACCTTGCAATAGAACGCGCCTGCAAACTTTTCAACTGCGATTTCGCGAATGTTCAGCCAAATTCTGGAAGTCAGGCTAATCAAGGCGTATTTACAGCATTAGTACAACCCGGCGATACAATTTTAGGGATGTCACTAGACGCAGGGGGTCACCTGACTCACGGTGCAAAGCCAAATCAATCAGGGAAATGGTTTAATGCAGTACAGTATGGCGTTAGAAAACAAGATAATCTGATCGACTATGATCAAATTGAAGAACTGGCAAAAGAACATAATCCAAAACTTATTATAGCAGGCGGGTCGGCTATACCCAGAACAATAGATTTCGCAAAGATCAGAAGCATCGCCGATAGTGTAGGAGCTTACGTTTTAGCGGATGTAGCACATTTTGCTGGACTTATAGCTGCTGGAGAGTATCCATCGCCATTTCCACATTGCCACGTCGCAACCACAACAACACATAAAACACTCCGTGGCCCACGGGGAGGCATGATCCTCACAAATGATGCTGAATTAGCAAAAAAATTCAATTCTGCTATTTTCCCAGGTATTCAGGGTGGCCCATTAATGCATGTCATCGCAGCTAAGGCCGTCGCGTTTGGAGAAGCGCTAAGGCCAGAATTCAAGCATTATATCAAACAAGTAATTAAGAATGCCCAGGCATTGTCAGACGAGCTAATAAAGGGCGGGTTAGATACGGTAACACACGGTACTGACACACATGTTTTGTTAGTCGATTTAAGGCCGAAGGGTGTTAAAGGGAATGCAACTGAAAAGGCTCTTGAAAGGGCTCACATCACATGCAACAAAAACGGCGTTCCTTTTGACCCAGAAAAACCGGCAGTGACATCTGGGATCAGATTGGGTTCACCAGCTGGAACAACCCGTGGTTTTGATGAGAATGACTTTCGCCAGATTGGCCGATGGATTATTGAGGTTGTTGATGGTTTGGCCAGTAACGGCGAGGAAGGTAACTCCGCTGTTGAGGAAAAGGTTAAATCAGAGGTTGCAACCCTTTGCTCCAAATACCCTCTTTATCCAAACCTTTAAGTTTTGATTTGGGGACGTAAATGTCCCCTCTTCTATCATACCTACAAAAATTTCTCTGTTTCAGACCCAACTATGCCAGATATATGAGCTTTATTTTGCTGTGATAAAATTTCACTGAGCCCTGTATTTATTTTTGTCACTAACCCCATTCCATTGTAAACTAAGCCAGTATACAGTTGGACGGCTGAGGCTCCAGCAAGTAGCTTTATGTAAGCATCTTGAGCAGAAGCGATGCCTCCAACACCTATTAGCGGTATTCTTTTTTCTAAACGTCTCGATAAATTGGCAAGCACCCATGTAGACTTTGAAAACAGCGGCCTACCAGACAATCCACCCTGTTTATTTTTTACATAACTTTTCAGTCCTTGATGATCTAACGTCGTATTTGTAGCTACGACTGCATCAATTTGCATTTTCAATGCAATTTCAGAAATATCATCAATTTGATTTAAAGATAAATCTGGAGCAATCTTCAAGAAAATTGGTACCTTATTTTTTAAATTTTCACGGCTGGACATAACTTGATAAAGTAAGTTATTTAAGGAACTTTTTTCCTGCAGATTTCGCAAATTTTCAGTATTTGGACTGCTAACATTAACCGTCGCAAAGTCGACAAAAGGCCCACAACATTTCAAAACTTTAACATAGTCTTTTATTCTATCGTCACTATCTTTATTTGCCCCGAGATTTACCCCAACAATTCCTTTTTCTGAACGTTTAGCTAGCCTCGCAGATACGATATCCATTCCTAAATTATTGAACCCAAATCTATTTATAACCGCCTTATCTTTTGGCAATCGAAATAGCCTTGGTTTGGGGTTGCCGGGTTGGCCTTCAGGCGTAACTGCACCTACTTCAACAAAGCCAAACCCACATTTTAGCAAAGGATCAACTGCTTCTGCATTTTTATCAAAGCCAGCCGCCAAACCGATTGGACTATCAAGCTCTAAACCACCAATTGACGTCTTTAAATTTTCAAAAACTCTTGTCTTAGGTTTTGGAACCAACCCTAAATTGAGAGCTTTGATAGCTACATTGTGTGCAAATTCCGGGTTTGATAATCTTAATAACTTTAAACCTGCACTTTCAACAATACTCATGAAATAATATCCGGAAACTTATGCAGGCCATTTACCTTAGGAATATCGTAGCGGGCCTTAATATCTTTCAACGCCAATTTGCGATAAAGATGAGGAAAAAGTTCACCTCCCCTTGAAATTTCCCACTTCAGATCTGGTTCCAAATTATCCGCATCACACGAAACAAGAAACAGATCTTTTTCGCCTTTAAAATGCTTTGCAGCTGTTTCTTTTACTTGACTAGCCTTAGAAAAATGAATGAAACCATCTGAAACATCAATGGGTGCACCATCGGTTTTACCTGATGCTTTAAATTTTAGCCATTCGTCTTTTCTGAAAAGCTTAAAAATTAACATGCTTGCCAAATGACGAACTTTAATAAAAAGGTCAAGTTTTGTTCCAAAAAACAAATTAAATTGGACTTAGAATAATTCCTAGATTGATTTTTCTAAGCTCGGGTAACGCAGTGCAAGGGTTACTCCACGAACAACAAATGAGATAAGCAAAGCCAACCAAAGCCCACTATTTTCAAAATGGGGCACTAGCAAAATCAAAGCTAAAAAGTAAAATATCAAGCTAATAAACATCATATTGCGCATATCTTTAGTTTTCATTGCTCCCACAAAAATCCCATCTAACATATAGGCTGACATTCCCAAGATTGGGACTAAAACTATGAAAACGATATAGCCCTTAGCTTCCGATCGGACGTCTTCGGCTGTAGTCATTACGTCAATTAAAGATGAGCCAATAAAAAAGAATATGACTGCCATTATTAAGCATAATAAAAATGCAAGTTTTGATGTAACTGTCACACTTTTTCGCAAAATATTTCGGTCTTTTCTACCAAATGCCTGGCCAACCAATGTTTCAGCAGCAAAAGCAAAGCCATCCAGGCCATGGGCTGCAATATGAAGAAACTGGAGCAATATTTGGTTAGCTGCTAATTTTACATCTCCAAATTGCCCTCCATAAAGAAGAAAGGAAACAAAAATTGCATGCAACATTATTGATCGAAGAAGTATATCAAGATTAATTGAAAGCATATTTTTTAATCGCTCAGTCGAAAATATCGCTTGGAGGCTTGGCCACGAATTATCTTTGAAACGATCATAACAAAGGAAAAGTCCGAGTATTAAAGCTGAGACTTCTGCAATCACTGTTGCAACTGCCACTCCTTCAATTCCCCAATCGAGTCCCAAAACAAACCAAATGTCTAATAAAACATTTACTCCATTCATAAAGAGCTGGAGTAAAAGAACACTTTTAGTTCTCTCCAGCGCTATTAACCAACCAACTATACCATACAAGCTAATAGCTGC
>CACAPQ010000029.1 GCA_902534325.1 Paracoccaceae bacterium | reverse complement strand
CCGTGGTGGGCGATATAGTTACTGTAATACCTAACCATGTATGTGTGGCGGTTAATATGGTTGATGAATTAGTTATGGTTCAAAATAATAAAGTAGTAAAAACAATATCCGTAGCTGCGCGCGGAATGCTGGTCTAAGTTTCTATCATTTAAAGTATTAAAATGTCGGGTCGAAATTGGTCGTAAAATGAATTTAAAATCATAGGATTGAAATTTTCTTAAATTCTTACTATTTTTATAAGAAATAATTTATGGAGTTTTCCAAGCTGTGAGAGCAGACAGAAAAAATGTTGTCCTTACTGGTGCAAGTCGAGGTATTGGCCATGCCACTGTGAAAAAGTTTAGTGATGCTGGATGGCGCGTACTGACATGTTCGAGACAACCCTTTGACGAACGTTGTCCTTGGCCTGGAGGCCGTGAAAATCACATCCAGGTCGATCTCTCCGATCCCAATCAAACCATTGAAGCAACTGAGAAAATTAAAAGTAAATTGAACGGTAGGTTGCACGCTTTAATTAATAATGCCGGTATCTCTCCAAAAACAGAAACAGGTGGTAGAATGAACACTATCGATACTGATCTGAAAATATGGGGTCAGGTATTCCATGTTAACTTTTTTGCTTCTGTAGTGATGGCACGTGGATTGAAAGATGAGCTTGCTAAAGCAAGAGGCGTTGTAGTAAATGTCACTTCTATTGCTGGTAGCCGTATTCACCCTTTCGCGGGGGCTGCATATGCAACATCTAAGGCAGCTCTTGTTGCTTTAACGCGAGAAATGGCGAATGATTTTGGTCCGATTGGGGTGCGCGTTAACGCTATTGCTCCTGGCGAGATTGAAACTGATATTTTAAGTGAAGGTACCGACAAAATTGTTGAAAATCTGCCTTTGCGGCGTCTTGGGCAGACTAATGAGGTGGCCAATGCAATCCATTTTCTGTGTTCTGCCCAGTCTAGCTATATAACTGGTACGGAAATTCTCATAAATGGAGGTCAGCATGTATAGCGGGCTGACTATTTCTTTGAATTAGCGGTTTGTACTCTTGAATTTATTCATTAGGTAAGGACCTGACACAACCGTTTCGTCAGAATCTGACTTTATTGGTTTTATTATGGCTTCCCAATCTGGCTGGTGAAAATACGCAAGGCTCTTTCGAGCTGATTGATCTGGCTTTGCTACAACTCTATGTAGCGTTGAAACCCAACGGCCTCCAGTCCAAAGTTCCATAAGGTCTCCAATGTTTATAACAAAACAGCCTTTGATGGCCGGGACGTCAATCCAACTATTCTTCTTCATTATTTGCAAACCAGAAGTGTCAGCCTGTGGAAGTAAAATAGTCAAAGAACCATAATCCGTGTGGGCACCAGCCCGCTGTTGTTTTGCAAATATTTTGTTCTTTACTTCAGGATAATGCAGAGCCCGCAAGGCTGAGATAGGATTGTTTATAAAATCATCAAAGTAGTGACGTTCCAAATCTAAAGCTTCTGCGAAAGCAGACATTATGCGTTTTGCCAAATTTTCCATTTCAGAATAATAACTCTCCCAAATTTCTCTAAAACCATCTATTTGGGGCCAAAGTGTTGGTTGATAACAAAACTGGTAAGCTACGGGATCTGTGATATTTTTTGGAATAGTTAATGGTCCACCATTAAAACTCTCTTTCAAATCAGGTGGAGTGACTTCACCTTTTGAGGCTGCTAAAGCTTCTTGATCCGGTCCAATCCATCCGTAGGGATAGCCCTTAAAGGGCACCTTAACTTCCTTTTTTATTTCTAGTGATGATGAAAAGAATTCCGAAACAATAGTCCATTGTTGGTCAATAACTTTTTGTGGAACACCATGACCCTCTATAACCAAAAAGCCTGTTTCACTGCACATTTTGTCAAGTGCAGTACTCCGTTTTTTTCTTTCAGCTCCCAAAGAATTTTCAAAATGCTCTAAATTAAATCGCGGGAAGGGCATATCTACTACTCAAATTAATAATTGTTTTTTTCCATAATTGACCAAAGTTCATTCGAAAATGTTCCTAATCGGTTTCGAATAGTATTCATACCTTTTACTATTAAATCCTCACGCCACCGTTGCCCAATTAGCTGAACATTAATTGTCTGAGGTCCTGGCTTTAATTGGACAAGATGGGTCGGGAAACATCCTGCAGGAAGTCCCAAAAAATTAATCGAATATGACCAAAGAGCCGATCCTAAAACTTCTCTAACACCTTCTTGGCCCTCTAAATCCCTTCCTGGTTTGAAAAATGGTTGCGGTAAAAAGGGACACAGAACTAATGGATACTTAGTTAAAAAAACCGACCACTCCCTGGCATAATAACTCCGCTTTGCAAGTATCCTTAATAGTTCAGTCCCAGTATACGGCTTAAATTGTTTGAAATACTCATCAAATATTAGATTAATTTCTGAGGAGCCAAATTTCCTAATATCCGGACCCATTAATTCACTCACCTCACCCATTAAGGCCCTATATCCAGCAGAAGCGGTTTCAAGTAAAAAAGGCGGATCAACTTCGACAACTTCATGGCCTACATCACGCAATGCTTTAGCTGCTAATTCTAAACCCTTATAGATCTCTGGATGGGTTTCAAAACCTGGAGTTTCCCGAGACAGCGCAATTTTACATTTTTGGCTGTCAGACCCCATGTCATATGGCAAGGGAACATGAAAGGGATCAACAGGGTCATTTTTAAATAAAATCGGCATAGCCAAATCCAAGTCCAATGGGTCGCGGGTCAAAAGACCTTGGACAGACATTGATTGCGCCAACATTCCTCGCTCAGCATTTTGCGAAGGGTTCCAAGCAGGCACACGACCAAGACCTGGTTTAACAGTGAAAGCACCATTTGCTGCCGCAGGAAATCTCAACGAACCTCCAATATCATTCCCATGGCCCATGGCTCCTATACCAGACATAACAGCTGCACCTGCTCCACCAGAAGAGCCACCGGCAGAAACATGATCTCCCCAGGGATTATTTGTTCTCCCATGGAGTTCATTATCTGTATCAGCTCTAAAAGAAAATTCTGGCGTATTTGTACGACCAATAATAATTGCCCCAGCATTTTTCAGGTTTTTGACAATGGGCGCATCATCAGGTGCTATCAAGTCTTTTAAAGCAGAAACACCATTTGACGTTGGATAGCCTTTCTGATCTACGTTTATTTTGATTGTTATCGGGACACCATGTAAAGGTCCGCATTCCTTCCCATTTTCTCGGTCTCGATCTAAATGCTCCGCAGTTTCCAGCGCTTGTTCTGAGAGATCGATAACGACAGCATTTAACTTTGGATTGATCTTTCGCATTCTGTCTATAACTGAAGTTACGACATCAATAGAACGTATCTCACCAGCAGTTGTGGCTTTAACAATTTCGGAAGCGCTCAAGCGCCATAGATTACTTTTATCCATTTTTGCTTTTGTAAGTTGTCTGGATAACGCTACACGGCTACCGTTTTAAAAAAAAGAAAAATTTTCAAGTCAAAATGTGGAAAATAAAAAATAATAAATCTAGTTATTTAGCTAGATTTCAGTACTTTTATGATAAAACTTTGGCAAATTATCTTGTTTGAAAGTTATTAAAAACATCAGAGGTCGCTTTTTTCATTTAAAAATAACAATCCTAGTATAAGCTTCCGATACAAATTTTAACATCAAAATGATTTTCTGCGGATAAAAATGATCTCAAGAAAGGGAGTAGAAATATGTTTCAACCAACAAAAATAATCACGGCTGCTACATTAGCTGTGTTTGCAAGTGCCGGAGTTAGCCTTTCTGGGCAATCTGATATCACGGTTGCTATGCAGCTAGAGCCACCTCACCTAGATCCAACCAGCGCAGCCGCTGGTGCAATAGACAGCGTCCTTTACTCAAACGTTTTTGAGGGCTTAACTAGGTTTGCGTCAGATGGATCAATAATAGCTGGCTTGGCGGAGTCTTGGGATATTTCCAGTGATGGGACTGTATATACTTTTAAACTTCGCTCTGGAGTAAAATTTCATGACGGCACTTCTATGGATGCAAATGACGTCAAATTTTCCCTTGATAGAGCTAGAGCTGAAGACAGCACAAATGCTCAAAAAGCTTTATTCTCTGGAATAACTGATGTTGCTGTCGTTAATGATACAACGGTCAAAGTTTCATTAGACAAGCCTAATGGAAGCTTTTTGTTTAATATGGCCTGGGGTGATGCTGTTATAGTTGCACCTGAGAGCGTTGAAGGCATCAAGAATAAGCCTGTGGGAACGGGTGCTTTTACTTTTCAAAATTGGGTTCAAGGCGATCGAATAGAATTATCTCGCAACCCAGATTATTGGGGAAATCAGCCTGCTTTAGAAAAAGCTACTTTTAAGTTCATTTCAGATCCAACAGCAGCATTTGCAGCAGTTATGGCTCAGGATGTTGACGTTTTTACTGGGTTTCCAGCACCTGAGAACCTACCACAGTTTGAGGCTGACCCAAGATTTCAAGTTCTAGAAGGTTCTACAGAAGGTGAAACAATTTTATCAACAAATAACAAAATGCCACCTTTAGATAACGTTAAAGTGCGAAAGGCGATTGCCCATGCTATCGATCGTCAGGCCATTATCGATGGTGCGATGTTTGGTTATGGCACCCCGATAGGAACTCACTTTGCTCCTCATAATCCGGATTACTTGGACTTAACTGGCAACTCAAATTATGATCCAGAACTTTCCAAAAAACTTCTAGCCGAAGTAGGACTTTCAGGTGGCTTTACAACCACCCTAAAACTCCCACCGCCTTCATATGCTAGAAGAGGTGGAGAGATAATTGCATCTCAGCTGCGTGCAGTCGGAATTGAAACTGAAATCAGCAATTTAGAATGGGCGCAATGGCTTGAGCAAGTTTTCAGGGGAAAAGATTATGGCCTTACAATTGTAAGCCACACTGAGCCGATGGATATTGGGATCTATGCAAGACCTGACTATTACTTCCAGTATGATAATCCCGAATTTCAGTCACTTATGACAGAATTGAATGGGACCACAGATCCTTCCAAGCGCAGCAGCATGCTGAAAAAAGCCCAACGCATTATTTCAGATGATTATGTGAATGGATATCTTTTTGAGTTAGCTTTCACTACAGTCGCAAATGCCAAAGTTCGGGGGCTTTGGAAGAATGCACCTACGCAAGCTACTGACCTAACAGGAGTTAGTTGGGCAGATTAAGTTTCAAAAATATTTTGAAGGCGGGGAGAAATATCCTCGCCTCCTTTATGACCAATGCTGACCTTTTCTAGATAATTTAAGATGCTGCGATACATTCTTAAAAGAGCTATTTCACTGATAATAAGTCTATGTTTAGCCTCTATAATTATTTTTGCTGTTGTAGAAATAGCTCCCGGTGATCCAGCGTCGTTCATGCTCGGCATTAACGCACAAGAAGATACTATTGCTGCTTTAAGGGCAGAGCTGGGGTTAGACCAAGATAAATTATCACGATATTTCACTTGGGTCACTGGCATGATCCAAGGCGATTTTGGAACTTCCTACACCTATCGCAGTCCAGTTGCAGAAATGGTAACGGAAAGAATTTGGGTTTCCTTACCGCTAGCTCTTTATGCTCTTTTAATTTCTACTTTGATCGCATTTCCAGCCGGTATTTATGCCGCAACTCAAAGAGGAAAATCTGGCGATTTAGTAGTTATGGGAGCCACACAATTTGGAATAGCTATACCCAACTTTTGGTTTGCCATGATACTCGTGGTAATTTTTGCTTTAAAACTCAGATGGTTTTCAGCAGGTGGCTTTGTGGAATGGGAAAATGGTATTTTTAAAAGTATGAAATCTCTAACACTGCCAGCTATAGCGCTAGCTTTACCTCAAGCATCTATACTATCGCGAGTAATGCGAAGTGCTCTTATCGAAACTCTATCGGAGGATTACATTCGAACAGCTCGGGCAAAAGGATTTGGGAAAAGAGCAGTGATTTGGAGGCACGCTTTAAGAAACGCTCTTATCCCTGTGCTAACTATTATAGGACTACAATTTTCCTTCCTAATGGCGGGTGCCATTATCATTGAGCAAGTATTTTTTCTCCCTGGTTTAGGAAGATTAGTTTTTCAAGCCATAACACAACGAGATTTAATTGTAGTTGAAAGCGTAGTAATGCTTCTTGTTTTCGCGGTAATAACTGTGAATTTCATCGTTGACGTTACATATGCAGTTGCAGACCCCCGATTAAGGCGCCGAGTATGAGAAGCGGCTCCTTGATATTTGGCGTTTTGCTAAGCGCATTGGTTGTAATCGCTGCTGGCCTCTCTTTTCTTTGGGTCCCATTTGATATTACTCAACTTTCGATACCTGATAAATTGCAGACCCCAAATAAACTGCATTGGTTAGGTACCGATCATTTTGGACGTGACATTTTATCAATGGTTATGATCGGAGCTCGCACTTCATTAGCCGTAGCTCTCTTGGCCGTTGGAATAGGTTTTTTTATTGGAGTTCCACTTGGTCTTGTCGCAGCTACTAGAAAAAATTCAATTATTGATGAAGTAATAATGCGAACAAATGACTTGATATTTGCGTTCCCATCTCTGGTTATTGCAATCCTTATAACAGCACTTTTTGGTGCTGGTGCCATGAATGCAATTATTGCTATTGGGATATTTAACATTCCCGTATTTGCGCGTGTAAGCCGAGGAGCAGCTTTAAGTCTTTGGCAAAAAGAATTTATCTTAGCGGCTCGAGTAAGTGGTAAATCTGATTTGCGAATATCTGCCGAACATATCTTTCCAAACATTGCTAATCTTTTGATAGTCCAAGGTACAATACAATTTTCACTGGGCATATTAGCAGAAGCTGGATTGAGTTACGTGGGTCTGGGAACACAACCACCTATTCCAAGCTGGGGACGAATGCTTGCAGACGCTCAAACGATGGTCAGCTTTGCTCCTCACCTGGCAATTATTCCTGGAACAGCAATAATCATAACTGTCTTGGGACTTAATTTACTTGGTGATGGTCTTCGTGATCTTCTCGATCCAAGAGTACGAAAGTCCCGCGAATGAGTATTTTATCCGTTGAAAATTTAAGGCTCAAAATCGGCACAGAAAACATACTGGGTGGTATTTCATTCAGACTGGATCAAGGTCGAATTCTTGCGATAACTGGTGAGAGTGGCTCTGGGAAATCGATGACAGCACTTTCAGTAATCCAACTTCAACCCAAAAACGCAAAATTGGAAGGAGAAATATTTTTCGATGATCAAGAGATAACCAAAAAAGATGAGTTTGAATTATGTAAGGTTCGTGGCGCTAAAATAGGAATGATATTTCAAGAACCAATGACAGCACTCAACCCCGTAAAAACTGTCGGAGATCAAATAAGCGAAACAATTATTTTGCACAGTACAAAAAATAAAAAATCCGCAGATAAAGAAACTCTGAAAATTCTAGAGCGAGTGGGTTTAAGTCCTGCAGCTGAAGTGAAAAAACGCTATCCACATGAGTTATCGGGAGGCCAACGTCAGAGAGTTGTTATTGGAATTGCAATTGCATTAAAACCCTCAATTATAATCGCAGACGAACCAACAACAGCTCTTGATGTAACCACCCAGGCCCAAATTCTCGTACTTCTCAAAAAATTAGTTACAGAAGATAATATAGCCATGGTTTTAATTACTCATGATCTAGCTGTCGTTGCAGATATGGCAGATGAGATAGCAGTTATGCAAAACGGAGTAATTGTTGAAATTGATGAGACAGATAATTTGTTTCAAAATATGAAACACCAGTATACTCGTTCTCTTTTTGCAGCATCTGGGCATTCAGTTAATTTGCCCGTCACAGAGGTAAATTCTGACTCTCTTTTAACTGTCAATAACGTTACTTGCAGATATAGGTTGGCGCGTACTAAAATTTTTTCAAAAAGTGATTATTTCACCGCAGTTTCTAATGTTTCATTCGATATTAAAAATGGCGAAAGGGTTGGTTTAGTTGGCGAGTCTGGTTGTGGTAAGTCAACTCTTACCAGGGCTATACTTGGTCTTGAGCCAATTTATAAAGGTGAAATAAATGTCGATAATCAAAACATTTTGAAAGCCACATCAAGAACGAGGAAAAATATTCAAGTCGTTTTCCAAGATCCATACGGCTCTTTCAATCCAAGACACAAAGTCTCAACTCTTATAAAAGAGCCTTTTTACCTTATTAAAGACTCTCCAGAATCTAAAAATATTGAGAGTAAAATAGATAAAGTTTTAGAAGATGTCGGACTTTCAGCTACAGATAAAAACAAGTATATACACGAATTTTCTGGTGGGCAGAGGCAACGAATAGCAATTGCACGCGCTTTGATCATAAAACCCAAACTTGTAATTTTTGATGAAGCGGTATCAGCTCTTGATGTTACGGTCAGAGCACAAATTTTAGACCTAATCGCTGAACTTGCCGCCGAATATGGTCTTAGTTACCTATTCATTAGCCATGATCTTTCTGTAATTCGCTCAATAACTGATCGTTGCCTAGTCATGAAAGATGGCAAGATTATCGAACAGGGATCTACCAAAAAGATTTTGGAACAACCTCAAAATTCATATACACAAACATTAATTAACGCGGCACCCAAATTGCCCAATTTTCAACTGGAGTTATAAGTAATGTCTCTTCCTCATTTACCATTTGATACATCTTGTTGCTTAATTGGAGGAGAATGGCGCAACTCTGCAAGTCTCGAAAAGTTAGAATTAAAAAACCCATCTGATGGGAGTATTTTAACTGAAATCGCATCAGGAAATGAGGATGATATTGATGATGCAATTACTAATGCAAAATATGCATTCGACCATTGCTGGAGTACAACTCCTGCGGCTGAGCGTGGGCGAATTTTGAGTAATTTGGGAAGGCTTATTCTCAAAAATATAGATCTTTTATCCACACTAGAGGCACTAGATGTTGGCAAACCTTTTACTCAAGCTCAGGCAGATGTTAGGGCATTGGCCCGTTATATGGAATTTTATGGTGGTGCAGCTGATAAAGTTCACGGAGAGACAATACCATATTTAGAAGGATACACGGTATATACTTTGCGTGAGCCCCATGGTGTTACAGGCCATATCGTTCCGTGGAATTATCCAATGCAGATTATAGGTCGTTCCGTTGGCGCTGCCTTAGCAATGGGCAACACTTGCGTTTTGAAGCCGGCAGAAGAAGCCTGTTTGACAGCTTTAACTTTCGCCAATCTTGCCCTTGAGGCAGGCCTTCCTGCCGGTGTACTTAATGTAGTACCTGGACTTGGAGCCAGCGCTGGAGCTGCCCTTTGCGCAAACAAAGGCATAAACCACGTAAGTTTTACTGGATCAGTTGCAACAGGCCGTTTAGTCCAAGCGGCTGCTGCCTATAATATTGTTCCCGTCACTTTAGAGCTTGGCGGAAAATCACCCCAATTATTTTTTGGAGATGCAAATCTGGAAAATGCACTTCCTTTTCTTGTAAATGCCGGGATCCAGAATGGAGGGCAGACTTGTTCTGCGAGCAGCCGTATATTGGTCCATCGTTCTCGATATGACGAAGTGATTGATCGTATGTCCAAAAAGTACAAAGAATTAATCGTCCGGCCGGCAATTGAAGATGGGGCATTGGGTCCTCTGATATCTGAAAGGCAAAAATCGATTGTAGAAGATTTCATATCCAAGGGTCAGAACCTAAACTTAGTCGCTCAAGGCGAAATAGATGGCAAGGCTCCAGAAAAAGGACATTATGTTGCCCCACACTTATTTGCTGACGTTTCTGACGACCATATTTTGGCTAAAGATGAAATATTTGGTCCACTCCAAGTAATTATGCCTTTCGAGACAGAGGAAGAAGCCATCAATATTGCAAATGGCACGGATTATGGTTTAGTAGCAAGCATTTGGACGAATGATGGTGCTCGGCAAATGCGTTTAGCCAAAAAACTAAAATCAGGACAGGTTTTTATAAACAATTATGGAGCTGGTGGTGGTGTCGAACTTCCATTTGGGGGACGCGGGTTCTCAGGACATGGGCGGGAGAAAGGTTTTGAAGCTCTTTTTGGTTTTTCAACTTTGAAAACTGTTGCAAGCTATCATCAATAAAAAGGGAATCTATGAAATGCGATTAGAAAACAAAACTGCAGTCGTAACTGGAGCCGCTTCGGGTTTGGGCAAAGCAATAGTAGAAAAATTCCTTGAGGAGGGGTCAAAGGTCATTATCGTCGATATAAATGAGGATGCTGGTCGCGAGCTCTCAGAGAATCTAGGGTCTAGAACTTTAGCAGTAAGTGCCGACGTTGGTGACGCAAACTCAGTAGAAAATTTGCAGAAAAGTATATTTGAAAGTTTTGAGAAAGTGGATGTCGTGGTAAATAATGCGGGTATTACCCACTTGCCCACACCACTTGACGAAGTGACCGAAGAGGACTTTGACCGCGTTTTCCGCGTTAACTGCAAATCAGTTTATTTAATGGCAAAAGCCTTCGTTCCTAACATGAAAAATCAAGGTAGTGGCTCTATACTTAATATTGCTTCAACGGCGGGTGTATCGCCTAGACCAAACTTAAATTGGTATAATAGCTCGAAAGGCTGGATGAATACCGCTACTAGAACTATGGCAGTGGAGCTTGCGCCATTTGGTGTTCGTGTAAATGCTGTGAATCCCGTTGCAAGCGAAACACCCTTACTTGCATCTTTCATGGGCGAAGATACACCAGAGATGAGGCAAAAGTTTCTTTCAACAATACCGCTTGGAAGGTTCGCTCAGCCTGAGGATATAGCCAATGCAGCCTGCTATTTATCTTCAGATGAGGCAAGCATGGTAACCGGTGTTTGTATGCAGGTTGACGGAGGGCGGTGTATTTAATGATGCAACCAGGACCAAAAAATCTGATAACTGATGTGCGAGGCCTTCTCGTAGGAAACGCACAAGATGAAAACATAAAAACTGGCGTAACCGTTCTTACAGCAGATCAACCACTAGTTACTTCGTATTGCGTAATGGGAGGAGCGCCAGGAACACGCGACACAGATTTACTTGCACCAGACAAAACGATTAAAGCAGTTGATGCTCTAGTATTATCAGGAGGATCTGCTTTTGGATTAGACGCTGCCTCTGGAGTTGTAGATAAATTAAAGGAAAATGGCAAAGGTTTGGAAGTTGCCGGACATATAGTTCCACTTGTACCATCGGCTATTTTATTTGACCTAAGTAATGGCGGCAAAAAAAAATGGGCTAAAAACCCATATCCTAATTTAGGTAAACAAGCGTATGAAAATTTAAACCCTGATTTCGAACTTGGCAGTGTTGGAGCCGGGTGCGGTGCACAGGGAGGAACGATGAAGGGTGGTTTAGGTTCAGCATCTTTCAAGTTGAGTAATGGTATTACAGTAGGTGCTCTGGTAGCAGCAAATCCTGTAGGTGACGCAACAGATGACACAGGAAGACATTTCTGGGCAGCACCATTCGAATTTGGTGATGAATTTGGAGGATTTGAGGCACCCAGTGGAGGCGGTTATGCAAAATCATTTAAAAGGCCAGAATTATTCCCATTAGAAGATCGAGCTAACACAACAATTGGCATTGTTGCTACGGATGCCGACTTAACAAAAGCACAAGCTCAAAGGCTGGCAACATCATCACAAGATGGAATTGCACGGGCAATTGTGCCATCCCATCTTCCCTTTGATGGGGACTTGATATTTGCCAGTTCAACCAAAGAGTTGCCTTTAAAAGATGAGATTTACGATCTTGCAGAAATTTGCCATGCTGCCAGCCTTTGCATGGCCAGGGCAATTGCACGTGGCTTCTACAACGCAAAAAAACTACCAGGTGACCCTATGCCTACATTTAAAAATTTCAATAATTAATTGATTAACCTAAAGTTACTAATTTGTTAAAAAATGCTTTCTCAAAAAAATTTAAATTTAAACACTGGCCAAAAAAAAATTTTCCTGCAATAGCAGCAGGCATCTACGTAATTTGGGATGAGCAAACTTTGCTTTATGTAAACACGGCAGGGAAAGATTTAGATAAAGCACAAAGAGCCGGAAAAACTAAATTTGGGTTGATCACCCGGCTCAACAGTCACGCAAGTGGAAGAGCTGCAAGTGACCAATTCTGTTCTCTTTTAGCCAATAGAATTGTCATTCCTTCTCTTACTAACTCTCAACTGAATAAATTTAAAGACGGTTCAGTAACCTTAGACCAAATGACCAAAAAATACATTCGGGCTAATGTAGAATATCAGTATCTCGTGGTTGACAATTTTCAAGATGCGCTTGACTTAGAGGGGCACTGTAAGCGCGGAGCTATTTTCGGAGAAAAGCCATTATTCAATCCCTTGGATTAAGAGGCTTAATCATAACGTGTAATCAATTGGGTCCCTGTATTTTTCTAAGGTAGTCCATTTCCAATATGTTTCATTTAATTGAACTGAAATAGGGCCACTAGCACCATTTCCAAAAATCGTTTCATTTACACGAATTATTGGAATAACTCCTCCTCCTGAAGAGGATAGAAAAACCTCGTCGGCCTCCAAAAGTTCCTCAACACTCAAGGAACGTACGCTAGTATTTATGCCAAGATGTTCAGCCATCTCCAGAACCGTTTTTCTGCTTACACCAGCCAAAACACCCCTATCAGGTGTTATCAAAACTTTGTCTTTGACAGCAAAAACATTGAAACCAGGGCCTTCGGTTACATTTCCATAATAATCTAACAATATAACAGTCTCATAATTTTTATCTTTTGCTTCAAAGATACCTTGAGTGAAGTCTCCCCAATGATAATTCTTTACGCGTGGATTAACGCTATTTTCAGGGATTCTGTATGCGTTTTGAGCAATCCATGCAGTCGCTCCTTGCTCTACAATTTCAGGTTTAATTATGTGTACATAAGGCACGCACCAAGCAAAAAAATGATTTCCGCAATCTCTGGGATCTCTTGATCCAGCTATTTTTGGTTTACCCCTACTACACACCATCGCGACATAACTATCTCTCAAATTTGACTTACCAACCATTTGGCGAAGGGCTTTCTGGATATCTGATTTTGTCATCCCAGGGTCGAGATGCAAATTTTCCATCGAAGATAAAAAACGGGCCAAATATTCATCAAACCTAAAGAAGGCTCCATCTATTACTGGTACAACATCATATGTAATATCAGAGTGAACCAAACCCCAATCATTTACCGGTATCATGGCCTGAGAAATAGGTAATACTTTTCCATTCATCCAGGCTGCACCCATGCTCAAATCATTTTCCATATTTCTTCCTTTTAGAAAAGTCTTAAAAAAACCTATAAAAATTATATCTCTAGCTCAATATTCTATTCCTATCTTGAACCTTGAGATATTTAATCTCCTATACTATTCGTAAAAGTGGCAATGAAAATTTCCATCTCAAAAGGCCAGGTCATTGAAAGATTTCCCTCAATTAAACGGTTTTAAAGGAAGTCCTGGCCTTATCCGCCTGATTGGGCATAGGGGAGCCCGAGGCTTAATGCCTGAAAACACAATAGAAGGCTTTGAATTCACATTAGATTTAGGCGTGACGGCATTAGAGTTTGACGTTTTGGTTTCAAAAGATAACGTACCTGTAATTACACATGACTATCAGCTTTCAGGCAGCTCAACACGAGATTACAATGGGAAATGGATAGGAGAAAATGGCCCCAAGATTAGTGAACTGACATTAGCCCAGCTGAAACAGTTTGATGTTGGCGGTTTAGATAGTCGTTCAATATATGGGGCAAACTATCCCGAGCAAGAATTTCTATCTGGAATTCGCATTCCAAAATTATCAGAACTTTTGGACTTAGCTTGTTTACCAAAAGGCCAAAACCTTTTCCTTTTAATGGAAATAAAGTCATATGGATCTCTTAAAGTTACTAAAATAGTTAGCCAAATAGTAGATGAAATAAGAAAGAAAAATCTTGGCAACAGAACTGTTTTGCATAGTTTTGACTGGGGATTGCTTAAAGAGTGTCACAGATTAGCTCCTGAAATCCCACGCTCTTTCCTATCACAACTACCTGAGAACTGTGATGAAACCTCAGATCCGGCTTCAGAAGATATAACTCCAGACTTTTCTTCTTTCAAAACTTCAATACCAAAAGCCATCGCCAATCAGGAAGGTCAAATGTGGTGCCCATATTTTAAAGATGTAACGTCGGAATTGGTAAAAGAGGCCCATAGCCTGGGTTTACTTGTATGCACTTGGACTGTTAATGAAATAGAAGACATGGAAAATATGATTGATGCAGGGGTAGACGGAATTATAACTGATTACCCTAATAGAGCGCAAAAAGTTTTGGAAATTCGCGGCTTGAATGGGTAAAATCTTTGTTTCTATAAACTCAATTACAATTTTTTCCACAGCGGAGAGACTAAGTGAAAGTTGACTTCATTGAAGATGGTCACGGTAGCGCCGTCTTGCTTATACACTCGACGGTAGCAGGGAATAAGCAATGGCGGAAACTAATAGAGTATTTATCTCCACACTATCAAGTTATTGCACCAAATTTATTTGGATATGGATCTTCACCTAAATGGTCTAAAAACCGCAATCAAACTTTGAGTGATCAGGTGGACTTGCTTAGGGTTTTTTTTGATCAAAACGAAAGTATATCAATAGTTGGGCATTCCTTTGGAGGAAGCGTGGCCATGATGGCTGCGAAAAAATACCCGGAAAAGATAAAAAAACTTGTACTGATTGAACCGAACCCATTCTATTTGTTGAAGAACCACTCTGATCCCGACAGCTATCAAGAAGTACTGAATATAAGAGATATTATCAAAGCTAATGCTTTTAAGGAGACCTGGTGGCAAGCCGCTGAACAATTTGCAGATTATTGGAATGGATCTGGGGCCTGGAAAAAAATGGATGAACTCCGCCGAGAAAAATTCACAGAAGCCTTGAAACCTAATTTTCATGAATTTGATTGCGTTATAAATGAAACAACTACACTTGAAGAATGGAGAGATGTTCTCCCGCTAAATACTCATATTTTATTCAGTGAACAAACTGTAAACTCTATTAGAAAAATCGTAACTATTTTCGAGGAAACAATGTCGAATTGGACATTTCACTCATACACTGAAGGAGCACATATGGCGCCTTTGACACATCCAAACATTGTAAACCCCATTATCCACAAAATTTTAACTGAGGTTTAAAATTTTAAAGAAGATTGATCCCAAAAGGCTTTACAATAAAAGCCAACAAAACAAAACTAAGCCCAGTAATTACAATGCAAATCAACAATGACGGCCAAAAACCGATGAATTTGTAAATAAAGGGAAAAGCTAAAAACATCGGAAGTGTTGGAATAACATACCAAAAAGTATACCAAGCGTGATTAGCTATTTTTTGATAACCTTGTTGTTCCAAATATAACCAGACTAGTGCCATAACAGTTATCAGAGGCAAGGCCGCAATTAGCCCTCCTAACCTATCACTTCTTTTGGCTACTTCTGATATTAATACGACTATAAATGCAGTAGTAAGGTATTTAGTTATAATCCAAGCCAATGTTTTTTCCTAAAATAGTTTTCTATATAAATAACTTAAATCTTTTTAAATGTTTCAATCCTAAGACTTAGTGAAATTTAATTAATCTGATAGTAAAGATGGAAGCATTCTCCCATCCGAAATAAAATTCAAATCTTTGGTATCTTTATAATTAAAAACCGAGTATTCGCCTGGATAAAGATAGCATTTTAGCCCACCGTTTGTAGCAGCGTTTTGATTGGCTTTTGTATCTTCAATAGCTAATGTCTGAGCTGCATCTATCTTCAACTCAGACAATACATATTCATAAATGTCTCGTGAAGGCTTTGGTTTTGAAACTGTCTCACATGAAGTTATAATATCAAAATCTTCAAAATTAATATAGCTTGAAAGAGACTTCTTGATGATATCAATTGTGTATGTTGTTGTGGTGGTTACAAAGCCAGCTTTTCCACCATTATCTTTGCATTTTTTTAGAGCTTCGACACAGCCAGGTCTAGGTTCCACACCGGCGCTAATCAATTCTTCAAAAACGCTCTGTTTATCTATATGGATTTGCTCTACTTTTTCAGCACTGAGTTGGTTGTTGGTATATTCTGATAATCGTTTTTTACCTCCAGGCTCCTTTAACAAATCACAATAAGTGCCAATATTCCAATTCCAGTCTACACCATTCATGGTTAATGCTCGATTAAAAGATTGTCTTTGTAATTCTGACGTTTCAACCAAAACTCCTATGGATCCGAAAAGTAAATTGGAAGTCAAAATGTTTTCTCCTCAATAAAATGTTTATAACAGAAAAAATAAGCATGCTTAATTTGCCAAAAAGCAAAATCGCCAAATACAACTTTCATTGGGAGTTAGCCTAACAATTAGAAAATTCAATATTTTAAAAATACCAAACAAATGATGAGAAAACTATAATTTGTCATTTCCTCTTCAAATACTAAATTTATCGTTACCAAGAAAATCGTTCCAGGCAGAAAAATCAAATTTATAAGAAAGCTAAATAATGTCAGATAATGAATTTACGTTTGCCGGTCAGAAGGTTGAAAAATTCACCTTAGCCATTGGTTTGGCAATGACAATCTGGGGATGTGTTGTTACTATCGTAAGCGATAGCCAATCTCTTACATCTCTAATACCCTCTGCGATTGGCTTACCAATGCTCATCTTGGGATACCTTGCTATTAAGTATGAGCATAGAAAATCTTTTTTTATGCATTTAGCCGTAATTGTAGGTTTGGTAATGTTTATTGGGGGCTTAGATTTAATTAGAACTTTGCTTGGGGATGGCATAGTTTTTAATAATTTCTGGGCCGATCTATCAAAACTATTTTTATTAATTTTTGGAGGATTTCACACATACCTCTGTATTAAATCTTTCCGGCACATCCGAAAAATGAGAGAAAGCATATAAGTTTGTGATATTATTTTAGTAGCAACCCGAATTCGGTCGTTTCCGCAAATTTAACGCTTATAACTTTGCAACAAAATCGATCATCGCGGACTTTCCATTGTGGCCAGGACCTTCTGATATAACAGCCTCATATTCTTCCAGCAAATAGATTTCTGAATTAGTAAAGGAACGGGTAAAAGTCGCTTTTGTATACATTAAAGAAACGTCCTTTGGACCGCCAGTTCCGTAATGTATTTGCTCTGGAGTATATCCATGGATCAAGATTGTTCCGCCTTTTTTTGTTGCTGAGCGGAATCCCATAAATACTTCTTCAATTAATTCGGGTGGGATGAATTGAAAACATATGCCGATAATATTATCATACTGTTTTTTTGACCAGTCAATATCAAAGAAGTTTTCTAACTTGAAATTTACTTTTACATCATGACTATCGGCCAGTGTTTTAGCCTTTTGCTGAGCAACCACCGAGCTGTCCGATGATGTAACTTTGAAATCTTTTTTTGCAAGGTAAACTGAATTTCTTCCCTCTCCATCTGCAATCAATAAAGTTTCACCGCCTGATACTAAGTGTTTCTCATTTCGCAATAATGCTTGTGCTGGTTTTTGACCAAACAAATAGTCTTCTATTGAATATCGCTCATCCCAATCCATTCTACATCTCCAGTAAAGCCAATCTACTCAATTATTATTATTTTAAAACGTCAAACTTTAGTAAAAAAAATTATCTTCTGGGAGCATAAACAATGAGAGTGGATTTAGGCATTATAGACGATTTCCCTGCTGATCAAAAAAATGCACATGTTCAAGTATAGGGGTAACCGATACTTTTTCATCAATCATATATTGCTCTGAACCTTCTACACGAACATTTATTGTTCCTAGTTCTCCACAATTGACAAAAACAAAACAATCAGCACCTAAATATTCGATAACTGATACACTTCCCAAAAAGCCTTTTTTTTGACCACGCTGAAGATTAAAATGTTCAGGCCTAACTCCAATATTCTCAGCCTGTTTGTTTTTGAATAAAACTTCCAAAATCTTATCGTTTTTTGTGACACTTTGTGCTACTTGTCTGGAAATGAGATTCATTTTAGGTGAACCAACAAATTGCGCCACAAATAGATTAGCCGGTTGCTCGTATAATTGTTTTGGTGTCCCTATCTGCGCTATTTGTCCAGACTCTAGTACTACTATTCTGTCTGCAAGAGTCATAGCCTCGACTTGGTCATGAGTTACGTAAACCATAGTAGTCTTCAAAGTCTGATGCAGCCTTGCCAATTCTAAACGCATTTCCACACGAAGAGATGCATCTAGATTTGAAAGTGGTTCATCAAAAAGAAAAGCAGTGGGCGCCCTTACAATAGATCGGCCGATGGCAACGCGTTGCCTTTGACCGCCAGAAAGATCCTTAGGTCGACGATCAAGCAAATCTTCAAGTTTTAATATTTGTGCGGCTTGACCAACTTTATCATCTACAACTTCCTTTTGAACTCCTGCAACCTTTAGACTGAAACCCATGTTCTCACGTACAGTCATGTGTGGATAAAGGGCGTATGACTGAAAAACCATAGACAGGCCACGTTTCGATGGAGGTTGGTCAGTAACATCATTATCATCCAAAATAATAGAGCCACGAGAGGTTTCTTCCAAACCACCAATCATTCTCAGAAGTGTGGACTTACCACAACCCGAAGGTCCGACTAAAATAACAAACTCACCGTCCATTATTTCTAGATCAATTCCCTTAATAACCTGTAACTGATCAAACCACTTTTCGATGGAGTTGAGTTTTATGGAACCCATCACTTTTCTCCAACACTCGGTGAAGCCCAAGCCAGCCAGACAGCTGCTGTCCAGGAAAAAGCTTCTCCACCACCGGGTGCGCCTGTCTTTGGGTGAAAATATTCAGCAAATCCATTCTGGCTGATTAAGTCCCTCGTTTTCGATCGCAATATTTCAGCCTCTTTTTCATAACCCATATCAGACAAACCTAAACCAATCAGCGCATTCAAAACTGGCCAGGTGGGACCACGCCAATATCGTAATCCATCAAATTTATTAGATCTACTATCAAGGCTTGGAACTGGATAAAGATTATCGATTAGAGTTCTTTTTAATATATCCAACATATTTTTGTCACGTATACCAGCATACCAACATAGAAACGATGCACTCGTCAGGTAGCCAGTGTGCTCCCCACTTTTCAGATTAATGGCATTAAAATGATTACTTTCTGGGTGGCGAAGAGATTCACAGCCCATTTCTAATGTTCTGCTCCAACGATCGATTTCCTCGGTGGGCAATCCTAGAGATTTGTTCATAACAGCTAAATCTTTATTAGCTCTCAATAATATAAAAGTTAGTGTTGGGTCCGCTACAGCAAATGGTTGCTCCTCAACCATACGCGTCTCATCCCAACCTAATCGATTTCCCCTCTGAACAAGCCAGAGATAGCGGTCATAATCTGCCTTCGTGGGTCTCATAGAAGGATCTACGTGACTGGTATCACGTCGTTTATATTCCCCTATACCTTTTGGAATAATCATAGCCATAGCACTATCCCAGTCTGCGCTATTGTCTCTACCAGCCTCCCATGGATGCGTAACGAAAACTGCTCCTTCTGGAGAAATACGCCAATTCATAAACCACTTATGCCATGCCTTAATTTTTGGCAGGAGCGATAGTAAGTGATCCGTACCAATTTGTTGATCTCTTTCCCAAATTGCTCTAATGAACGTCGCGGCAACAGGTGGCTGGCTTATACCACTAGAGGAGATTGGTCCTATTCCTTCCGTACCCCACACCGTGGGTCCTGGAAAATAATCTGGATCATTTTGGCGGAAAAGTATATGAGGGAGCATCCCATTAGGCCATTGCCCAGCGAAGAGTGTTTCAATTTCTCGCCAAGCTCTTTTGGTATCAAAGACCGAAAAGCCCCAAGCAGCAAAAGCGCTATCCCAGTTCCACTGATAAGGGTAGAGGCCAGCCGTAGGAATTGTATAACCACCTTTATCGTTTCCCTCCAAAACTTCTTGGGCCTTTTGATCAAGAAAGATCTTTTCTTTTCTCATTATCCTTTTACACCCCCAACAGCCAAGCCTTTTGTCATAAAACGCTCCAATGCCAAGAAGAGGATCAAAATCGGCAGAGTGGAAATTACAGCTCCCGCCATAAGGTGTTGCCTGGGCACTTCAGAGGAGTCTAGTGATGCAACACCTCTAGTAAGAGTAAATATAGCAGGATCATCCAAGAGCATAAGTGCCAATAGAAACTCATTCCAAGCAATCATAAAAACATATAAGCTAACAGAAGCAAGAGCAGGTAAAGCTAACGGTAAAGTAATGCGCCTGATTACCGAGAAACGGGAAAGGCCATCCATCAAGCCTGCCTCTTCAATCTCGGCTGGTAGACCCCGGAAATATCCTTGTAACATGTACAGAGCAACGGGTATTGTGGTTACGGGGTAGATCAGTACGATACCTATCAAAGTATTGCGCAGACCTGCCATTGAAAAACCTATGTAAATAGGTAAGGCGAGAACAATCATCGGCACCATATAGATTAGTAAAATCGTTTGACTGAAAACTGAACGGCCTTTGAATTTAAGTCGAGCAACAGCATAAGCACCTGGGATTGCAAATGCCAAAGTTATTATAACAGTTAGTACGGAAACTAAGAGACTAGTCCAAAGATAATCACCAAAGTTGAAATCAGTAAATAACTCGTAATAACTCCTGAAAAGTCCCAAACCTTTTGAAAAATCAATCCCAAAATTCAACGGGTTTAAAAGTAGTTCTTGCTGGCTCTTCAAGCTGGTCATTACCATTACGTAAAATGGAATAAAGACTGCAACAGTGAAAATTATAAAGCCCACACCAATAAGGAACCTTATAATGGAGGTTTCGAAGTCAAACCTATCAACCTTTCCAGGTTCTAAGCTTTTCAACATAGTTGCTAAAGGGAGCACTAGAACCATCGAGTAAATTGTGTAGGTCAATATTTTTTGCAGTCTTGTTGCATCCTCTGAAATCCAGATTATTTCTTTATCCGGAAACTCAAGTAAAAAGCACGCAAATATCGTAAAAAGAATAATTATAGACTTACTTTTAAAGTGCAAAAATAATAAGCCTGCTATCGCCCCTAAAGCAGCAGAATTGGTTAAATTCGGTTTAAACGCTATTCCAGTCAAAAATGACATAGCCACCGAAACTAAAACTGATATTACAATACTCCACATTCCACCAAGGCAGAGCGTAAGAACATAACTGTTTCTACTCAAATTCAAAGGCCCTCCTCCCGATTGAAAAAACGAAAGAAAAAAATTGAAAAGAAAAGTAGAAAGATAAAAATCACAACAGCCACTGCAGCACCGGCACCTATATTTGAAACTGCAAAGGCCTGTTCGTAAACGTTGACAGTGAGGGTCCTAGTATCTGCTGACCCTCCAGTCAGAAGAAAAATGTCATCAAATTTGTTGAACGTCCAAATAAAACGCAACAAAAATAAAATGCTCAAAATCCCCATAAGGGTTGGAAGGCTAAGATACCAAAAAATCTGAAAGGGACTGGCCCCATCCATGTCTGCGGCTTCGTACATTTCAACATCAATGGCCTGCATTCTTGCAAGAATAAATAAGAAGGAAAGTGGAAAATAGCGCCAGATTTCAAATACTGTAACCATAATCAGTGCATAGGGCTTTTGCCCAAAAAAATTAATTGGGGTGTCTACAATTCCCATTTGCACCAACAACGCATTAATTGAGCCAGAAAATGGATCAAAAAGTATAACCCAAGCAAAAGCTACTGCAATCACTGGCGCGACATATGGGAATAAGTACAGCCCTCGTATCAGACCTTTTCCCCGAAAATCTATATTCAGCAGCAAGGCTGTAAACAAACCCACCACTATAGCACCAATTGTTCCAAAAACGGTATAAAACAATGTAGCGTATATGACTGTCCAAAATTCAGCAGAGTCAAATACATGTACAAAGTTTTTCAAGGTAAAGTTAAAATTTGTGAGGATGTTTTCTCCTCGACCAGTTACCTTAGCAATACTGTCAGTGATTTTTAAATTATTACCGAAATAATCTTGTTTTGCTATGACTCTGATCTCGAGAGTTTCGCGTTGACCTCCTTCAAATGCGCCAAGACTGCAATTTAAATTCTTTCCTTTTAAGGAACAGCGTTTGTCTACTGTAATAACTTCAAGACTTGACGGGATTTCATCTGCCAATGTTACGCCAAAAATAGGATCCTTTTGGCTTGAGTTCCGGATTTTGTAACGAATTATAGCAGCGTCGCCTGATTGCTTTGGCTTTCCTCTAAGTTGTTCTCGCACCAGAGCACTTGCAGGACGCAAATCTTCGAGAGCAATCGGTTTAAAACTAATCCAAAATATCGCCATCAGTGGCAAAACAATGACGAGTGCCACTGACAAAATTGTTGGTAGCAAAAGCGTCCAGGCAAATCTAGCCTCTCGTCTAGAAAGCGGCCCTAGAGTTTTAGGTGCAGCATTTTGCATTTAAGATCCACACAGAATTTATTTTTTTGAATAGAAAGGTAGGTTTAGGTAGCACTAACAGTGCTACCTAGTATATTATTGCATTGAACTCAATTACTCAATCTTCGCCAGTTCAGCATTCATATTAGCAACAGCAGTTGCGGCATCAATTTCTCCATCAATATGCTGACGCACGATGCGGTTGATAACTTGACTGTTGATTATTTTTGAAGCCAATCCTAATTGACCCTCAGAAACACCCCACCTTTGAGCAACTCCTAAACCAGCTACAATGTTTTCAATTACATCTGCATCATAGAGATCAGAAAGTGGTGCGCGACGATCAACCCCAACATCTAACTTAGACCAGCCATCTATAAACTCAGACGGGTTAGCGGATGTTCCATTTCGGCTTGGGAATTTACCTTCAGGCGCAATCGCCAACGTAGACATATACCCATCACTTACGGCAAATTTGACAAAATCCTGTGCAACTTCTGTATCTGCATCAGAAGTAATCCCAAAATAGCTTGAGGCAGCCCATGCTGCGCCTTCAGGATTAGATGGACCTGAAAAGTTGGTGATAAAACCCGTAGCCTTCGCAAGCTCTCGAGACGTTGGATCATCATTTACAGTAGGTGGAGCAGAGTCTCTTAAACCAGCCAATTCATCCATGATAAAAGGTGACCAAATAATCATTGCAGCTTTACCAGCAAAGTAAAGTTCGCGTGATTGTTTCCAGAATAGCTCACCCGCTGGAGATGCTTTGGCTATCGTTTTATAAAATTCCAGAGCTTCAATAGTTTTCTTCTCATCAAAACCTGAAAAACCATTTGCATCAACTGGTGTTGCCCCATTCGCCAAAAGAACATGTTCTAAAACTTGGCTCATAAAGTTTTCGTCAACTTTTGTTGCTGCTACAAAACCATACATTTCTGGTGGATTGTGTAATTTTTCCAAAGCCGTAACAACGTTCGAATAGCTTGTTGGTGCTGCCAGTCCCTCAGCTTCGAACAAATCTTTTCGGTAAACTACCATCTGGGTCCATCCATCCACTGGAACCCCAGCTATGCCATTTGGAGTGGCTGCCATACTTATCGGTCCAGGAGCAAATGTATCCGCACCAAGATCATCAAGTACTTCTTGTGCAGCTTCTGCGTCCAGAATACCCGCCTCAGCCCAAGGCAATGCGAATGAAAGTGGATAATATATTACGTCAGGTAGATCCCCAGCTGCGAAGGCTGCCGTTGCTCGGGTACCGTAATCACTTTCCTCTACTGGTATCATTTGCACTTTGACACCTGTTGAAGCCTCGTAATCTGCTGCCATCTTTTGTTGGCGCTCAAGGCGTGCTGGCTGAGTCTCTGTTGTCCAAACGCGTATTTCTTGCGCAATGGCTGATGTCGCAGTTGCAAGCAATGCGATCGTTGAGACAGCCCCGGCTATTTTTAGTCTCAAGTTCATAACTTTCTCCCCTTTGGTTAGATATTGTCAATTAACGAATTAATCACCTCAAAATTTGAAATTAAATTTGCAAAATGTACTATTTATGTTGATATAACGTTATACCACATGTCAACATTTTTTTTGGAGCATTGTGTCTGAACGTAAATAGATTAAATAAATCAGATGAATAAAGACAAATGAACAGGTAAAAAAATAACTTCGAAATGAAAATTAAAGGACGAACAACATTAAAAACTCTAGCGAAAGCATCTGGAGTGTCTGTGGCAACAGCAAGCCAAGTTATTCGTGGTGTAGGTAGAATTTCAGAACACACACGGAAGCGGGTGTTGTCTACAGCTGAAAAAATGAACTATATTCCCGACGGCCGTGCAATATCTATGCGCTCAGGTGAGCGACCTGAAATTGGCATGATTATTCAGGAACTTGCAAATCCTTTTAATGCAGAAGTTGTCAGCGGTGTTAGTGATTACCTAGAGGGGAATGGGTATTTTGTTTCCGTGCTAGATGCGCGAAATGATATAGAACGGCAAAAACGAAATATTGAAGCCTTTATTAGAAGCGCTCGCGGAGGACTTATTTGGGTTCCAGCCCATAACACACCCTCAAAAACCGTCGAACTTCTTCGAAATTACAGTATCCCAACGATAACGTTTCTGCGCCAAATTAAAGGGGCCGACTTTGATCATATTGGGATAAAAAATACAGAGGGAACAGAGATAGCAACGGATTACTTGATTAATTTAGGCCATACTAAAATTGCTTATTTTGGAGGTGATACAAATTCTGATGTCAGACAAGATCGGGTGCAAGGATATGAACTTTCTTTAAAAAAACATAGTATTGCTTGGAAAGTAATTTGGGCTTCTGAGGATACAAAGCAGTCTGGAGTGGGAAGATTGCATGATTTGTTATCTGCACACCCCGACGTTACAGCTTTAGTCTGCAATGGGGATATGGTCGCCCTAGGCGCCTGCCTAGCACTGCAATCTAAAGGCCTGCAACCAGGTAAGGATGTATCAGTTATAGGCTTTGACAACGTTATGGATGCAAAACTCGTTACACCAAGCCTTACAACAATGGCAGTAAATCCTTACAAAATGGGTCAAATTCTGGCAGAAACAATACTCAAGCGAATAAATGAGACTGAACGCCCACAAATCACATACTTTAATAATCCCGAATTGATAATAAGAAGCTCAGTTGGGCCCACTGAAGTCGCAAAGTGATATGCGTCACCCCTCTTTAAAATGGTAAGCT
>CACAPQ010000028.1 GCA_902534325.1 Paracoccaceae bacterium | reverse complement strand
TAGACATATCATGGATCACGGAAAATATGGGACGATTTTGGCGTCATATAACTGGCGACAGTCAGTTACGGTGGGTGGGACCTGACAAGGGTATCTTGCACCTGGCTACTGGAGCAGTTGTAAATGCTGTTTGGGACCTTTGGAGCAAATCTGAAAGGAAACCTGTTTGGCGACTTGTCTATGATATGTCTCCGGCGGAGATAGTGGGTCTTATCGACTTTAGGTATTTAACTGATGCCTTAAACCCAGAAGAAGCATTGAGTATCTTAGAAAGATCATTTGACAAAAGAGAAGAAAGATTAGGCATATTATTAGATGAGGGCTACCCATGCTACAATACATCAGCCGGTTGGCTCGGTTACTCAGACGAAAAGCTTTATGAGCTTTGTTTAAAGGCCAAAAAATCAGGCTTTTCTCATGTAAAGTTTAAAGTCGGCAAAGACCTAGACGACGATATAAGAAGACTGAAGATAGCAAGAAAAGCACTTGGCGATCAAACCAAAATTATGATTGATGCAAATCAAGTTTGGGAGGTAAGTGAGGCAATAGAATGGATCAAGAAATTAGAGTTTTCTAACCCTTTCTTTATTGAAGAACCAACAAGTCCTGATGATGTATCCGGGCATAAAAAAATCAGACAGGCGGTGAAACCAATTAAGGTAGCAACAGGGGAAATGTGCCAAAATAGAATAATGTTTAAGCAATTCATACAAGAGGATGCTTTAGATATAGTACAAATCGATAGTTGCAGGATTGGAGGCCTAAACGAGGTTTTAGGAGTATTACTTTTAGCCCACAAATATGACAAACCAGTATGGCCGCATGCTGGCGGAGTTGGCCTATGTGAATATGTTCAACATATTGCTATGATTGATTATTTATTAATTTCTTGCGAGAAAGACAATAAGAGAATTGAATATGTCGATCATTTACATGAGCATTTTATTAACCCTTGCAAAATAAAGGGAGGTAATTATCTAGCTCCTTTAAAACCAGGCTTTTCCATTGAAATGAAAAGTGAAACACTTACTAATTATCTTCACGAAATTTAGCTTTCCTTGATAAGTTAAAAAAATTGGGAGACATACTTTGAACACGAAATTGGGTAAAATCTATGCGAACAAAGGATTTTTTTGTCCAGTAGATGCCATATCAAAAACGAAAGCAAAAGAATTACGTGAAGACTACGAAGCAGCTGAAACCGAGCTAAGTGGCGATATAGAGCGACTTGCTCTTTTAAAAGCATATCCCAACCGACTGCTTCCATCATTTGATGCTGTTACAAGAAATGAGACTTTAGTTGCTGCTGCAAAAGAAATATTAGGAGAAGATATTTTAGTATGGAGTGCAGCGCTCTTTATCAAAGAAGCTGAATCAACCCAGATTGTATCATGGCATCAAGACCTAACTTACTGGCAACTAAATGATATAAAAGAAGTTACATGTTGGCTAGCCATCTCGTCAGCCAGAAGAAAAGCGGGATGCATGAAGTTTATTCCCGGGAGCCATAAAAATAGAATTGTACCCCATAACGATACCTATGCCTCAAATAATATGCTTTCACGGGGACAAGAGATTTCTGTTGAGGTTAATGAAGACGATGCTGTCTACGCTGAACTCGATCCAGGTCAAGCGTCCTTTCACCACGGATTATTATTTCACAGTTCCGGACCTAATTCGACTGACGACAGAAGGATCGGGTCAGCGATAAGGTATATATCAGCATCTATGAAACAAGAAACAGGAGAGCAACCTATGGTGACCCAGGTCAGTGGCAAAAAGGACTATGGTAATTTTGAGATATTTGCACCCCCAAAAGGTAGATTACTTGAAGAAGAATTTGAGCTCTGTCGTAAAGATAACGAACTAAAAAAAAGGCTTTTGCTTTGAATTTGAAACACAATTTTTTACGTTTAAAGCAAAATAGTTTATTTTATATTCAGAGTTTTTGTATCTGAATAAGTTTATGAACATGAGCAAATCTGACTACCTATTTGTTTTTTTAGCGTGCTTCACGGGATTTATTTGTTTTTTTACAAAGGGTTCAGATAGTTTTGCCTCAGCATTTGGTTATTCATTTAATTTACTTGTTTTGATCTTACCAACACTAGTCGGAGGTCTATTGCTTAGTGGTCTAATTCAGCAGTTTATCGATCAAGATAAAATAAACAAAGCGCTAGGTGAGAAATCTGGTTTTTCTGGTTTAATCTTTGCCACTTTGGCTGGCGTTATTACTCCTGGCGGGCCCTTTACTTCCTTTCCCATAGTTTTTGCCCTTTGGGTTGCCGGAGCAGATATTGGAGCCTTAGTAGCATATATTGCAGCATGGTCTCTGATCGGCATTTATAGATTGGTAATCTGGGAAATACCCATGATGGGCATGGATCTATCACTTCTGCGGTTTTTTGTCAGTATACCATTACCCATACTCGCTGGTTTCGCCGCCAGATGGCTTGTTAAATATTTGCCTCTCAAAGTCCAGGATGTAGCTAAGAAATGATAAGCGGATACATCATAGTTTGGTTTTTTGTTTTCGCCCTAACTATTTTAGTGATAAAAAATAAAGGTTATAAAGGCATTAAAAAATCAGGAGTGTTTGCTGGAAATCAGGCTATAAGTATTGGTCGAAAAATGCCTTTTGCCCTTCTAACTGCTGCTTTCATTGCTCAAATCGTCCCAATCGAAGAATTGTCTCATATTGTTGGGCCAGAGTCTGGCTTATTGGGTATAACTATAAGTGCTTTATTGGGTGGTCTTCTGCCTGGAGGCCCTATGACCTCATTTCCAATAGCTTTAATTTTCTTTGCTGGCGGAGCCGGTGCTCCTCAGATTGTTGCTTTGATATCTGGATGGTCAATTTTTGCTATCCACCGCGTTTTAGTTTTTGAAGCGCCCACTATGGGATGGAGCTTTGTCACTATACGTTTAATTTCATGCGCGTTGTTACCAATTTTAGCTGGACTAATCGTAGAACTACTATCAATAGACGGACTTAATGTCCCGTCAGCTTTGGCATTTTAACCCCAGGATTAGTTATTTACATTGTAAGTTTTTGATCATAATTCCCTGTTACAATATTGATTAAGTCAATAAATTACTGCAGGGCAGTCAAACGTGGAAACTTTTACATATTGGTTTTTAATAACTCTTGCGGCTATTTTTGTAGGAATGGGTAAGGGTGGACTGCCAGTAATTGCGACACTTGGCGTTCCTAGTTTATCACTGATTATGTCTCCAATTACTGCGGCTGGTCTATTGCTACCTGTGTATATCGTTTCTGATATATTTGCGCTTTCTGCCTATCGCCGAGATTTTAACTGGCCTGTACTTCGCATAGGTATGGGGGGGATGACATTGGGTGTTATAATAGGCGGGTTAACTGCTTCAATAGTTATTGAATGGGTTGTGACATTATTGATAGGGATGATGGGATTTCTTTTTGCATTGGACCAACTCATTCGAAAAAAGCTGTCACAGGCAAAAAAAGAAGCTAAAATTAACCACAGTAAAGGTTATTTTTGGTGTACTATTGCAGGTTTTACCAGCTTTATTAGTCATACTGGAGGTCCACCATGGCAAATTTTTACTTTACCACTGGGTCTTGCTAAGTCAGTTTTCGTTGGTACCTCAGTCATAGTTTTCAGCTACTGTAATGTAATAAAACTCATACCTTACATATGGCTAGGACAAATAGATGGGCTAAGCATTCAAGTTTCCATTATAATGATAATACCAGCTACAATTGCTGTCTACATGGGCGTAAAATTAGTGAAACTTATTCCTGAAGATATGTTTTTTAAAATAGTAACCTGGGCTCTTTTCTGTATTTCAATTAAATTGATATGGGACGGTCTTAGAGTTCCTTTGGGACTTTAAATATGAAAAACTCTGACGCAATTAGTAGAAGACCTACAAATTTATTTTTTATATGCAGCTAATAAATCTAGATCCTTCAAGCATACTTATTTTATTTTTGGCCTTTGCCTTGGGAGGACTTGTCAAAGGAGCCACAGGTGCTGGTAGCCCAGTAATAGCCATACCTGTTTTGACTATATTTTTTGATGCAAAACTAGCTGTAGCAGTGATGGCGGTGCCTAATCTGTTTTCAAATATGGTACAGATAAAGCAATTTCGTAAATCTGTTGCAAGTATACAATTTTCTCTAAGGTTCGCATTTTTTGGATCAATCGGTTGTTTTGCTGGATCAACTTTATTTATTCTTTCAAGCACAAGAATAATAGAGTTACTAGTTGGGGGTGTTACAATTTTATACGTTTTCTTTTCGTTGACAAAAAACTCTAATAAAATTTCTCGTCAGTTTGCAAACAGAATAGCTCCAATAATGGGAATAATTGGTGGATTTGTTCAAGGTACATGTGGAGTATCTGCTCCAGTAGCTCTGGGATACTTAAATTCTATTGCTATGAATAGAAACGAATTTATATTCACCATTTCTTGTTTTTTTGGCGCTATGGCTGGAGCACAGTTGGTGCTCTTAACTCTTTTTTCTTTTTTTACCTGGGAGTTGCTTGTTGTTGGTATACTCGCGTTAGCTCCCTTGACTTTGGGAATGCCTGCAGGCGAAAGATTGACTAAAAAAATTTCTAGCCAAGCATTTGAAAAATTAATTCTTACATTTCTTGTAGTCCTAAGTATCCAGATTTTTGCAAAACCCTATATTTGATAATCTAATTTCTAAAAGGCTATTGCTGATTTTTTTTGATAAGAAATATTTCCAGCTTTCAATGAATTTAGTTTTAAAATGCAACTTTTTTCTTGACTGAATCGTCAATTCCGTCGTGATATGTTTCTATGCAAACGTTCGCATAAGCGAATAAGCATTAGGCAATTAATGAAAAATGCTGATTGCTTAAAATGGGGAGATCAAAATTGAGCTTAAGTAATGAGCCCATAATTGTAGCTAACGACCTAACTATTTCCTACGAGTTGCATCGAGAACGCAAGAAATTAACAGCATTACAAGATATTAACCTAGAGGTTAAAGCCGGTGAGTTTGTAGTACTTGTTGGCCCATCTGGATGTGGCAAAACAAGCTTTATAAATGCAATATCTGGCCTTGTGCCAAAAGAAACTGGCAGCGTTACTGTTAGAGGTGAGGAAGTCACCGGTCCTGGACCAGATAGGGCAATGGTATTTCAAGATTATGCATTACTTCCTTGGCGAACAGTCGAGTCTAATGTTCGTATGCCTTTTGAATTTCAGGACTTGGGCGTTTCAGAAGCCGAAAAAAAGAAACGTGTTCAGGAATGCTTAGAACTTGTCGATTTAAACGGTTTTGAAAAGTCTTTTCCATACGAGTTATCAGGAGGCATGAAGCAACGCGTTGGTATTGCAAGAGCATTGATTACTCATCCAGATATCTTACTTGCCGATGAGCCTTTTGCCGCAATAGATGCAATGACAAGAGAGGCTATGCAGGCTGAAATGGAACGAATTGTCATGGAAACAGGTCAAACATGTGTTTTTATAACGCATTCTATTGATGAAGCTATTTTATTGGGTGATCGGGTGGTCGTAATATCTTATCGACCCGGAAAAGTTAAAGAAATCGTTGATATAAACTTCCCTAGGCCTCGCATGAGTAACTCGGAGGTCAAGACCTCTAGAGAGTATGCTGAAATTAGGGATCACATATGGAAATTGGTAAAAGACGAAGCCTCACAAACAAATAGAGGGGAATAATAATGGCAAACAAAGGACAGCAAAACGCCCAGGTGTTCGACACAGATGATCCAGATCGAATTCAAGACATCGGTTGGACAGCAAGAGAGGTTTGGCGCCGGTCTAGAGGGTTTGTTGTAACCTCAATAAATATAATGACCTTCTTTATATTATGGGAAATTGTAACAATTTATGGAAATATAAACCCGTTATTTTTACCTAAGGCTTCAGATATGTTTATGGAACTTTGGGTTGGTTTAACAACTCGTGCACCTGAAGGCGCTGTTTTTTCAGGTAGCATCTTAGATCACTTCTTGCACAGTTTTAGTAACCTAATGTTTGGACTAGGCATAGCAATCTTGATCGGAGTACCTGGTGGTTTGTTAATGGGAGGCAATAAATATATCGAAGCAATACTAAGCCCCTATGTTTGGGCTCTTGCTTCGTTGCCCAGAATTGCCTTAGTCCCTCTTTTTATTTTATTTTTAGGGTTCACCACTACAATGCAGGTAACAATAATTGTTATCTCAGCTGTCTTTCCAATTATGATAAACGCTTGGGCAGGAGTAAAAACTACTGAAAAGTCTTTACTAGCAGCTGCAAGAGTATTCGGGGCCAATAGGCGCCAACTTTACGTTAAAGTGGTGCTCCCATATACTCTTCCATTTATTATTTCCGGTATCCAACAAGGTATCGGACGAGGATTGATTGGGGTAGTCATAGCTGAGCTTTTTGGTGGCTCAAATGGCCTTGGATATCTCATTCAAAGATCTGCGGATACTTTCAATACTGCAATGAATTTCGCTGTGTTGTTGCTGCTGATTGTTATGTCACTTTCATTAATTAATTTTACAAGATGGTTGGAAGCATATGTAGCACCGTGGAGAAGCGCTAATCACCTATAACAGTGATTAAGCATATTTTAATCAACTCTTAACAGGGAGAAAGAAATGGCACTAAAAAAAGACAAGACGAAGATTTTGCTGCCTAGGAGGGAAGTTCTTCTAAAAGGTGGCTTAGGTGCGCTTGGAATGGCTATCGGAGCGACAGCTCTTCCTTTCAAGGGAGCTTGGGCAATGGACTCTTCAAAGGTTCAGTCCAGTGTTAGCAAAATTCGTATGGCTGACTGGAACCCAAACTATGCGGCTCAATGGTCTTGGAGACTTGCCCAATTCAAAGGTTTTTACGAAGAGCATGGGATAAACGAGATCGACTTTTATTTAACCGATACTTATTTTCCTGGTTTAATTGGCGGAAGCCTTGATATAGCCCATTCTGATACTGATATATTGTTTGGCTCTGCCGCTGCAAGTGGTAAACCACTCAAAATGCTTAGCGTTTACCGTGACAAAGAATGGTGGATAATGGGTGTTGGTAAAGGCATCAATTCTTTTGAAGATCTAAAAGGCGGTAAAGTCTCGGGGGGCGGCTTAGGTGGCCGAAACACTTGGATACAGCGACAAATCTTAATTCAAAATGGGATTGATCCAGATAATGATCTTGAAGTCGTGCCAATGAAAGGTGGTTCTGACGGCAGAATGAAAGCTATAATAGCTGGAGTGCTGCAAGGTGGGTCAGTATTCCCAAGGCATGAAAAAGGTCTTACTGACAATGGCGGTAAATTCTTATCAGCCACATTGTATGAAGTTCCTCAAGAAGGTTTCATCACAAATATGGAATGGGGTGCTAAGAACGAAGATGCTTTATATGCATGGCAATATGCTGAATTGAAGGCCCGACAGTGGTTGCACGACCCTGCTAACAAAGAAGCAGCCTATGCAGAGATGAGAGCAAAAGGTTTTGATATTCCTCCTGAATTCGAAGCCCAGTACGAGACTGAATTAAATCAAATCTGTAAAGATGGTGGCTTTGATGCTTCCGCGATGGATAGTTTCGCGCAAGGCGTCAGAGATCTTGGTCAAGTACCACCAGATTTTGATTGGCGTGATGCTGTAGACCTAAGATTCCTACACGCTGCTCAAGAGTCGCTTGGAATTCCTAAGCGACCAGCATAGAAATAAACAAAATTTAACATATATTAGGGGCCTCTGGCCCCTAATAATTTTTGGAGCTTACCTATGGCAATGTTAATAGAAGGCAAATGGGACCCTGATGCTAAGGGAACTACTGCCCCAGATGGTAGCTTTGTCAGGGCCATATCCCCATTTAGAAAAGAAATTTCCCCTGCCGGAGAAGGCGAATTTCCGGCTGAACCAAATAGATATAACTTAATAGTTTCGTATGCCTGCCCATGGGCTCACAGAACATTAATTTATAGAGCTTTGCTAAACTTGGAAGACATTATAGATTTATCAATAGTTCATCCAATTAGTTATCCAAATGGTTGGACCTTCGAAAAATATGAATCGGTATCAAATAATACAGGCCTCAATATTTCTTATTTGAGGGAACTTTATTTGCTTCAAGATCCAAATTTCACCGGTAAAGTAACAGTTCCGACCTTGTGGGATAAAAAAACAAAAAAAATCGTCAATAATGAGTCATCTGAGATCATTAGGATGCTTGACGGTCCTTTCAGCATTCTGAAAGGAAATGAGCCTAATAAAATGACATCCTTGTACCCGATGTCAGAAATAGAACAAATGAATGACTTTACGTATAAAGGAATTAACAATTGTGTTTACCGAGTAGGCTTTGCAGCCAGTCAGGCAGCTTATCAAGAAAGCGTTGAACAGCTTTTTTCCACGCTGGACTCTATAGAACAAATACTCGACAGAAAAAAATTCTTGCTGGGCGATGAACCTTGCGAAGCAGACTGGCGAATACTTCCAACTCTCATAAGATTTGACACGGTCTATTACTATCATTTTAAGTGTAACCTTCGAAAGCTGAGCAATTATACCAATATATCAAATTATTTAGACAATCTTTCCAAGGTCAAAAAAGTTGCTGAAACTATCCACAATAGTCACATAGTTGATCATTATTACTTATCACATTTAAAAATAAACCCCTTCGGAATAATTCCTATTGGGGTACAAAATTTAATGTAAAACCAATTACTAAAGGTGCCAAATGTTAAAGCTTTATCATTACGACAGATCAACAGCCGCGCAAAGAGTACGCCTGGGCTTGGAAGAAAAAGAGTTAGAATGGGAAAGCATAATCGTTGATACCGCTATGGGCGATGCTGATCAACGGCCAGATAACTTTCATGAATTCAATCCTAAAGGTCTAATTCCACTTCTTGACCACAATGGCTTCATGCTTCCTGAATCCACTTTGATATTAGAATATTTAGATGATGCATTTTCAGAGGGGAAAACATTAACTCCAGCAACCTGCCAAGATAGAGCAAGAATGAAGTTATGGATGCGTAAGATAGATGATGGCATTCATGTGGCAAGTAGAACAATTGGCGTATGCATTGTAAATCGTTATTATTACAAAGAAGCAGATACAAAAAAAATTGCCGATTATTATAATAAAATGCGCGATCAAACACGAAAATCAAACGACAAAATTAACACTGAGATGGGCCTAGACTCTCCATTATTAAAACCATCATTAAATGCTTTTAAAAAATTATTTTCAGAAATGAATGACCATTTGACTAATAATAAGTGGCTATCGGGTGATGCAATTTCATTGGCAGATGTTTCGCTTGTCGTTTATCTTACTCGCTTAACTTCATTCCAAATGTCTCCATTGTGGCAAGAAAACAAATTCTTGGTTGAATGGTTTGAGCGCATTAAAGATCGAAAATCGTATAGGTTAGCCGTTGATGATTGGGGAGATATAACGGCAGAGCGCCGGCAAAAAGAAGGCGACAAGGCTTTTGATAAAATAAAGGCGCTCTGGAATGAAGACGAATAAAATCTAAATCTGCCGATTTTCTAATTCTTCACCATCAAAAAATCTCTGTATGTTAATCCAGGACCTTGAAAATAGCTCCGACCAAGATTGCACTGTAATACCACCTATGTGTGGAGTGAGGATTATACTATCTCGAAACTCATCTGGTAAGTTTAGCAGTGGATTGTTTTTTTCTGGTGGCTCGCTTGTAAATACATCTATAGCAGCTCCTTTTATTTTTTTATCTTGGATCGCTTGAGATAACGCATGCTCATCAACGACCCCTCCTCTCGATGCGTTTAAAAGAATGCTTGTTTTTTTCATTAAGGAAAATTCTTGCATCGAGATAAGATTTTTGGTCTGGTCAATCAATGGGACATGGATAGAAATTATGTCAGAGGTTCTCAATAAATCTTCCTTTCCATTTTTAACTGCTATTTGCGAGAGGTTTTCTGCCACTTTAGGGTCAGAAGGATCATAATATTGAATTTGGCACCCTAAAGCGCTAAACATTTTAGCCGTTTCTTGGCCAATGGATCCAAACCCGATAACACCTAAAGTAAGTCCCGAGAGGGAAAACATTCTATCTTGAATAATATTTCCCCTTAGCTCTTTATAATTTCCCGACAAAATTTCATCTGTTGTTTTACTCAGTCTTCTGGAAATTGTTAGAGCTGCAAAGATACAGTATTCCGCAACTGACTTCGCGCTCGCTCCAAGAACGTTGCAAACTTTGATATTATTTCGAGCACAAAAATCTTGATCTAATCTGTCAATTCCAGCTCCGGTGACCTGAACCATTTTTAAAGACGTTTTAGAAAAAATATCATTAGAAATTTTTGGACCAACAGCTGGTATTAATAAGACACTGGCGTTACTAGCCTTGCGAATTAAAGACCTGTCGTTAGGGGAGAGATAAATAACATTAAAATGAGAGGGGGCCACCTCTCCAAATTCTTCAAAATCACTTTCGGGTCGTAGACAGATAATTTTATTATTTATGTTCGATCCAGAGCTTTTCAAAGTCGTCAAAATTTTAAACTCCGGTGTCGTTTTCTATTTTAACTTCATCAGTAGGGAAAAAACATAATAATTTTAATACAGAATTTCCAGTGTTGGTAGTTCTGTGCTTTTCCATGGGAGGCACAACCAAGACATCGCCAACATTCAATTTATATGACCCATTTGGAGTTTCAGTTATTCCGGTCCCCTCAAGAACATAAATGCACTCTTCGGTATCAGGATGAAAATGCATAGACCGAGTGGACTCTCCAACCAATGGTTGGATCTCAACTAGTCGTAAAGCCACATTTTTAAACCCGTTTCTGCCTGATACATACTCTCTGGAAATACGACCCGGTAAGTTCAGAAGCAATGCTTCTTTTTCAGTTATTTTTAACGCCAAATTAAGACCCTTTTTCAAGCCTATCTAATGTTGCTAAACCACCATTTACTTCGTCAAGTAAGTCAAAAATTTCACTAGATCTTTCAGAAATTGCTGATGCTATGTCTGCTACCATTTTCTGGCTTTTATCAATAGTTGCTTTTTCCGGTTTCCCATACCAACCAGTAGGAGCAATAGCTCTAATATCTGAAAGAACAGGCTGATAAGCTCTGGTTCTTCTTAATTTATCCATTTTGGAACCATGACCTCCATCAGAAGACGAATTCACTCTATCTAAATATACAAGATCTGGATAAGAAGCCATTATTGCCAAAGTTTCAATTTCCCCACCATGCGTTAAGCCCCCCGAAGTCGGCCCATACATTTCTTGAGCCACATAACAGGCCTGAACAGTTAGAACACTTAAACCAAATTCTCTGTGAAGCCTTTCAGCTGCAATTGCTAAAGATGATGAATTTCCTTCATGCCAATTCAAAATCATTAACCTTCTAGCTCCATGCTGAGCCAATGATTGACAAGTCTCCACCACAACTCTGATGTAGGTTTCATGGGATAATGTGATAGTAGCTTCAAAAGGCATATGAAAAGGTGTTACCCCCAAGGGTCCGCCAGGTATAACTAAACCATCCATTTTTTCTGCCACTGCTTCAGCTATTATATTGGCGGCAAAAATATCAGTTCCAGCAGGTAGGTGCGGGCCATGTTGTTCAACACTCCCAGCAGGAAGAATAACCAGTGGATTTCTTTTTAATTGATCTGCAACTTCTGGTTGGGTTAGGTACTCTAATCGTCTGTTATTCAATTTCTTTTCAATCCTGTTACTGTCTATTTAAGATTTCATTTTCAAGCTAGTACGGTGTTTACAGATTATTTTTTGCTTCATTCATAATCGAGTCAACTGATACAACTTGTGAACCTTTCTCTATTGATTTCAATGCTGAGTAAACCATTGCAACAGCAACATTTCCATCATGAGCAGTAAGTTGCTCAGCAGTACCAGACCTACACGCATCACCAAAGATTTCCAACTCGTCTCTGAACATGTTACCGGCAGGCATTGTCAGGTCTTCTCTTAAACCATAGCCATCCTTACCGCGCTGGATATATATTTTTGAACTTTCATGAATTTTATCAGGGTTGTCCCAAGTGGAAAAATCGAGTTCGAAATGCATAAGTCCCTTCTGGGCAAAAACTCGTGTCGAAAAAATCCCAGGTGATGTCCAACAACTACCCACATAGCCCAACACTCCATTTTTAAATTTCACGGTGGACATTGACTGATCATCTACTTCAGCGCCAACAGGTGATAGCTTTGAAGCAATTGACGATACACACTCAACATCACCTGCCAAATAATGAACGACATCAAACATATGAATTGCCAATTGGGATAGCGGCCCTCCCGGAGCTCTATCACGGTACCAACGCCATGTATCTGGCGTAAGCTCTAAAGCTCGTTCATTTGAAAAATTTGCCTCGATAAATGAAAGTTTTCCCAACTCACCTGAATCCAAAGCATCTTTCATCATTTTTATACCTTGTAACAGTCTAGCGCTATGCCCCACAGTTACAGTAATATTATGCTTTTTTTGTAAATCCTGCATACGCAGACCATCTTCTAGTATATTGGAAATTGGCTTTTCTGTGTAAACATGCTTTCCAGCCTCAGCAATCTGCTTCGCTACTGAATAATGTTGTTCGTTGGGAACAGTGATAATAACACCTTCAACTTCGTTGAGCTTTAAAAGCTTTTCTAAACTATCATAGGTTTTAATGCCGAAATCTTCTGCATAAGCATCTCGCTTTTCCTGTGATCGTGAGTGCCCAGCAACAATTTCTATTTTTTCTGACGTTTTGGCGGCAGCGGTTAAAACCTTTGCCCATCTGCCCAATCCCACAATTCCCAATTTGATCTTTCCGCTCATCGTTTCTCACCTCCACATCAAAAGAATAACTTGGTACACCCTGTTGTCAATGCAAACGATTGCGCGTATTAATTCAAAAAATCTTTGACAAATGGAGATTAGGCATGTCGCTAGAACTCTATAATTTCTCTCAATCCACTTGCAGCTTAAAAGTTAGACTACAGCTAGCGGAAAAAGAGATAACCTGGACGGATAAAAGGCTTATATCTTCTGATAATGAACATTTATCAGATTGGTATTTGAAATTGAATCCAAACGGTGTTGTGCCAACATTATTACACAACGGAAAACCAATTTATGAGTCCACCGCAATTTTAGAATATTTAGAAGATGAGTTCAGACAAAAAAAATTCCGTCCAACCGATCCCTTTCTTTGCAGCCAATTAAGGGCTTGGTTAATTTTTGTTGATGTTTGGCCCGCACCTGCAGTCAGAACACCTTCGTTCCACTTCGGCGGCTTATTAGAAAAATTTAAGAAAATGTCACAAGAAAAATTTGATATACTCAAGGAAAAACGCCCACTGAAAAAAGAATTCTATAATTCCTTCGATAAAAACTCAGGTTTTTCTGAAAAAGATATATTTACCTCATTTTCCATATTTGAGCGAACCTTCATAAGAATGGAATTTCTTTTAAAAGAGTTTGGTGGTCCTTGGTTAATGGGAAAAGATTATACCATTGGCGATATGGCAATTTTACCTTCCATCGATAGGATGGAAGACTTAGGACTTGATGACTTGTGGAACAACAGATTTGAAGGTGTCAAACATTGGCTCGAAAAAGCACAGACCAGGCCAGCTTCTAAAATCGCTTTCTACAGAGGTAGCAGATTGTCAGAACAATTTCCTGAACTAAATCTAGGCAGAGGAGCAAACGGTTCCGTAGTCGAAAAATACTTGAAAAGTAAATAGCCAAATTTTTTTCAAATTTAAATCAAAGACTTTTTAGTTCGATTATTATCGCTACACATAAATCAAATTGGTTTGTATTAAAAAATTATCTTTAACGAATTCCAAAAAAATTAAAATTAGATGATTCTTTTTTTCATCTCTGAATGCTGAAAATAGGCGGTTCTTGTTTATTTTAAGTTAAAATCTTTTTGAATCCAAAAATAATTATGGGTAGATTTTAAAGTTTGCGCTAACAAGTGTGGAAGTTTGCGCTAACAATCTCCTACAAGCATTTCACTTTCAGAGTTTTTAAATTATTTAGAATAATAGAGTTTATAAAAGGACTGAACCATGACCGCTGCTCACGGACTGTACAATCCAAAGCTCAACTTAATCAATCAGGGAATTGAAGGCTTTAGAAATGCCTATTTTAACCTGACAGAGCCTGATTTAATTGCACACTCACTGATGCGTAAAGAAGGTGAGCTCGGCATTGGAGGAACCCTTCTTGTAAAGACAGGAAAATTTACGGGTAGGTCCCCTAAAGATAAGCATATTGTTGTCAGTGAGACGACCGAAAACTCGGTATGGTGGGAGCGTAATGCAAGAATGTCAACTGATGCTTTTAACAGATTGCACAAGGATATGCTGCATTATGTGGATGGGAAAGATTTATATGTGCAAGACCTGTATGGCGGAGCAGATCAAGAAAATAGAATAGGTGTCAGGGTAATATCTGAGCTATGCTGGCACAATTTATTCATAAGACATCTTTTGATAAGACCAGAGCAAAATCAAATTAAAGATTTTGTTTGTGACTTCTCAATAATAAACCTTCCTGGTTTTTTTGCTGACCCTGAAAAACATGGATGCCGTTCCGAAACGGTTATTGCAATAAATTTTGATAAAAAACTTATTTTGATCGGTGGAACTGAATACGCAGGAGAGAACAAGAAAGCCGTATTTACGTTGCTTAATTATATATTGCCCGAGGCTGGAATAATGCCAATGCACTGCTCCGCAAATATTTCAAAGAAAGACCCCTCAAATTCTGCGATCTTTTTTGGATTATCGGGTACCGGAAAAACAACTCTATCGTCAGATCCAGACCGGATTTTAATTGGCGATGACGAGCATGGTTGGTCTGATAAGGGCATATTTAATTTTGAAGGTGGATGTTATGCCAAGACAATTAACCTCTCAGAGAATTCAGAACCTGATATCTATAGAACGACTTCTTTATTTTCTACGGTTATTGAAAACATGGTTTACGATCAAAGGACTAAAAAGTTGAATTTTGAAGATGACAGTCTCACGGCTAACATGCGGGCTGCTTATCCGATGCATTTCATACCCAATTCTAGCGAAACTGGGTTGGCGGCAAACCCCAAACATGTGATTTTACTTACCTGCGACGCGTTTGGCGTGATGCCTCCTTTGGCTAGACTAACACCTGCGCAAGCCATGTATCATTTTCTGTCAGGTTTTACTTCTAAAGCTCCAGGTACCGAAAGGGGAGTGACGGAACCAGAGCCAACGTTTTCTACCTGTTTTGGCGCTCCGTTTCTTCCAAGGCCACCGCAAGTCTACGGAAACCTTTTTAAAAAGAAGATTTCAGAAAATAACACCTTTTGCTGGCTAGTTAATACAGGTTGGACAGGTGGTGGGCATGGAGTAGGCTCTAGGATGCCAATAAATGTGACTAGATCTCTGTTGGCAGCTGCCATTGATGGCAACTTGAACACCGCAACATTTGTCAAAGATGAAAATTTTGGTTTTGAGGTTCCTAAGTTTGTGCCAGGAGTGGATCCAAAGTATCTAAACCCCAGAAATACATGGGAAAATAAAACTGCTTATGATCAAGCAGCAAAAAAACTTATAAGCCTTTTTATTTCAAATTTTGAACAGTATCTGACGAGCGTTGATAACGATGTTAGGGATGCTTTGGTTTTTTAAATTTCATTAGATAATAGTGAAGTAATTATAGCCTCTCTTGTAATTGGAAGCTCTGTAATTCTAACACCTAGTGCATGTCTTACTGCATTCGCAACAGCTGCACCTGCTGGACCTTGAGAAATCTCAGCAGCGCCCAAAGGTTTTTCGAATGGCCGTTCTATCAATATTGTGTTTAAAGAAGGAATTTCACTAAATTTTATGATTGGATAATCGAACCAACTATCTACAGTTGTAGAGACCCCATCTGTTTTTACAGCCTCTTTAAGCGTCCAACTAATAGATTGGACTATTCCGCCTTCTATTTGGTTTTTTACCCCGTCTGGGCTTATCGCCTCACCGACATCAGAAACTGAAACTACGTTGTCAACTACAACCCCCTCATCGACAGTTACATTTACAAAAACAGCGCACAGACCTGAAACACCTTTATATCGAGCATACCCAACGCCCCAACCCTGACTTTCCTTAAGATTTTCTTTGTATTTTTTGGTTTCGCTATCTAATCTTAGTAACAACTCTTTCGACCTATCATCGACACAATGTTTAATTCTAAAAGCTAAAGGATCCTCTCCATTTCTATGGGCTATTTCATCAATCAGACCCTCGTTTACGATTACATTATTATATGCACCAAGAGATCTTAATGCTGAGGCGCGGAAGGGTAGATCATGCACTAATCTTTTCTTCACCCGAACTGGGCCAAAATTATAAGACGGCACAGCATTTCTTTCAGCTCCGCCTCCCCTCACCGCTGGAACATCAGGAGATTTGGCCGGCAATTTTGAATTTTTAATAAGGACAGCAGAACGTAGATTTGGTGTCCCGCCGGTGCCAGGGCGAGATGAATGTGGCACAGAAGTAACTTCAACATCAAATGCCGTTATATATCCATCTTGATCCAAGTGAGCTCTTGATTTTGTTGACATGGCGGCTCCCATAGGAGCTGCATGAAACTCATCATACCTAGACCATACAACTTTGACAGGTATTCCTTCAACTTCGCTAGCCAAAATTGCAGCATCCAATGCGGCGTCATCAGCGCCATTGTGGCCATAACAACCTGACCCAGCTTTGTGTATTACAGTTATATTGTCTTCTGCTGTTTCAAAAACGCCAGCTAGAGCATCTCTTAACTGGAAAACACCTTGACTGTGTGTCCAAACTGTAAGTTTCTCGTTTTCCCATTTTGCAACTGCTGCTGCTGGTCCAATTGAACCGTGGAAAATATATGGGCGCGATACTGTCAGTTCGCACCACTCACCAGAGTTTTTATTCACATCCCCTGTTTCGGAAACAATTTCAAAGTCATGGCTCTGTGCCATTAAATGAGAAATTGGATTTTCAATCTTTCCGTCAATTTCTTTCCATTCAGACTTTTCTCTTGCCCACTCAGCTGCTTCTAATGCAAATCTCTGACTTGTCGCTAAAACTCCAACAAATGATCCATCCTGAACAACTTTAATAACCCCAGGCCTTTTTGACAAAGCGATAACATCTAAGGTCAAAAGTTTAGAATACATATTAGCGGGATGCACTGGTGCCCCAAAAAGCATGCCCTCCTCTATCATATCATGAACAAAAGGAGCTCCCGTCATTTTCTCCAGTAAATCAACTCGGTCAATCTCTCTAAACTGAACCCATCTTTGTGAAGGCTCCTTTATTTTTGCGCCTGATGGAATTTCACTTGATAGATCAATCTGATCTAAAACTTCATCAATATAGAAGCAAAATGATCCCTTTTGAATAATCTGCCCATTTGACAGATCGAGTTCAAGAGCATCAACTCCCAAGCGTGAAGCACTTATACTTAGAATTTGTTGCCGCAAAGTTGCGACAGCCGATCTAAGAGATTGACCACCATGAACTATAGACATACTTCCTGCTGTGAAACCCTCATTGGGCGTCATATCCGTTCTAGCGGTCTGTAAAGAAATTTTTTCTGGCTCAATCCCCAGTTCATCAGAAATCATCATTAGCAAAGCAGTGACGTTACCCTGACCGAGCTCAACCCTCCCCGAAAAGAATACTAATTTTTTTTCGGGAGTTACTTTCAGCCAATCACCTAATTTCGGATAATCAAGAAGAGGTTTAGGCACTTGATTTTTCATTAGGTGCCTTTTTCATTTGATATTTGATAAGCTTTCTCAATAGCATCAAGAATGCGAGAGTGAGCTCCGCATCTACAAAGATTTGCATCCAAAGCTTCTGCTATCTCCAATCTTGAGAGATTTTGTTTTTTATCAAGTAGCGATTTGGAAGCCATTAAAATTCCTGGCAGACAATAACCACATTGGCCGGCTTGAAATTCAATAAATGATTTAACTAATGGATGTTCACAGTCATTTTCAAAAACCTCAGCTGTTTCTATGGTCTTTCCTGAAACGTCCTTAGTGATCGTTTCACACGACATTTTTGCCTCACCATCTATTATTACAGTACATGATCCACATGTCCCTTGGCCGCAACCATATCGCGTTGATCTAAGACCTATTTTATCCCTAAGAAAGAAAAGGAGTGGTTCACTACTAAAACTGTCGATAGCATGCACAACACCGTTGATCGTGCACCTTAATTCACCTTGCATTTTTTTTCACTCACTCTATAAATCTAAGTTTGACCTCGTTTCTGCAATGACTAAAAGTAGTTATTGATAGGATCAATTTACTTTTAGGTTGAAGCACCAATCTACCATTCAGTTGAAATATATTGTGTTTCCTGAAATTCTAACATTCCCTCTTTACCGCCCTCTCGCCCTAAGCCAGACTGCTTAACTCCACCAAAAGGTGCCGCTGGGTCAGATACCAAACCTCTATTTAGCCCAATCATACCGAACTCGAGTTTTTCTGATAAACTTAAGCCCCGTCGAACATCTTCAGTGTACAAGTATGCAACCAAACCATATTCTGTTGAATTTGATTTTTCGATGACTTCTTTTTCATCAGCAAAGGTTTGAATGGCTGCAACAGGTCCAAATATTTCATCCGATAAACAATCCGCATCATCCGGCACATTACTCAAAACGGTTGGAGGGTAGAAAAAACCTGGAATATTGGGTCTAACACCGCCTAATTCCAATTTAGCGCCTTTGGAAATAGCATCTGAAACAAAATACTCTACTTTGTCTCTTGTCTCTGCATTCACCAATGGTCCAACGTCAACATCGGGTTCAACCCCATTTCCCATCTTAAGCGCAGCCATCTTTTTTGAAAATATAGCTATGAATTTATCTTTTATACTTTCATGTACGTATATCCTGTTTGCTGCAGTACAGGCTTCGCCAAGGTTTCGCATTTTTGCCACCATTAGGCCGTCTGCTGCAGCTTCAATGTTCGCATCTTTGCAAACAATAAATGGAGCGTTTCCACCTAATTCCATTGCGGGTTTAACAATATTGTCAGCAGCTGCATGTAATAACTTTCTGCCGACTTCTGTGGAACCTGTGAAACTAACCACCCTAACCCTAGGATCTGAAAGCATTTTAGAAACCACTGCTCCCGATGATCTTGACGGCAGAATATTTACAACTCCCGGCGGAACGCCCGCTTCAGAAAGAATAGGCATTAAAGCTAGCATAGTTAAAGGCGTTTCAGATGCTGGTTTTACGATTACCGGGCATCCTGCAGCGAGCGCCGGTCCGATTTTTCTAGTACCCATTGCCGCCGGATAATTCCATGGTGTGACTAGCACGGAAATGCCAGCAGGCCTCTGATGTACCAAAATTCTAGCTCCCGTTGCTGGTGCCATACCTAAATGGCCATCGGATCTAACAGCCTCCTCCGCATACCAACGAAAAAATTCAGCAGCATATCTTGCTTCGCCTATTGCATCCCCACCGGCTTTTCCATTTTCTAGAGTGATAAGTTGAGCAATATCATCGATTTTCTTTATGAAAAGCTCATATGCTTTTCTTAAAATCTCTCCGCGTTCTCTAGGACTTAACGCAGCCCAGCCATCGAATGCAGCGTCAGCCGCGTTTATACAGGCTACTGCATCATCTGTCGTCCCGCTAGAGACTGTTGTTATAACTCTTTCATCTGCAGGGTTTAGAACTTCGAAAGCACCCCCATCTGATGCCTCTCGCCACTCACCTCCAATATAAAGTTTATTCATAATGCCCATTTTAAATTATTCCTTAAATAAGTTGGAGTACAGGGTCCTCTAGCCTTGCCCCCAATTCGTCCAAAAATTTTACAGCGTCCGAAAATTTTAAAATCTTTTCACTGAAAGACAAACAGATAGTGAATTCATTTCGCAATTGGGAAAAACTCAAAGTGAGATTGTTGGACCCTGTTTCATATGCACTTATTCTAGTATCACAAAGATCGATAAGCGTTATAGTATTTGCTACATCATTAGAGCTCACGCCCTCAGTAGTAGTTTCAGCATAACTTTCACCGTTTGTATCTTTAAATATTACCTCCAAGACACTTTCTTCAAAAACAAAACTCCAGGCACTAATGGTAAACTTTGAAAATAAAAAACTCCGTTTTACAGTTTCCGATTTCAAAATAAGAGCATCAAAAGCTTCAGCCGAAACCTGCAAATAAATAGAAGAAAAGCTCGAGCTTTGGGGCACACGGCCTAGATCGGCAAAATGAAAAGGTTCTGCAAATCCAGCATTTCGCAATTCGGCAAGATCAAAGCCCATCTCTTTAGCTGCAAGCTTAGCTTTAGGAGAAGCTAAGACTTTTCCGCCTGCACTAGCCGCATTGTTACTGGCACTCCTGTTAACCAGTTCCTTTTTATTGGAAGAGCCTTGAATGTTTTGAACTTCATTTTCTATACTTTTATCATTAATGGGTTCAGCATAGGGCTCGATCGGTTCGAATGCATCAGAGCCGGCCAAATCTGTTTGGCGATTATGACTATCCTCATTAGTATCAGAAATTAACGCCAAAAGTTGACCAACGGGTACTTCAGATCCCTCATCAACCTCAATTTTCGATAAATAACCTTCTTTTTGAGCTTCTACCTCCATGGTGGCTTTATCGGTTTCCACCTCAAATAAAGGATCCCCCTTCTCAATTTTTTCACCTTCTTTTTTAAACCATGCAACTACCACCGCAGTATCTTGGTTCATTCCTAACTGAGGCATTTTTACTTCATAACTCATGCACCAGCTCTCCCGCTATAATCTTCCGCGCATTCGAAGCAACTTTCTCTGCAGTTGGAACAGTCAAATCCTCTAAAACAGGGCTAAAAGGAACAGGCACGTCCATAGCCCCCATTCTAATTACTGGGGCATCCAAATGATAAAAAGCCTTTTCAGAAATGCGAGAGGCTATTTCTGCGGTAACGCCAAAATTTTGATGGCCTTCATCAACCACAACTACTCTTCCTGTTTTTTTTGCTGAATTTAAAATTGTCTTTTCATCTAGTGGAACCAAAGTTCTTGGATCTATTATCTCAACACTAATTTTTTCATCCGCAAGAATAAGAGCAGCTTCTTCGCAGACTTGCCTCATTGAAGATGTTCCAATTAACGTGACCTGATTACCTTCTTGCAGAACAGCAGCTTCTCCAAAAGGAATTAGATACTCATCTTCGGGCACATCAGCTTTGTCTTGATACATTAATTTGTCTTCAAATATAACAACAGGATTATCATCTCTGATTGCGGTTTTTAGCAGACCTTTGGCCTCATATGCAGATGAAGGCATCGCGACCTTGAGACCTGGAATGTGAGATACTAAAGCATGCAGCGATTGACTATGCTGAGCCGCAGACCTTCTAGTAGCTCCAAGATTTGTACGGACAACTAGAGGCACATTTAATTTACCACCAGACATATAGTGAGCCTTCGCGGCCTGATTACAAAGCTGATCCATTATTAAAAAGAGAAAATCACCAAACATAATATCCACAATTGGGCGCGATCCCGTCATAGCCGCGCCAACGGCCAGTCCCATGAAGCCTGGCTCAGAAATTGGAGTATCAATAACCCTTTCAGTTCCAAATTCTTCCACCAGACCAGAAGTAATCTTGAAAGGAGTGCCCGCCTCTGCAACGTCTTCGCCAATTAGAAATACGGAGCTATCAAGTCTCATCTCCTCAGCAATGGCTTCATTGACAGCCTGAGAAAGCGTGATCGACCGCATTAGGTAGTCTCCATGTATACATGCATATCAACTTCATTTGAATTCGGATAGCTTGCTTCAAGCGCATATTGAACGGCGACATGAGCCTCAGCGGCAATATTATCTCTAATGATTTGCAACTCATCATCACTCGCAATTTTTTCTGAAACTAACCAATCACCCAAAATTTTAATCGGATCTTTATTTTTTTTCCAATCCTCTTCTTCCTCTTTGGAACGATAATAAGTGCGATTAATATCGCCTACATGATGTCCATGATACCGGTATGTTATAAGTTCTATAAAAAAGGGCCCTTCGCCTTTGCGCGCTCTGGCTACTAGATCAGTTGCTAGCTTGTTGACAGCAAGAACGTCTTGTCCATCAACTTTATGGGCCTCTATTCCAAAAGCACGCGCCCTATCCAGAATGTCACCAGCGGCTATCTCATCAGTGGCTGTATATTCGGAGTAACCATTGTTTTCACAAGCATAAATTACGGGTAAGTTCCATAGAGCTGCCATATTCATAACCTCATACAAAAGGCCTTGGGCAGTAGCACCATCTCCAAAAAAGCATACCGTTACATCGCTATCGCCGTTTAGCTTTGCTCGCAGTGCAGACCCAGTCGCTATTCCCATAGAACCGCCAACAATGGCATTTGCTCCCAAATTTCCATTGGACTGATCCGCAATGTGCATGGACCCTCCTTTGCCTCGGCAATAACCCTCTTCTTTTCCAAGTAACTCGCAAAACATTTGTTTTAGTTCTGCGCCTTTTGCAACACAATGCCCATGTCCACGATGAGTAGAAGTAATTTTGTCTTTAACGGTCAATGCTTCGCATATACCGACCGCCACCGCTTCTTCGCCGGAATACATGTGTGTCAGGCCTGGCATCTTAGCGTCAAGGTACAGTTGATTAGCTTGATCTTCAAACGATCTAATCTTAACCATTTGGCTATACATTTTCAGATAACTCTCTGAGTTTGTATTTATTTTTTTTGCCATACTTTAAGCCCTTTTGAGAAACGAGATTCTGTTAAAAGTCTTTACTAAATTAATACTTGTTAGAGATTGGAAGTTCTTCTGCCGGAAATAGAGAAATAACCTCACAACCGGTATCCGTAACAACCACCTCTTCTTCAATTCGAGCAGCTGAGAAACCATCCTCTGCCGGACAATACGTCTCAAGAGCAAAGACCATACCTGTTTTGATCTCCATTGGGTGTTCTAATGAAATTGCTCTGCTAATAATAGGTCTTTCGTGCAGAGCTAAGCCTAGCCCATGTCCAAACTGTAGGCCAAATGCAGCATCCTCACTTGGAAAACCCAAACTCTCTGCCGTTGGCCAAACTTCTGCAACTTTATCTGTGGTCACTCCAGGTTTAATCATAGCAATTGAGGCGTCCAACCATTCTCGACATTTTACATATGCGTCATTTTGCTCTGAAGTCGCACGACCAATGTTAAAGGTCCGATAGTAACAAGTCCTATATCCTTGATATGATTGCAGAATATCAAAAAATGCTTGGTCCCCAGGACGGAAATATCTATCTGTAAAGTTATGTGGGTGCGGATTACACCTCTCTCCAGAGATTGCATTAATGGCTTCCACGTCATCAGATCCCATCTCGTACAGCATCTTATTTGATAACGCTACGATGTCGTTTTCTCTCACGCCCGGCTTTAACTCTTCATATATCATGTGATAAACGCCATCCACCATACTTGCAGCTTGGGTCAAAAGTTGGATTTCATCCCAGTTCTTGATCTCTCTAGCCGCCAACATGATTTGTTGCCCGTCAATAACGTTAATGCCTTCCTCTTGCAGTGCATGAAACATAGCAGTTTCAGCATAATCTACTCCAACCGGCATATCTGCCATACCTGCATCCTTAATTAAACCAGCTATTTGTTTCGCATATTTTTTCATTAGACCAAATTCTGGCGGAATTGTCCCTCGCATGCCGACAACGCCGGCTAAACAGTGATCAGGCTCTAGCCAGTCAGAGTATTTTTGATGATGTACTGCAGCTGAGCCAAAATCCCAAACATAAGGACTGTCATCTCCAGTCAGAAGGCAAAACCTGCACATTTTGTCTCGCTCCCATTCTCCAATTTTAGTAGCTGAAACATAACGAATATTATTTACGTCAAAAAGTAGAAGAGTACCTGCAGGAGAATTTTTAAGAGCCTCTCTGGTTCTACTAAGTCGGTACCGACGTAAACGATCATGATCGATCCTGCGCTCGAAGTCGACACTAGTGTGACCCCACGCAGGTAGGCGCGCCTCCCATCTCCAGTTGGGATCTAAATCCTGCGGTGTCAAAACATTTGGTGTAAGTGCCGTGCTTCTTTTTTTCATTTCAAATTCCTTTAATTATACAAGATTTTTGCCATCCAATCGCCAGTCTCAGGTCGATACTTATAAGGACGATTATTTACCACGTGAGTTCCATCAGAAACCATATTCAATACTACTTCACCATTGGAAGCTTTAGCCAATTTTTTGGCATGATCTGGAGGTATTACCCTATCCAAAGCCCCACCAACTATATACATCGGGCAAACTATCTTTGGCGCGGCATCACTCAAATCCATCTTTTTTGCTAATTTTTTCGCTTCATCATCATTGTTTGAATGACTTCTAACTATAAATGCTTGTCGAGTAAGATCAGGCACCCTAGCAAAGGCCTCATCAAAATTAAATGGTCCAGTCAAAGAAATGCACGCTTTTATTCGAGTTTCGAAGGCCGCTGCACGGGGTGCATAGTACCCTCCAAGGCTCACTCCCCATACACCGATGCGCGATCCGTTAATGTCCTTTCGGCACTGTAGCCAATCTATTACTGCACCAACTGGTACTTCATAATCGTATCTAATCGGCAAATCATACTCTGCTTCACCTTGTCCTGGGCCATCAAATGCAAAGGTAGCCAATCCTCTCTCTAGAAAAATAGACTCGTTAGTCAGCATTTCTTCTTTTGTGCTGTCTAAACCCATGCACATCAAAACAATCGGTGGATTTTCAATACCATCAGGTTTTCGCAAATTACCAATGAGTGTTTTCCCTTCAAAAGGTATCTCCACACGCTCACCAGGATGTCTAATATATTTCAAAGCCTCTCTATGACAAAATATCGCTTTCTTATGGGCCAACTTCATTTGTTTTATATCATTTACGAATAAAAATTTTCCAAAGTGATAACATGCAGCGGCAGTAGCTTGGTGATCCACATAGGAAATAAATCTCTCATCGTCTAAAGCCTTCTTTCCCAAATTCTCATGAATTAAGCCGCGCTTATACCAAGCAGAACACCAGTCCTCCCAGCGATTTATATTATTTGTTACATCTTGGAAATCTGCTAATGGAACACCGTTTGTTAACATTCTATGGGACCAATGTGAAGCCGCCGCTATGATCCGAGAGTCTTTTTCAACTTTATTCATTTTTTTTTCCCATCTTTTTTAGATGAGGATATTTCTCAGTTAAAAGTGAACCGAAATAATAGGTTTGCTGAAAAGAATGAGTTTTTTTGATATTTGTTAACCAATTTTTAATAAGAGGAAATTCTTTCCAAAGTTCACTTAAATTTATATCATCCATACGGATAATAACTGGCATAATTGCAATATCTGAAATTGTCATTTTTGAACCCATTAACCAGGCGCCGGTACTATCTTCAAGCCATTCATTCATTCGATTTATTGCTCTTTTGAGCCTGGTTATAGACTCATCCATTTCACCTTCAGAAAAACCTGTACGGCCCATGCTTTTTAAAAACTCACGGCGCAATGGTTTACTATCGCAAAGCCCTTCAAACTCTTCTTCTGTCATATTTTGAAAATGAGGCAAAAACGCCAAATTATATGAAGGAATACGTATTGCAGGCCCAGGGACTTCATCAATGAATTTTAATTGCGCCCTCATTTTAGCCGTTTCAATTGGATTTTCAGGTCGAAGAGGGCAAATATGCGGAAAAATATCTTCCAAGTACTCAACTATAACCAGACTATCTATTATATTATTTCCAGAGTGGACTAGTGACGGCACCACCCCATTTGGATTGATTGCCAAATACTCAGGTTTAAGCTGATCACCAGAAAAGAGATCCAGCCTTATCTCCTCAAAGTCACAACCTTTTTCATGCAGTGCATACCTTACACGTTGACTGCAAGTCGACTGAGGCGCGTTGTACAATGTAAACTCTGACATAAGACGTCCTAGTTAATTTCATTTAAACTTAGTTAATTCATATAATTTTCACAAAATGAGGAATTATTCAGAAGCCTGCGGAATCTCTAAGCCAGTTGGATAAGGCGAATTTTCACTCTCTAATTCAATGCCAGATGCAAGAGCTACCGTTTCTAACAATGCCGCAAAATCTCCTTCAATATAAGAATCCGGGTCATTTTTTAGGCTTGCAGCACCAAAATGAGATTGTAACGCTTCCCTCATCGCCGCTGTAACAGGCATGGGGACATTAAACTCTCTTCCAGCCGAAAGTCCAAGATCTAAGTCCTTGCGCAATAGCGTAGGCGTAAATGTTGTAGTCCAATCCAAGTTTACAAAGGCATTGGTTTTGTACCTAGTAAAAACAGAACCCATAACTGAGTTGTTCATAAAATCAAGAAATGCCCTTCTGGGAACACCTGCTTTCTGGGCGAGTATCGTAATTTCAGCTAAATTTTGAGTAACAACTCCTAACATAATGTTATGAGCAATTTTACAAAATCTTGCTAACTCTCCCTCTCCCACATATGAAACTCCCATTGCTGCAATCGCTGATATTATATCCTCCACCTTTTCAAAAGCAGCCTTCGGACCCGAGGCAACGGCTGAAAGCTTACCCGCCTTAACACACTTTCCATTTCCCGAAACAGGACAGCAAACCAATTCAGAACCCTTATCAGCCAAAGACTTTCTGATCTCAGCGGATTGGTCGACACCAATTGACGAGAAATCTAAGAAAATCTTCGGTATACCTGTTCCAGATAAAACGCCATCATCGCCAAAATATAATTGCTCCACGTCTCGACCTGTCGAAACCATCGTGGCCAATACATCTACGCCGGCGAGGTCAGAAGGTTGATCAACCAAAATTGCTCCAGAGTCTTGCAAAGGCTCAGCTTTTGACCTTGTTCGGTTCCAAACTTTCACAGAATAACCAGCCTTTACCAATCGCTCGGCCATAGGAAATCCCATTCGCCCCATACCGATCCATCCAATTTGCATTGTAGTCATTATTTCCCCTC
>CACAPQ010000027.1 GCA_902534325.1 Paracoccaceae bacterium | reverse complement strand
CATAGACATTATTAATTGATCATTTGGAATCTGAAATTCGGTATCTCTGGTGAATTCGCCGGTTACAATTTGATCTGAGTTAACGACCGCTTTTGTGTGTCCAGTAGCGGTTAGATTAAGGCATTTTGAACCAGAACTCACGACTAAATCACCACCGATCAAAGCATCACATTCACCCATTGTAACCCTAATGGCAGATATTTCATTTGGAGATTTTGCCAACCTACAGTGAATATAAACAGCGCCACCCTTTTGGGCTAAGCCTGCCATTTCCATCATTCCTGCACCTAAACCATCAATTTGTGCCGCCTGAGCGATCAATGCGCCTATTGTTACAACGCCAGATCCTCCCACCCCTGTAACAACAATATTATAAGATCCATCAATAGATGGTATTTTGGGTTGCTCTAAAGTTGGTAGTACAAAACCGGTTTGTGCCGACTTCTTAACTGAAGCGCCTTCTAAAGACACAAATGACGGACAAAATCCATTTAAACAGCTAAAATCCTTATTACAATTTGATTGATCAATTTCACGCTTACGTCCAAGTTCAGTTTCAATGGGCGTGACAGCAACACAGTTTGATTGAACTCCGCAATCACCACAGCCCTCACAAATATCTGTATTAATAAAGAGCCTCTTATCAGGATCTGGAAATAGTCCCCGCTTTCTTCTTCTTCTTTTTTCAGCCGCACAGGTTTGAACATAAACAATAGCTGTTACACCTTTGATTTTAGATAATTTTTTTTGGATAAGATCAAGTTTTGTACGATCAACTTTTTCAATCTGTGATGGAAACGCACTTAAGGATAAATCTTCTTTATCATCATAAACTAAAACAGTATTTTCAATACCTATTGCTAAAAGTTCATTGACAATACGCACTGCAGTTAATTGACCGTCATTACCTTGCCCTCCAGTCATTGCGACCGCATCATTAAATAAAATTTTATAAGTTATATCAGTATTTGCGGCGACAGCAGCTCGAATTGCCTGAATACCAGAGTGATTATAAGTACCATCACCTATATTTTGAAAAACATGGTCCCGTTTAGAAAATAATGATTCTCCAATCCAATTGGCTCCTTCTCCTCCCATGTGGGTAAACCCAAGCGTCTCCCGGTCCATCCATTGGGCCATATAATGGCACCCTATACCTGCGTACGCTCTAGAACCTTCAGGAACAATGGTAGAGCTATTATGCGGGCATCCTGCACAAAAATATGGAAGACGCTCTGCCAAATCCGGTGCGTTATCGGCTGATTGCACTTCTATGATCTTTTTTAAACTAAGTTCTAGAGAGTTATTACTGCATCCCTCCTCTTTAAAAATTTGCCCAAGTGAAGACGCAATATCTAAAGGATCCAATACACCATGATCAAAAAATAAGTTTTCATCATTTTTATGACTACCGTAGACACGCGCTTTACTAGCAACTGAAAAAAGAGCATCTTTAATTTGAGTTTCAATAATTTTACGCTTTTCCTCGATTACTATGATTAGATCAAGCTGATCGGCCCACTCAAGTAAACTCTGCCGGTCAATGGGCCAAGTTTGAACGAATTTGTAACTTGTTATACCTAATGCTTTGGCTTCTGATTCATCTATTCCCAGAAGCGACAAAGCATGTATTAAATCCAACCAATTTTTACCCGCAGCAACCAAGCCAATTTTAGAATTAAGTTTAGGTAGGCCAACTTTATCAATCCTATTGATCCGCGCAAATTCCTCTGCTGCTATCTTTTTATCACTTAATAGCCTTTTTTCTTGATCCGCTGGAGTATCAACCAAACGAATGTTTAAATTGTCAGCCCCAGACTTGGGCTTGGGGTCTTTGAATCTCATCCTAAAAGGGTCACCGTCAACTACAGAAGTCACTTCGATGGTATCCTTCATGGTTTTTAAACCAACCCAAAGTCCACTATATCTCGATAACGCAAAGCCATAATGCCCGTAATCAAGGATTTCTTGCACACCTGCGGGACTTAAAATGGGCATACCGGCGTCAATCATAGCCAAATCAGACTGATGCAAAACGGTTGAGCTCTCACCAGAGTGGTCATCCCCCATAGCCATTAAAACGCCACCATTAACCGAGCTTCCCGCCATGTTAGCGTGGCGCATGGCATCGCCTGATCGATCTACTCCTGGTCCTTTTCCATACCAGAGGCCAAAAACACCATCATAAAGCCCCTCTCCTCGCAGTTCAGCTTGTTGAGCGCCCCACAAAGCGGTAGTGGCTAAGTCTTCGTTCAAGGCCTCCTTGAATTTAATATTTGAAGCTAACAATTCCTTAGATGCCCGTCTCATTTGGAAATCTACAGCTCCCAGGGGTGAACCCCTATAACCCGTAACAAATCCGGCAGTATTCAGACCTTGCTTTTCATCCCGGAGCTTTTGGCCAAGCATGAGACGAACAAGACCCTGAGTTCCATTTAATAAAACATTAGACTGCTTTAGATTAAATTTATCATCCAACTTAATAGATGTATTCGCCATATCCATTTCCCTAACCTAACCTTAAGATTAGTGCGCTACTTAGACTTGTGCCAGTAAAAATACTTAATTTTCACATTACGTCCATAATGGCATTTAACACAATCTAGAATCGTGTAATAAATCAATGATCTAGAGGTAGAATATGGATTGGGATAAATTAAGAATTTTTCATGCTGTGGCTGATGCAGGAAGCCTTACTCACGCTGGAGAAACTCTGCGGCTATCTCAATCGGCAGTTAGCAGACAAGTACGATCTCTGGAAGAAAGCCTAAATACCACTCTTTTTCACAGACATGCTCGTGGACTTATACTAACGGAACAGGGCGAGCTTTTATTTGATGCAACAAACAGCATGAATAAGAGATTAGATGCCGCGTCGGCACGTATTCGAGACAGTGAAGAAGAAGTGTTTGGTGAATTAAGAGTTACCACCACGATAGGGTTTGGGACTCTTTGGTTGGCTCCTCGATTGCCCAAACTCTACGAAAAGTATCCCGAGCTAAAAATAGATTTAATGCTTGAGGAGCGAGTTTTAGATTTGCCCATGAGAGAAGCAGATGTGGCGATAAGAATGAAAGAACCCAGCCAAGCTGATTTAATCAGAAAACGCTTAATGACTGTAAAAATGCGCCTTTATGCCTCGCCTAAATATCTCAAAACACACGGCAGTCCCAAAAATGAAAGCGATATGAAAAATCATCGGTTGATATGTCAAAACCCTAGATCAGCTCAGGTGTCCTCAGGTCTAGCTTTGGTGCAACGCTTAATGACCCAAGAAATTCCATCCATGCTCACAGTAAATAATTATTTTGGAGTTCTGCAAGCTGTTATTCATGATTTAGGCATAGGAGTGCTGCCAGACTATGTAACCCAGGAGTTTGATAGCGTGGTTCCAGTTCTCGAAGAAGTTCAATCGAATGATGTTCCGGTATATTTGGCTTTTCCCGAAGAGTTGCGCCATTCGAAACGAATTGAAGCTTTTAGGGATTTTGTTCAATCAGAAATTATAGAACACCGAAAAGCCTTAAGAGCCCAAATGGTTGATTAAAGACAACAGAGAATCTCAGTTCATTGCTCTTTTCGAAAGCTTGGCATATTAGATAATCAATGAAAGAGAGCAGAAAATGAATGAGCCTGACATAACCAAAGAACTTATTGAATTGCATGGGTTAAAGTCAGATGAATACGATTTAATTTTATCCATTATCAACAGAACTCCTACATTCACGGAGTTAGGTATTTTTTCAGCAATGTGGAATGAACATTGTTCTTACAAATCTTCAAAAAAATGGCTTCGAACTCTACCTACTGAGGGTTCTCAAGTTATTTGTGGACCGGGAGAGAATGCAGGAATTGTTGATATTGGAGATAACCAAGCTTTGGTTTTTAAAATGGAGAGCCACAATCATCCCAGCTATATAGAGCCATACCAAGGAGCGGCAACGGGCGTTGGAGGAATTCTCCGAGATGTTTTCACGATGGGTGCTCGGCCAATCGCAGTAATGAATTCTTTGAGCTTTGGTGACGTAAATCATTATAAAACAAATCAACTTGTCAACGGTGTAGTATCTGGCATTGGTGGATACGGAAACTGTTTTGGTGTCCCTACAGTTGGAGGTGAAACAAGATTTGACTCATCTTACAATGGAAATTGTTTGGTCAATGCGTTTGCAGCAGGCCTAGTTGATAAAAATAAAATATTCTACTCAGCAGCTTCAGGAATTGGTATGCCGGTTGTATACCTTGGAGCCAAAACTGGACGCGACGGAGTGGGTGGCGCCACGATGGCAAGTGCTGAATTCGACGATTCAATTGAGAAAAAGCGACCTACGGTTCAAGTTGGTGACCCTTTCACTGAAAAACGTCTAATGGAAGCCTGCCTAGAACTCATGGAAACAGGTGCAGTTATTTCAATTCAAGATATGGGAGCTGCAGGTCTCACTTGTTCAGCTGTGGAGATGGGAGACAAAGGCGATTTAGGAATTAGTTTAGATCTAGAAAAAGTTCCAACTCGAGAACCTAATATGAGCGCCTATGAAATGATGCTGTCAGAAAGCCAAGAGAGAATGCTGATGGTTTTGGACCCTGAAAAAGAAAACATAGCAAAAACAATTTTTGACAAATGGGATTTAGATTTTGCTGTTGTTGGGGAAACTATCTCTGAGGACAGGTTTCTTATAAAATTAGACGGTGTTGTAAAAGCTGATCTTCCTTTAAAGGCACTGGCGGGTAATGCGCCTGAATATGACAGACCATGGATTGCAACACAATCTAATAACGAGTTAAAAGACGTTGTAGAGGTGAACGCAGTTGATGGTTTAAAGGCTTTAATTTCGTCCGCGAATTACTGTTCAAAAAGTTGGATTTACGAACAATATGACAGTCAGGTAATGGCCGATACTATTGAGCGACCAGGTTTTGGCGCGGGCATCGTTAGGGTTCATGGAACAAAAAAATCAATCGCATTTACTAGTGACGTAACCCCAAGATATGTTCAGGCAAATCCATTTGAAGGAGGAAAGCAGGCAGTGGCCGAGGCATTTAGGAATTTAGTTTCAGTTGGCGCAAAACCACTGGCCTCGACAGATAACTTAAACTTTGGAAATCCTGAAAAGCCAGAAATAATGGGACAGTTTGTTCAGGCAATTAAAGGTATCTCTAAGGCCGTAAAAGAGCTAAACATGCCAATTGTTTCAGGTAACGTTAGTTTATATAATGAAACTGATGGAGTATCAATAAATCCAACACCAACGATTGGGGCCGTGGGACTAATTAGCGAGGCAGAAAATCCTATCAATGGTAGGGCTTATGAAGGAAATATGGCTGTACTAATAGGGGAAACTCAAGGCCATCTAGGCCAAACCGCTTTACTCCAAGAGGTCTTCAATAGAAGTGATGGAAACGCCCCAAAAGTTAATTTAGAAGTTGAAAAAAAACACGGTAACTTTGTTCTGGAAAATAGAGAATTAATAAATGCTTGTATTGATTTGTCAGACGGCGGGTTAGCTTTAGCTGCTTTTGAACTTGCCCATCGATCCAAGATAGGTTTTGAAATTTATGAAGAAAGTACTGAATTTTTATTTGCGGAAGATCAGGCACGATATCTGGTGGCGTGTGAATTTGATCAAGCAGAAACTCTATTTGTTGAAGCAGGTAAGCAAAATATTCCTATCCAGACCGTTGGTAGTTTCAAAGGTGATACAATCGTTTTCGGAAATTCAAGATCAGAGCTAGTTTCACTTTCAGCCATTTTTTCCGACACATTTAAGAACTTATTTCAAAATTAAAACAATTTTTTTTAAATTTATATTGTTAACAACGAATTGGCACCCTAGATTACTTATTAAAGGAACTGTCCATGGCAATGCAAGCAAATGAAATAGCAGCTTTAATAAAGGAAGCATTACCAGAGGCTTCCGTCGAAATTACTGACTTAGCTGGTGACGGCAATCACTACGCAGCTGAGGTGATTGATGAAAGTTTTCGTGGCAAAAATAGAGTTCAACAACAGCGCATTGTTTACTCTGCGCTTAAAGGAAAAATGGATGGCTCTCATGGTGAGCTTCATGCGTTAGCACTTACTACAAAAGTACCCGAAGGATAATTTTTACACACAAAATTTGAAAGGTCTAAATTGTGTCAGATACAAAATCAATAATTGATGAAACAATAAAATCGCACGATGTTGTGCTATATATGAAAGGTACAAAATCGATGCCACAATGCGGATTTTCCAGCCGCGTTGCAGGGGTTTTGAATTATATGGAAGTAGATTATCAAGACATAAATGTTTTGGCTGACGAAAACATTAGGCAGGGGATTAAAGATTATTCCGATTGGCCGACAATTCCACAATTATATGTTAAAGGTGAATTCGTTGGTGGATGCGATATAATTACTGAAATGACAATGTCTGGCGAACTCGATACGATGTTCGATCAGAATAAAATTAAATACGATAAAGACGCAGCAGACAAAATACGAGAATCAAACGCTTAGAAAGCTTCTAGTTCGCTATCTTGTATGCTAAATTCTCAGCCTTTTCCGTAATAGTCGTTAATTGCTCTAAAAAATTGTCGTCAATTGGCACCTGTAGTGAAGCGTCATTCTCTTCCAACGATTTAGCTTTTTTTAAGGCTTCTTCGAGAGCTCTTTCGGCTTTTGTCAATTTCTCGGATTGAGCGGTCATTTTATCTGCCAACATCAAACCTGACATCAACAACAATTTTTGCTCTGAAAGTTGTCCTATCTCACTAACTAAAAAGGACGCTTCATCATTTAAAAGGCCTGCAGCAGCTTTTAATGCACTCTCTTCACCAGGTTGACATGTAACCGTAAATTTTTTGTCACCAATGTTAATTGCAACTTCTGGCATTAAACTGTCTCCCCACTTGCAGCTAACGCCGCAGATAATTGATCGTAAAGCGATTGCAACTCTTTCTTTTCCTGTTCTCGTTCTTCTCTCAGATTGGACAACTCAGCGCTCAAGCCTTCAAAATTAAGTTGTGCTTCCTTATCTTTACTTGAAATTTCCAACTCAGCTTTAAGAGAATCTATTTGACGCTTTAAACCTTCATTCTCTGAAATGAGGGAATCCAAAGAGCTATCATTTTCTCTATTTTCTAATTCTGTTTCTAATGAAATTTCTATTTTTTCTAAAGCGTCATTTAATCGATCTTTTAGTTTTTCAAACGGCTGCATCTAATGCACTCTTTCTATTCTTACTCATTCACAATTAAATAAAATTTTACGAATCAAAAATAAATTCAATTTCACTCAGTTTATAACAAGAAATTAAAAATTACTTGTTTTATCAGTGCATTTTTTAACCGATAGCTTGATATTCAATTTCATCCTGGTAAAGAGCCTATTATAAACTTAGGGAACGCTTCGGGCCATGCTTATTGAAAAATTAAGAAAAGAACATCCTCAACATTGGGCAAATGCCACAGCCATAAGAGTTTTAACTTTAGATGCAGTTGCAGCAGCAAATTCTGGACATTCAGGTATGCCAATGGGCATGGCAGACGTAGCAACTGTTTTGTTCTTTAATCACTTAAAATTTGATCCTAAAGCGCCTTTATGGACCGACAGAGACAGACTAATTTTATCTGCGGGTCATGGCTCTATGCTTTTATATAGTCTGCTATATTTAACAGGCTACGACGATTTTCCTTTAGAAGAGATAAAAAACTTTCGCCAGCTAGGAGCAAAAACGGCCGGTCATCCAGAAAACTTTTTATCCGATGCAATAGAAACTACAACTGGTCCTTTAGGCCAAGGAATTGCTAATTCTGTTGGCTTCGCTATGGCCGAAGAAATTCAAAGAGCAAATTTTGGTAAAAATATAGTCGATCATTATACATATGTATTTGCTGGAGACGGTTGTCTAATGGAAGGTGTAAGTCAAGAAGCAATTACCATAGCTGGCAGACAAAAATTATCAAAATTAATAGTTTTCTGGGACAATAACAATATAACAATTGATGGAAAAGTTGATTTATCCGACAATACCAACCAAGTTGAAAGATTTAGGTCGTCAGGATGGTATGTTTTAGAAATCGACGGCCATAATCCGATCGAAATTAACCAAGCAATAATTGAGGCTAAAAAAAGTAGCAAGCCAACAATGATAGCTTGTGAGACGCATATCGCTCTTGGATCATCAGCTCAAGATACGTCTAAAGGTCACGGCGCCCTCACTGATAGCAAATTAATTGAAGAAACAAAAAAAGTTTACGGATGGAGCCAGGAAAAATTTTATGTTCCAAAAGAAGTGAAAAAAGAATGGGAAGAAATAGGTAAAAAGGGGCAAAAAGAAAAATTATTTTGGGAAAATCGTTACGCTTCACTGTCATCGAAAAGACAGTCTGAGTTTTCGAGAATGCACTCAATGGAAGTACCAACAAAGCTTACTAGAGAAATTAACAAGTTTAAAAAGTCAATAAGTATTGAACAGCCTAAAGTAGCAACTCGCAAGTCAAGCGAGATGATCTTAGATGTTATCAACCCTATTATGGTAGAGACCATAGGGGGGTCTGCTGACCTGTCAGGCTCCAATAATACAAAATCATCAGACATGACAGTATTCGATATAGATAATAGAAAAGGTCGATATATACATTGGGGCGTTCGTGAACATGGCATGGCTGCCGCCATGAATGGTATGGCTCTCCACGGAGGCCTAAGGCCTTACGGTGGAACCTTTATGTGTTTCACCGATTATGCAAGACCCGCAATGCGCCTTGCTGCATTAATGAAAATACCAACAATATTTGTAATGACCCACGATAGTATAGGCTTGGGTGAAGATGGCCCAACTCACCAACCTGTTGAGCATTTAGCAATAAGCCGTTCCACTCCTAATACTTTAGTGTTCAGACCTGCTGACAGTGTAGAAACGGCGGAAGCTTGGGAAATTGCTCTGCATTCTAAAAATACACCTTCAGTTCTAGCACTTACAAGACAAGGGCTTCCAACTTTAAGGACAAAATATAAATCCACAAATTTATCATCAAAAGGTGCCTATATTTTGGCGGAGTCCGAGGGAAAGAGACAAGTAATATTAATCGCCTCGGGATCAGAAGTCACACTGGCACTCACTGCAAGAGCAGAGTTACAAAGTAAGGGTATAGGTACAAGAGTAGTATCAATGCCTTGTATGGAACTATTCGAGAAACAAGATGAAAAATATCGCAAACGCATTCTTCCCGGCGGTCGGCATGTTAGAATTGCAATTGAAGCGGGTGTCAGAGATAGTTGGGATAAATGGTTAATGGGAGAGCGCGGCAGAGAAGCAAGGTCTGGATTTATTGGAATGTCTAGTTTTGGCACTTCTGCACCAGCTAACACCCTATTTAATCACTATGGAATCACTTCCGAACAGATTATAAAACTTGTGAAATCCAAAATATAAATGAATTTTTGAGTTATCCCATTATCAGGAATGGTTTTGTTAGCGCAATCATTGTTTAATTTGTCAGGTTTACCGCTAACATATTGAAGAATATCAATTTACTCGTTCCTCTAATCATAGCTTTAATGTATTTACAATCTAAATATATTAGAGGTGTTGGATGACAATCAACGTGGGCATAAATGGGTTCGGACGCATCGGAAGAAGTACTCTTTCGCATATAAAAGAAAGCGCAAGAAATGATGTCCATGTTACAAAAATTAATGCAACAGGGCCTATTCAAACAAACGCTCACCTTTTAAAATACGATAGTACCCATGGGAGATTTGCTGGTGATATAGTTGTTGAAAATAATACACTCGATATAGGTTACGGCCCTGTAAAAGTATTTTCCTCATATGATCCTGAAGAGTTAGATTGGTCAGGTTGTGACGTCGTGTTAGAGTGTACGGGGATGTTCAACGATGGGTTAAAATCTAAAGTCCACATTCAACAAGGAGCAAAGTCGGTCTTGATTTCTGCACCTGCTAGCAACGTTGACAAGACAATAGTTTACGGGGTCAACCACAGATCATTAACAAGTAATGATAAAATAGTTTCTAATGGCTCTTGCACCACAAATTGCCTCGCACCTTTGGCAAAAGTATTGAATGATAATATCGGAATTGAGCGGGGTATAATGACTACAATACATAGCTATACTGGGGATCAACCCACATTGGACAGAAGGCATCACGATTTGTACCGAGCAAGATCAGCAGCTACTTCCATGATACCAACATCAACCGGAGCTGCCAAAGCATTAGGAGAAGTTTTGCCCGAATTACTTGGAAAATTAGATGGAAGTGCACTAAGGGTACCCACGCCTAATGTAAGTGCCGTTGATTTAACATTTGAAGCTAGCACTCCAGTAACTGTAGAAGATGTTAATTCTGTTGTAGAATATGCAGCAATAAATGAAATGGTACAGGTTTTAGCTTACGATAGTGAACCTAAAGTTTCTATAGATTTTAATCATACCACACATTCATGTATTTTTGCGCCAGATCAAACGAAAGTAGTTGGAAAACATACTGTGCGAGTTCTAGCTTGGTATGACAACGAGTGGGCCTTTTCTTGTAGGATGGCAGATGTTGCGTCAACTATGGGCCGCCTTTTATAAATTCCACGAAAATTATGATACTTTTTAGCTTGCATAAAAATGTAAGTGACTCTTTTTTCGAGTGATTTAAAGATTGACAATCTTATGGATGTTGCGATGTTAGCGCTAACTCTCAACTAATCATTTAGAAGGAATTAACATTGACTGTTCGAATAGCAATTAATGGATTTGGACGGATTGGCCGAAATGTACTTAGAGCCATCATAGAAAATAACCGGACTGATATTTCCGTTGTCGCAATAAACGACTTGGGACCTGTGAAAACAAATGCACATTTACTCAAGTTCGATAGCATTCATGGTAAATTTCCAAATAAAATTGATATTACTGAAGATACTATAAATGTTGGCACTGGACCTATTAGAGTCACAGCAATAAAAAACCCAGAAGAACTTCCCTGGAACGATATTGATATAGCTCTCGAATGTACTGGTTTTTTCAACGATAAAGAAGCTGCAGGTAAGCATCTAAAAAATGGTTCTAAAAGAGTATTAGTTTCTGCTCCATGTACAAACGCTGATAAAACTATAGTTTTTGGCGTAAATCATAAAACACTTACAAAAAATGATCTCGTTGTATCAAACGCCTCTTGTACGACCAACTGTTTGGCACCAGTTGTCAAGGTCTTACATGAGAAATTAGAAATAAAGAGAGGTTTCATGACTACCGTTCATAGTTATACAGGAGACCAACCTACCCTAGATACAATGCACTCTGATCTTTACCGATCAAGAGCGGCAGCGATGAATATGATACCAACATCTACAGGTGCTGCTCGCGCTGTAGGGCTGGTCATTCCGGAACTCAATGGGAAAATTGATGGCGTTTCTTTACGAGTGCCTACTCCTAATGTATCAGTGGTCGATCTCACTTTCGAGTCATCAAAGGAAACCTCGGAAAGTGAAATAAATTCTATAATCAAAAATTCATCCTTAAATGAATTAAAAGGCGTGCTGGGTTATACTAAAGAAAAATTAGTATCAATGGATTTCAATCATGATCCACACTCTTCAATATTTGCGGCAGATCAAACTAAAGTACTCCAGAAAAATATGGTGAGAGTATTGAGCTGGTATGATAATGAGTGGGGCTTTTCAAACCGAATGGCCGATACGGCTTTAGAAATATCTAAATTTCTTTAAAATTAATTCGATACTTCCAATTTATTAAGTAGCCGTTTGGCAACATGCGGCGTAACAAATTTAGATATATCTCCATTTAACCTGGCTATTTCTTTTACTAGTTTCGAAGCAATAGCCTGATGCTTCGCTTCAGCCATTAGGAATACGGTTTCTATAGAGTTATCCAAAGACCTGTTCATGCCAACCATTTGAAATTCGTATTCAAAATCAGCGACTGCTCTCAGACCACGTACAATAACTTGGGCCCCTACATCATGAGCGCAATTAATTAATAGATTTTCAAATGGATGAACTACAATTTCTGTTCCAGTTTGCCCAGATAAATAATTGCATTCCTCCTCCAGCATTGAAACTCTATCTTTCAAATCAAATAGAGGTGACTTATCGCTATTTATTGCCACACCAATCACAAGTCGGTCCACCAGCAGAGACGCTCTTCTTATAATGTCAATATGACCCAAAGTAATAGGATCAAACGTACCTGGATAAAGACCTATGCGCATTCTCATTTTCCTTAAACTAATTTCGCAAAACTAATGAAATTAAAAGGTTTCTTACACGCTTCTATAATGTTTTTAATTTAATTAAAATGTATTTTATTATGAAAATTTAGATGCTAGAAGTTATTCTTGAGCTGCTCAAAGTACCTTTAAAATCAAAAATTATGAGCATAGATTGATATACATAAAAAAATAAAGTCTTTTAATATTAAAATTCATGAATAAATATTTCCTCTGGTTCAATCCACACCACAGCGCTAATATATTTTCTAAGCGAGGAGAATAAAATGAAAGAGCTATCTCATTACATAAATGGCGAATATGTCAACGGATCATCTGGCAGATTTGCAGACGTGTACAACCCTGCAACTGGTGAAATTCAGGCCAAAGTTCCATTAGCTTCTGAGGAGGAGATGAACTCTGCTGTAAAAATCGCGCAATCAGTTCAGCCTGACTGGGCAGCAATAAACCCACAACGCCGGGCCCGAGTAATGATGAAATTTGTCGACTTATTAAATAGGGACATGGATAAACTTGCAGAAGCTTTAAGTAAAGAACATGGAAAAACCTTTCCAGATGCCAAAGGGGATGTACAAAGAGGTTTGGAGGTGGTCGAATATTGTATTGGAGCTCCTCAAATGCTTAAAGGTGAATTTACCGACAGTGCCGGTCCAGGCATAGACATGTACTCCATGAGGCAAGCCCTTGGTGTTTGTGGGGGAATAACCCCATTCAATTTTCCAGCTATGATACCAATGTGGATGTTTGCTCCAGCGATTGCCTGTGGAAACGCTTTTATTTTGAAACCATCTGAAAGAGATCCTTCGGTTCCAATGATGCTCACTGAACTGATGGAAGAAGCAGGTTTACCAAAGGGTGTCTTACAGGTTGTTAATGGAGACAAAGTTGCCGTTGATGCAATGTTAGAAAGTCCCATTATTCAATCAATTGGTTTTGTTGGCTCTACACCTATTGCTGAATATATTTACGGAAAAGGATGCTCAAATGGTAAACGTGTTCAATGTTTCGGTGGCGCGAAGAACCATATGATTGTGATGCCAGATGCGGACATGGATTTAGCAGCTGATGCTCTAGTTGGGGCCGGATATGGTGCTGCTGGAGAGCGGTGCATGGCTATTTCTGTTGCCGTGCCTGTTGGGGATGAAACAGCTGATCGTTTAATCGAAAAATTAGTTCCACGAATTGAGCGTCTCCAGGTTGGACCATACACAGCAGGTGACGATATCGATTATGGACCAGTTGTAACTTCTGCCGCTAAGAACAATATTTTAGGACTAGTAGAAAGCGGAGTTAATCAAGGCGCAAAATTAGTCGTCGATGGACGTGGTTTTTCTCTTCAGGGTTATGAAGATGGATTTTTTGTTGGTCCACATTTATTCGACAATGTAACACCTGATATGGATATTTACAAAAAAGAAATTTTTGGCCCAGTTTTGTCAACGGTCAGAGCCGGCAGTTACGAAGAGGCTATTCAGCTCGCAATGGATCATGAATATGGAAATGGCACAGCTATTTTCACCAGAGATGGTGATACTGCTAGAGATTTTGCTGCAAGAATTAATATTGGCATGGTAGGAATTAACGTTCCAATACCAGTTCCTCTCGCATATCATACGTTTGGAGGTTGGAAAAAATCTGTGTTTGGAGATTTAAATCAGCATGGTCCAGATGCATTCCGTTTCTATACACGAACAAAAACCATAACCTCTAGATGGCCTTCAGGTATTAAAGAAGGTGGCGAATTTAACTTCAAACCAATGGATTAACATTAATTATAAATGGGTTTTACGTAAGAAATGGAGTTTGCACTTTCAGAAGAACAGGAAGCTATATTTGACCTGGCGTACTCTTTTGGCCAAGAAAATATCGCACCTTTTTCTATCGATTGGGAGAAACAAGGAACTATCCCAAAAGAGTTATGGTTAAAAACCTCTGAACTTGGCTTTGGCGGAATCTATGTCTCTGAGGAGCATGGTGGATCAGGCTTAAGTAGATTAGATGCAACTTTAATCTTTGAAGCATTAGCAATGGCATGTCCCTCTGTAGGATCCTTTTTATCAATTCATAACATGGTGGGAGGTATGATTGATAAATTTGGTTCTACTCAAAATAAGGATCTATTTTTACCAGACCTTTGTAGTATGAAAAAGATTTATAGTTATTGTTTGACCGAACCTGGGTCTGGATCAGATGCCTCAGCTTTAAAAACTAAAGGCATTCGGACAAATGAAGGCTATATTTTGAATGGTACTAAATCTTTTATTTCAGGTGGTGCCTACTCAGACGCCTATTTAACGATGACAAGAACCGGTGGCGAAGGTCCAAGTGGTATCTCAGCAATCATAATTGAGGACCCAAGCGAAGGATTAAGCTTTGGAGCTTTCGAGGAAAAAATGGGGTGGAGAGCACAACCAACAGCTCAAGTTCAATTTGATGATTGTCGTGTGCCTGGGAAGAACCTGATTGGCGAAGAAGGAAAAGGGTTTTCTTATGCAATGGCCGGGCTGGACGGCGGAAGACTTAACATAGCAGCAAGTGCGCTTGGAGGCGCCCAGTTTGCCTTAAACTCTTCCTTGGCTTATGTTAACGACCGCAAGGCATTTGGTAAGGCCTTAAGTCAATTCCAGGCCCTTCAGTTTAAACTAGCAGATATGGAGGTAAAACTTCAGACTGCGCGAACATTTTTGCGGCAAGCTGCATGGAAACTCGATATAGAAGCAAAAGACGCATCTAAATTTTGTGCGATGGCAAAACTTTATGTCACAGATATTTCATTTGAAGTTGCTAATGAAGCACTCCAGCTCCATGGAGGTTATGGGTATTTAACTGATTATGGCATAGAAAAAATAGTTCGTGACTTACGGGTTCATCAAATACTTGAAGGAACGAACGAGATAATGAGGCTAATTATATCTCGCCAAATGCTGAGTAAATGATTTCAGGTATCAATTTAAGAGTTAAAGGAAAAGCCGGACGAATAACACTACAGCGGCCCAAAGCTCTTAATGCAATGACATATGAAATGTGTCTGGCAATTGAAAAAGTTTTAATTCAGTGGAAACAGGATTCGAAAGTTGAACTTATAATCATTGATGCTCAAGGTGAAAAAGCATTTTGTTCAGGAGGCGATATTTCAGTTTTATACGAAGAAGGTAGCAAAAAAAATTATAACTATGGCAAGAAATTTTGGGATGATGAGTATCGCTTGAATGCTTTAATAGCAAAATATCCAAAACCCTATATCGCTTTTATGCAAGGCTTTACTATGGGTGGAGGTGTTGGAATTTCTTGCCATGGATCCCACCGGATAGTATGTGAGACCAGCAAAATTGCGATGCCCGAATGTAGCATTGGGCTTATACCAGATGTGGGTGGATCTCTTTTGCTCGCGCGGGCACCAAGTAATTTGGGATATTACCTTGGAATAACTGGAACACAGATGGACGCTGCGGATGCAATTTATTCAGGGTTTGCTGATAGCTTTATACATAAAGATATGTGGCCCTATGTGATAGAGGATTTAGAAAAATCTGGAGATGCTTCAGTCCTGCAAAAATATTTAAAAAACCCTGGAGAAAGCCAACTAGCCAAAAATAAAAAATTTTTTGAGGCTGCCTTTAAATCTAAAAATCTTTCCAAAATTGTAAAATTCCTTTCTAAATCAGAAAATCCGTCCGCACATTTAGCTTTGCAAAAAATCATAACAAACTGCCCTATAGCAATGACTTATACCTTAGAAATGTTATCGCGTCTTACGCCCAAATCTAAAATAGAAGATGCATTAGATTTAGAGTATAGATTTACGTCGCGCGCCCAAGAGTACGGGAGCTTCCAAGAAGGTATCCGCGCAGCCATTATTGATAAGGATCGAAAGCCAAAATGGAAATTCAAAATAGATGGAGTTCCTAAAGAAATTATAGCTGAATTTTTCAAATCAGTATAAGACTTAAGTTCAATCAGGAGAATTTTATAAATGCAAATTGGATTTATTGGCCTCGGAAATATGGGCGCGCCTATGGCTCATAACTTAGCAAAAGCAGGACACACTATTTTAGGCTTTGATACACAAACTATAACACTTGAAATGGTGGATATGGTACCGACCCCAAGAGATTGTGTTGAAACAGCGGAAGTCGTTATAACAATGTTACCAAACGGCAAAATATTAAAGTCTGTTGCAGACGCGACAATCCAGTATATGACAGAAGGGTCAATTTTTCTAGATTGTTCTACAGTAGACGTCGCATCAGCTAAAAGTGTTGCCGAAATCGCTAAAAATAATTTGGTTATTCCACTTGATGCTCCTGTTTCTGGAGGAATAGGCGGAGCGAAAGACGGGACCCTCACTTTTATGGTTGGTGGTCCAGATGAAGGTTTTACCAAAGCTCAAGAATTATTCGATATTATGGGGCAAAAAGCCGTTCATTGTGGCGGATCTGGTAACGGTCAATCAGCTAAAATTTGTAATAATATGATTTTGGGAGCCACTATGATAGCAACATGTGAAGCATTCGCTCTTGCTGATAAACTAGGCCTAGACAGGCAAGCAATGTTTGACGTTGTTTCAACCTCTTCAGGATATAGTTGGTCAATGAATGCGTACTGCCCTGCCGCTGGTATTGGCCCGAAGTCTCCATCAGATAATAATTATATTCCAGGTTTTTCGTCAGATTTAATGCTAAAAGATTTAATTTTATCACAAGTAGCTGCAGAAGATGTAAATGCAGACACACCAATGGGTGATTTAGCCATGACACTTTACAAAACCTTTGTTGAACAAGAAGATGGCTCTGGAAAAGACTTTTCTGCAATGCTTCCTAGGTTTGTAAGCAAACCTCGCAATTGAATTTATCTGTAATCAAGTATATTGGGTCATTAAATAAGTTCAGCCAGTTTTAAACAATAAAGGGTAATAATTTGTCATCAATTCTAGTTAAACTATATAAATTTTTTCTTATTTATAGTCTTTTCTTTTTTATGAATAATATGCCTGCACTTTCGCAAGAAGCTTCTGGTTTATCGCTAGGAAAACCACTTGAGAAAATAAGGGAGCCCGGTGAAGTCTATCTTGCTGGAAACAAAGGAGATTGGAATGTAAGGTGCATCACTGGAAAACCAGGAGAAATCGACAAATGTGAAATCCAACAGCTTCTTTTCTTGAACGAAAACACCCCAATTGCAGATATATCAATTTTTAAATTGCCTCCGGGTGAACTTGCAGTTGCTGCTGCAAATGTCATGGTACCTCTTGAAACTCTTTTAACCAAAAAATTTAGATTTGCATTTTCAAAAGACTTCGTCAAAGAGTTTCCATATTCTTTTTGTAATGCAAACGGGTGTTTAGTTCGTATGGGGCTTTTGGAAGAGGACGTTACCGCTATGAAGAAAGGAGTGGTGTCTCAACTTTCATTAACTCATATATCGAAACCCGATTCTTCTATAAATCTAAACTTATCTTTAAGTGGTTTCACCGCAGCATTTGATCTACTCAGACCGTTTTAAAGTTTTTACAGAAGGTGAGTAAAGAATTGGCAGCTCTAACATTTGGTGCTTCTTTGTTCTTTCCCAATAAATCCATTGTAGTTTTAAAATCTTTAATTTGCTTTTCATTGTTTGAGTAAACCCTAACCATTTCCAAAAAAAGATTTTCTGATTTAAAATTTGAACCAATGCATTCTGGAATATTCCTATTACCTGTAATTAAGTTAACTAAATTTACAGTATCAGTTTGCAACATTAAACCTATGATTTGCCTGGAAAAAAAATTCATATCATAACCAATAACCATAGGAGTATTATTTGCAGCCAACTCTAAAGCAACAGTACCGGAAGCAGCTAAAGCAAGGTGAGAGATTTTAAAACTTGCTTTTTTAAATTCTAAATATTTTTCTAGCCCATGTTTTTCAGGAGTAAGAAAAATAATATTTTTTGGCATTCGCTCAAGATATTTTTTTGAGTACTCATAAACATCAGGTGTAGATAGTAAAATAAACCTGGCATTTGGCAAAACATTTGAAAACTTTTCTAAAGTTTCTCCAAAGACTGGCATCAATCGATCAATTTCTGATCTTCTTGAACCTGGCAGGCACAAAATAATAGGTTCGTTTGCTATAGAATACTCTTTTTTTAATTCATTTATACTATCCTCCTCTGCTAAAGTTTCCGATACAATTGGATGCCCGACAAAGTCACATCTAATGCCAACATCATGAAAATAACGCGGCTCAAAAGGGAAAAGCGCTAAAACATAGTCAACAAAATTTGAGATCTTTTTTGCTCGATTTGGCCTCCAAGCCCAAACGGAAGGAGCAACATAATGGGCAATTGGAATATTTTTATTTAATAATCTTATTTTTTTTGCAACTCGAAAACAAAATTCAGGGGCATCAATAGTTAATAAAATATCAGGTTCTTCATCCAAAATAGAAGAGACAGTTTGGTTTAACCTCTTTTTCAAGTTTTTATATTGTGATGCTATCTCAACAAAACCCATTACCGATAGCTCACTCATAGGAAATATGGACGCAAACCCACGGCTTATCATGCCATTACCACCTATTCCTATAAAATTTGGGTAGCCATCAATAGCTTCTCTTAAGCTATCAATTAATGCGGAACCAAGCTTATCACCAGAGTCTTCACCAGCTATTATGAATATTTTCAATTTTTGGTTTCCTCGGCCAGAATAAAAAAGTTGTTAGCCTCAGCTATTTGAATACATTTACCTCTATCCAAAACTATAACAGTATGTGGGGAAACCACCAATCCTTTCAAACCAGCTTCGCAAGCTAAATAGATTGTTTCCGGACCTATAACTGGCATATCAAACAGTAAATTTTGATTAGCTTTAGGGCGCTTGACAAAAACTCCTCCTAAATCAACTTTTCTAAGATGCGATGAAGTCTCAGCCACAAATTTTAAAAGTTCGTTTGTACCTTGTAGCGTCTCGATACCCAACACTAGACCGTTTTCAACAACAACACCCTGACCTATATCCTCAGGTGATAATAATTTTAATATCTTATCAGCCTTTAAAATATCTCTTGAAATAAATTCGTAAGGTGTTCCACAAACCAAACCGGGTTTAAGAATTAAGTCGGGTAAAATTTCTGAAGCACCCATGATTTGATAACCATTTTTTTCGAATTCGTTCGCAATAAAAGAAAGAAGTTCATTATCTCCTTGAACTAATTTTGTACTTAACTTTGGCATAATTGATAAAGTGTATTCGTCCAACTTACTATGTTCAAATTGTGGACGACTAATAGCACCTGCCATAACAACGCGACGTATGCCATTTTCCTTAAGACAATCGAAAAGAAACCCGAGCTTCTCAAACTCACATTTTATGACTTTATTTTTGTTTGCTTTTTGGGATTCAATAAATGTTATATAGATCGCTTTTTTATATAAATTTTTTATCAGCAAAGGTAGTTTTCCAGAGCCACTTATTATAGCCAGATCAGACCCATCATCCATATCAAAAATCGCCGGGCGTCAAAAATGATCGATCGCTAGCGCCCAAGATAAAATTTGTGATAGCATCTACGTATTCATTATTTGCCTCTTCCTTCAATTTTTTCGCTCTATTAACAAAAGTGCCTTCACCTTGCGCAAGAGTTTGAAAAGCCGCCCGTAATGCAGTTATATCCGCTCTCTCTACCCCTTTTCTCTTCAACCCTATCAAATTAAGACCATCTAAATTTCCTCTTGGACCTTGAACTAAACCGAAAGGAATAACATCATTTGTCACCATTGTTACTGCACCAATTATCGCACCACGCCCAATTCTAACAAATTGATGTATACCAGATAGTCCGCCGATAATTACTTCATCTTCTATAACACAATGACCTGCAACCGCCCCAGAATTAGCAATAATTACCCTATCACCAATTGTTACATCGTGAGCAATATGACTACCAGCCATGAATAAGCAATCGTTGCCAACTAATGTCAGCCCACCACCTCCTGCTGTTCCAGTATTTATGGTTACGTGCTCTCTGATCCGATTTCTTTTCCCGATTCTTAAGCTGGTCTTCTCTCCACTGAATTTTAAATCCTGTGGAATTTCGCCCACTACTGCAAATGGATAAACAACTGTTTCCTGGTCAATTTCCGTACTACCAGTAATTACGACATGGCTTTTAATTTCTACTCCAGAATGAAGGACTACTTCTGCACCTATAAAACTAAATGGGCCTATGCTGACATCATTTGCTATTTTTGCGCCAGGCTCTATTACTGCTGAGGGGTGAACTAAACTATTTTTCATCGATCACATTTCAGAAGGTAAATCCATCATAGCAGTAAATTCAACTTCAGCAGCAATTTCGTCAGCCAAGCACGCTACACCGGAAAATTTCCAAACTTTGCTTCCAATTTTTCCTCGTAAAACCTTAACTTTAAGTTCAAGCGTATCTCCAGGCCCAACTTTGCTTCTAAATTTGCAATTATCTATACCCATAAAATAAATTAGTAAATTTTTATCTGCTAGATCTAAACTTACACCAACCATAACCGCTGCAGTCTGGGCAAGAGCTTCTATTATTATAACTCCAGGCATTATAGGAACTTCAGGAAAATGACCCTGAAAATAGGGTTCGTTAAAGGTAACATTTTTTATTCCCTTTGCAGATTTTAAGTCATCAATTTCAATTACTTTATCTACTAAAAGAAATGGATACCGGTGCGGAATTATTCTTTGAATTAATTGTATATCCGCTGTCTTAAAATTCTTTGACACAGGGCCCTCTCTTTAAGCTAAAAGTCAAACAGCAATGCTGTCTGATAAATGGAAAATTAAAATTGAAAATAATCTGATTAATTAATTTCTATTCCACTACATCTTTAGTATTTAGATTACTTTTACCTAAAACCTTATTAATAACAACTATCGCGTCTTCAGTTATATCAACCGAACTATCCCATAAAACAACGTTTCTTTGATCCATCAATACTAACCCGCCTCTATCGGAAAGTAACTCATAGAGGAGAGGATATATATTTTTATAAAATTCGGCTTCTTCTTTTCTAATGTTATCTACTAGAATATCTTCTTTTTTTGATTGCTCAGACCTTATAATTGTAACTTTTTTATCAAATTCAACCGCCTTTGCACGAAAGTCATTTGCAGAAAGTTCTTTTCTTAGATCGCTCAAAGCTTTTTCTTCCAATAAAAGCTCAGCTTCTAAGGCGTCATTTTCGTTTTGAAGGCTGAGACGGGCTAAATTGTTTCTATAAACTATGTCTTTCCCAATAATACTTAATTTAAGCAATTTATTCATATCAACTGTGAATATGATCGATTTGTCTTTACCATTCACAGGCTGGGCTAATAAAAGAAAAATAAGAAATGGGGTAAAGTTAGACCTAAACATCAAAAACGAGTTGATATTGTTAAATCGAAGGATTCATCTCTATCATGAATTTCTTTTTTTAGAGCTTCTGTAAAATTAAAACGTAAAGGCCCAATAGGCGTATTCCAAAAAATAGATGCTCCTATTGAATGGCGCCAAGACCCTTGTTCGTAAAGCACATCATTATTTAAATTTTGTAACGACCAAAGGTTACCAATGTCATAAAAAACCCCCCCACTGAAACCATACTCTTCGGGTAAACCTAGCGGAAATTCTGCTTCAAATCTTACAACAGCAAAATTTTCTCCCCCCAAAGGATCATTATTTGTTAGCCCGCATTGCCTGTTCAGGCACTCTCTTGGTCCCAAACCACCAGGCTCAAAACCTCGCATTTTTTGCGAACCAAGAAAGAAACGATCCATCACTCTGCTATTTCCACTTGTGTAGGTTAAAAGTCCAGCCTCAAAAACAGCAGTTAGCTTGACTTCTTCTTTCAAGGTCTCTTTTTGTGCAGCTGCTTTCAAAGTTGTTCTTAAACCAGTCTTATCACCCCCCAAACCTATGAATTCTTGTCCTAAATTAAAAAGAATACCATTTTTTGGACCCAGTTTGTAAAGTCTTGTGTCGTGCGTAAACATAAAGCCAATGCGCGAAGACGTTATTTTACCTTCGTTAACTTCATTGGTTATAATTGATCCAACTCCAAATGGATTACTTAATTCAGTCTGAGCTATGGAGTAATCAATTTTTATTCTAGATTTTATTCCCAAAGGATATACGACATATGGCTGAAACTGAATGTTTTGGGTATCGTATGCAGCATTTTGTTTTTTTGTATCGTCAAGTGAAAAGTTTACTCCTAAACCTAAATCATTTCTCAAAAACATCGGTTCAAAAAAAGATAGTTGATAGCGCTGATCATCTTTAGTTGTGTTGATTGTAAAGGACAAACTTTGACCTCTTCCCAAAAAATTTCTTTCTTTATATTCTATCAATCCCCCGAACCCAGAGGCACTAGAGTAGCCTGCCCCAAAAGATAAAGTACCAGTAGGTTGTTCTACTACTTCAACATCGATTATAACCTCAGATTGAGCCGTTCCAGGTAGAACATTCACAGATACATCTGAAAATAATCCCAAAGCAGTAATTCTATCCGAAGCGGCTTTTATCTCATTTGGATTGAATGGGTCTCCTTCCACTACGAAAAATTGTCGTCTAACAACTCGATCAAAAGTTGCAGTATTACCCGAGATATCAATACGCTCGATAAAGGTCCGTTCGCCCTTTTCAATAACAAACTCAACATCAAGAGTTAATTCCTCGATGTTACGTGAAATTACTGGTTTAACCCTTATAAAATCATATCCCTGCAATCTTAATTTTTCTTCTAATCTTAAAACATTGGATTGAACGCTAACTGGAGAGTAAGTTTCACCTTCTTTAATTGTGAGAAACTTACTGAATTCTGAACTCTCAAACCCAGTTATTGAAGAAACAAGTTCAACTGCACCAATCTCAAACCGAGGGCCTTCTTTTATGTTATAAGAAATAAAAAATGCATCTTTTTCTTCAGATAACTCTGCATTTACATCATATATTTCAAAATCTACAAACCCCCTTGATCGATAAAAATCCGTCAAAAGCCTTTTATCAAGAGAAATTCTCTCATTAATTAAAGTATCTCTGAGAATTAGTTTTCTTAGTACTCCAGCCTGTTTACTCTCGAGAACTCTTCGAAGACGCCCATCACTAAATGAACGATTTCCCACAAAGTTTATGCTCTCTATTTCGACTGTACTACCTTCGGAAATCTCAAAAATTACATCAACCCGATTGTTAGAAAGATTTATTACCTTTGGTTTGATCTTAGTGGCTATTCTACCTGAATTTTTATAGGTTAACTCGATAGCGTTCAGATCTTTTTCCAATCCAGAAGGGGTAAATACAAATCTTGGTTTTATTGATAACAACTTGGAAAGCCGTTCATCAGTGAACTTACGATTACCTTCAAAAGATACTTTATTAACAGTTGGATACTCATCAACCTTTATAAGTAAATTATTTCTATTGCGTTCGAAAACTACACTTTTAAAAAGCTCGGTGCCTATAACTGCTTTATAAGCATCGCTTAAATCCTGTGAAGATACGGCAGTTCCGATTTTCAGTTGGGAGTAATTAGCCACTGCAGCATTAGAAAGTCTATTATTTCCCTCAACCGAAATAGAACTCAACTCAAATGTTTCAGCCTTTAGATGGGAAAAACTACCTAGAAAAAAAAGACTAGAAAAAAAAATAATAAATGAAAAAAAATATTTCGCCATAAATTAGGCCTATTTAGTTGTTTATATGTTAGCATTATCGCTTTCTAAATCCATTGTCAAAAAGCACTTAGGAAAATTTTAAGGACATAAAAAATCATTAAATATTGAAAAAACCATTAGTCCAATTAATAAGACAAAACCTAATGTCATAAAATTATTAATCAATTTAGGATTGGGTTTTCTACCTAATAGTGCCTCAACTGTAAAAAACATTAAGTGACCTCCATCTAAAACTGGTATTGGAAACAAATTTATCATTCCAATTGCAGTCGACAAAACAGCTATAAACCATAAAAAATTCCAACTTCCTTGTTTGACCATTTGACCAGAGGTTTCAGCAATACTTATCGGACCAGATAAATTACAGCTACTGATATTACCGAATAGAATATGATAAAGTCCCTTAACAGAGCCCTCCATTATAAGGTACAAACTTTCAATAGAACTGACAAATGCCCAGGAAATAGATTGTTTCTTTGTTACAGGTTGAAAAGGAAAATAATCACTTACAATTCCAATTCTATACATACGTTTAAATCCACCTGTATCAGTCGGCACATCAACTATAACAGGCTTCAGTTCAGTTTTATAAACCGAACCCTTTCGCCAGTATTCAATCTTTAAAATGTCGCCCTGAGATTTTTCCACAACTTGTTTGATTTGACTAAAATTATATATTTTTTTTGAATTTACAGATAAAATTAAATCGCCCTTTTCCAGGCCCGCTGATATCGCCGAAGATTTAGGTAAAACTTGAGAAATTCTCGGAGGATTCTGAATCACACTTTCTAAAGTAAATAGCCTGCCTTTTCTTTCAACTACATAAGTAAAAGTTTCATTTAAAATTGCCCCTGCAACTAAGTTGCTGAAATCATTCAAATCATTGTTTATTATAATTCCATTTATAGAACGAACTACGTCACCCTTTTCAAACTTCTGCTTATACGGTGAGTCGAAAACCTTATCCACTGTTAGAGGTAATTTTGTGATACCTTGGTTCATATAAATTAATAAAAAAATCAGGCCCGAAAATATAAAGTTAAAAATAGGGCCAGCCGCAACAGTCAAGAACCGCGCCCATAATGGAGCACCATGCATGGTTTTTCTAAGAAAGTTCTGTTCGTCGTACTGATAAGTTTGTGGACATGGGCTACTAGCTGAATTCCGATCGCCTAGAAATTTGACATAACCTCCCAAAGGAAACGCAGCTATTTGCCATTTTGTTCCCCTTTTATCAAAAGCAGATATTATAACAGGACCAAACCCGATGGAAAATACTTCAGCGTGTATTCCGCTTAGTTTACCAATAAAATAGTGCCCAAATTCATGCACAAAAACTATAATAGAAAGACATAAGACAAAAGCCAAAACCGTTATCGCAAAATTACTGAACTGGGGAAAAAAAAGAGAATATTCCAAAATTTCACCTCAAATCTTTTCTACGAATGTTTTTGCAACCGATCTTGCTTGAAGATCAATCTCTATTACTGCCTCTAATTCCACTTCTGAACTTAGTAGATTTTTTGATGTTAATTCCTCCATGGTGGCACGCACTATGTCTGCCATACCTAAAAAGCTTAGTTTATAATCCAAAAAATTATCCAAAGCTTCTTCCTTTGCAGCATTAAAGGCCGCCCCTGCCAATCCCCCTTGTTGCAGGACGTCAAATCCCAAACGGAGAGCTGGGTATTTAGACAGGTCTGGTTTTTCAAAGTCTAGTGTTCCAATTTCAGACAGGTTGACTTCGTCTACAGGTAAGTTAAATCTTTTTTCTTCATAAAGCGCATATGCAATAGCGTGCCGCATATCAGGTGGACCAATATGAGCTTTCATCCCACCATCACAAAAACATGCAATAGCATGAACTAGGGATTGGGGATGGATTAAAACTTCTATCTCCGATATGCTCAAATCAAATAACTCTTTAGCTTCAATAACCTCTAATGCCTTATTAAATAAAGATGCGCTATCTATTGTTATTCTTTGTCCCATTGTCCAGTTGGGATGCATAGAAGCTTGATCTGGCGTAACACCAATCAAATCAGCCTTCGTTAAATCTCTAAAAGCACCGCCAGAAGCTGTAATAATAATCTTTGAAAGGCTACTTCTTTCCTCACCTCTTATTACTTGCGATATAGCAGAATGCTCACTGTCAACGGGCATCAACTTGACACCTTTAGCTTTTGCCATCCTCTTCATAATCGGTCCAGCAGCAACCATGCTTTCTTTATTAGCAAGAGCCAGATTTGAACCTACTTCTAGCGCCTTCAATCCAGGTAGTAAACCAGCGGAACCAACAATAGAAGACATAACCCAGTCTGCTTGTCGACTGGCAACTTCCAATACACCATTTTTACCTGCACAAACTTCAATTTGATGACCACTGAGCATTTCTTTTAAATCGTGAAACTTACTATCGTTAGCTGTTGCCACAACATCAGCTTTAAACTTAATTGCGCTTTCAGCTAATAACTCAATATTGCTTGCACCAGTCAACCCGACAACTTTAAACTTTTGTCTATCACGTGAAATTAAGTCTAATGTGTTTTGACCTATTGAACCTGTTGCCCCCAAAATACTTATATTTTTCACTAATAGATCCACTCAAAGATAAGACCGGTAGCGACCATTGCACCAACAAAACCATCAAATCGATCCATGAATCCCCCATGACCCGGAAGTAAACTTGAACTATCTTTGACATCACTTCTTCGTTTAAGGTGGCTTTGTATCATATCACCTACCTGGGCGGATACCGATAGAATTATACTTATTGACACAAACTTAATAAACAAACTTTGAGGGGCAACATTTTCAACAAATGACCAAGAAAATAAACCTACCGCAAACCAACCGGCCAAAACTCCTGCCCAAGTCTTCTTTGGGCTAATACGTGGAAATACTTTTGGTCCACCAATAATTCGGCCGATCAAATACCCAGCTGTATCAGTAACCACAACTATTCCGATTAACCAAACAGTATGATAAAGGCCAAATTCTAATCTAACCCTGTAAAATATGATGCCGCAAACAATAACTGCCAATGAATAGAACGCACCAAAATTACGGCTATGGTGAAAAAAATTCTTTTGAAAATGAAAATTGATCAATAGGGTTAGTATCGGCCATAAAAGACTATTTGATGCTAAAAGGCAAAAAGTTGATAACATTGATAAGAAAGCACTAAACCACATCGCCTGCACAGACATAGGCGATAACATTTTGCCTAATTCCCAGTGCATCACACCTACAAGAGAAATTATGAATAAAGTAAAAAGATAATTGCCAAAATAAATACAAAAGGCACTTACAAGTAAAAGAAAAGATCCCGAGACTA
>CACAPQ010000026.1 GCA_902534325.1 Paracoccaceae bacterium | reverse complement strand
TCGGTGACAGGTTTGGCATGTCAAGTGATCCTGAATTAACAAACCTGATAGTTTCAATTTTAAAACAACATGGTTTTAGAGTGGCAAAAAACACGCCTTTCGCCGGCGCTTTTATAACGAAACACCATGGCAAAATTAAAGAAAGAACCCACGCAATTCAATTAGAAATTGATCGTTCTCTATACATGGATGAAGAGCGAATATCGCCAAATTCTAGATTTGATGAATTGAAATCGCGGCTATTTCCTGCGCTTATTCAAATTTCATCATTAATTTGCAAGTCAGACAAAATTGCTGCTGAATGATTAAAGGAGTGATCTACCTTTTATCATTGCTTCATCTCCAAATTTTTCTCTAATTTCATCGGTAACACGCTCAACTTTAATCCGGTTAAGAGCTCCCTCGTCCAAAAGTTCTGGCTCACGTTGTGCTTGACTTGCTAAACAAAGGCCCGATAAACCTGCACCCACAAGTCTAAATGGCCCGTTTTCCATCGCAGCTTCCATCAAGGGGTAAGTTGAACGAAAAAGGACATCTGCCAGATGTGTTGGATCCCGTAAAGTTACCCTTCTTGTTATTAACTTATGATTTGATGATTTTAATTTTAAAATCATTACAGTACCAGCCAGCCCCTTTGACTTCGCCCTAGATGAAACCTTTTCGCAAAGCCTCCATAGGTGCCCTTCTAAAACGCGTAAATTACTTGTATTTTCAATCAACGTTGTTTCATTAGAAATAGATTTAATTCGGTCACTATTGGACACAACTCGAGCATCTTGGCCTCTTGCTAAAAACCATAAGCGATCGCCCATAGATCCAAATTTATTCACTAGATCTTTTCTGTCCCACCTCAACAAATCTTGAAAACTACGTATGCCAGCTTTTTCAAGTGATTTTTGCGTCGCGGCGCCCACCCCCCAAATCAAGCGAACGGATTGGTCCTTTAAAAAAGCACTGGTTTCTTCTTTCCCAATTATTGAAAACCCATTCGGTTTGTTTTGATCTGAAGCCACCTTAGCCAAAAATTTATTATGCGAGAGTCCAATTGACCCGGTCAAACCTATGTTACTACTGATCCGATCCATTAACTTTGCCAGCATTACAGCTGGGGGAACTCCATGCAATTTATGGGTACCAGACAGATCCATAAAAGCTTCATCGAGAGACAAAGGTTCAACCAGGGGTGTAATATCATTCATCATTTCCCTGATTTGTCGACTGATTGCAGCATAAACTTTCATTCTTGGCCTGATAACCACTGCATCTGGACACTTTTCTAAGGCTTTAAACATAGGCATTGCTGACTTCACACCCCGTATTCTTGCTATATAGCAAGCTGTCGAAACAACACCGCGTTTTCCTCCTCCAATGATTACAGGTTTGTCCGCTAAATCTGGATTATCTCGCTTTTCCACACTTGCATAAAAAGCATCGCAATCCATATGGGCAATATTGAGATCAAACAATTCATCATGAGATACAATCAAAGGCGAACCGCAGTTTGGACATCGCCCTTTTTGACTAAAAGTATTAAAACATTTTCTGCATAGCGCTGGCATATTTTTATTTATCGCATTACGAAAATTAAAATTTTCAAAGTTTCATTATTCGTCCCATCGGTTTACTATCGGATACCGTCTATCAAGCCAGAAAGCACGCTTGCTCAATCGAGTTCCTGGAGCGGCCTGATAACGTTTATATTCATTTATAAATAGTAACTTTTGAATACGTTTAGCATCCTCTTCACTGTATCCCTCATTTATACAATCTTTAATCGTTCCATCGTCATCAACAAGGATTTTAAGTATCCCATCTAAAACAAAATAATCTGGCAAACTATCGCTATCTTTTTGGTCGGGACGCAATTCAGCACTAGGCGGTTTTTCAATTATGTTAACTGGAATGATATTCGTTCCAGGAGCTTCCATCCAAGACCGTTCATTTCCATTACGCCATCTACATATGTCAAATACTCGAGTTTTATAAAGGTCTTTTATTGGATTATAACCACCGGCCATATCTCCATAGATTGTAGAATATCCAACCGAAACTTCTGATTTATTACCCGTTGTTAAGAGCATCTCTCCAAATTTGTTGGATATTGCCATTAACAGCACACCTCTCAACCTTGATTGAATATTTTCTTCAGTTAAATCAGGCTGTGTATCCTTAAAGAGATCTGAAAGAGTTTTGGAAATAGCCAGACGACTCTCCTCGATCGAAAGATAATCGTACCGGCAATTTAAATTTTTTGCTAATTCTAAGGCATCCTTAAGTGAAGTTTCACTTGTATATTCAGATGGCAGCATAACGGCTCTTACAGATTCTGGACCTAACGCATCCGCTGCTATTGTTGCTACAAGAGCACTATCCACACCTCCAGAAAGCCCTAGCACAACCTGGTCAAAGCCTGCTTTTCTACAATAATCCCTCAAACCAATAACCATCGCAAAATAGTCTGCCTCCATAGAGCCGAGAATGCGTGACTTTTTGCCCGTATCAGCTAACCAGCCTCCCGCTGACTTTGTGAAAACACAAGTAGCAATATTTTCCTCGAATTGTGGCATCTGCAACACAAGTTTTCCACCTGGATTTAAAACGAAAGATCCGCCATCAAAGACCTGATCATCTTGTCCGCCCACAAGGTTTAAGTAAACCAAAGGCAATCCACTCTCTACTACCCTTGAGACCATAACATTTTGTCTTATATCGGTTTTTCCCCTGTAGTATGGGCTTCCATTTGGAACCAAAAGAGTTTGAGCTCCGGTCTCTGCAAGTGTTTCTACTATGTCCGTATGCCATGCATCTTCGCAAATTGGGCTTCCTATTCGCATTTTCCCAATCTGAAATGGGCCATCCACATTTCCTGATGAAAACAGTCGAACCTCATCAAACACTTCTTCATTCGGAAGATGATGTTTTTTAATAACAGCCTGAATTTTTCCATCCGCCAAAATATAATAGGAGTTATACAGTTTATCGTCATCAAAAAATGGACCGCCGATAGCAATAGCGGGACCCTGCGAGCAGGCTTCAGCTATTTTTTCAATGGCACTAGTAGCGGCTTTCTGAAAAGCCGTTTTTAAAATTAAATCTTGGGGATTATAACCAGTGATGAATAGTTCTGGAAAAGCAATTAGATCACTACGCTCATCACGCGCTTTTTCCCATGCCTCCATGACTTTCTGAGTATTACCGCTTAGGTCTCCAACTGTTGCATTAAGTTGTGCCAAAGTAATTTTAAATTCATCGCTCATGTTTAGTCCTTTATGGCTCAACACTTAGCAGAATTTTTATAGCTGGAAAGTTTTAACTATATAAAAAGATTTTTTCTATATTTCTTCAACTTCCACAACCCCACTCAAGCTTTTAATTGCTCCTCGGATTTGTGAGTTGATGGGAAAGCTTTCGCCTAGATCAATTTCAACCTCTCCAGGCAAAGAGGTATTTATAAGCTTTAAATATATGGGACCTTTAGCGCCAATTTTAACTTGATCTTTAGATTGATCCAAAACAGAGGCAACAGAACTTATAGCTTTTTCATCATTAACAAATATTCGCATTCCCTCTGCATCAAAATTAGAAATATCAACATCTAAGGGACTTATTGATCTGGCCAATAACTTAATTTGATCAGATTCCAAAGATGCTTCTGCTGTTAATAGAATCTTAGAACCAGTTTCTATATATTCTCTAGATTTCTCTAAAACCTTTGAAAATAACGTGGCCTCATAAGACCCAGTTTTGTCACTAAGTTGTAGAAACGCAAAACGGTTGCCTCGCGCTGATTTTCGTTCCTGCCGGTTAGCCACTACTCCTGCCATTTTAGCAATAAAAGGGCCGTCCTTAGCTTTGTTGACCACTTCATCTAATGTCAAAACTCCATTTCTTTTTAAAGCAGGGGCATAATCACCTAACGGATGGTCAGATAAGTAAAATCCGATAGCTGTGTATTCCTCGGCTAATCGTTCAGCTGGAAGCCAGTCTTGAAACTCTTTTATCCGAGGCTCTGGCAAATCTTCGCCAGTTTCTCCAAAAAGCGAAACCTGGTTTGAAGCTTTTTGTTCGTGGACAGCCACTGAATAATTGACTAAATCCTCAAGAGACTCGAAGACCCTTTTTCTGTTATTATCCAGTTGATCGAAAGCACCAGCCCTAACCAACATTTCTAAAGGTCTCTTGCCAATCCGTTTTAAATCAACTCTTCTAGCAAAATCAAAAAGGGTTGAAAAAGGAGTTGAGCTTCTCGCCTCTACAATTAATTGCATAGCTTCAATTCCAACATTTTTTAATGCGCCCAAACCGTAAATCAAAGACCCGCCAATTACTGAAAATGTCGCGTATGAATTGTTTATACAAGGGGCCACATAAGAAAGCTCCAATTCTTTCCTAACAACCTTCTCAAAATATATTGCAAGTTTTTCCGTCAAATGAATATCGCAATTCATTACCCCAGCCATAAATTCTAGAGGATGATTAGTTTTCAACCATGCAGTTTGATAGCTGACCACTGCATAAGCAGCTGCGTGCGATTTATTAAAACCGTAGTTTGCAAATTTTTCTAGCAAATCAAAAATCTCAGAAGCTTTTTTTGCATCAACTCCATTTTCAGCAGAACCTTTTTCAAATTTTGGGCGCTCCGCATCCATCGCTTCTTTTATTTTTTTACCCATCGCTCTACGAAGCAAATCTGCTTCTCCCAAACTGTAACCAGCCATTACCTGAGCGATTTGCATAACCTGTTCTTGGTAGACAATTATGCCTTGCGTTTCTTCTAATATATCATCAATCAGAGGATGTATTGATATACGGTCCTTCAAGCCATTTTTAACCTCACAATAGGCAGGGATATTTTCCATGGGACCTGGGCGATATAAGGCAACCAAAGCCACAATATCTTCAATACAAGTGGGCTTCATGCGCTTGAGAGCATCCATCATGCCCTGACTTTCAACCTGAAAAACGGCGTAGGTTTTAGCAGATGAATAGAGCTGATAAGTGGCTTCATCGTCCAAAGGAATGGCATTTATTTCATTTTTGGCACCACTCTGTGGAACATAAAGTTCTTGGCCTTCGGCGTTCAAATGAAGAGCGCGTCCAGATTTTAAAATTAATTCCACAGCATTTTGAATGACTGTTAAAGTTTTTAAACCCAAGAAATCAAATTTGACCAATCCTGACTGCTCAACCCATTTCATATTATATTGAGTAGCCGGCATTTCCGATTTTTGATCTTTGTATAAGGGAACCAATGAATCTAAAGGACGATCGCCTATTACAACACCAGCGGCATGAGTGGCGGCATTTCTAAGTAAACCCTCGACCTCTTTTCCGTAATTGAGAAGCCTATCCACCACTTCCTCATTTCTCGCCTCTTCCTTAAGTCTTGGTTCTTCCTCAATTGCCCTTTCTATTGATAAAGGCTTGACACCCTCAACTGGGATCATCTTTGCAAGACGATCAACCTGCCCATATGGCATTTGCAGGACACGACCAATATCTCTAATAGCAGCTTTTGATAACAAAGCGCCGAAGGTAATTATTTGCCCAACACGATCATAGCCGTATTTTTCTTGTACATATCTTATAACCTCCTCCCTACGGTCCATGCAAAAATCAATGTCAAAATCTGGCATTGAAACTCTATCTGGGTTTAAAAAACGCTCGAAAAGTAAGGAGTACCTTATAGGATCTAAATCAGTTATTGTCAGTGAATAGGCTACTAAAGATCCCGCACCAGAACCTCTACCTGGCCCTACGGGTATTTTGTTTTTTTTGGCCCACTGAATAAAATCTGCCACAATCAAAAAATAGCCTGGAAACCCCATATTTATGATAACATTTAACTCGAAATCTAATCGTTTTTGATAATCCTCAGCTGAGACCGCATGGGGTATTACCTTTAATCGTTTGTGTAAACCTTCATTGGCTTGACGACGCAACTCAGTAACCTCATCGTCCGCAAATTTTGGCAAAATTGGATCACGGCACGAGACCATAAAGGAGCAGCGTTGAGCTATTTCCACCGTATTTTCAATCGCTTCAGGTAAATCTGCAAAAAGCGCCAACATTTCCGTTGAAGTTTTAAAATAATGTTGCCGTGTTAAACGCCGTCTCGGCTCCTGCTGATCAACATAAGCACCATCGGCTATACAGAGTAATGCGTCATGGGATTCATACGCCTCCGAGTTTAAAAAATGCACATCATTTGTGGCAACAATTGGGATATCCATTTCGTAGGCTATTTGCAAAAAGATAGTCTCTGTTTTTTGCTCAAGAGCAGGTAGTCCATCTTCCTCAGGATGTCGCTGCAATTCGATGTAGAAGCGGTCACCAAATATTTCTAATAGGTTAGAAGCGTAATTTATTGCCTTATCTATCTGCCCTTCTTCAATCAATGATCCTAGCGGCCCATCTGGACCCCCTGAGAGACATATTAAGTCATCTGAGTGATCTTTTAACTGAATAAGGTCTACTCTAGGGAAACCTCTCTTGTCTTCGTCGAGGTAGAGACAAGAATTTAATTTCATTAAGTTTTGATAACCCTTTTCACTCTGAGCTATCAAAATAATTGGCGCTACTTTAGGAAGCGACTCGCCAACTTTTGGATCTGTGTATTGAATGTCTATCTGACAACCAATTATCGGCTGCACACCCTTACTGCTAGCAGAGACTGAAAATTCTAACGCGCAAAATAAATTATTTTTATCTGTTACAGCCACTGCGGGCATATCGGCTTCGATGCAAAGGTCAGGCAGAGATTTTAAACGTATTGCCCCCTGTAAAAGCGAGTATTCAGAATGAACTCTTAGGTGGACAAATTGGGCAGCCGAAGACATAAAATTTCCAGAAAATTTACTCTTTTATAAGGTTTGCCCCAAATTTTATTTTTTAACAACGCGTATTTCTAAAAATTTTGACTTGAGCAAGAAATTAATGTCCGTAAAGTGAGACTCTCTTAAAGTCGTTAACTGAAAGTTCATGGAGGAATGTCGCGTGGCCGAAGTTTTGCTGCAAATGGACGGCATATCCAAATCATTTCCCGGTGTAAAAGCTAACGATGAAGTAAGTTTTCAAATCAATTCAGGCGAAATCCACGCACTATTGGGCGAAAACGGTGCGGGAAAATCAACGCTTGTTAAAATGATATACGGCTTAATGCAGCCAGATTCTGGCAGTATGAAGCTGGGTTCAGAAAATTTCAGACCCTCAGAACCAAGTAAAGCTCGGCAAAGTGGTATTGCAATGGTCTTCCAACATTTTTCCTTATTTGATGCTTTAAGTGTTGCCGAAAACATTGCTTTAGGAATGGAAAATCCACCAAGATTACAAGACTTGTCAGAAAAAATTGAAACTGTGTCAAAATCATATGGGCTTCCATTGGGCCCTAAAAGATTGGTTGGCCAATTGTCAGCTGGGGAGCGTCAACGAGTTGAAATAATTCGATGCCTTCTCCAAAATCCTAAATTACTTATAATGGATGAGCCTACCTCTGTTTTGACACCAAATGAAGTCAAAACACTTTTTGAGACGCTGTTAAGGTTAAAGGGTGAGGGCAAGTCAATCTTATACATCTCACATAAATTGGAAGAAATTCGCGAAATTTGTGATTATGCAACAATTCTTCGAAACGGGAAAAAAGTAGGATCCTGTATACCGAGAGACACCAGCGCAAAGCAAATAGGAGAAATGATGGTTGGTAAGTCTTTCTCCAGCCCTTCTAGAAAAACTCGAGCATTTGGTGAGGAATTATTGAAAGTTTCAAATCTTTCTATTCGAACTAAAGACTTTTTTGGGACCTCATTATCAAACATCAATTTTTCTGTTCGTGTTGGTGAAATATTAGGAATTGGGGGCGTGGCTGGCAACGGCCAAGATGAGCTACTCTCAGCACTTTCTGGTGAAGAGAAAACAAGTCCTTCAACAATTAAAATATTTAACCAACCTATTGGTAAATTAGCTCCAGATGAGCGTAGAGCCATAGGGATGCGAGCCGCTCCAGAAGAGAGGTTGGGTCATGCAGCTGCACCTGCAATGACGTTAATCGAGAACACGCTTATCACCTCTCACTCTGAAGACGTAATAAACCAATGGGGAATTATTAAATTTGATAATGTCAAAGAAAAAACAAGAAATATTGTTTCTGAATTTGATGTCCGGACCCCAACTTTAGATAATGCAGCTGCTTCCTTATCAGGTGGCAATTTACAAAAATTTGTTATCGGCAGAGAAATTTTACAAAAACCACGTGTTTTCGTTGTTAATCAACCGACTTGGGGCGTTGATGCAGCAGCAGCAGCATTCATAAGACAATCAATATTAAATTTAGCTTCCAATGACTCTGCCGTCGTTGTGATTAGTCAGGATTTGGACGAACTCTTCGAAATTTGCGACACTTTTTCCGTTTTAACAAATGGGCGTATGTCAAAATCACACGATATACGCAGCTTATCATCAGAAGATGTGGGTTTATTAATGGGAGGATCTGATTTGGATCGTAAAAGCCATGATACGGCTTGAGAAACGTCGCAATATTTCTAAATTCTGGACAACCGTAACGCCAGTTATTGCGGTTTTTTTGACCATGTCATTTGGAGGATTGATGTTTGGGCTCTTGCTGGGCGATTTTTCTTCTGCATTTGGTGCGATTAAGTTAATATTCTGGGATCCGTTATTTGATGAAAATTTTGCCTCGTATGCCAGACCTCAACTTCTCGTAAAAGCAGGACCAATCATTCTAATTGCTATTGGGCTTTCGATTGGTTTTAAAGCCGGGATATGGAATATTGGTGCTGAGGGACAATATATTTTGGGAGCGATCTTTGGTGCCTCCGTTGCCCTTAGCCTTTACCCTCAAGAGAGCGTACTTATTTTTCCAGCTATGATTTTAGCAGGTGCTTTGGGAGGCTTTATTTGGGCATTAATACCGGCTCTTTTGAAAGTATATTTTAAAACAAACGAAATATTGGTTTCGTTAATGCTAGTATATGTAGCAGAGAACATTCTTGCTTCCGTCAGCCAAGGCCTTTTACGAAATCCAGAGGGCATGGGACTTCCAGGAAGTAGGAATTTAAAAGATTACCCAAGCGCGCATAATTCTGAAATACTTGTTAATTCTGGAATGCACTGGGGGGTGCTAACAGCATTTTTAGCTGTAATTTTAGCTTATTTTTTATTTCTGAAACATCAAAAAGGCTACGAAATAAGAATAGCCGGTGAAGCCCCAAAAGCGGCTTATTTCGCCGGTATTAATCCGTCAAAAACAATTATTTTTTGTATGGGTATGTCTGGGCTCTTGGCCGGAATGGCTGGCCTCTTTGAAGTGGCCGGGCCTGCAGGGCAAATCACTATGTCTTTCAATTCAGGCTATGGTTTCACTGCAATCATCGTCGCATTTTTGGGCCGTTTAAATCCCTTGGGTATATTATTGGCAGGTCTTCTAATGGCGTTAACTTATATTGGTGGTGAAATTGCACAGCTAATGCTTGGATTACCAGGAGCTTCAATTCAGCTATTGCAAGGAATGCTTCTCTTCTTTCTGTTGGCTACAGACATTTTTACCAATTACAGAATTAAATCCAGGGGTTCTTAAAATGGTGATTTTTGGTATAGACCTAGTACTGCTTATTTCTGCGTTAATGATCTCTGCAACACCTGTCCTCCTAGCAGCTATTGGTGAAGCCGTTGTTGAAAAATCAGGCGTCTTAAATCTTGGAGTGGAAGGAATGATGATAACAGGTGCTGTCATCGGTTTCATTTTCGCAGTAAATACCCAAATACCCATATACGGCTTTATTTGCGCGGCTATTGCTGGCGCTTTACTATCAGTCCTGTTTGCAGTTTTGACCCAATACATCATGTCCAATCAAGTTGCTACGGGCTTAGGATTAACAATGGTAGGTCTTGGCTTATCCGCATTGATTGGCAAACCTTACGAAGGAATAAAAAGCCCAACTTTGTCCAAAATAGAAATTCCCATTCTTTCAGATATTCCAATTTTAGGCCCAATGATTTTTTCTCACGACGCAATCGTTTATTTTTCAGTTATTCTTGTTGCTACGGTAGCCTTTGTTATCAGCAAAACCCGAATTGGCTTAGTCCTGAGGGCCGTTGGAGAAAACCAAGAGGCCGCTCATGCCCTAGGTTACAAAGTGGTCAGGATACGTTTTCTTGCAATTATGTTTGGAGGCGCAACTGCAGGTATCGGAGGTGCTTATATAAGTCTAGCCCGTGTTCCACAGTGGACGGAGGGAATGACAGCAGGTGCCGGCTGGATTGCACTTGCCCTTGTTGTATTTGCTAGTTGGAAGCCTTGGCGCGTTCTTTTGGGTGCTTATCTTTTTGGAGGCATTACAGTTTTACAGCTCAATTTACAGGCAATAGGCGTAGCTATTCCAGTAGAAATTCTTTCAATGTCACCATATCTCGTGACAATAGTCGTTCTGGTAGGTATATCTTTATTTGGACATCACACCGCGCCCGGCTCGCTGGCGCGACCTTTCCACGCCTCGCAATGAGGGAAAACATTAACAGGAGATATTATGAAGTTTAAATCCGTACTATCAGGCGTGCTGCTCGCCTTTGGTTTCGGCACTGTGGCCTTTGCTGCAGATGTCAAGGTTGGTTTTGTATATGTCGGTCCAGTCGGAGACTACGGTTGGACATACGAACATAACGAAGGCCGACTAGCAGTAGAAGAACATTTCGGTGACCGAGTTGAAACAATTTATCAAGAAAGTGTTGCCTACGGAGCAGATGCTGAACGCGTCATAAACACAATGGCTATGCAAGGCGCTGATCTTATATTCACAACTTCCTTTGGATATATGGATCCTACAATTAGTGCCGCAAAAAAATTTCCAAACGTAAAATTTGAACATGCGACTGGATTCAAACTAGCTGACAACGTTTCAACGTATTCAGGCCGTTTTTATGAGGGGCGCGCGATCCAAGGCCACATTGCTGGGAAAATGACTAAAACAAATAAAATTGGCTACATTGGCTCCTATCCAATTCCCGAGGTTGTTCGTGGTATAAACTCAGCTTACCTTCATGCCAAAAAAGTAAACCCTGATGTCGAATTCAATATAATTTGGATCTACACTTGGTTTGATCCAGCAAAAGAAGCGGACGCCGCAAAGGCTTTAATTGATCAGGGCGCAGATGTTATTCTGCAACATACTGACTCCACTGCACCTCAAGCTGCCGCACAACAAGCTGGAAATGTAATTTCTTTTGGTCAGGCATCAGATATGGCTGATTATAAACCATTTCCAAGAGTGTCCTCAATTATCGATGATTGGGCACCCTACTATATTGCAAGAACGCAAGCCGTTTTGGATGGCACTTGGGAATCCACTTCTACTTGGGATGGCATCGGACCGGGAATGGTTTCCATAGGGGAAATCACAGATGCTGTGCCGGCAGACGTGAAGGCCGAAGCACTTGCAATGCGTGACGCAATTGCTAATGGAACCTATCACCCATTCACTGGTCCAATTAAAAAACAAGATGGGTCAGATTGGTTGGCCGCTGGTGAAACAGCCGACGACGGTACTCTGCTTGGGATGAAGTTTTATGTAGAAGGTATTACTGGAAAAGTACCTGAATAAGCATTAAATCAGAGGGCCCCTTTTTGTTGGGGCTCTCATTTTAAAATCGAGCATTCCAAATTGTTAGAAAAATTTGATATCGCTGTGATAGGAGGTGGCATTGCAGGTGTGTCCGTTGCGGCAAGACTTTCTAAGCATGCTAAAATAGGTCTTTGGGAGCAAGAAGATTTACTAGCTCATCACTCTTCAAGTCGTTCAGCTGCTGTTTTCATATCAGATTATGGAAATAGCGATGTGTGTGAACTTAATCTGATCACTTTCCACGAAATGCAATCTAAATATCCCGGTATTTTGCAGCAGCGCGGGCTTATGTCTTTAGAAAAAAATGGTGAAATAGAAGAGTTCGACAAGCATGCTAAGAGCCTTAGTTTATCTCTAATTTCGGTAAATGAAGCCAAAGAAAAAGCACCAATAATAGATTTAAAATCTGTAAAACAAGCGGCTTGGCGTGAAGACGTTTTCGATATTGATACAGATCTTTTAATCCAAACATTTAGGAAAGAATGTCTTAGTAATGGTGTTCAGATTTTTACTAATTCTGCCATTAATAAGCTTGAAAGAAACAAAGACAAATGGACTCTAAATTCAAAAATTCAATCAGATATACTTATTAATGCTAGCGGTGCTTGGGCGGACAATATCGCCCAACTTGCAAATTTAAAGCCTAAAAATATTCAGCCGTTTAAAAGATCAATGGCAAGAGTTGAAATAGATACAAGTAATAATCTGAGCTCTCTTCCAGTGTTATTCGGTAGTGATAATACTTGGTACGCCAAACCAGACGCCGGAAGCATGATAGTATCGCCGGCTGACGTTAGCCCTTGTGAGGCGCACGACGCGTGGGCCGATGAGGAAGATATTGCTTTGGGAATTTATAATTTTGAAACGATGGTAGAAACAAAAGTTAAAAAGCTGACTTCAAATTGGGCTGGTTTAAGAAGCTTTGCTCCTGATCAGTCCTTGGTTATTGGCCCAGATTCAGACGCAACTAATTTCTTCTGGCTCGCTGGACAGGGGGGATATGGGTTCCAAACATGCCTTGCTGCCAGTCAGATCGCTGAAGATATTTTATTTAATCAAACCTCACAAGTTCCCAATAGTATAAGTGAGAAATTTTCACCCTATCGCTTTGCATAAATTACTTTGAAAAGTCGCGGCCTATATAAAATTAAAACAACAAAAAATTAAAGAGATGCCAATGTTTAGTATAGAACATGAATTTGACTGTACAGTGATTACAATACTCGACGAAGGCACCAAGCAATTAACAGAAGATATTACTGTTACAAATTTTGAAGAATGCACAACCTTAGAACAATACGACCCCATCAATGACCGTATAAATAAAATTACATTCTCAAACTCACAGATTTCTGACTTAGTAGCAGCAATTAAGCTTCCAGAAGGTTTCTATTCCAGATCAACAAAAGAAAAAGAATAATTAAACTTTGTTTAAATTTTAATGGGATGTAGCTCATTATAAATCTTAGCACGAAGCTCAATTTAACTTCTACTTTTTATTACATAAAATAACAAATGTTCAAATGGTGACTTGCAAAAAGACTTGAATCAAAATATAGCCCAGGCATCAGCGGTGTGCACTACGCACTCCACCGGAAAATTGCAGCGGGCCGCGGGCCCGTTTTTTTATGTTTGGGAAAAATGATTAACGAATTAATTGCTAAGTCGGCTATCGAAAAAAAACTATTGGGAATAATCAACCCTATCATATCAGATATGGGGTTTGAATTAGTTCGTTTAAGATTAATGAGCAACAAAGAGATAACGTTGCAAATAATGGCCGCACGGCCAAACGGGTATATAAATGTTGACGAATGTGCAGAAATATCTACAGCTATCAGCACTGTTCTTGATGTAGAAGACCCAATTATAGACGCGTATAATCTTGAGGTATCAAGTCCTGGTATTGACCGTCCACTTACCAGACTTAAAGATTTTGAAGAATTTGAGGGTTACGAAGCTAAGATAGAAACGGTTGACCTAATTGACGGTCGGAAAAGGTTCAAAGGAACATTGGCCGGGATCAATGGTCCTGAAATTTTAATTAATCTAGAAGAAGGCACTATTGGGTTAGAATTTGACTGGCTTGCTGAAGCTAAGCTCGTATTAACTGATGAATTATTAAAAGAGATGCTTAAACAAAGAAAAATAAATCAAAATTTTGATAAACTTGACACCCAACGATTAGAGGAGATTGAATAATGGCCATTACTTCTGCAAATCAGCTTGAGCTTTTACAGACAGCAGAAGCTGTTGCTCGAGAAAAAATGATTGATCCAAGCTTAGTGGTGGAAGCGATGGAAGAAAGCCTCGCCCGCGCAGCCAAATCAAAATACGGGTCAGAAATGGATATACGGGTATCGATCGATAGAAAGACAGGTCGTGCAACGTTTACCCGTGTTCGTACAGTGGTCACTGAAGAGGAAGTAGAAAATTATCAGGCGGAAATGACTGTTGAACAGGCAAAGCAATATATGGAAAGCCCAGAGGTTGGGCAGCAATATATTGAAGAAATTCCCCCCGTAGATATGGGAAGAATTGCTGCTCAATCGGCCAAACAAGTTATTTTACAAAAAGTTCGTGAGGCAGAAAGAGATCGTCAATATGAAGAATTTCAAGATCGAGCTGGAACGATAATTAATGGCGTTGTTAAGCGGGAGGAATATGGAAACGTAGTTGTTGATGTAGGACGCGGAGAAGCTATGCTAAGACGTACAGAAAAAATAGGACGAGAAAGTTATCGTCCAAACGACAGAATTCGTTGCTATATCAAAGATGTGAGAAGAGAAACAAGAGGACCCCAAATATTTTTATCGAGAACGGATCCAATGTTTATGGCTGAGTTATTTAAAATGGAAGTTCCCGAAATATATGAAGGTATAATTGAAATTAAGTCTGTAGCTCGAGATCCAGGATCACGTGCGAAAATAGCCGTTTTTACGACTGATACAACAATTGATCCCGTCGGGGCCTGTGTCGGGATGCGGGGTAGCAGAGTTCAAGCTGTAGTAAATGAACTTCAGGGAGAAAAAATTGATATTATTCCATGGAATGAGGACCAACCCACTTTTTTAGTGAACGCGCTACAGCCAGCTGAAGTAAGTAAAGTTGTTCTAGATGAAGAAGCAGGAAAAATTGAAGTTGTAGTTCCAGAAGAGCAGCTTTCATTAGCCATAGGCCGTCGAGGACAAAACGTTCGCTTAGCAAGTCAGCTAACAAATCTAGATATTGATATAATGACCGAAGTAGAAGAAAGCGCTCGGAGGCAGAAGGAATTTGAGGAGCGTACCCAACTATTTATCGAAACACTGGATGTTGATGAGTTTTTTGCTCAGTTGTTAGTTTCTGAAGGTTTCGCTAATTTGGAAGAGGTCGCATATGTAGAAATAGACGAGTTACTTGTCATCGATGGCGTTGACGAAGATACGGCTCAGGAACTTCAAACACGTGCGCGAGAATTTCTTGAAGAACAAGCAAATAAGGCTCTGGAACATGCTAAAGAGCTTGGGGTTGAAGATAGTCTTATTAATTTTGAAGGATTATCACCCCAAATGCTCGAAGCATTAGGAGAAGATGGAGTAAAAACTCTGAATGAGTTCGCCACTTGTGCTGACTGGGAATTAGCTGGAGGCTGGACTACCGTTGATGGTGAAAGAGTAAAAGACGACGGAATACTTGAAAAGTTTGATGTAAGCTTGGAAGAAGCTCAAGATCTAGTAATGACAGCTCGTGTTATGTTGGGATGGGTTAACCCAGACGACCTCGCGTCGAGTAATGAGGAAATTGAAGAGTAAGCTATTATATGATTTTGTCTGCAGAAAGAGTTAAAGCATCAGAGCGAAAGTGCATCGCCACAGGTCAGGTGCTATCAAAAAGCCAATTGGTGCGCTTTGTTTTAGGCCCCAATAGCGTCATATACCCTGACACTGAAAATAAATTACCGGGTAGAGGTATTTGGGTCAAAGCCGATCGTTCTGCAATTATGCAAGCCCAAAAAGGTCAGCTTTTTTCTCGAGCTGCAAAACAAAGTGCCGAATGTCTAGAAAATTTGGCTGAACAGGTGGAAAATTTAGTAGCAAACCGGATCATTAAGCTTATAGGCTTATCTCGAAAATCCGGCCAATGCGTTTGTGGATATGAGAAAGTAAAGGATTGGCTTAAAAAAGATATTGCAAAAGTTTTAATTCAATCGAGCGATGGCTCTAATCGGGAAAAATCGAGATTAAGAACGCCTGCTGACGGACAATTCATAGGCTGGCTAAGCTCAAAAGAACTTGGAAAAGTCTTTGGACGAGAAAATATTACTCACTGCGCACTAGCATCTGGTGGTTTAACTCAACGTATAGTAGAAGATGCCCAGCGCCTCAAAGGATTGCGCATCGTAAAAGATCAAAATTCTTTTCGAAAGGATGAAACGTCTAAATGAGCGATAATGATGGAAAAAAAACCTTAGGTGTCCGAAGTGGGCCACGGGCTAGTAATGTGAAACAGAGCTTTAGTCATGGGCGTTCTAAAAATGTTGTCGTAGAAACAAAGCGAAAAAGAGTAGTTGTCCCAAAAGCTGGGACACCAAAAACCAGTATTCAATCATCGAAAAAAGATAGCGGCAAAGGCCTTCCTTCTGGCATCACAGAAACAGAAATGGAGCGCAGATTGAAAGCGCTTCAAGCCGCAAAAGCAAGAGAAGCCGATGAGATTGCTCAACGTGAAGCAAGCGCAAAAGAGCGCGAACACGAACGAGAACAGAAGCGGCTTCAACAGGAAAACAAGCAGCGGGAATTAAAAAAAGCTGAAGAAATAGAAACTGAAAAAGAGGCTGAAGCTGAGGCTGCAAAAAAACAAGCAGTGGACCTAGCTAAAAGGGCTGCACTAGAAGCAAAAACTGTGACTAAAACAGATGCTCCACAACGAAGAGAGTTCAGTGACTCAAAAACTGCCCGACCATCATCTCCAAGCTCTAGGAAAAAAGATCGCGAAGGAGACGAGAGGTATTCTGGGCGTGGTCGCACTGATGAAGGTAGGCGGTCTGGAAAGCTGACACTAAGCCAAGCTCTGGATGGCGGAGAGCGAAGTCGTCAAAAATCCATGGCTGCGATGAAACGAAAGCAAGAACGAGCTAGACAAAAAGCAATGGGTCAACCTCAGGAAAGGGAAAAGATTGTTAGGGACGTACAAGTTCCTGAAACAATTATTGTTTCCGAGCTTGCAAACCGAATGGCTGAGAGATCTGCAGAAATCGTAAAAGCATTGATGAAAATGGGTATGATGGTCACTCAAAACCAGATCATAGACGCAGATACTGCGGAACTAATAATCGAGGAGTTTGGGCATAAAATTGTAAGGGTTTCTGCGTCTGATGTGGAAGATGCAATAACTGAAATGGAAGACAACCCTGAAGATCTTAAGTCTAGGCCTCCTGTAATTACAATTATGGGGCATGTTGATCACGGAAAAACATCTCTTTTGGATTCTATAAGAAATGCCAAAGTTGTTTCCGGCGAGGCCGGGGGTATCACTCAGCATATTGGAGCTTATCAGGTTAAAACTAAAGATGGGACTATTCTTTCATTTCTAGACACACCAGGTCATGCAGCCTTCACATCGATGCGTTCAAGAGGTGCTCAAGTGACTGATATTGTTGTATTAGTTGTAGCAGCAGATGACAGCGTAATGCCACAAACGGTTGAGGCTATAAACCATGCTAAAGCCGCTGAAGTCCCCATGATAGTTGCAATTAACAAGTGCGATAAGCCAGAAGCAAACCCAGACAACGTCCGCACCGAGTTGTTGCAACACGAGGTAATCGTCGAAGCTATGTCTGGGGAAGTGCAGGATGTAGAAGTTTCTGCAATAACTGGAAAGGGTCTTGATGAGTTATTAGAGGCGATTGCTTTACAAGCAGAAATTTTAGAACTGAAGGCAAATAATAAAAGAGCAGCGCATGGAGCAGTTATTGAAGCCCAATTGGATGTAGGACGTGGTCCAGTGGCTACTGTTCTTGTTCAGAATGGCACCTTAAAACAGGGCGATATTTTTGTTGTGGGAGAACAGTGGGGAAAAGTTCGAGCACTAATCAATGACAAAAATGAACGAGTTAAAGATGCTGGACCATCGGTTCCGGTTGAAGTGCTCGGATTGAACGGGACACCCGAAGCAGGGGATGTATTAAATGTAGTTGAAACTGAGGCGCAAGCTCGAGAGATTTCCGAATACCGCGAAAACGCTGCCAAAGAGAAACGCGCAGCAGCCGGTGCTGGAACTTCACTTGAACAACTTATGGCTAAAGCAAAAGAAGACGAAAACATCACCGAAATGCCCATTCTTGTTAAGGCCGATGTTCAAGGCTCAGCGGAGGCCATAGTTCAAGCTATGGAAAAAATTGGCAATGACGAAGTTAGGGTACGTGTCTTACATTATGGAGTAGGAGCAATAACAGATTCAGATGTCGGCTTGGCTGAGGCATCAGGTGCACCTATTATGGGTTTTAATGTCAGAGCCAATGCTTCTGCAAGAAATTCTGCAAACCAAAAAGGTGTTGAAATCCGCTACTACTCTATCATTTATGATTTAGTTGATGATGTTAAAGCAGCGGCTTCTGGTCTTCTATCGGCAGAAATTAGAGAGAATTTTATAGGTTATGCTCAAATCAAAGAAGTGTTCAAAGTATCGGGGATCGGAAAAGTTGCTGGGTGTCTAGTAACAGAAGGAGTAGCCAGAAGAAGTGCTGGAGTCCGTTTACTCCGTGACGATATTGTTATCCATGAAGGTACATTAAAAACCCTGAAAAGGTTTAAAGACGAAGTACCCGAAGTTCAATCGGGACAGGAATGTGGCATGGCTTTTGAAAATTATGAAGATATCCGTCCTGATGATGTCATAGAAATATTTGAGCGGGAAGAAATTGCTCGAAAGTTAGATTAATATTTAAGGCTTATTAAGCTCAAAAATTATATCCATTCCCGTAGAATTGGGACCAATGGAATATCAGCCGGAGGCATAGGATAATTTTTGAGCTCTTTGGAATAAACCCATTTTAATTCCTGGTTTTCTTTTGGAAGCACAACTCCTTCCCACTTTCGACAAACAAATAATGGCATCAGTAAGTGAAATTGCTCGTATGCGTGGCTTGCAAATGTCAGTGGAGCTAGGCAACTATTCCAAGTCTTAATACCCAATTCTTCCGAAAGCTCTCGCACCAAAGCTTGTTCTGGTGTTTCTCCAGGCTCAACTTTGCCACCGGGAAACTCCCATAAGCCAGCCATCGACTTTCCGTCTGGGCGCTTTGCTATTAGGATTCTACCATCCTTGTCTACCAAAACGACTGCTGAAACCAATAAGGTTTTCATGAACGATAATCCGCATTGATACTTATATAATCATTCGTAAAATCACAGGTCCAAAAAGTAGTATTTGCTTCTCCCAAACCTAAATCTACGGAAATTTTTATTGTAGTGTTTTTCATATATTGCGCTCCAAGCTCCTCTGAATAATTAGGAGCTACCCAGCCCTTTTCTGCTACGAGTATGTCACCAAAAAATATTTTTATTTTATCTCTTTCTGCCTGAGCACCAGATTTACCTATTGCCATAACAATTCTTCCCCAGTTGGGGTCCTCACCCGCTATTGCAGTTTTAACCAAAGGAGAGTTAGCGATAGACTTTGCATGGGTTTTTGCATCTGTTTGATTTCTTGCATTAACGATATTTATTTCAATAAACTTTGATGCTCCTTCTCCATCCTTAACTACTTGATGTGCAAGATCAGTCATAAGGGAAGCCAAACCTTGCGAGAAATTTTCATCATTCTTTTCTATTCTTATGCCTGATTTTCCGGTAGCAGCCATCAAAACAGTATCAGATGTTGATGTGTCGCCATCTACGGAAATTGAATTGAAAGTTCTTTCATTTATTTCGGATAGATAAGACTGCAGCACATTTTTTTTTAAAGATGCATCTGTAAATAAGTACACTAACATTGTGGCCATGTTTGGAGCAATCATTCCTGAACCTTTGGCTATTCCGGCAATAGTGATTTCACCTTGATCAGTTAAAACGTTTCTTACAGAACCTTTGGGATATGTATCTGTAGTCATAATTGCTTTTGCAGCTTCAAAAATATCTTGCTTAGTTTTGTCAGCAACCATTTTGCCTAACGCATCAATGATTAAATTATGAGGTAATTCCTCGCCAATTACGCCGGTCGAAGAGGAAAATACCCTAGACCGTGGTATTTTTAAAACTTCTGCTGCCATTGAGGTAATTGTGTCTACAGAAACCTTTCCTCGATAGCCAGTAAATGCGTTAGCATTTCCTGAGTTTACAACTATAGCGGCCCCAGACGAACTATCTTTTAGATGGATTTTTTCCTCACAATCGATAACCGCAAAAGATCTAGTAGAAGAAGATGTAAAAACACCCGCAATTTCTGTCCCAGGATCTAAAACTGCCAACATCACATCGCTTCGACCCTGATATTTAACCCCAGCTGACGCTGTTGAAAAATTTACCCCTTTTATACTAGGAATATGTGGAAAACTAGCAGGTGCTAGCGGTGAAACCTTTTCTATTTTGGCCATTTATTACTCCAGCAACAAGATTTTGGGTTTTTAAGTATTAATTTTGTCATAAATTTACCTATAAATTAATGATGTTTTTTTCGCTAGCGTTGACACTACTATGCGAGGACCTTAAATCGCTTACGAGTAGCGTGAAATACTAACCTAGTTCCTAGTTTGAGTTTTAATATCAGGCAAGGCTATAAAAACGGGTTTATGCAAGTTAAATAATTGGAGATAAAATGCTAGGATTTGGAAAACTTGCAAGAGCAGCTTTTGGCTCGTCAAATGATCGAAAGATTAAGAGTATCCAGCCAATTGTTGACAAAATCAACTCACTTGAAACTGATTTTGAGGAACTCGATGACGAGGCATTAATAAAAAAGACTGATGATTTAAAAGAACGTTACTCAAATGGAGAGGCACTAGATTCTCTATTACCTGAAGCTTTTGCTAACTGTCGGGAAGCGGCAAAGCGTTCACTGGGACTACGAGCATTTGATACCCAATTAATGGGTGGAATTTTTCTGCACCAAGGTAATATTTCAGAAATGAAAACCGGTGAAGGAAAAACTCTGGTTGCAACCTTTCCTGCTTATCTGAATGCCTTGGCAGGCAAAGGAGTTCATATTGTAACAGTAAACGATTATTTAGCAAAACGTGATGCAGATTGGATGTCAAAAGTCTATGGCGCAATCGGTATGTCAACTGGTGTCGTCCACCCACAACAAACAGATGAAGAAAAATTATCCGCTTATAAGTGCGATATAACTTACGCAACGAATAATGAGCTAGGCTTTGATTATCTCAGAGATAACATGAAAAGTGAAATCGATCAGATGAATCAAAAATATCACTATTTTGCGATAGTTGATGAAGTTGACAGCATTTTAATTGATGAGGCGAGAACTCCTCTCATAATTTCAGGACCCGCAGAAGATCGAAGTGAGATGTATCAAATTATTGATAAGTTAATACCATCTTTAGAAGATACTCACTTCACAATTGACGAAAAAACAAGAGCCGTAACCTTTACTGATGAAGGTAATGATTATTTAGAAGAGATACTTCTATCAGAGGGGATATTACCGGATGGACAATCGCTTTACGATCCAGAAAGCACAACTATTGTTCACCATGTTAATCAAGGTTTAAGAGCGCACAAATTATTCACAAAAGATAAAGATTATATAGTTAGATCTGATGAAGTAGTATTAATCGATGAGTTTACTGGGCGTATGATGCCAGGACGTCGCCTTTCCGACGGGCTTCATCAAGCGATAGAAGCTAAAGAGAACTGTTCAATACAATCGGAAAACGTAACCTTAGCCAGCGTAACGTTTCAAAATTATTTTCGTCTTTACGATAAATTATCTGGCATGACCGGGACAGCAGCAACCGAAGCCGAAGAATTTAAAGAAATCTATAAGCTAGGGGTAGTAGAAGTTCCTACCAATCGACCTATTACTCGAATAGATGAAGACGACAAAGTTTATCGGACTACAGCAGAAAAATACTCAGCTATTATTGAAGAGATTAAGGAAGCAAATATCAAAGGCCAGCCCGTATTAGTAGGAACAACGTCCATCGAAAAATCTGAACTTTTATCAGATATGCTTAAGAAAGAAAAAGTAAAACACAACGTATTAAATGCAAGACAACACGAACAAGAAGCTCAAATTGTTGGTGACGCTGGCAAGCTTGGCGCAGTAACAATAGCGACAAATATGGCTGGGCGAGGAACAGATATCCAACTTGGCGGTAATGTGGAGATGAAAGTACTCGAGTCTTTAGCAAAAAACCCAAATGAAGATCCAGAAAAATTAAGAACTGAAATTGAATCTGCGCATTCTGGGGAAAGAGAAAAAGTTTTAAGTGCGGGTGGTCTATTTGTGCTTGCAACTGAGCGGCACGAAAGCCGTAGGATTGACAACCAGCTTCGTGGCCGATCCGGTCGTCAGGGCGACGCTGGTCGTTCTTCATTTTTTCTAAGTCTAGAAGACGACTTAATGCGGATTTTTGGATCTGAGCGTTTGGACAAAGTGCTTTCGACTTTAGGCATGGAAGAAGGTGAAGCAATCGTTCACCCCTGGGTCAACAAATCCTTGGAAAGAGCTCAAGCTAAAGTTGAAGGACGTAATTTCGATATTAGAAAACAATTGCTAAAATTTGACGACGTAATGAATGATCAAAGAAAGGCAATTTTTGAGCAACGCCTTGAGATTTTAAGATCTACCGAAATCAGTGAAATAATTGAAGATATGCGCGAAGAAGTATTAGATGACGCCGTAGAGCTATATATGCCCGCCAAAGCATACGCTGAGCAGTGGGAAACAGAAGACTTAGAAAACTACGTGAACGAGATTTTCAATGTAAACCTAACAATTGTTGAATGGGCTGACGAAGATGGTGTTGATAATGAAGTCATTAGAGACCGAATAAGCAACGCAGTAGATGAATTTATGGATGGGAAAAATAAATCATTTGGCCCCGAAAATATGAGTAAAATCTGCAAACAGATTTTACTTCAAACAATTGATCGCAAATGGCGGGAACACCTACTCAAACTGGAGCATCTTAGAAGCGTCGTTAGTTTCCGTGGTTACGCGCAAAGGGATCCATTAAATGAGTACAAAAATGAAGCATTCCAACTTTTTGAAGGTTTATTAGGCTCATTACGTTTAGATGTCACAAAACATATGGGGAAGGTCCGGCCGTTAACAGAGGAAGAGCAGAAAGCCATTGTTGAGCAGATGGTCTCCCAGCAGGAGCAAAATGAAAAGATTGAACAACCTAAAACCAACGGGCTAGCCATAAATCATAATCCTAAAAAAGAAATGCCGATTAATTGGCAAAATACTGGACGAAATGAAAAATGTCCTTGCGGATCAGGTAAAAAATTCAAACACTGTCACGGACGCTACGTTTAAATTATCAAAGACTAAAAATTATAGTGAGTAAACTTTACAAAAAGCTTACCCGCCATTTAACCATTTCGCTTTTCAACTTTGAATACTTTCCCTGCTATAATTGAAAGAATAGCTGCGGCAAAACTAAACAGAGCACCCATCTTTGCAGCATCCTGAACAGGGCCAGCATCGAAAGCAACGGTTGCGACAAATAGTGAAACCGTAAAGCCAATTGCTGACACAAATCCTATAACAATTAAATCAATTAAGCGGACGCCTTCTGGCATTCCCAAACGCATTGGCGATGCCGCAAGCCACCCGAATAAAAAAATGCCGACAGGTTTTCCAATTATTAAGCCAGCCAAGACTAACCAAGTTGCATCACCTATGGATGAAAACTCTACACCGGCATTCAACAAGCCAAAGAAAAACAAAACTACTTCGACAGGATGCTTCAGAGCATGTTCTATCATGTTTAGTAAATCATGCGCATGTTCCTCAGCCGCGTCAAAGAACCCGAAGGCACGATCAGCATGCGGAATAGCGGGCACAATTGGTAACAAACCCAATGCTGGATGCAAACCGGCTTTCATAAAGCCATACCAACTTATGCAACCACCTAAAAGATATGGCCAAAACGTTAAATATTTTCGGACCAAAGTTGTATACGGGCGATCATGTTTGTCGCCATCCATTCTGTAGGGAAGCCAATTGAACACGATATACGTTAGGAAGGCTGCCGCGAATGAAACTAAAAGCCATTCTGGCGCTAGCTCACCTGAGGGATAAAAAATTGCAAGGATAATTAAACCAGCTGCATCATCCGCAATAGCTAAAAGAAGTAGAAATCTAACAGCAGGATGTCCTGCGCCAAAGACTATCCGCCCAACTAAATAACTGAATGCAATATCAGTCGCTGTGGGTATAGCCCAACCATTTTGAACAGCATTATAAGTATCAGAACCCAGAAAAGCTGCCAAACCCAAATATACTGCAATTGGGCCAAACATTCCACCAGCAGTTGCAACTAATGGTGTAGCGGCCTTTTTTCCACGAAGGCTACCATCTTTTAAAATAATCGCTTCCCAAACCTCTTTTGCTGCTATCGCAAAAAAGAACGCCATACCAATATCATTTACCAAATAATGAAAACTTAAAACATTGGTCGCACCGCCTGAAGAAAAAGTGTCGTACCCATCTCCATAAGCCTTTGCCCAGTACTTATAACTAGGCCCAAGCCAATCATTGAACCACAATGGGTACTCCACAAGATTGTGGTAACTGTGCGGGTTTGTATTTGCCCATACCAAAGCAATTAGAGCGCCAAAAATAAGAAGAAGGGAGTAATTAGCTAGAAAGTTCCAAACGCGATACATAAATTCCTCAATAAAGCTTTATTATTTGCAAACCAAATAATAGAAAAAATGTAGAACGGCAATTAAAACAATCAAAATAAAAAGTTACTGCTCCAATTTTACTCTCAGTCCTCGCAAAATTGGTAATGTTTGCTTCAAATGATCTGTTCCTAGATCAGACACAACTTCATTCAAAACAGGCGCAACTGCAGAAATAGCATTGTTGCGGGCCATTCTGCCCGACTGGCTAATGGCTACCTTTTTCTTTCGGGCATCATCCCAATCGGGACGAATGTGTACATACCCAGACATTTCCAGACGCCTGAGGGTATTGGTCATTGCGCCTCTGGTGACATGAAAGCTTTTGGCAAGTTGGGCTGGCGTTCTTTCAACATTAATGTGAGCTAAATGATTTAGGACAGAGAAGTGTGATAACTCCATACCTTTCGGTAATACTTTTGCCAATTGTAGTCTTAATAATTGATCAACTGTCAGAATTTCACTGAATAAAGAAATGGCAAGTGTGCTGTTATCATCGCTCATTTATAAGAGCCTGAAGTTAACTGATGTGATGGTATATTCATTTCTTACTCAGAATTTTGTCCAACTTACCATTTTGGTCTAATCCAAATAACTGCTCCCACCCACCAATATGATGCTGATTGATAAAAATCTGAGGTACTGTTTTGGATCCATTAGCCCGCTCAATCATAATCGACTTTAGAGATGGATCTTTCAGGACATCATACTCGTTGAAATCTAAACTCTTTTTAATCAATAAGTTTTTTGCAACCGTGCAAAAGCCACAAAGGGGTGAAGTATAAATGTCAATTTCCATCGTTCAATAATTTTTCTAAACCAATTTACTTATATGACCAACAAATAAGCCATAATTTTATATAAAACAATTATGGTCATGCTTATTACAAAAAAGAAACTTATACTTTGAATATTTAAAAGAATCTCTTTATCTCGACCATATGGGAAATAGTGAAGAAATCATTGATAAAGAAGCCTTAGCAAGAAGCAGGGCGAGATCAGATAAAAAAGACAATTTTCTCCAGAAACTAGCTGTTCAAGAAATAAAAGATCGATTGAAATTCATTAAAAAGCGTTTTGAAAAAATTCTAATTATTTGTAATAATTCTTACTATTGGCAGAACGCTTTTAATGAAGCTGATTTTATTTCCGATGACGAAATATTAAAATTTCCAAGAGCGGATTATGATTTAGTAATCCACGGTATGTCATTGCATTATTCTAATGATCCCATTGGTCAATTAATCCAGTGCCGATCATTTATGGAAAAGGGTGGTTTGCTGCTTGGTATTTTCTTAGGTGGCCAGACTTTAAATGAACTAAGAGCCGCTATTGCTTCTGCAGAAATTGAATTAACGGGTGGTATTTCACCTAGAGTCCTACCAATGATAGATATTCGCGACGCTGGTTCTTTTCTGATGCGTGCAGGTTTTTCCTTACCTGTTGCAGACATTAGCGTGAATGAAATATATTATAAAAAACCATTAGATCTATTATATGATCTTCGGAAAATGGGTGAAACAAATGTTCAAAAACATCGGTTAAAAAAATTTTCACATCGAAAACTCTTTTCTTTAACATCTGATAAATATATCCAAAGCCAGAATTCAAAAAATAAGCCCGTAACAGCCACTTTTGAGTTCATTACCATAACTGGCTGGGTACCATCCGAAGATCAACCAAAACCCCTTAAACCTGGCTCAGCAACAATGAGACTTGCTGATGCGCTTAATGTAAAAGAAGAAAAATTGAAAGATTGACCATTTAGCACAATGACTTATCTCCACACCATAATGATAAGATAAGAGAAAACAGATAATGTTTGATGAAACAGCATCAATAGCGATCCCAAAACATGCGGGAACGGATCACCCAAAAATTCCGAAAAAGCGAATAGGAATTCTTCTAGCCAATTTGGGCACCCCAGATCACTATGACTATTGGTCAATGAGACGCTATTTATCAGAGTTTTTGTCCGACAGACGTGTTATAGATTATTCCCCTTGGTTATGGCAGCCATTGTTACAATTAGTAATTTTATCAATTCGCCCCTCTAGGTCTGGTGCAGCTTATAAATCTATTTGGAATAATGAGGGAAATGAAAGTCCTCTAATGACTATAACGAGAAATCAAACCCTCAAAATTAAAAAAGTCATGGAAAAGAAATATGGAGAGGAAATCAAAGTAGATTTTTGTATGCGTTACGGAAACCCTTCGACACAGTCTAAAGTAAGAGAAATGGTTCAAGAGGGGTGTACAAAAATTTTATTTTTTCCTCTTTATCCTCATTATGCTGGAGCGACATCAGCAACAGCAAATGATCAATTTTTTAGAGCGTTAATGCAAGAAAAGTGGCAACCAGTTATTCGAGTTGTTGAGCCATATTTTGACCAACCTCAATATATTGAAGCCTTGGCAAGATCTGTAGAAGCAGCTTATGCTTCAAAAAAAACCAAACCTGAAATTCTTGTTTGTAGCTATCATGGGGTCCCGAAAAGATACCTAATGCAAGGTGACCCGTATCATTGCCAGTGTCAAAAAACTACTAGGTTATTAAAGGAACGTCTTGGCTGGAAGGACACAGAAATTATTACCACTTTTCAATCTAAATTTGGACCAGAGGAATGGTTGAAACCTTACACCGTCGAGGAAGTCGCAAGACTTGTTGAAGAAGAAAAGAAAAAATCCATAGCCGTTATTGCACCAGCTTTTTCTTCCGACTGTATTGAAACTTTGGAAGAAATAAATGAAGAAATAAAGGAAAGTTTTGAAGAAGCTGGAGGAGAAGAATTTACGTACATACCCTGTCTAAACGACAGCAAGGCTCACATCGATGCACTTTCTGCTTTGATTCATAAAAATTTAAGTGGTTGGATAGACTAATCCAAAAGCATTATGCTTTTTCTAAAACAGCAATCCCTTTTTCAGAAAATAATTTGACTAAATTCCCGAGTCTCATTGCTTTTTCTGGATTAGATGCGTTGCCTTCAAGCCCTCTTTTCTTGACTCCCTGAAGAATTGCAGCCATTCGGAAAAAAGCGAACGCCATATAAAATTCAAATTTATAAATACCGCTTAAACCCACACTTTCACAATAAGACTCTATAAATTCTTTGTCTTCCATAAGACCAAATTGTTTTCTATTCACGTCTTGCAAACCGCGCCCCTCTAAGCCAGTTGGCATTGACCACTGCATCAGTACACTAGCTAGATCTGCAAAAGGATGTCCAATGGTTGAAAGTTCCCAATCTAATACTGCCACACAAATATTTTTTTGGGGGTCAAAAAGTAAATTATCTAACCGGAAATCTCCATGAACCAAACATCGCTTTCCATCATCAGTCGGAGTGTTTTCTTCCAACCATAGAATGAGCTGGTTCATACTCTTTATCTGGTCTGTTTCAGAAGATCGATATTGTTTCGTCCAACGAGCAATTTGCCTTGTGAAATAGTCGCCGCCCGGACCGTAGTCAGAAAGACCAACTTTTAGTAAATCTACTTTATGTATCTCAGCTAAAATATTGCTCATTTGTTCAAAGATTGAATAACGGCAATTCTGGGCGACCACATCTAACCGTGGATCCTCAAAACAAGTACCTTCTAAATATTCCATAATATAGAATTCTGTTCCCAAAATGCTAACATCGGCACAGAAAGCATACATCCTTGGAACTGGAATCACGCTACTTTGCAGAGCCAATTGAACTCTGTACTCTCTATCCACTGCATGTGCCGACTTTAATAAAACACCTTCTGGTTTTTTTCGAAGAACATATTTCTTTTTGGGAGTTTCGATCAAGTAAGTCGGGTTGGACTGACCAGAATTAAACTTTGTATACTTTGCCGGTCTAAAAAAATTTTCAACATTAGTCTCAGCCCATTCGGATGTAGCTTGAAAATCTAATTTCGTTTTAGCCATCTTGACTAAGACCTTCTGACAAATATTGCCTCCCAATCCAATGGGCAACTAAAGCTGGCTTCTCAAAGTCCTCTATCTCAACTTCAACGCGCCATATCGTCGAAATTTCAAAGGGCCTAATTTCTCGAATATCAGCAAGCTCGAAATGCCCTCGAACCTTCGATCCAACTTTCACTGGTGATAAAAACCTTAGCTTATCAAAACCATAGTTTACTCCTAATTTAGATCCTTTTATCACAGGTATTGCATCGTAATACATAGCAGAAAGTAGTGAAACTGTTAAAAATCCATGCGCTATAGTTCCATTAAAAGATGTCTCTTTCGCAGCAATTGGATCTACGTGTATGTATTGCCAATCCTCTGTTAAGTCAGCAAATTTATCTACCCTTGCTTGGTCAATGGTAAACCATCTCGAAACACCCACCTCTGAACCTAATTTTTCTTTAAGATCTTCAAAGCTCAGCAAATCAGTCCTCACCAAATATACTTGGTCCTGTAGAAACATTTATGCCACCCGATATTGGGAGTATAGCGCCAGTGACATATGAACCACCTTTACCGCATAAAAATTGAATGGATGCAGCAATATCGTCGGTTTGGCCTATACGCTTTAGCGGAACTCTTTTTGAAACACGCGTTGTGCCTTTTGAGTCTCCTATCGCAAAATCTGTCATATTAGATTTAAATGGGCCAGGGGAAAGAGCGTTAACCGTTATATTTCTTTCAGCCAGCTCCTTAGCTAAAATTCTGGTGATATGATGAACCGCGGATTTGGACGCTGCATATGAATAAGCACCATCACCCATTGGAACTTCCCCCATAACGCTACCAATATTCACAACGCGCGATGGGAAATCTGACTTTGAGGAGGCTGTTAACAACGGCACCAGTTTCTGAGTTAAATAAAAAATAGCAGAGACATTAAGATTGAGAACTTTGGCCCAAGCCTCGTAAGGAAAACTACTAAGATCTGAGCCCCATGTTCTCCCAGCATTGTTGATTAAAATGTTTAATTCTGAATTTTTAGCATAGATTCCATCTATTATATTATTAATGCCAGTCTCACTACTTAAATCACCTCTAAAAGGTATAACCTCACCTTCAAAGTCATGATTGTTTAATTCTTTAGCAGCGTTTTGACAATTTTCTAATTTTCGGGAAACAATAAAAACTTTTGCACCAGCAGAAACTAAACCCGCCGTTGCCATGAGGCCAATACCAGTAGATCCTCCAGTAACAAGTGCCGTCTTTCCTTTAAGGGAAAACAAATTATTAGAAATCATCGCTTATCAATTTTAATGTTCACTTTTGAGTTTATTCTTAAATTCTTTATAGTTAAATAAAAATTTTCTATGGTTGCTTGAACGTAAGCTAATAGTTATTTGAACATAATGGGATAGTGAAAAAGGAAAACTCGTGACAAATTTCACCTACATTAAAGATTTACCTGATGACCTTGACCTAGGC
>CACAPQ010000025.1 GCA_902534325.1 Paracoccaceae bacterium | reverse complement strand
GGTATATTTTCGTTAAAACGTATTGCAGATTGAGCATTCAGATACGCACCCTCTTCTTTTAAATTGGTCCACTGAGCTGTTACATTGTAAGCACGCTTTAAAGTATTCTCAGGTGTTTTGATTTGAAATGCTTGTTCCTCGTTCAATCCCTTCCAACTAGGTTCTGTTGACAGAATTATTATACCGGAACTGTCAGTTATTATAATAGTATCTCCATTTTTCGTCCAAGCATTTTCAAATTTTTTAAGGTCAACTTCAATTAATATCACTCCAATAAAGTTACCTCTATATTCTACTGGTCGAGAATAAAAAAAACCAAACTCATTACCCTCTTTTCTAGAAACACTCATAGCTGTTTCTAATGCACCGCTGGCATCATTAGAAAAACGTTTATAAGAAATTTTTTTTTGGAAATTTTCCTTGGCACTGAAGGCAACCAGACTTCCATTTTTATCCAAAAGGGATATCGAAGCGATAGAAATGTCATTTATAAAACGGGAAAACCTATCTGATAAAAGGGAAAAGTCTTGAGAAATTAAAGCTTTTGTGATTTCCTGATCGTTTACCAAAAGTTGAGGAATAATCGAGTTTTTTTGTAATTCACTCAGTACATTATTTGTATTTTTTGTTAAATTTAACTGTCCCTGACGCTTAATAACCTCGCTGAATCTCGAAGTAAAAAATGAATTTGTTATAAATAGAACCGTAAGTGTAATAATAAGAAATGAAAGAAAAAATATTCTTGATTTAGTTATAATCTTTGATGGTGATCTGTTCTTTCTTTTAATCACATCGGTAAATTGCTGGTTATCCATAAATATAATATGGCTTAAATTTTTCTATCTGTTAAGGAGTTTAACTTGTAGCAAGTAATCCTTCAAAGAACGGATAGCCATCTTGGCATCCATGAGCATTCTCAATATGGCGTTCAGGATGAGGCATCATCCCTAGAACACGATGATTTTCCGATAAAATACCAGCAATATTGTCAGAAGCCCCATTGGGATTATCTAAATACTCAAAAGCTATACAATTTCTGTCATGGAGCTTCTTTAAATCATCCGCTGATGCAAAATAATTTCCTTCGTGATGTGCGATAGGTATAGAGATAATATAGTTAGATGAATAATTATGAGTAAAAGTACTTGATGTATTGTTAACGCGCAGATCAATTGCTTTTGAAATAAACTTAGTACCAACATTTTGCTGAAGAATTCCTGGCAAAATACCTGCTTCGGTAAGGATCTGAAATCCGTTACAAATTCCTAATGCATAACCTCCACGGTCAATATGCTTAATCACCTCTTTGAAAATGGGTGACTTGGCAGCAATAGCTCCGCATCTAAGATAATCCCCGAAAGAAAACCCTCCAGGAATTGCAATGAGGTCAATATTTTTCGGTAATTCTGTTTCTTTGTGCCAAATTGAAATTGTTTCATGACCGGCAAAACGAAGGGCAGATAGCAAATCTCGATCACAATTTGAACCAGGAAAAATAATAACTGCTGCACGCATTAAATAATCTCTATTTCATAACTTTCTATAACAGTATTTGCTAATAATTTTTCACACATTTCTCGGATACTTTTATTTGCTCTTTCCTCTGAGATCTCATCTATACCTATTTCTATAACCTTTCCTTGACGGACCGATTTAACTTTATTGTATTTAAGAGAATTTAGTGCGTGTTTTACAGCCTCGCCTTGTGGGTCAAGAACTCCCTCCTTTAGCATTACTGTAACCCTAGCTTTCATTATTAATATCCTTTGTTCTGAAAAATTCGTTATGCCTATCTAACCAGGGTGGGTTTGATTTGAGAGTTAGATTTTGGTAGTAGTCCCAACCTGTTTGCAACCTCCGTATAAGCATCTGTTAGGCTGCCTAAATCACGTCTAAAAACGTCCTTGTCGAGTTTTTCTCCACTTTTAATGTCCCATAAGCGGCAACTATCTGGGCTAATTTCATCGGCAATTAAAAGTCTTTGATACTCTCCTTCAAAAAAACGACCAATTTCAATTTTGAAATCAACTAGTTTGATTCCAACACTAAACATTATTCCAGATAAAAAATCATTTACTCTCAAAGCTAAACCTAGAATATCATCCATATCTTGCGAAGATGCCCAGTTGAAAGCTGCTATATGTTCCTCGGATACTATTGGATCTCCAAGACTATCATTCTTATAATAATATTCGACTACTGGACGAGGTAATTGAGTGCCTTCCTCTATGCCTAACCTTTTTGACATCGAACCCGCGGCGTAGTTTCTTACAACGACCTCGAGAGGAATTATTTCACAACTACGAACAAGCTGTTCTCGCATGTTTAAACGCTTAATAAAGTGAGTTGGAACTCCAATATTATTCAATCCAGACATGAAATATTCAGATAAACGGTTATTTAAAACGCCTTTACCCTCAATTACTTCTTTCTTTTCAGCATTAAAGGCTGTGGCATCATCTTTAAAATATTGAACAACCGTTCCCGGTTCAGGCCCTTCATATAAAATTTTTGCTTTACCTTCATAAATTTTTGCACGACGAGCCATTAGTATAAATCCATTATGAATTTTAGTTCTTTTATGCTCTATTAAGCGAAAGAAATTGGCTGGGCAAGTTGTTATAAGCGAAAAACTTAAAGAATTATTAAGTCGGATACTTCATAATGAAAATGAAATTTATTCGTAAGTTAATTATTATTTATTATGGAAATTAAAGCCTAAATAAAAGGTGTGAAATGACGTCGAAGTTACTACAAATAATAAATTCCGTTGAATGGCTTCTTGCAGATGGCGCCACCGGGACTAATCTTTTTGATATGGGTTTAATGTCCGGCGATGCGCCTGAGCTTTGGAATGAAAATTATCCAGAAAAAATAGTCAAACTTTACAAAAATGCCGTTGATGCTGGGAGTGATATATTTTTAACAAATAGTTTTGGGAGTAATGCACTCAGACTGAAACTCCACGGTTCTGGAAACAAAGCCTTTAAATTGTCTAGAATATCTGCTGAAATTGCTCGTGAGGTTGCAGATTCTCACAATAAGTTAGTTTTTGTTGCTGGTTCAGTTGGCCCAACTGGTGAAATTATGCAGCCTATTGGGAATCTCTCGCATGAATTAGCTGTCGAAGTATTTCATGAACAGGCTCAGGGTCTTAAAGAGGGAGGTGCAGATCTTCTCTGGTTGGAAACTATTTCAGCGCCAGAAGAATTTAAAGCAGCCGCTGAGGCTTTTTCGCATGTTCAGCTTCCTTGGGTAGGAGCAATGAGCTTTGATACAGCGGGACGGACAATGATGGGAACCAGTCCAGCCGCAATGGTGGATTTAATTTCCTCTATTCCAAATAAACCAATTGCTTTCGGCGCTAACTGTGGTACCGGTGCCTCAGATTTACTTAGAACTGTCCAAGACTTTGCAAAATGTTCTCCAAAAAGCATATTAATTGCAAAAGGTAATGCGGGAATTCCAAAATATATAGATGGTCAAATTCATTATGATGGTACTCCTGAGTTGATGGCAAAATACGCAATTATGGCCCGAAATAGCGGAGCCAAAATAATTGGTGGCTGTTGTGGAACTAAAACTGAACACTTAGTTTCAATGCGGTCTGCCCTCGAAAGTGAAGTTTTGGGGGCAATTCCGTCATTAGAACAGGTAGAATTAGAAATTGGGCCTTTTTCAAGCCAAATTAGAAATGAAACAAAAAAGCATACATCTAGAAGAAGGGCTCGTAGAGTATAGTATTTATTAGTTAACTTGCATAAACCTCGGATTTTATTGATATTTAAAATCAAAAATAATATTTAGTTTTGCATATTTAGTCGGCTTTAAAATGCCCAATGTCGTAAAATGACTGCTAGATTTCATTAAAAAATAGAAAATAAAAAAATAAAAGCTCGTATACCTGATTTGGTTTTTTAGAAAGGTTGTTCGCATGCCCGATGATGAAGACGAAATAATTTTATCAGAACTAGACGATGACGAGCTTGTCCAGCAAATGTTTGATGACCTCTATGACGGGCTTAAAGAGGAGATCGAGGAAAGTGTTAATATTCTGTTAGAGAGAAAGTGGGCCCCTTACAACATACTTACAGAGGCATTAGTAGGTGGAATGACAATCGTTGGAAAGGACTTTAGAGATGGTATTTTATTTGTACCTGAGGTTTTGCTCGCTGCGAACGCAATGAAGGGGGGGATGGCAATATTAAAACCTTTGCTTGCGGAAACTGGAGCCCCAAGAGTAGGCAAAATGGTAATTGGAACGGTAAAGGGTGATATCCACGATATTGGAAAAAATTTAGTTTCTATGATGATGGAAGGTGCTGGCTTTGAGGTCGTGGATTTAGGTATAAACAACCCTGTGGAAAATTATTTAGAAGCGTTGGAGAAAGAACAGCCCGATATATTGGGCATGTCTGCTTTGTTAACCACAACAATGCCTTACATGAAAGTTGTGATTGATACACTGGTTGAAAACGGAATAAGAGATGAATACATTGTTCTCGTCGGAGGTGCTCCACTAAATGAGGAATTTGGCAAAGCCATAGGCGCTGATGCATACTGTCGAGATGCCGCGGTAGCGGTGGAAACAGCAAAAGAATTCGTTGCTCGCAAGCACAATCAATTGAGTGCTTAAAAGTTAACTAATAGAGTTTATTCTTTCCACCATTGCTTTTAATCCATTTGATCGTTGGGTTGATAGATGATCATCTAACCCCAACCTCTTTAAATTTTCCCATGCACTTATATTTTTAATTTCGTTAACTGGCGTTCCGTTGTACAATTTACGTAATATGGCTATAAGCCCTTTGACTATGATAGCATCACTATCTCCATTAAAATATAGAGTATCGGAAACCGTAAAATGAAGCCAAACTTGAGATGCGCATCCGTTTACTTTGTTGCTATCAACCTTTAAAGATTCATTTAGCGTAGGCATTTTCTTACCTTCTTCAATTACGTATCTGTATTTATCTTCCCAATCTTCCAAAAATTCAAAATCACCAACAATCTGTTCAAACTCACTATTAGTCAATTATAACCTCTTAAATAAATATTTCTTATTTTCTAAATTTAGTGCTTAAATTAAAAATACTACTATAACCGAAAGGTTTTAACCTTAGTACCTTTGACAGATAAGCCAATCTTTCCATCGCAAAGTTGTAAAGCACGTTTCCCAAAAACCTCAAATCGCCAACCATTTAATGCACTTATGTTGCGATCTCCCGCAGCTAAAGCGTCTAAATCACTTGCTGATGCAATTAACTTACTAGCAACCCCAGTGCTCTCTGAACATGATTTTAGAAGAACTCTAAGTAGGTCTGATAGTGCACTGTTTACATTAATTTTTTCGATTTTATATTTTTTTTCGGGAAGTTCCGATTCGGGTATATTCAAGCCTTTTTCAATAGCCCTTAATAAACCCAATGCGATTTCACCCTTACGCGCCTCTCTCAGCAGTAATCTTGATTTAGAAAGCTCATCTAAGTTTCTGGGCTTATTAGATGCTAACTCTAATAAGGCATCATCTTTAATAACACGGTTTCTGGGTATATTCTTTAATTGGGCAAAATTTTCCCGGAATTCTGCTAAAGATTCAACCAAACCTAAAAACCTTCTTGAACTTGATTTCGTTTTAAGTCTTCGCCATGAGTTTTTTGGATCCAGGTCATAGGTTTCGGAAGAAATTAAGTTCTTTAGCTCTTCATCAACCCACTTTAAACGCCCAGTTTCAATCAGCTGTTCAGAAAGAACTTCGTAAATAACCCGCAAATGAGTGACATCAGCAAGAGCATATCTTTTCTGGGCATCTGTTAACGGTCGTCGTGACCAATCAGTAAAGCGAGAGCTTTTATCTAAAGTCTGTTTTGCAAGTTTACGAACAAGTGTTTCATAAGCTACCTGATCTCCAAACCCACAAACCATAGCTGCTATTTGTGTATCAAATAAAGGATAGGGGAAGATACCGGAATCTAAGTAAAAAATTTCCAGATCCTGTCTAGCTGCGTGAAAGACTTTAACTATATTTTGATTCTGAAATATTTTATAAAGTGGTGACAGGTCTAAATCATTTACTAAAGTGTCAACAATGACAGCATTTTCATCCCCTGGAAAGGCTAATTGTACTAAGCACAATTTCGAAAAATAAGTTCGCTCACGAAGAAATTCAGTATCAATAGTAATATATTTTTCATTTACCGCACGAGCACAAAAATCGCTGAGCTCGGAACTCTTTGTAATTGTTTTCATTTTTTTACTATAACTGGATCATAAAACAGCATCACGTGCAATTATCCGCTCCTACAGATTCTATTATTTGATTTGAAAAATTTAACAAGACTTTTGGGTATAATTTGTGTTCTTCAATTAAAACTTTTGACGCTAAAGATTCGATAGTTTCGTTTTTTTGTATTTTAACTTCGGTTTGGGCGAGTACTGGACCTCCATCTAACTTAGGGGTAACCAAATGCACTGTACACCCAGCAGTGAGATCATTTGACTCGAGTGCTCTCGCATGCGTGTTAAGGCCTTTATATTTCGGTAATAAAGAGGGGTGAATATTCAAAATACGATCCTTGAAATTATCAATAAATTCCTTGGATAGAACTTTCATAAAACCAGCCAAGCATATTATATCAACCTTATAGTCTTTTAAAATTTCAATTAGTTCTGTTTCAAAATCTAAACCATTTTTTTTAACAAAATCTGGGTCTATTATCTCTGTTGGAACACCAAGATCCCGCGCTTTTTTAAGTCCCAGGGCATCCGAATTATTTGAAATTACAACACTCGTGAAAGCCGGATGTTTATCACCCATCGACTTAACTAATTGCACCATGTTGGAGCCACTCCCTGATATAAGGATAGCAACAGAGAGTTTCATATAAAATTTCCAGAGTATTTAACTTCACCACTACTCGTAACCTGGCCTATAACAAATGGGTTTTCCCCCATTTTTTCAAACACTGAAAAAACTCTATCTTGAGAAGACGGTGAACAAATTATTGTCATGCCAATACCACAATTAAAAGTTCTCAGCATTTCCAAATCATCGACACCACCCGTTGCTGAAAGCCATTTAAATATTGGAGGTAATTCCCATTTGGACAGATTAATTTCAATTCCCTGCCCTTTTGTTAAAGTTCGAACAATATTCTCCGTAAGACCGCCACCGGTAATATGGGCAAATGCCCTAATTCCTTTGATATCAATAATATTCAAACACTGCTTAACATACAATTTTGTTGGTTTTAAAAAAGCCTTACTTAGGGATTGGTCTTCGAATGGGGCTATATCAGTCCATTGAAAGCCCGAAGTTTCAATTATCTTTCTCACTAAAGAGTAACCATTTGAGTGTACTCCATTCGAACTCAAGCCTAATATGATGTCTCCATCATGTGTCAACCGAGGCAACTCTTGCCCTCTTTCCATTGCTCCCACGGAAAATCCGGCCAGGTCGAAGTCGTTTCCTTTATACATATCAGGCATCTCGGCAGTTTCGCCGCCGATTAGTGCACATCCAGCCTCTTCGCAACCAGTGGCAATTCCACTAATAATTTCTTCGGCGTGTTCAATTACTAATTTTCCGGTTGCAAAATAATCTAAAAAAAATAGAGGCTCTGCACCTTGGCAAACCAAGTCATTTACACACATTGCAACCAAATCAATACCAATAGTTGAGAGTTGTTTGGTCTCTATAGCTATTTTTAGTTTTGTGCCGACCCCATCTGTAGCGGCAACAAGAATTGGATCCTTAAAGCCAGCAGCCTTAAGATCGAACAATCCTCCAAACCCGCCTATAGAAGATAATGTGCCAGGTCTGTTTGTATTTGTTAGGCTCGGCTTGATCCGCCTAACTAATTCATTACCAGCGTTGATATTTACGCCAGCATCTGAGTAAGACATACCTTTATTTTGATCGGCCATTGGAAATCCTCAATTTATGATATGGGCAATTATATTAAGCACCCAAGATATTCAATGACAAACACTTGACCTCTGGCGTTGTTATGCTAGCAAGCATAAGCAGTTGCAGTGGGCCTGTAGCTCAACTGGTTAGAGCAGTGCGCTCATAACGCATTGGTTGGGGGTTCAAGTCCCTCCGGGCCTACCACTGCCTAATCATTAACTGGAATTATTAAAGAAGCGCACAAACCATTTAAGAGTAAACTCCTGGATAATTTTAGAATTCCACCGTGTCCTTCGGCAATTTCTTTTGCAATGGGAAGACCAAGCCCAACACCTGAACCCTTATTCTGATTTCTAGATAGATCAAGACGAGTAAAAGGTTGCATAACTTCATCGTGCTGGCTTTCATCAATGCCCGGTCCATCATCATGAACAGAAAAAATCAAATAATTATCTTCAATTTTCTTTTCAATTAAAATCTGATCACCATACCTATTTGCATTGTTAATCAAATTTTCAAGAGCTCTCTTAATGGCGAAAGGCTTTAGTTTAAATGATATGTTTGGTATTTCACCGACTGATTCAATTTTTACATCTGTACGAGAAAAGTTTTCAATAAGGTCTTCGATTAAAACCGATGGATTTGTATTCTCAGCGGTTACGTCTGTTTCATTTTCAAATTTAGCAAAATCCAAAAATTCATTCAAAAGAAGGTTCATGTCTTCTACATCTTTTTCCAAAGGCTCCCTTTGTTCTTTCGGCAAGAAGGAAAGACCGAGCTTTAATCTCGTAATAGGCGTTCTCAAATCATGGCTAACACCTGATAAGATCATTGTTCTTTGCTTTAAATGACGCTGAATACGGTCTCTCATATCCAAAAAAGCCTGACCTGCCGCACGAACTTCTAAGGCACCACTAGGATCGTATGGCACATTCTCACCATGGCCAAATGCCTCAGCAGCATCGGCCAATCTAGTGATTGGACGGAGTTGGTTACGCAGGTAAAAGAATGCAATAATTGTAAAAAATGCCCCAAAAACTAACAAGTAAACAATAAGTTGATGAGGATTGGATGCTGATACTCTTCTTCTTGAAAATTGTATGTCAAAAAATTCTTCACCTGATTTTATCCGCGCATTAACCTTTCTGTTGTCCGGCAAATCAACCGTTAATATTTCTGGAAGAGCAAGGAGTTCACGACGCACGACTAAACCAGTTAGATCGTATATTCTTCGGCGTTCGAGAAATTGTGTATCTTGAGCAACTATTGACATAGACATACCCAAAGAACGAGCAATTTGCTGTGCAGCGACAGCCCCTTCTCTCTCAATTACCTCAGTAATCAAATCAAATTCTGCAGCCACTGTACGAGTCATTTGAACGGTCACCCCTTCAAAATGTCTTTGAATAAAGACGATTGAAACAATTAACTGTAGAAAAACTACCGGAAAAACCAGAATTAACGCCGCACGAAAATATAATCGCTTGGGCATATATGATTTGATCCACTTAAACATAGCATCTAGACCTAAGCATAACTTTGCAGAAAGGGAAATATATTGTCATCTAAGTACGTTGCTAGAAAAAACATAACAAAGCCCGCTAAAAATATAATTTGCATTTTAGCACCAAATCCCAGCCCAATGACCTTTAAAGGTACTAACACTTATATTATTGATGATGGTGAGTTGGCTATAATTGATCCAGGCCCATCAAACAAAGAACATTTTGGTAATATTCTAGAAAAAATTTCAGGTAGACCAGTCAAATATATATTCTTAACACATAGCCACATTGATCACTCTCCTCTCGCCGACAAACTATCAGCGGAATTAAATACCCCGATATACGGTTATGGACCATCTGATGCAGGATTAAGTTCGACTATGCTTTCTTTAATTAAAAACGGATATAAAAGTGGCGCGGAGGGTATAGATTATCAATTTAAACCCGATCACTTAATAAAAAATAATGAAAGGTTTAAATTAAATGATACTGTAATTTCTGCTATTCATACGCCTGGACATATGGGAAATCATATTTGTTTTCAATATGATAAAATACTTTTCTCAGGTGATCATGTAATGGGTTGGGCCACTTCAATGGTTTCACCGCCATATGGTGATTTAACACAATTTATGGCATCGTGTCGTTTACTTCAAACCAAAGAATTTGACTTATTTTTACCTGGACACGGGGATCCAGTAAAAAATCCAAGTGAGAGACTAAATTTTTTAATAAATCATCGTTTGGATCGTGAACGTCAAATAAAAGAAACAATTAAAAACACTCCGTTAAATTCATTAGAAATCACTGAAATTATATACACAGAAATAGATAACTCTCTTATTCCGGCCGCGACAAGAAATGTTTTCGCACATCTAATAGACCTGAATGAGCGCGGCATAATTGAATTTGATGGTGAAATTTCTGAAAGATCTAAAGTTAATCTTCTGCATAAATAATATTTTTTAACGTTAATTATTTCTCTAGACGTTCCAAATACCTATTGCTATATCGGAACTTAGATCCGGCGTAGCTCAGCGGTAGAGCAGTTGACTGTTAATCAATTGGTCGTAGGTTCGATCCCTACCGCCGGAGCCATATAAAGAAGAGGTTTAGCGTGGCAGCGGCCTCTTTTTATTTTTCTCAGCCAGACATAGAGCCAGACAAATGATCGGCTAATTACGTTATTTAACGTTATTGGCTACTTGATTTTAAGTACCACATTTGCAACGCGCGCGCGCCCGTGCGCGACCTGTGTCTTTATGTGTGATTTGGTAAAACATTATACCTCTATCCTACGATACTTGTCATTTACGTATCTCTAAAACACTTAATCAGACACTATTTTATTCATTAAGTTTTAGCGGAGTTAATAAAACCTCTAAAAATGAAGATTTAGTGGAAGAGGTAATTGGGACGAACTTTGATAATCGTCCAATTACCAAACAAAGAATGCGGGAGATTTGTGAAGAGTTAGGGTTTAACTTTGATTAGGCCAACTGTCACAATGCGAGATGTCTGTGAAAAGAATTAAGATTCATGTAAAGTAATAGAAATTATTGAGGTGCAATATGCGTTATTTATTATTAATTTTTATATTAAATATAGCGTTTTCAATACCAGAACAATCTTCAGCTCAAGAAATGACGTTTGAAATAGAATATCAAAATCATACAAATTTTATTTATGCCGAAGGAGAGATTACTTTAACTACACCTCAAAAATTCAAGGACTTCATAAACAACACAACATTAGACGGCTTCAGGATTGTGGTTGGATTGAATAGTGATGGGGGAGATTTAATTGGAGGTATTGCACTAGGGGCCCAAATTAGGAACTTTGGTTTTCAAACCGTAGTAGAGTCAAAAAACGGAAGTGCCAGATGTTTTTCAGCCTGCTCACTGGCATTCCTAGGTGGTGATGTAAGAGAAATTTATGCTGACTCAATACTTGGCTTTCACCAATTTTATTCTGAATCTAATTCTAATTATTCATACGAAAAACTAATTGAAGACATTGAATATGCAGAAGCTAAAAGTCAAATGTTTAGCGCTATTTTATTGAAGTACATATTAGATATGGGTGCGACGCCAGAACTATTCTACAAAATATCAACTACGCTACCTAACGACATGTATATTCCAGATAATGCTGAGATGCTGAAACTGGGTCTAATCACTACTTCCAAATTTCATAACTTTAGTATGGAACCCTACAAAAATGGCATAATTACGTTTTCCGAAAACGAACTCAATGCGAGAGGTAGAAATATAATTACACAAATAACCACATTTTGTGAGGGAGGTGAAAATTATATATTACTATCTGCACAAGAAGGTTACATTGGATATGCTGAAGGCACAAAAAGATTTTTATCAGAATTGGAAAAAACATTTACACTTCAGGCCGGTGCATTGAGCATGGAAATACCGCTTGAACATATAAGAATTTATGAAAAATCAAATGTTATGGCTGCAATACGCATTCCCAAGAAATTTACAAAATTAATGCTTGAAAAAGATTTTTCGGGAAGATGGACTAATACCACTTTAGGTCAGAATCTATTTTTCTCAGCAACACCTGATGCACAAGGCCGAGAGATGATAGCTGCATCGTTTAGACACTGCTATAAATGAACGCTAATAGGTTGATTTTCTTTTTATGCTGAATTTTAAAATTCTGGTGTGTTGGTGAAGGCCTCCTGCATTGCAGCAAACAATAACCACATCAATCCAGTAAATAGCAATAAAGACAAAACTACTATTATTAATAGATAGAAACCAACCCTCTTCAAAATTTTTAGTTTATTTTTTTTCATATCTTGCGCCACTGAAAGTGGTGCTCAGCAAGTTTCTATCTATTGTCCAAGCACCTTTATAATCTCCATTTTTGGTTTCTAGTTTTCCGAAAATTTCTTCTGGAATCTTAAAGCCATAGTGATTTTTGAAATTAGTTATTGTTAAAATATCTCCATTCGGATTAAGAAGATGCCCTTCTTTGAATTGCCCTTTTTCCCATCGCCCACTTAGCTCGAAACTTTTTGAACCTTCTGCCCAATTTATATTTTCTTCCCAAGCATAAAGATTAGTAGTTGCAAAAATATGGAAGTCACGATGCCCTTTATATATAAATTCCGTTCCCTCACCATGCCGGAGGCCACTTTTAAAATCTCCTTTATATTGCGTCACACCATTTAGATATTTTATGGTACCCTTACCTTCAGCCAGATTATCTAAAACTCCCCCCTCGTAGGTGTAGTTAGTTGGCCAATCGAAATGACTGTTCACTATTACAACATCGGGTTGAGCCTCAAAGGTATTATGGTTCCAAATTCCCTCATAATGGATCCAATTTCCTTCATAAATTGTACCCTTTTTTTTAAGGCGGCCGGCACCATGCATTCTAGAGTAGCTAAGTTGGCCTTCATAAATATCACCATTTGGATACTCTTTACGGCCATATCCGTAAAGCGCCCCATTTTTCCATCCCGAACCTGTCAATTTGGTACCCGATGCCGTTAAATAAGTACCTTTTCCAGAGAACCTACCTTTTTCTAACTCGCCTTTATAAAAGGCCCCATCACTAAAATAAATTGAGCCTTCTCCTTCCAGTGAACCATTAGAGAAGTTACCAACCCATTTTTCTCCATCGTTATAGATTATTTCTCCAGCGCCATTCGGAACACCGTCAACAACTTCACCTTTATATTCAAACTTACCTTCTTTTTTTAGTAGACCAAAGCCGTTAGGTTTGGCGTTCTGCCAAGCCCCGACGAATGTTCCACTTTTCCAAACATCAGAGTAAGTACCGTCTTCTAAAAGTAAGCCTGCTAATTCTTTGCATTGTTGAATAGCTTTATCTAAGGCTTCACCTATTCCATCGCTAGACCAAACGTTTTCGGAAATATCAAAATAGTCTGATATATTAATTTCTTCTGAGCTAACCAAAGAAATTCTAATATCTGCTTTTTCCTTAAATTCCTCTATGAGATATCTTAAAGAAAACCAACCAAGGTCAAGCCAAACTGAATGCCCCATTAGAAAAGGCATAGCTACCACGACTTCTGCATCATGGTCCAAACCTAAAAACTTTATGGGGATAGTCTTGTTAAGTAATTGCTCAAAATTAGGGTTCTCTTCATAAGTGTAAAAAGAAGTTACTAAATTACCTTCCATGCAGAAATCTTTATTAAGTCTAATTCTAAGTCTATCACCCCAAGTAATCTGACCGTTTACTGATGCTGATGCGAGGCCACTCTGTACTGAATCCAAAGTCCACACATCTTTTATTCTTTCTGCTTCAACTAGTTTTTGTTGCGTACTATCAAAAGCCTTTTGAGTTGGCGAGCTTACTTCAGCAGCTAGTGAGTTGGTCAGCAATACGAAAAGCGTAAATATTTTTAATTTAGCCAACATTGGATTACTCAGAACAACTTCCTGTAAATAAGCGTGGTAAAGGGGGAGCTAAAAAAGCTAAACCGAAATCCTTGGTTTCTTTATCAAATACAAACTTTGCAGTAACTGTTGAACCAATCAAGGCGATACTATCAAACTCAAGTTTGAAGTTTATCGGATCACCGCCCAATAGAGAAGATATTTTGATATTTGAACTGTCCACAGAGACTGAAAACAGTTTGTCCTTTTTCTTCCAATCATGGACAGCATTTGGAAACATGGGGAGACTTGTTGAAGCCGTTTTGATTTCGCACCGAAGAAAGTCTGTTGCCTGCGCGTTAGTGCTTATCAAAACCAAAATTAATAAAATTAATCTCATATTGGTATTCATACAAAAGGTACAAATTGAGTCAATTTTCAAAGTATGTTGCCATCAAATAACAACTTTCCTGAGTTTGGACTTTAAGTACAGAATACGTATTGTTTGATAAATTGTAATTAGCGGCCAAATAATTACAAAAATCCAAACATTAATTTCTTCGTAGGAAATACCTAAAAACTTAGCCAAATCGACCAAGATAAAGACACAAATTTGAAAGACTCCATCAACCCAACCGATGCCACTCTCACCCATTGTTGCTAACGCTCTTCGATATTCTTCACCCAGCATAAGTCATCTCCTTGTGGCTTTTATATTAATTACCCTGTTTGCGCCTTACCCTAATTTCAATTCGCCTGAGTTGTTGACTGCTATAATTTGATTTTCCATCACTTAATTCTTCACTTGGTGTAATCATTTGGGCAGCTGAGTAAGGTAAGATGGTGTAATTTGATAACTCTGGCACTTTCATAAGTTCTTTGGTCACGCTCAATGCCCTTGCATAACCCAAACCCGCATTATCTCTTGCACTCAAATTTACATTTTTGCTCGTAATTAAAAATTCAGACGCGTTTCTATCTAGATTTGACGTTCTGTTGGAACTCATTGGCTGAGGATCAGTATGCCCTATTACCTCAATGACATCAGCATCATATTCTTTAAGGATCGATAGAATTTCTTTTGCGATACTGCCTCTTAGTGCTGAGGTAAACTGCGGAGCAAGTGTGGCGTTTCCTACTCTAAACGAATAGTTTTGAGCCTCACTTAAAGAAATGATCGGAGGCCAATTGTTTCCCTCCTCTTTTTCCGGATCTAGCGGTTGTTCATATAGTTCAGCTTTTGTTTGCATTTCCTCAAACTCGTTCACTGATAATTTTGAAACCACCTCAGCATTACTTAAGAGATTTTCTTTTTCTTGCGGATTTAAATTAGATAAAACTGCATACTCTTGAGGAGAAACGGAATATTGAGCTTTAGTAGTTAATTCAGAAAACTCGTCAATTTCTGTCATTTGCACTTGTGACAAATAATCGGGATTTTCTTTCAGATTAAAGAGAAACTCAGATGCTTTATTCGGATCATCCTCTTCTAGTACAACTGCCGCTTCCACCAACTCTTGGACAAACTCTGTATTTTCTAACGTATCGGGAACTTGTGCGACCTTAGCAGCCAGAATACGTGACCTTTCCTCAAGTTTTTTAGCTTTTTTTTGGGCCATTTGTAAATTTGAATTAAGTTCCTCATTTTTAACGGCAAGATCAGAATTTCTGAGCTTTTCTTGAGCTAATTCTTCTTTTTTTTCATCAAGGCGATCGCTGACAAGTTTTAAAAATAGAAGGATACAAAAAATGAGAAGGAGAAGTACTTCAGCCATTGTAAGACCAAATACGACGCCCCTACGATAACTTTCTGAGTCACGCGATATGGAAGTTTCGTTCACCATTTATCGATCATCATGGGTGTCAATATAGTCTTGAGCCTTTTGGAGTGTTTTGAAGTCAGCCCCATCAACAAAAGTCCCGTCCCCTGTTATTCGAATAATCTTACCCTTGTATTCGACCGTCGAAGTAGACCAAATGTCGGAAACAGCTTTGATTACTTTCTTTGGAATGCTCTGTTCACCTTCTTGGGTATCAAGCGTTTCCGATCTAGCTTTGTTATTCGAACCTGAATCTTCTAAAGGCTCTGACACTTTTTTCTGTAAGTTTTCTTTTCCTTCCTTTTCGTCTCGGGGATCAGGAACTAATTTTTTGATCTCATCTTTCACAGCGACCATCTGTGCTTCCACTTTTTCAAGTATTTTTTCGTCCAAGACACCAGTATCGCTGTAGTGTTCTGCTAATCCAGTAAGAGCTTCATTGGCCTTTTCTATTCCATCCGTCATAGCCTTGCTCGACTTAGCAAGTTTCTGATTGCTCTTGGTAACTTCAGATATTGCCTCTACTGCTTGCTCGCTAGCAGCCTGTGTCTTTTCAGCAAGTTCAGTCAGAGGTTCTGTGCTTTGCTCAACAACCTCTTCAATAGATTTCATTAAATCTTTTGAGGCCTTATCAATATTTTCTTTAACCTCCTCGTATCCTTCCGACATGGCTTGCATGGATAAATCTCTGAAACTTGATATTTGTAAGACAGTTTCATCCATTTCCGCACGAACGCGTCTTGTCGCATCAGAAAGTTCTAATCTGGTAGCCTCCTCAATTTCATTTGGATCTACTCTAAGTTGATTTAGTCCTACACGAGCTGCTATTCCTATTAAGGTTGAAACGATAGCCACACCAAAGTTTGCGAGTATTGTCTCCGGTTTATCAACCGATATGGCAACGGCTAGAGACGTTAAAGTATAAAGAAAACCAAGGTAATATACGTTATCCGCTGCAATATCTGTCCTTAGCTTAGTTGCTGGCACAAGCGTTACAAAAAATACATATGTACCCATCAGGATAAACGCAGTTCCAATGATTAGAGCCTCTGGAAAACGAGAATCTGGAAACAAATCACCAACGAATTGCTTTTCGAATGTCAGGATCAAGCCGCCTACAATATAAATCAAAAAGAAAAATAAAGCATGGCGCTTAGAAGCTACAAAATTAGTTTTTCTGGTTCGCTTTGCCATTACAGTTCACCAGAGATAATTTTCAGTGACATAATATCAGATTTAAACTCGCTTTTAAAAATTTGAGCCCAAAACTGTGCTAATTGCATGGTAGTGAACCCCTCAACATTTCTCCTCACAAGCAGAACGTTAAGATCAATATCTTTGTATGATTTTCCAAACTTTTCGGTAGCTCTACTATTTGCAAATGCTGTAATATTCAATCCAGATCGATAGTTAGAGAACACATCAGTATGCTCTAAAAAATCTGTCACAAGAATGACTTTATTTCTGCCAGCTAGATACTTTTCGTCATCAATATCTACTGGCCTTGGAAGACTTGCGCCAAGATTTTGTAGAGAGCCAAGAATTGGAGACTGCTTAGCCTCAAACTTTTGTCTAAATACCGATGAAATAGCAGATGATATTTTATCTTCAAATTCACTGAATTTTCGATTTATTAAAGCTGGGTTTGCTGTCAAACCCTGCCTTGCAAGGTCATCCATCTGATTTAAACTGCCCGGATTACAAACACTGGCAAGTGGTTCATCGGACAGGCCCTTTTCATCAAAAGTGTAAACGGAAGCCCGATAAAACCTAGGCAATTCCCGCTGCATATTGAGAATGCTTTCACGTACTTCTGACTTAGTTACCGCTGCCAATTCGTCAGTTGTATCCAATAAAACAGCCACTGTTCCACGTGAACCTCTATTTGGACAGAGGTCGTCATCGTTTAAAGCAATTTCCTTTTCAGTATTTAAGAATAAAAAGACGCCAGCTCCCACCAAAATAGCAAGAACTGCCAATGCTCCTAAGATGGTAGCGAATGCTCCAATATTACTCTTGGATCGGCTCCGCCTCTTTCTTGACCTTCGGCTCCTCGCCATATTCATACTCTTCATTTAAAATATCGAGATTTCGATATTGATTTATTCCTTTGGCGTACTCATCCAATACTGTTTTGAGCTGCTCGTCTAAAATTGTTTTACCCTCTGCGATCCGGTCTTTAATTTTTTGGGCTTCTCGTGGCTGAATAGTTTTTCCAGAACTAAGAACCATTTTCGCAACTATATATCGCTTATTAAATCGCTCTGGCGCTGCATCGGTACGAGCGGCTCTATTTGCTTCGTAGTAATACGAAAAGAGCGCGTTTGCGGCTCGTTGTAGTAGTTCGTGATGCCCATCATAAAGGACCTGCAGTCGGGTACGTCCAGACATGATATGATCTAAATGTTGTAATCTTGCAGATAGCGAATTTCCAATTTCTTTTAAAACATTTGCGTATTCTTCTTTAATGTCGTCTAACTCTTCCTTCAGAGCGTCGTACTCATCTTTATAATCATCAGTAAATTCATCCCATTTCTTCTGAACTTTTGTGTATCCGGGATATATGTCAGAAAACGTTATAACATCTACTAGTGTAACAGTTGCAACCAGCATACCCACGCCAAAAAGCATCCAACTTTCAAGCTGGGTCAATCCAAGAGGATTACTTAAAATCTGATTAATTAGATCGGCACCCACGCCCTCCTCAAAAATAGACAACGAAGAGGCCTCTCTAAAATGTGCTAACATTAAATTAATTACGATTACAGTAGCGAGCCAACCAACAATCCCGATTAGGCCTAATAGTTTCCAAGCCATACCTCGTCTGGCAAACTGCTTAATCACATAAACGGTTAAAATTATTGAAAAGCCTATATTGAGAATGGCAAACGTAGCTGCTTCAAAAACACCACCAATTAGACCCTGTGTGCTACCTTTGGCTAAATAAGTTCCGTTAAAGTAGGTTTCAGAAACAACCATAATTAAAATTAGCAAAATTCTAATAAAAGTTCCTGTAGATGTGGTCATTTTTGCAGTTCGGTTTTCCAGACCATTAGTCTCACGAAAATATTTATACTCTTTTTCAACATCGAGCAGTTTACGCCTACGCGTATTCATTTCGTTTAGGCCAGTCTGAACCAGTCCTTGTATTCTACTGACAGCCTCAGGACCAGCTTGCCTCAACTCAGAAAAATGACCTTCAAAATCTAGGTTTGAAATGCGTTCGTTGTAAGTATAGATTTGATTTTCAGCACTCTCATTGGCTGTGGCTTTTGCTGCTTCAATACGTTCCTGAATTTGAGTTTCAATTTCATCAGGAATTTGAGATTTAGAAGCAGGCTGGTTTAACTTCCCCTTCTCAGCACCTACCTTCTCCAGTTTTAATTCTTTGGCAACTTTATCGGGATCAAACTGACCAAAAATTTCTGTATTAACCTTGTAGTCATGCTGAGGCGTTTTGAAGGCGTCCATGAGCTTAGAGAGTGCGGAATTACTCATTGTTTTTACTTTTCTTTACTTTAATCAAGTTAATACTAACGGTTAGAAAATATTATTGAAGAAGAATTTAATTTATAAAAGTACAATCACTCTCATAAACAGCTACTTTTCCTGAGAATGGCCCCGATTTATTAGAAGACCAAACTAATTTGTTGTCCTCGCGATCAAAGTTATAGATATCAGCATAATTACCAGCGAAGGCCCCTACTCGAATGAACTTCTCGCCTGAGTGCAACATGAATACTTGTGCTCCGTCCTGCTTGTATCCGCTTCCACCGGCAGCATCACCAAACAAAATATCATAGCTATCGCCGTCTTTTACGAGCGTAACTTGCCCATTAGACATACCATCTTCCATCCAAGAACCGCCATCTGGGTTGTATAATGCATCTTTAAAAAAATAGGCGTTACCTTTTGAAGGACCGCACATAGCCATCACTTCTAATGCGACACGAATAATCTCTGGTCTTTCCTTTGGTTTAAGTAATATCTCTGACAAAGTTGGGTGCACAAATGAGAATATCGAAAACATAAAAAAGGCTATGAAACGTTTCAAAATTTTCCCCTCCAAAAATATTTTTGAAAATATCTAAATTTTTGTTAGCCTAGTATCAAAAAGAAATCGAGCATATGTTTTTTTTAAGGGCAGTACTTTTATTCTTATTGATCAGTTGGAATACATCAATTGTATTTGCTGATAAATATGCGGCCACAGTAATGGACGGACTGACAGGCGAGATACTTTTTGCCGAAGATGATAAAATGCGCTTACATCCAGCAGGCATAACTAAACTTATGACATTATATGTTACTTTTGAGGCTATCGAGAACGGTGAGGTTGGCCTTGATGATAGAGTAGAGATTTCCAATCATGCAGCGTGGGAGGCTCCTGCCAAACTTGGATTAAGACAAGGGCAGGAAATAAGGCTTAGATACCTTTTGAGAGCTGTGGGTGTTCAGGGTGCAAATGACGCATCAACGGCTATAGCAGAGTATCTAGAGGGCTCTGAGGCTACTTTTGCACGGCGAATGAATAGAACAGCTAAGCGGCTAGGTATGGCCCGATCTACTTTTAAAAATGCACATGGATTAACGGAAAGTGGTCATTTAACAACCACAACGGATATGGCCATATTATTTAAAGCTCTTCATGATGATTTTCCTGATTACTTTAATTTATTCCGAAGAAAGACAACTAGCGCCGGCGTTAAAACTATAAAAAACTCTGCGAGACGCCTACTAAACTCAGACGAGACAATAATTGGAGCAAAAACGGGTTATACACGTGCATCAGGCTACAGTGCGGCAGTATATAATTCACAATTAGGAAAAAGCGTTATTATCGTTATATTCGGCGGAAGAAGCACAACTACGATGATAAGCCAAATCCATAAACTTCGAGATCTTGGATTTAGAAAAGTGAGTTTTGAAAAATTAGAATGAAATATACCTCCTTATTATTCACTAGTTTATTTGCAATCATGCTCGCGCCCTTAGCGGGCTCCCATAGCGGAGGTTTAAATAAACAAGGTTGCCATGCTGGCTCTCAACCCTATCACTGCCATCGAAAGAATAGCTCTTCTTCCTCAAAAACTCCAAAACCTGACAGTATTCTTTCTGGCACGGTAACGCATGTGCGAGACGGAGATACAGTTGAGGTTGATGGAATAGCTATAAGGCTGGCAGCCCTGAATTGTCCTGAAAACAAAACACAAAAAGGAAGATACGCAACTAGAGTTGCAAAGCAATTTGAAGGATCAAAGATGATTTGTGAGTTAACTGGTGCAAAAACTTACGATCGGTTGGTTGGATATTGTTCTGTTAACGGAGTAGATTTTGGTCGATTTATGATGCAAAATTCTTCATGCAAGGTCTGGGAAAAGTACGATGTATGGGATAGGTACTAAGCTAAGAATTAGAATAAAGTTTTAATTAAGTTTATTAAGAACCATGAAGAAAATTTTTCAGGCATTAGCTTCCAAATTATGGTTCTAGTGATGGCTATTAGCCACCACCAAAACTAGTTTCGTTTAATCGTTGGATACGATGGTAAGATGCGTCTTGCTTTCACTTGCATCTGCAGGCCACCATCTGCGGAACTGATCTGGATCAAGTTCAGCAGGTACATACCACTTCCGTTCATCCATATCCCATCGACCACCTATGTTTTTGCACATATCTTTTTCGTCAAATGGGCACTCTAAATAAAATCGTTTAGCCATGAAAATTCTCCTTTATAGCTGTGGTTTGGTTTAGGAATAGAAATTGAATGACATTTGTTTCAGGACTTCCCCGATGGGGCGGAAGTCAGATAGATCTTCTAAGTCTAGAAACAGTTCTTCTTTTTGAAATTGAATAAACTCTTCATCACGAAAAGTTTTATTCGCTAAATTTTCTAATTCATAAGTCATTGTGATCTCCATCACTTGTTAGGTTTGCTGAGAGTGGAGATGTTTGAGAGGTAGTACTTCCTACACTCACAAGCTCATCACACACTTCTCACTGACGTTAGGAAGTGTGTGTATGAGCGTGAGTGTAGGTGTACGTACACGCAGGCACGTGTGTATACGTAGAGGAACAAAAACTGACCGTACCCCTTGAAATTGAGAATGCAATTCTTATGTAAAGAGTTCCTTAAACTGATTACGGAACCTGAATGTCAACTATCCACTACTTTGATAAACCATTCAAAAAAGCCTTAAACTTAGATAAAGTTACCGACCAACTCATTGAAATTTTATATGACTTTCTTCCTGCTATCTTTAGCTTCTGGTCGCTAAAGGTTGCGCAGTCACGTTTTAATGAAAGACAAAGCGAAACTCATCCAAACTGGCTAGATAAACTTCAAGTATATGTTGGATTGCCGGATTGGGTGATAACTGAAGAACAGATGCTTTCTGAAGAAGTAAACCACATTAAATGTCCTTTTGGTCTTCTGCAAAGTATTACTGAGTCAACCGAAAGTGGTATTAACTGTGCAATTCCTTTTTCCAAAACAGACAGTCTAACAGGAGAAAAGTATACAGTACTGTTTCATACAAATACCTTCGATTTGGAATATCATGCCCAGTGCCTTGATACGGATATTGAGGACTGCACTTATGATTTTGAAAATATGCCAAGCCAATATGAGCGACTAATTCTCAGTGGACATAAACATGTCAGAGAGAAAGCGGATTATCTCGTTCAACGATTAATCAGATCAAAGATTTATAGAGAGAATATGAATGTTCTAAAGACTTCTATTGCTTCTTGTCGTCAGCTTGCAAATGGAGAAAGAGAGCTTTTGCAAGCATTTCTCGATGTAAAAAATATTGATGAGAAAAGCATCCATGAAGCGAGACGCATTTATTCAAATTTAGATATTGATGAATTTTATGAATGGGCTTCAGATCACTTTGGATTAGATACCTATTATGAAGATAGTGAAGACTTGGTCGATCACATTAAAATTATCTTTAGGATAGATGATGATCTTTTAGACAATAATGAAGACTATAAATTCGTAACTAAAATGATTGGAAGGTCGGAGCCTTGTTTTCAATACATGGCTTAATAAATCTAAGCCTAAAGAAAATCTCCTTAGTAATGCAGACCCTCGTTCAAATTTTATATATCAAATAATATTGCGCCAATAGTAGCTTTGATCTACTCTAAGTTTTGGAGTTTAAAGTGCGAAGTATCTTAACCATACTATTATTGATTATAGCTGCGAAAGTATCTTCGACTGAGCAAGCAGTCGTTTCAAATTTTAAACTGTCCCATAACTTATACGAATCCTTTTGTATTCTTGGCATTGAAGGCACGATTACACCTCTGACAGCCACTAAACTTAAAGAAAAGTTTGAAAAGCCAAGTAGCAAGTGCAAAGTAGTAGCTCCTGTTATTTCAATTGGCGCTTCTATTGGTGGAGATGTTGAAGCAGCTTTGAAAATTGCAGAGCTTATAAAGCAAAATAAATTGAATACACTTATTTGGAAAAAACCTTTGTTGAGTACAAATAATTATAAACAGCAGGAATGTTTAAGTGCTTGTGCTTTAATTTTTGCTAGTGGCAAAAATAGATACTTCCCAGACGTTTATACAAATCGAATACTTGGAATCCATAAACCTGCATTTCTGGAACAGAGAGAAGATAAGGTACAGGCTGAGATAGATTTGGACAGGCTTAAATATCGTTTTATCAGACTTTTTGAGAGTAGAAATATATCTCCAGACTTCGCAATAAGTATGTTCGAAACTCGATTTGAGGACATGTATTATCCTGACGTAAGAGAGTTATCACTTTGGGGTGTAATAACTTCATTTGAGTATCCACCTTCATTTACTCAACCTATTGGCAACTAGCTGCCCACAGCTCTCTGACACCCCCCCCATCTGTTGAAGAGTACATGAATATAATACCCCCATACCCCGTGTGGCCCTGCATGTTTTTTGATAATTTTTAAGAGCTCCCGTGCGAAACTGTAAAGAAGTTACTATTTAAATAGTGAGTGATTTTAATAAATGAGAATTCATAATCATTTTTCCTAATAATTAATTCATAAACTTTTTTTTCTGAATTATTTATTTGGGAGCAAAAAGTGAAATATTCATCTATTTTAGCTTCATTAATTAACCAAGAATTATGATCAGTTTTACCGAAACATATTGCGTCTTCAACATATTGGTTAATGTCCATGCCTATCTTTTCAAGCTCAAACCTATTATCTAGTGTTGTCTGTAAACTTTTTGAGGCGGTTTCCTCTAAAGCATAAAGCCCGATAGTAATTGTGTCGGTGAAACCATCCGAATTCATTGCAACAACATTACCTAAAAGTTCTTTGGGAAAATTATCAGCATAATTCTCGTTAACCCATAAACTTATATTTTCTGATATTGGTAGTGTTGGTTTTGGGACTTCTCTGGTTCCTGTAAAAATCCACATAAAAACAACTATTAAAAAAGCAAGCCAACCTAAAGCACCAATAACGATCAAGCCTATAACTTTAAGTAATAACTCTAACCAATAGTTAAAATTAATTTTTTTCACTAAATCCTATCCCGTCAATATAACTCAGTAGGCTGTCATAATCTGCCACTAAAACGTGCCATCCATTCTCAATATCAAACAAAACGCCCAACCTTTTTGCTGTAAAATCTTTAGCACCTAATAAATTATTTCCATTTTTAGCTAGTATCTTGCAATCACTCAGCACTCCCCAACGATCCCAATAGCTGCAAGAAATACTTTCAGGAATATCATCTCCATTTAAGTCAAATTTCATTTCAACTCTTTCATCAATGTTTTTACTGCCAGCCAGTTGGGCAGATGTTATTTCGATTATTGAAGGTAGCAACTCTGCCTTTTTAGAAGAGTGAAAAATAACTTCATCCTTTTCGATTTTATAAGTTATGTATGACTTGAGTAAGTCCGTACCCCCTATTCCGTATGGATCATTTTCTGCTGTCAATAAAACGATTCCATCAGATAATGAGCTTTTTACTGCTTTCCAACCACCCCAAACCGATCCCCAACGTTCAAATTGAAAAATTTTATCGCCGCATTGATCATCAAAACGCTTAATCCATAATTTGGGTGCACAACAGTTTCCACCGTGAGCCTCTTCAACCAAGATTTCGTAGCGTCCGTTTCCTTCTAAATCAGTTAGGTTAATGTCAAAGTATCCCTCGCGAGATTTAATTTCTTTAACGGCTTCCTCAATTTCTTTGACACATTTATTCTGTTCGATAGTTGATGCATTTACTGAAAAACAGGTAAAGAAGGACAATATAAAAATTGATGTAAACTTTAGCTTCAAAAGTAGTTTCCCCACAGAGCAAACACTAACATACCTATCATATTTGTCATATTTAAATGCCAATATGATACATATGACAAGTATGATACCTATTGTGCGATAAGGGTGAAACCTTTCTTCATCACCAAACCAACCTCGACCAGTCTATCAATTGCCTTAGAAACTTGCCCCTGATCCTTGCCTATTGTGTCCACAATAGACTTCTGTGTGCATCTTGGAGCCTCACGAATTAGCTCGAGTACAAGTTTTTGCGTGGCGCCAAGGTTTGCCTCTCTTACATCATCACCAATATCAAAGCCGTGCGAATTCCATGCTAGATACTTCTCACACTGCTCCACATCTTTACCCGTCACTGTAAGCTTGCAATCCTGCTTTCCTGTAAGCTGTTCCATGACTAGGATTGTTTCAGCAGTACCAGTTATGCCAATCGAACCTATTACCTTCTCCAAGGGAGCTGAAGATATGTCTGTTGTCTTTTTACAGTGATGCACAACAATGATAGCGATCTCTAATTTGTGAGCGAGCTTTCGTAGGCTGTCATACTCTTCAACAGTTGTGTCGTAATTCTTGTTGGTGACGCTGGGATTTAATATCGTTTGCACCGTATCCACAATAATGCACTTTGACTTTGTTGCTATCGCAACTCGCTCAATATGTTCCAGAGCTTCTAAGCCGCGCGGTAGTACTCGCTCTGATGACATAACGGCATGATAAGTTAACCGCTTAACACCACATGGAAAGACTTTCTGTATTCGACTTTTTAACCGTCTCTCATTATCTTCAGCTGCTAGGTAATGAACCGCAACACCCTCCTTATCCATTGATTTTGAAAAGTTGAGAGCAAGCCAAGATTTCCCAGTTTTAGGAAGCGCCGCTAACAGTGTTAGACCAACAGCCGGAATGATACCGTCACAATAATAATTTAAAGGCTGGAATTGCATTTCGAGTAACTCACTCGCGTTTTTAATTCCAAATTGTTGCAGGTATAATTGGTCAACCGACGGCTGGTTGGCTTTATCCAACTCAGCTAATTTTAGAAATTGCTCAGCGCTATTTTCATTAATATCCATCCAATCGGAGAAGTCACCCTTCTCAGAAAGTTCACTCAAATGGGATGTCATGATAAAAACCTCAATTTTGTCATCACTTAAAGATCTGAGAACCTTATCTGCATGGTTCAAACCAGCAGTATCGTTATCTGGAACAATACAGACACGACGACCTGTTAAATGCATGTTTAGATCGGGCTTCCAGTTCCCTGCCCCTCCAACGTTACAAATTGCTAGCAACCCATTGTGAATTGCTCGATCTACATCCTTTTCCCCCTCAAAAATAAAAATAAGACGATCTGACTTGTCAGCATGGAGAAATTCAAGTTGATAAGGGATATTTTGTAGTCCTTTAACAGTGGGCGCCCACTCACCCTCAAACCAGCCAAACTGCTTCCAGCTTCCATTTAAGTATTTAGTTACTTTTCTGTTTGGCTCACCATTTTCCGACCTATAGATATGACTACGTAAAACCTGCTTCGTCTTCGTTTCCTTTTCTAAGTCGAGAATTAGACCTTTGTCCTTGAGAAACTGAATTGCACCGGTTCTATCTCTAACCTCACCACAGTGAACTATGAGATCAAGGATACCGCCGCCAGTCATGTGTTCGTGGTCGAACCAAATATTCGATTTCAAATTCACGGATAAGGAGCCTCTATTTCCAAAACGCAGCTCATAAGTTGTTTTTTTTGATGGCTGCATGCCAAGCAGCTCAGTCACCTGTTTTATATCGCAATTATTAAGCATTTATCTGCTCCTGCAGTTGCGACACGGTCCACCTTGGTGTATAAAATATATGTACAAAACTATTGCCCAAGGTCTCCGTGCCTTGGGTTATTTTTTAAAGTAATTCTCATTTCTTCGTTGGTTATGCAGGTGAGTTACCCTTATAAGATTACTGAGTGGCAAAGCTAGCTCTCCACAGACTTCGACAAGCGATTTAAGACGGGTTACATACCGAACGCCTCTCCAAGCGCCTCCATGGAGACTTTCTCGCCTTTGTACAATCCACTGAATGTCGTGTTGGCAGACAATTAAACGCCAACGATCATTAAACTTTAGAACAACTTTTTCGTAGTTTTCATCGCTCTCGCGGTGTGTATTCACTACGTCAGCATCTACCCCCCGAATATTCGGAGGGTACGGGGGGGTAAAAAGAGAAACGTCCATTACCAATCTACCCCCTGCTTATATGCAAAAGCATTGTTATACTTCTGCTCGGCAAATCGCATGAGTTCCTCAACTTCGTATATAGCAGCCCTATTGGGTCTTCGTACGGTTAATGGCCATGTCTCTAAGGTACGAGGACTAACGGGAAAGTAGAAATGAGAGACTATTGCAGCACTAGTGATCTTGTTTGCGTTTTTAGGCAGGGGCTGATCAGGCCGCCAAGTATGTTTTTGTGACATTTAGAACCTTTTAGTAATTAAATGCCACTCTTTTAATATTGTAGATATTTGAACTAAGAAAACAGCCTAAAATTCAAGTTGTGGTCTCTGTAGCCCTTTCAAAGCGTCTGTAGAATTGCCAAATATTATCGACTTGTTGTTCATTCAATGAATACTTTTCCGCTATTGTTTTACAAATAGCTTTTCTAGTTCCTTTTGGGGCTTTTTTTGAAATTTTGAAAAGCCTATTTTGAGATGAAGGGTTTTCTTCGATAAGATTAAGGGTAACTAATTCTTCCTGTACATCGAACTGATGTTGTTCTCCATCTTCACTCAGCAACCAACCTTTTCGGTGTTTAACGTCAATTTGAGAAGCATTGTCCCATAAATAATTTAGATCAGGAAACTCCTTTAAAACATTGGTTTTAAATGTTTTTAACTCTTCTTTTTTTTGCATTACTTCACATTCTTGGCCTATTTTAACTTTCGTTAAAATATCCCACTTGGGTTCACGCCCTGCTCCTTCTCTTTTGCCGCCGTGATTACCCAATCTAGCTCACCAATTTCTCTTTGGAAAAATTTATTACCTCTTCCTCTAGAAAGTTTGCCCACCAATTCATTACCTCCCGTCTTTGCTTCAGGTTTTTTGCATGCATGTAATGCCGCATAACTCCAGCACGTGTTGAAGATCTTTTATGGTTTAATAAGCTATCAACTAAACTTTCTGATATTTCTGAATGCTCGGAAATAAGAGAGGAAAACGATCTTCGCAGGTTATGTAAATTAAAATTAGTAATTCCGGAGGCTTTCCTAACCTCTTTATTAAAAAAAGACCAAGATTTCATGGGTGATCCGATGACGCTTGAAAGCTGAAAAATCCGCTCATCTTGGGTAAAATTTTGTATATTTAAAATATTGAAGGCCAATTCTGGTAATGGAAGAGTGAATGCCACTCTGTTTTTTGTCTCATCCGCTGATAGATGAATTTCCCAACTCTCTAAGTTTATGTTTTTTATAGTTAATTCAGAGGCTTCTGTCATCCTTAAGGGGCAAACAATCATAAACCTTAAATACCGAAGGTAATTCGCTCTAAGTTCATTCTTAGGCTGCCATAGCTTTATAAGTTCATCAGCTGAGTAATACGTTTCTCTTGGATTGGATGCTTTTGGCCGATGTCTTCGAGACACATCTTTCGAAGGATTGCGTTCTACCAGTCCTTCGTCGACCAAATAATCTAGAAACCTAGATAAGGCTCCAAAGCGATGCCTTGCGGTAGATGGTCTGTCTGCATGCATTGTATTGATTTCACGAAACATCCGAGCTGTTAGACTTGATGCGGGAATAGTTTCTATACTTAATTCTTTTAATGCACTACCCGCATGCATGATCTCTTTTTGCTTGTGTTGAGAGGGTACTTGAAAAAGATAATCGCTATATTCCTCCAATAATTGCAATAAAGGCCTATTTTTGAACTCAGTATGCTTGTTTATAACTGCTGCTTTGGCCAAGTCAGTAGCAGGATCGCCTCCGTTTCGAACTTCAGATTTAATCTGTTCTACTTTAAGGCGAGCTTCCTGAGGTGTCATATTAAGTGTGTCACCTAAACGTAGAGTGCGTTGAGGATGGCGCTTCCCTTGATAATCAACGCCACGCTTTCGATAGTTATAGTTCCATGATGAAGAACGTGAATTTACAGCTAACCTAAGTCCTGACGGATCAAGAAGTATAACTTTTTGCTTAAGCTCACGCTGCTGCTTTGTTGCTTTTTCAATAGCACTTCGGTTTATGTAGCATTTAACTATAGGCATCAGCCAGACATTCAGCCAGACAAATTGGTGTATATACTGCGTAGGATAGCGTAACTTATGCTTAATTAAAACAGATAAATAATCAATATTATATGAGAAATAGTAAATAATTTCCTTATTAGTATGAATTTACTTCAGTTGACTGTTAATCAATTGGTCGTAGGTTCGATCCCTACCGCCGGAGCCATAAAATTGAGAGGTTTTGCTGAAACGCAGCCTCTTTTTTTACTTTTTTAACCAAGATAATTAGCTATACCTATGGTTTTGTAGCTTCGTTATTTAACATTATTTGAAACATACAATTATAAAAAATTAATAAAATATCTAAAAAAGATTATTTAAATATCTAAAAGTAACAAATTTAATAATAGTAATTATGAAAGTTATTTGTTGCTGGATTAAGCAACTAAGATTTCTAGCAAAGAATGAAAACTGGCTATGAATAAGCGGGAAAGACTCATAAGTGTCCTAAAAAACAAACCGGTGGATTATGTGCCTGTTTTACTTTTTCACCATTTTTGCGATCAGAAAGACTGGGATCAAGGTTTGGTAAATTCAGCTGCTTTTGAGAAAAATATTATTGAGCATGGGAATGCTCGAGAAGTTTTTGACCCAGATGTGATTAAAATTATGAACGATACGCTAATGATGATGCCAGTGGATTTGTCTTTCATTAAAGAAGCCGCAGATTTTAAGAAAATTAAACCTTTTTCTATGGATTGTAGGTTTGTCAAAAAGTCTATTGAGCTAACCAAAAGATCTCTTGAATTTTTTGAAGACTCTGATGCGCCAGTATACACCACGGCATTCTCGCCATCCTACACTCTTCGTTGGTTTATGCGTGATCGTGAAGAAGATTTGTTGCAATTCATTGAGGAAGATCCCGACGCTCTGGCCATAGCCCTTAAGTCAATTGCTAAAAGCCTGATTGAATTTAATCGAGTCCTTATTAAAGAGACTGATGTAGAAGGTTTCTATTATTGTGTAAATAATCAAAATAACTTTTTCGAAGACACTTTATTTAATACTTATGTTGCTCCCTATGAGAAGGAAGTCTTAAAAAAGGCGAATGAACTAAGCAATATAAATATTTTACACATTTGTGGGTATGATGGTCTGCCTAATGACCTTGAACTATTCAAAGATTTTCACGCGGCTGCATATAACTGGGACGTTGCTGCAGAAGGTGTGTCCTTGGCACAGGGAAAAAAATTATTTGGCGGAAAAACTGTAATTGGAGGCTTTGAGCAAGACCAAATTATTTACACCGGAACGCGCGAAGAAGTTGAAAAAGCTACCTTTGATATTTTGGATAAATGCGGACAAATCGGAACTATAATTGGCGCAGGTTGCACCTTACCAACGGATATAGAAGAGTTTCGATTGGAATGGGTTCGACAGGCATCAATCAAATATGCGGTTGAAAATCTGTAAGAAAACCGTTTTCGACCTCTACCGCCGGAGCCATATAAAGAAGAGGTTATCCTAAAAGCGGCCTCTTTTTTACTTTTTGGACATTCCATTAGTTGAACAATTTCTAGCTTGTTCTTGTTTTAAATACAAAATATTATATAACGGGTGGTGTTTAAATCAAAGAGGCTGATTTGGAGGCACGATATTAATCAACCTAGAAATCCTGTGGAGCAGAGCAAACCCAGTTAAAAAGAGGCTTAATGGGTCGTTATAAATCACAATGGTTGTAAATAATTAAATTGTGACAAAAACAAACTTTAAGAACAAAGGGGTATTTTTTTGAAGTTATCTGCAGAACTCGCTGGAATTTTATTTGCCTAGAGCAAAGATCAGAAAATTTGAACTAGAAAAAAACTATTGCTCCAGAGATCGGCAGCAAAAAGATCTCTCTAGGTTCAAGGTGGCAATACATAAAATTATGCCGCTAATATTGGTATTAATTGCCAATATTATTACTCCTGTTGTGCCGATTTACGCACAACCAACGGGGAACTTAGAGGCCAAGTACTATGACACCCATAATCGTTATACTAATTTCGATACTTTTGGCGGCAACGTTATTGAAACGCGAACTTGGGAAAGAATATATACATCAAACTACGACCCCCAAGGTCGTAGAGATATGTGGTCTGTTGATATTCAAGGTTATATCTACATACCATCAAATGGGACTTATGCGTTTCGGACGGCTTCCGATGACGGGGTTCGACTTAAGGTAGATGGCCAAACCGTTATCAACAATTGGACCAATCATGCACCGCGGTGGGATTACGGATCAGTATCCCTACAGTCGGGTTGGAAACCAATTCGACTGCAAATGTATGAATGGGGAGGAGGAACTATGCTGCGACTTTATTGGAGACCCCCAGGTCAAGGAAATTACTCTTTCCCACCTGCTGCCAATTTAAGTACGTCATTACCTGACACAACTGCCCCCACACTCAGTAGCGTGAGCATAGCCTCTAGTAATATTACCAATAAGCTAGTTAACCCTGGAGATGATGTTACCCTCACCTTCACAGCCTCTGAAGCCATCGGCACCCCCGTTGTCACTTTCAAATCTGGAGGAGCAGCAGTTACGGATAGCTCGGTCGTGTATAGTAATACTACTGGGAATACCTGGACTGCAGTTTATACAGCAAATGCCAATGATACAGCTGGCACCGTAAGCTATAGTATAGCCTTTAGCGATACAGCAGGTAATGCAGGAATACCTGTGACTACGACCAGTGACTCAAGCAGCGTGGCAGTGGTTATAGATACTGATTTGCCAACACTATTATCCAGCATACCTTCAGACAACGCGGCAAGCGTAAAGCTTGACAAAAACATTATATTAACATTCAGCGAAAATATCACTGCAGGCTCGGGTCAGATAAAGCTATTCAATGGCAATGATAAATTAGTTGAAGCTTTTAACGTTTCCTCTTCAATTATTTCTGGAGCAACAGTGACTTTAAATCCAACTAAAGATTTAAAACCAGATAATTCTTATTATATCCAAATCCCTTCTACTGCTTTTACTGATGCCGCTGGTAACAGCTATCTGGGCATCGGCAACAAAACGGAATTAAATTTCACTACCCGAAAGAAGACGCCGAAAGAAGCCTTTACGGAAGTAAAGGATGATATTGACAACAATATGAAGTCAAACACGACAAAGCAGATCCGTAGTTTTGCGACAGCAACAACTGCAGTTGTTACGGCTGCAAGAGGCAGGGTTCTTTCCAAACGCGTGAGTTCATCTAGTTCTCGTAATGCAAACCGCTCTTCTGGTGCCACCCGTTCATCTGGCGGGGGCGGGAGTGGCCCTGCAGCTACTGGTTCTTCAGGAAATGGTGGTAACTCACCTAGTAATAGCTCTGATGGGGGTGGCGGCGAAAATTCTGGCGGTAACGACACTGACTCTTCATTTGATCTTCGCTCTTCAACAAGTGGAACAAATGCTAGTGGTGAAATAAGTGGTATTAGTAAATCTTACGATGGAAAAGCAACTCGTTTTACGGAAACACAGTTCAGTTACACTAAATCGAAAAATAAGACAAAAACTGGTAGTGTTTCAGGCCAAGTTATATATGAGAGAGAAAAATCAGATAATTTGACAGTTGGTCATTTTCTGGGATTTTCTATGAGCCAAAATTCTACAATAGATGTGAACACTACAGAGATAAATTCAACTGGTCTGCAATTCGGAATTTATTTTGTTAAAAATATTACGGAAGGTCTTTTTGTTGATGCTTATTTGGCAGGATCACTTTTAACTAATAAAATGGAGGTGATTA
>CACAPQ010000024.1 GCA_902534325.1 Paracoccaceae bacterium | reverse complement strand
ACGCGAAGTATAGTAAGCTCAAAATTATCAAAATTGTATTCGCTTATTTTAGACACGCCTTTAGCACTTTGATTAAAATCTATCAAAATTTTATTGAAAAATTTATTCATATCATCACCCCTAACTTTCAATTAAGCCTGGCCATTCAAAGCTGGGGTAAAAGTTTCTATTGTCTGATCGTAACCTTTAATTTTATTTTGTAAATACTTGCTTTTTTTTGAAATTAATGAACTAAATAAGCTGCTAGGTCGTCCCAGCTCAAAAATAATAATTTAGAGTGAGATACCTTGTCAAAAAAAGATCCTTTTATATTACAGATTAAAAACCTTTCTATCGGACTTCCAAAATCTGCTGATAGAACTTATGCCGTTGAAAATGCATCTTTGCAATTAAATAAAGGCGAGGTTCTTTGCATCGTCGGCGAAAGCGGTTCTGGCAAATCTGTTATGACTAGTGCAATTCTAAAGGATATTGCCCCAGGGTTATCTCTACTTGGCGGAGAAGTACTCTATAAAGGAGAAGATATACTGAAATTAAGCCAAAGTGAGTTGAATAAACTCAGAGGTGCAAATATTTCAATGATTTATCAGGAGCCAATGGCTGCTCTTAACCCTTCAGTTAAAGTTGGAAAACAGATCGACGAGGTTTTTGAACTTCACCGCCCTGAGATCCAAAAACATCAGAGAAAAACAGAGACATTAAAACTTTTAAAGGAAATGCAGCTTCCAACACCGGAACGTATTTATCAAAGTTATCCCCATCAGGTATCAGGCGGTCAATGCCAGAGAATTGTGATCGCTATGGCGTTAGCGTGCCAGCCTGATATTTTAATTGCTGATGAGCCAACTACTGCACTAGATGTTACAACGCAGGCAGAAATACTTGCTCTGATAAATGAGCTTACAGAAGTCTATAATAATGCAACTTTATTTATAACCCATGATTTTGGGGTTGTAGCTGATATAGCAGACCGTGTTGCTGTAATGTGCCAAGGAAAGATAATAGAGCAGGGCGCGAAATCGGAAATATTACGTAAGCCTAAAGAGCGGTATACTAAGTTACTAGTAGATGCGATGCCTATAATGGAAACTCAGAAAGAGCCTGACCAATCTCGAGATGATGCTCCGGTTGTTAAGGTAGAAAAACTTAGTAAAACTTATAGGCTAAAGTCAAAGTCAATAAATGCTCTGATCAACTCAAATTTTACACTTCGAAGGGGTGAAACTTTGGGTGTGGTTGGAGAAAGTGGTTCTGGTAAATCTACCTTGGCAAAAACGGTTATTAGGTTAATTGAACCAACTTCGGGCTCAGTTTTAATTAATGAGCAAGATTTTTTATCTCTTCAAAACGCAGAGTTGGTTAATGCAAGGCGAAATATTCAAATGATATTTCAGGATCCTTTTGGTTCACTCAATCCGAGCCAAACTGTAGGATATATGGTTACTCGAGGTTTGTTACTTCAGGGGGTTCCAGGAGCAAAAGCCTGGAGCCGCGCTATTGAGTTGCTTGAGCAAGTCGGTTTGGGAGAAGCGGCAATGAAGCGAAAGCCTATAAGTTTTTCTGGAGGCCAACGTCAAAGGATTGGTATTGCCAGAGCTTTATCATTGCAACCTGAAGTGGTTGTTGCTGATGAAAGTGTTTCCGCTTTAGACCTTTCGGTTCAAAAGCAAGTTTTGAGACTAATGAGTGATTTACAAACCAAGTATCAAATGGCAATTATTTTCATCACTCATGATTTAAGAGTTGCCGCTCAGATTTCTGATTACATAGCCGTTATGGAAAAAGGATTAATTGTTGAATTTGGCAGTGCTGCAGAGATTTTTAACAATCCGCAACATGAGTATACAAAAAAGTTAATAGAAGCAGCACCGGGTCAAGACTGGTCTCCACCTCGCTTGACTAGGGAGGAAGCAGCTCAGATAGCTGAAGAACTAAAGGCTTTTTAACTGCTAATACAATTTTGTTTATGAATGTCTTTCGTTGAATTTAATAAATTTTGATTGATTGGATAATAGCTGAAAGGGGTGAGTAATGTATATTGCAATGAATAGATTTAAAATAGAACGCGGAAAGGAGAGTATTTTTGAAAATCTCTGGCTTTCAAGAGATAGTTACTTAAAAAACGTGTCAGGTTTTGTTTCTTTCAATCTTTTAAAGGGTGTAAGCGAAGAAAATTTCACATTATATGCTTCTCATAGCATGTGGAATTCACAGAAAGATTTTTCAAATTGGACTAAATCTGAAGCCTTTCGAGCAGCCCATAAGAATGCAGGTAGTAATTCAGATATTTATCTTGGCCATCCTGTTTTCGAAGGTTTTGAGATAATTATGTAAAATCGCTTTACTTTGGTTTGGGTTTTGTCCTTCAAGTGGATGCTGCAAAACTCTATCTTTCGTACATTTAAGCATTACAAGGCAAAAATGGGATTTGTTGCGGCAAAAGCAAAAGATAAGAATATTCCATGGGTAACTCCAACTTTTAAATGCCCAATTTTTTTTCTCTGATGTCTTCCTATGTAGCCAAAAACAAGGAAGTAAAGAATATAGATTAAAACTGTTGTGAACATTAAGCCATATTCTTCTGGGAATATAATTAAAAGAATTGAAAAACCAACAATTGGCAAGCATCTCAATAAGACCGAAATCCAAATTGAAGAACTGGCTATCAATTTTTCAATAAACAAACAGAACAGAGTAATTGGTAAAACTAAAGTAATAAAAGCAGTTATTCGATTGTCGGATAAAGTAAATGAACCGATATATCGATTTATTAAGAAGCATAATACCCCAAAACACAAAATAAGTTTTAACCAAATTAGGAAGTCAATTTTGAATTTCGTATTTTTATAATTAAAAGAAAATAAACAAGTAAAAAGTCCTATTAATCCAAAATAAATTGCAATTTTTTCAAAGCCATAAATAGTAAGAATGTTTATTTTAATAAGTCCGGATGATAATGAAATTAATGTAGCCAAAAGTACCAAGCGTAACGCTCTTTTGTTCGCTAAAACTAATATGGTTTCGTTTGCTAAATTATTATTCAAACGCGACATTCCAATCACAATGAAGGTCATGCCTATTAATATCCATCCGATCTGGGTTTTCCAAAAGGGTCGGTCATAATTTTCAAGTTTTAGCCAATCGATAACAATTTTTGTGGTTTGTGGCGCATAAATAACGCTAACGTGGCCGGTGTTCTTTATATAGGAAGCTTTTCTTCTTATTCTTTCATCTGCGTATCCCGTATTCTCTTCTGCGTCAGATCTAAAGGTTTTTACCATCTTTAAAGCATGCGATCTTAAATGATTTTCAAATTGGCCAGATATTAGCAAAAGGTCTTTTGGAAAATCCTGAGTTATTCCAGTAGAATATGGAGAAATAGCTACTACAGACTTAATTCTTTTATCGGCGCTAGCTCTAATAACGATATCTGAAGCCATAGAATGCCCGACTAAAGATATACTGATGTCATTTCCAAATTTCTCATAAACAAATTTTATAATGTCTGATAATTGATTAACTAATTGTTGGGTAGTACCTGTAATCTCTGTTGGTTGATTTACAAGCTTATGCTGGTTTGAGCCATGACCGATGAAATTGAACAGTAAAGCATTACTTCCTGCGTTAGCAATATCATAGGCTATTTGTCTCATCATTTCTTTTGAGCCGGCAAAGCCATGGCTAATAATTGTAAACTCTTTTGACGGGTGAATACTTTTAATTATTTCGATATTGCTATCAGAGTTATTGAAAATATTGCTCTCATACGACCGTCGGTCTAATTCGACGAACATCAAGCTGAATAACCCAAATATGATGAAAATAATTGGAAGTTTAAAAATTTTTACAAATAAAATTGACACTTTTACCCCTTAGACAACCGTCTTTGCCCTTGAGATAGTTTATTTATGAGTTGATCCAAGTGAATTTGGGTTTGAGCCTCGTCAACCGCGCCATCAAATTGGAAAATAATAAAAAGAGTAATTGAAGGCCTCAGCGTGATAGTAAATCAACAATAATCACAAGCCAGGCTATGCCTGTAGCGATTGCAGTAATAGCTACAGCTGCACTACCAGCATCTTTTGCATGTTTTGCTGCTGGTCTTTGTTTAGTACTGATATCATCTACAATGCGTTCTATAGCTGTGTTGAGACATTCAGCTGCCAATATCAAAATACCACCAGCTAGTATTATCGCCTGCTGGGTAAAAGTTATAGGTAAGAAAAAAGTTAAAGAACCAGAAATGATATTTGCGATTATCCACTGCCATAAGCTTCCTTCGGTTTTGGCAACATGGTAGAAACCATACCAGGACCAAACAGTTCTATTTTTTATTTTGATTAGTTCTCGCAGTATTAATCGCATGAAAATTTTACTTTTAAATGCTCAAGTTGGTATGATTTATTCCGCAGGTTCTTGAACCTTTTCTGCATCAATTTCTTTCGCACGCTTCTCAACAAGATCAACAATATGGTCGACCATATCATCATTGCTAATACGGTGATCCTGTTTTCCAGCCCAATAAATCATACCATTTCCGGCTCCACCGCCCGTGAACCCTATGTCTGTCATAAGAGCTTCTCCTGGACCGTTAACGACACATCCGATTATTGATAGGCTCATTGGTGTTTTGACATGAGCAAGACGGTCTTCTAAAATTTGAACCGTTTCTATAACGTTAAAGCCTTGCCTTGCGCAGGATGGACATGAAATTATATTCACGCCCCGATGCCTTAGCCCAAGGGATTTTAATATATCATAGCCAACTTTAACCTCTTCTACAGGATCGGCTGACAAAGAAACTCTAATAGTATCACCTATGCCTAACCAAAGAAGGCTGCCTAAACCAATAGAAGACTTTATAGTACCGCTCATTAAGCCCCCTGCTTCAGTAATACCCAGATGTAACGGCGCATCAGTAGCGTCTGCAAGAGCCTGATAAGCTGCTGCAGATAAAAAAACATCAGATGCTTTGACACTTATTTTAAATTCGTGGAAATCATTATCTTCTAAAATTTTTATATGATCCAATCCGCTTTCTACCATTGCCTCTGGACAAGGTTCACCATACTTTTCAAGCAAATCTTTTTCTAATGATCCAGCATTTACGCCAATTCGCATAGAGCAATTATTGTCCTTTGCCGCTCGAATAACCTCTTTAACCCTTTCCTCAGAACCAATGTTTCCTGGATTTATTCTCAAGCAGGCCGCCCCGGCTTCTGCAGCCTCTATGCCTCTTTTGTAATGGAAGTGAATGTCAGCAACGATTGGTACTGGGCTTTCTTTTACAATCTCTCTCAATGCTTTGCTACTCTCAAGATCAGGCACTGAAACCCTGACAAGATCTGCGCCGGCTTCAGAAGCAGCAACTACTTGTTCAATTGTACTTTTTACGTCTGTGGTTAGTGTATTGGTCATTGTTTGGACTGCAATAGGGGCGTCACCACCAATAGGAACGCTTCCAACATTTATTTGGCGTGATTTACGCCTGTAAATATTTCGCCAAGGCCTAATATGGTTTTCAGACATTTCTTTACCGTTCTTAAGACACTTATATGCCACATGTTTTATGAACGATAAATAGCCTTTTAGTCCAGTTTAAACTTCTGTAAACTCGGAAAATTTCCTTCAGAAATCAACTCGGCAATCAATTTTTTATTCGAAAGTTCGGGCGTCTGTAAATTCGAAACAATATTAGCAGCAGATAGCTCAACATTCTTTCTAACAGAGGTGCCGCTCCCCACTGGTCCAAAAAGTTCTCCGTTGACAGAGAAATAAACATATCCAGACATTCCAGCTCTGAGTTTTGGCGGGACTTCCAATTGAGGCAACACAAATTCTTCTCCTGGAAGCATTATGTTTTCATAAATAACCGTGCCATCTGATCCTGTAATTTGAACCCAGGCGTTTTCAGTTACCAAGACTGCTATAGAAGGCGGAAGATCTTGAACAACTTGAATCGGAGCCTCATGGAAATTATTGGTAGAAACTTGTTCAGTTAAGTTTCCTTCTAAAGCGTTAGTTGTTACCTCAGAAATAATTAACTCTTGCTGCATATCGAAATTTTTTGAAAATGATGGGTCCAATGTGGATATAGGGCCATCCCTAGCAGTAAAAACTGGAACTTCTAAAGCTTGCGGTCGGTATAGTCTATCTAATTGATCGTTTTTTAATTTGCCAGTTACCGAATTGTCTATATCCTGCTGTCCTAGAAAATCTGAGCTGATTTCGGTTAAAACTATCGGAGTAGAATTTGAAGGTGAGATTTTTACGGTCTGTATTTGGTTAAAAATCATCAATCCACCATAGCCAATTCCACAAACTATACAAATCAAGGCTACTAATGAACCAATCGCACCCGGCTCAAGTTTGTCAAAGGTTTTTGAAGAGTTGTCTAATATAGCGGACGGAGATTTGTTGAAAAGCTCTTCACCATCAATAAAATTGTCAGAAGGTAATAATACAGAATTATTATTTGGTTTAACTGATGACGCTTTATGCGACATCCCATGAACAGTAGCAAAACCACTTTCCGAACAAAATTTCATAAATACATCGTCGGGGTCTAAATTTAGATATCTCGCGTAAGAGCGAACATAGCCAGCAACAAAACCTGGTGTATCAAACGCAAGAGGGTCACAATTTTCTATCGCTGAGATATAGGCGGCCTTAATTTTCAGTTCATTCTGTACCTCTACGAGTGACTTTCCTAAAGTCGCGCGCTCTCCACGCAACGTGTCTCCAAGCTTTAACTCAAAGTCATCAAAACCCTTTGGTCTATTTTTCTTTTCTTCCTGACTGTTGAAAGCCAGTTTATATTTTGCCATAACCAAATTACCCCAAGTGCCTTAACCCCAGCCGAAAGCAAATAGCGAATCGCTTTCACGGCACCTAACCTACTGTTTATCACAATAAACTTCTTTTTGCACTTATATCAAATTTATGCGCACAACTCGGCACGGTTCAGCGCACAATGAGACCAGAGGTAGTCCATTGATGCTACCAAGTGTTCAATCTCTTCTGATCCATGCACAGGAGATGGAGTAAACCGAAGACGTTCGGTGCCTCGTGGAACGGTTGGGTAGTTTATTGGTTGCACATAAATATCAAAATCAGACAAGAGCATATCAGAAAGTTTTTTCGTATGAATAGGGTTTCCGACCACAACTGGGATTATATGGCTTCCATGATCAATTATCGGAAGGCCAACAGCCTTCAGTCTCGTTTTCAAAAGCTTTGCTTGTAACTGATGTTGTCCTCGCAGCATCTGGTTAGTTTTCAAGTGCATTACAGAAGCGGCCGCGCCAGCAGCAATTGCAGGTGGTAACGAGGTTGTAAATATAAATCCCGGCGCATACGACCTTAGGGCATCGCATAGTTTCTCCGATGAAGCGATATACCCTCCCATTACTCCAAAAGCTTTTGCTAAAGTTCCATTAATAACATCAATACGAGAAAGTAGATTATCCCGTTCAGCTACTCCACCACCAGTTTCCCCATACATTCCAACGGCGTGTACCTCATCAATATATGTTAAGGCTGTAAATTCCTCTGCTAAATTACATATTTCCTCAATCGGCGCGAAATCGCCGTCCATAGAGTAAATGGATTCAAAAGCTATAAGTTTAGGTGCTTTTGGATCATCAGCCTCTAAGAGTTTACGCAAGTGACCTACATTGTTGTGAAGAAAAATCCTTCGTTCACCGCCATTCCTTCGTATTCCTTCGATCATAGAAGCGTGATTCAATTCATCAGAATATATAATTAAACCGGGAAATAGTTTTGTGAGAGTTGAAAGAGCTGAGTCGTTGGCTACATAGGCGCTTGTGAAAAGTAGACAAGCCTCTTTGCGATGTAGGCTAGCCAATTCATATTCGAGTTTTTTATGATGCAAGGTTGTTCCAGATATATTTCTCGTACCCCCAGAGCCAGCACCTGTGCTTGTTAGGGCATCCTGCATTGCTTCTAAAACAATGCTGCTTTGCCCCATGCCAAGATAATCGTTACCGCACCACACAGTAACGGATTTCTCAATACTATTTTCTGAAACCCATCTAGCACTTGGGAAGTTGCCCCTGGAGCGTTCTATTTCAATGAAAGTGCGATACCTTCCTTCTGAATGCAGGGTCTCTAACGCAGCGCCCAGTTTGCGGTCATAAAAACTTTTATCTATTTCTTTTGTCATCAGACGTTTTCTTTTTTTGACCTTGATGCTAAATTATCAAAGTTTATTAATCTAAATTTACACTTTAATTTTTTGCCTTGTTCGTGCCACAATCAACATCTAGGCTAAATTTTTAATACGCTATAGATATTCGTAAATATGAGGGTTTCAATAGATGCTAGATGCCACTTTGTCGCGCATAGACAGTGAAATGGAACAAAATCTCAATAGGCTGTTTGATTTTCTGAAAATAAAATCAATATCCACCGATCCCGAGTTTGAAAAAGACTGTGCTGAAGCGGCAGATTGGTTAGTTGCGGATCTAAAATCTTTTGGCGCAAAAGTAGAAAAATATGAAACAGGGGGACATCCCTTAGTTTTAGGAGACTTAGGATCTGACAGTGGGCCCCACATCCTATTTTACGGACATTACGATGTGCAGCCTGTTGACCCATTAGAATTATGGGACAATGACCCATTTGAACCGATTATCGAAAAACTGCCAAGCGGATCTGTTATACGTGCTCGTGGATCATCAGATGATAAAGGGCAACTAATGACGTTTGTTGAAGCTTGCAGGGTCTGGATTGCTCAAAATGGTTCACTTCCATTTAAGGTCACTTTTTTCTTTGAGGGTGAAGAAGAAAGCGGATCTCCAAACTTAGTTCCATTCATGAAAAAATATAAAAAGGAAATATCTTCAGATATTGTTCTAATATGCGATACTTGGTTATTTGAAAGTAGAGTCCCTTCGATTGTAACGATGTTGAGGGGCATTCTTAAAGAAGAAATTATTATAACCGGACCAGATAAAGATCTTCATTCTGGAATGTACGGAGGTATTTCTACCAACCCAGCACGACTACTTACTAATGTTTTATCTGCTCTGCATGATAAAGATGGCACTGTAACAATACCAGGTTTTTACGATGGCGTTTCAGAATTATCCCAAAATATTAAAGATCAATGGGAAAGTCTAAATTTCAAACATGGTCAATTCCTTAGTGACGTTGGTTTATCTATACCAGCAGGAGAAAAAGGTAGGTCTCCGCTTGAGATGATATGGTCGAGACCAACTTGTGAAATTAATGGCATAAAATCTGGTTATATCAATGAGGGATTTAAAACGGTTTTACCATCCCAAGCCTCAGCAAAAATAAGCTTTAGATTGGTAGGAAACCAAGATCCTTTTAAAATCCGCAAGTCTTTCCGAAAAATGATTCAAAATCTTGTCCCCATTGACTGTACAGTTACATTTTTAGAGCATGAAGCCTCAAAAGCCAGCCAAATGGATACCTCATCTCCAGAGTTTGAAAAAGCAAGAGAAGCGATTTCAGAAGAATGGGGAATTGAGGCCGCTTTCGTTGGTTGCGGCGGTTCTATTCCGATTGCTGGTCATTTCCAGCAAATAACGGGGGTAGATCCAATTCTAATAGGGTTCGCTAAAGATGATGACCAAATTCATAGCCCGAACGAGAAATATGATCTTGAGAGTTTTCGAAAAGGTATCCGTAGCTGGGTACGAGTGATAAATTCCTTTTCTGAGTTGCAAAATGTTTGATGATTTCGACCGCTATAATGCCAAAGTGAATGGTGTAGAAATAAATTTTAGGATAAAAAATAATCATAACGCATCTGAAAATGCGATTTTGTTTCTTCACGGATTTCCGCAAACTCATGCAATGTGGGCAGGAATAGCAGACAAGTTTCCTGACAATTATCCTATTATCTGTTCTGATCTAAGAGGTTATGGTAATTCGGAAAAGCCTAAGGGTGTTGAAAATTTTAGTTTTAGACATATGGCTGAAGACCAATTTCAATTAATGTCGCACTTGGGCTTTAAAAGGTTTCATATTGTGGGTCACGATAGGGGAGGGCGAGTAGCTCATAGAATGGCACTCGACGAGACTGATAGAATAAAAACAATTACTCTTATGGATATAGTTCCCACCGAACTTTTGCTTTCTAAGTTAACGACGCAGGTTGCTCAAAGCTATTATCATTGGTTATTTTTGGCCCAACAATCACCTTTACCAGAAAAATTGATTGCTGCGGATCCTGACTATTTTTATGAATCTTGTCTTTTGGGTTGGGGCGGAGCAAATCTTGACAGCTTCGACCCAGAAAAACTCACCCAATACAGAAAATCTTGGAATAACGCAGACACAATTCGTGCAATGTGTGACGATTATAGAGCAGCAATACATTTCGACTGGGCTCTTGATACAGAGGATCGAAATCGTTGTCTTCAGATCCCAGCTTGCGTAATGTGGGGTAAGACTGGAGCAATGGCTCGGCACTTCGATGTTCCAGCAACTTGGAGTAAAAATTTTTCAAATATCGAAAAAAAGCCCATGGAGGGCGGGCACTTTTTCCCTGATCAACACCCACGAGAAACTGTAAGGGCTTTAGTCTCTTTTATTATCAACAATATTAATTAAAGCATCGAACGGGACATAGCCCCGAATTAATTCATCATTCATAACGAAGGTTGGAGTTCCGCTTATTTTCAGCCTTTCAGCCAGAGTGCGTGTATAAGCAATCATTCCATTGACCTCATTACTTTCCATTTTTCTTTCAACACGGTCGGCATCTAAATTTAGGTTATTCATAATTTGATCGAAGGCTTTCTCACTTGGTGGAGATTTCATTTTGATTAAAATGTCGTGTACCAGCTTATACATTTCATCGCCATGAACGATTTTAACCGCCAAAGCAAATTTAGATAACATCAAAGAGTCTTCGCCCAGTATGGGAAACTCCTTTATCACAAATCGAATATTACCATCGGTACTAAGAAGCTTTTCCACCTCATTATGCGCTTTTTTGCAATAACCACATCTGTAATCAACAAACTCCACCAGCGTGATATCCCCATTTGGATTCCCGCCTATGAACGAAAAGCCATCTTCAAAAATAGCCTTTTTATTCTTTTTCACTAACTCAAAATCAGATTGGATAGCCGCTTGCTGTTCTTTTTTCCGCAACACTTCAACGGCTTCCATAATAATTTCAGGATTTTCCAGTAGGTACAGTCGAATTTCCTCCTGCAAAAGCGCTCTTTCTGCTGCGCTCATTTTAGAGAGGTCTAAAGCAAATGATTGAGTTGCCATTAAAAATATAAACGAAATTACTATTCTAAACATTGTTTGGACCTATTCTTTGGATTACCTCGAATGTGGCTTTTAGAGATTGCATTTTCTTAAATATGATTAATTTATTTTCCAACCACGTTCCACAGGGTTAAATCAATTTTTAAATAGTGCAACCTTCTAAATTAGATTAAAAAATAAGATAAAAATTTGTTATCGAGTCTACCGACAGTCGAAGCTGATTTATTTGGTAAAGCTCAGACAAAAACATAGGAAAGTAATCATATGAAATACTCGATGAGAGGAAATGTGGATCCATTTATTGTTATGGATGTGATGGAAAATGCCAGAAAAGCTGAAGAAGGTGGCCGTAAAATTATTCATATGGAAGTTGGCCAGCCAAGTACGGCAGCACCATCTGGTGCCTTAGAGCGAACATCTCAAATTATTAAAAGCAACCCTCTTGGATATACTGTTGCGCTAGGATTACCAGAATTAAGAAAAAAAATCTCGAATTTATACGGCCGCTGGTACAATTTAGATATAGACCCTTCCCGTGTTATTGTAACATCAGGTTCTTCCGGTGCTTTCATCCTATCTTTTACCGCTCTGTTTGAGGAAGGTGCGAGAGTAGGCATAGGTGCTCCTGGTTACCCCAGTTATCGACAAATTTTGAAATCGCTTGGAATTTCACCAGTTGATATCGTGACAAATGTTAAAAATAAATTTCAACCTACTGCAAAAGATGTTGTGTCTCAAAATTTAGATGGATTGCTCGTTGCATCACCTTCAAACCCCACTGGCACGATGTTGAGTAAGGATGAGCTTACTGATTTAATAGACGCATCTAATTCTATTGGAGCAAATTTCATAAGTGATGAAATATATCACGGCATTCAATATGAAAAAAGAGCTGTTTCAGCCTTAGAAGTTACCGATGAGTGCTATGTGATCAATTCTTTTTCGAAGTTTTTTTCGATGACTGGATGGCGCGTCGGTTGGATGGTGGTTCCCCAAAACCATATTAGATTGGTAGAGCGCCTAGCTCAAAATTTATTTATATGTTCTCCGCATGTTTCTCAGGTTGCAGCTTTGGAAGCTATGTCTTGTGAAGACGAGCTTTCTCAAAATTTAAATATCTATCACAAAAATCGTCAAATTATCATGGACGGGTTGCAACATATAGGATTACAAAGCTTTGCACCTCCCGATGGAGCTTTTTATTTCTACATAGATATCTCTAAATATAGTGATGACAGCTTATCGTTTTGTAATGATGTCTTAAAAGAAGTTGGAGTGGCTATAACCCCAGGCGTAGATTTCGATCCAGAGAGAGGCAAAACGACCATTAGAATTTCTTATGCTAGATCGACTGATGAAATAAAGGCGGGTATGACTAGGCTAGGCCAATTTATGAAAAAACGAGGATATTTTTGAAAAATCTTTTCTATACCGTCTTTTTTTTAATATTAGCTGTTCCAGCAGCATCAGAAGTTAGTTCTGCAAGATTACTGAATGAAGATTCTTTTGCTAAAGATCGGTTTTTTGGAGGTCTTGAAATTAATCTTAAATTAAGCCAGGGAGTTCCTTACAAAATGAGCTTTTTGAAGGAACCAATAAGTTTAATCATTGATTTCAGTATAGTGAGATTTGATCAGATAGATCTACGAAAACTTAATCGCAGTAAGAATATAAAACTTATAAAAGTTGAAGAATTAGACTCTGAATGGTCAAGGCTTTCAATCCAATTTGAAGACTACTGGACTATCGATAACACAGAGATGAGAATTGATCCAAGCGACGGTAGTGCAATTCTATCAATTTTATTAAAATCAGTGTCTGAAGATATTTTTAAATCAGAAAATTTAAACAGTAAAAATTTCTTAAAGAGTGAAAATTCGGAACAAAAAGAAAAAATTGCGGTCATTGAAAATAAGGAATTTGTAGTTGTTTTGGACCCTGGGCACGGTGGTAAAGATCCCGGTGCTGAGGCCAGTGGTTATCGTGAGTCTAATCTAATGTTGGAGTTAGCCGCAGCGGTCAAAGAAAGTTTAATTAGAAACACTGAATTTGAGGTGGTTTTGACTAGGAACGAGGACGTATTTCTTTCTCTTGATGATCGAATAACAATTGCAACACAATCTGGTGCAGATTTATTTATTTCATTGCATGCAGACGCTGTAATTGAAGGTGAGGCAAGTGGCACGACGGTTTATCTTTTAAGTGAAAATGCAACTGATAAAATGAGCGCTCAGCTGGCTTCAAGGCATGATAGGTCAGAAATTTTAAGAGATGTTGATTTGAGTGGCATAGATAGTCAGGTCGCTTCTGTTTTAATTGACATGGCGAGGCAAGAAACAAAACCAAGAAATGAGGCTATCGCCTCTTTTATTCTTCAAGTATTTAAGGAACAAATTACAGAGCTCAGTTCGCAGCCGTTAAGATATGCAGCATTTTCCGTTTTAAAATCTCCAGATATTCCGTCAATTCTAATAGAGGCGGGCTTTATGTCTACATCCTCTGATTTACAAAATTTAATTACACCACAGTGGCGAGTAGAATTTGCTGATGCACTTGCTGAAGCAATATCACGTTGGCAAATAAAAGATAAACAGCAGAAATTTTTAAAAAAGGAATAATCTTAAAATTGGACCTATTTAATCAAAAACATATTGTAAGTATTCTAGAGCATGAGTAATTTGCTCACTACATTTGAGACTGTTAAGGGATAAACATTGGTTAGGCCGTTAATAAATATTATTGGATCGGTTTTTACCATCCTAACGTTGGGTGTAATTGGAGCCGCTATTACTATCGGAGCAGTTTTTTGGATATATGGACGAGATCTTCCAAGTCATGAATCTCTATCTCAGTATAAACCCCCAACAATTAGCCGAATTTACTCTGTAGAGGGGCAAATAATAGATGAGTTTGCTAGAGAACGAAGGCTCTTTACGCCTGTTGATGAAGTCCCGGTTTCAATTAAAAATGCATTTATATCTGCGGAGGATAAAAATTTTTACTCACATCCCGGCTATGATGTGCGAGGAATAATTTCAGCTATTTTTGATGCAGTTCGTTCTGGCGGAAAGGTGGTAAGGGGAGCATCAACAATTACTCAACAAGTTATGAAAAACTTTTTGCTAGATGGCTCTCGTCAAGCTGAGCGAAAAATTAAAGAAATAATATTAGCAACGCGAATAGAGAATACGCTACCTAAAAGTAAAATACTTGAGCTATATTTGAATGAAATTTTTCTTGGACAGAACTCCTACGGTGTAACGGCTGCCGCCCAAACTTATTTTAATAAAACATTGGACCAATTAGCTCCTCATGAGGCCGCGTTTCTCGCTGCCCTACCAAAAGCTCCCTCCAAATTTCATCCAGTGAGAAAAAAAGACCGTTTATTAGAGAGAAGGAATTATGTTCTCCGCGAAATGTGGCAGAATGGCTATCTCAACGAAACGGAATATAAACTGGAACTTCAAAAGCCACTAAAATCTGTTCAAAATGGTGACTTTCCCTCATTTAAATCCTCTCTTCCTGCGCGTGACTACTTTACAGATGAAATTCGAAGGCAGCTGAGTAGAAATTTTGGTGAAGAAGAGTTTTTTACCTCCGGAATGACAGTTAGGGCAACACTGGACCCAGAGATGCAGAGTGTTGCAGCTACTTCATTGCAAAGGGCACTTGAAGCTTTTGATAGGAAACAAGGAGCTTGGAGAGGGACTGGATTGAAATTGACGGAGCCTCAGTTAGGTTATTGGAGAGAAGCGCTCTCTGAGCTTCCTATGTCGCGTAAAATCAACTTAGATGGGCGTTGGTACCCTGCTGTTGTTCTAGGATTCAAAGGTGATAGTGCAATCATTGGGATAGAAGGAGTTCCTGACGATCCAAGAGGGCATTATATTTCTTATAAAGATGTAACTTGGGCTCACAAAAAGACCAATGAAGAAGGTATGCAGTTCAAGGCAAAAAATGCACAGGACATCTTGTCTTTAGGTGATGCTGTTTATGTAAGAGCACTACTTGATGAAAATAAAAAGTTTAAGAGATGGACACTGAGACAGATAAGCGAAGTTCAGGGAGCGTTCATGGCCATGGATGTCAACACAGGCCGTGTTCTTGCCATGCAAGGTGGCTTTGATTATGACCATTCTGTTTTTAATCGCGCCACGCAAGCAGATCGTCAGCCAGGTTCAAGTTTTAAACCATTTGTCTATGCATCTGCGCTTGACAGTAAGTATACTCCTGCCACCGTAGTTATCGACGCACCAATCGAATTCAATACGCCGGAAGGTCTATGGCGGCCCAAGAATGCTTCAAATAAGTTTTATGGTCCAACACCTCTAAGGACTGGTATAGAAAAGTCTAGAAATTTAATGACTATCAGAGTTGCTCAAGATGTTGGAATGAAAACTATAGCAGATTATGCTGAGCGTTTCGGTGTTTATATCAATATGCGTCCATATTTGGCTAATTCTTTGGGTGCGGAAGAAACTACACTTTATAAGATGGTTGCTGCGTATGCTATGTTTGCGAACGGGGGAGAGCGAGTGGAGCCAACATTGGTCGATCGTATCCAAGATAGGTATGGAAAAACTGTTTATAGGCATGACCCAAGAACCTGTGATGACTGTATAAACGATATGCTTCCACCAGGTTTGGGCCCAGAAATTATTTCAGAAAGAGAAAGAGTTATGGATCCTGTAACGGCCTATCAGCTCACGTCAATGATGGAAGGTGTTGTTACTAGAGGTACAGCATCTAGGACAGTGAAGTTACCTGTGCCTACGGCCGGCAAAACAGGGACAACTAATCAAGCTAAAGATGCATGGTTTGTAGGATTTACCAGTAATATTGTCGCTGGCTGTTACATAGGTTTTGACATACCTACCCCACTTGGAAAAGGAACTGGTGGCGGCAGTACGTGTGGCCCGGTATTTAATGAGTTTATGCTTTCAGCGATTAAGAAATATGGTGGAGGTGAGTTTAAGGTTCCGAAAGGTGGCAAATTTATTAATCTTCATCGCCTTACAGGCGATCGCTTAGATGAAAATGCCGAGGGTGATTTTGTTGTTGCTGAATACTTTCGCGATGGAGAGGAGCCAACATTTGGGGATGCTGTCAATGGAGGTTTTGCCATGGGAAGCAATATTGACCTTTTTTCCGAAGAGGATGAGCAACTTGTTCATACTACAAGTTCCAGTGGTGAAATTGTAACCTTTGGTGGTGCAGCAAGCTTAGGAACTCTTACTTCTGGTGGCCTTTACTGAGAAAAAATTTACAAAATATTAGTGGTAAATAAAAAGAAAAACTATGAGAGCAGATATAGAAAATTTAGTTAACTCAGTTGAAAAATCTTTGGAACTACTTCGCCAGAGAATGGACTGGGATACTGCTTCTAATCGTCTAGAAGAATTTAATGCTCGTGTGGAAGACCCCAATCTTTGGGATAAACCTGATCAGGCTCAGAAGTTGATGAGAGAGAGACAATCATTAGTTGACGCAATGGAGGGGCATAATCAAATCAGAGATGATCTACTCTATAATATCGAAATGATTGAATTGGGTGAGCAAGAAGAAGATAGCGAAATTATTGATGAAGCTGAAAAAGCTATAAACCTTTTAGCTAAAAATGCAGCTTCAAAAGAGCTTGAAGCGCTTTTGAATGGTGAGGCTGATGCAAACGATACATTCCTTGAAATCCATGCGGGTGCGGGCGGTACAGAGAGTTGTGATTGGGCGGCAATGTTGGCTCGTATGTATCTAAGGTGGGCTCAAAAAACAGGATATAATGTCGATTTGCAATCTGAAACTCCTGGGGAAGAAGCTGGCGTTAAATCTGCGACTTACAAAATAAGTGGTCATAATTCTTATGGTTGGCTGAAATCGGAAAGTGGCGTTCATAGACTTGTTAGAATTTCACCTTTTGATAGTTCGGCTAAAAGGCATACTTCTTTTTGTTCAATTTGGGTTTATCCAGTAGTAGATGATAATATTGATATTGAGGTTAATCCAGCGGATATTCGAATAGACACTTTTCGCTCTTCAGGAGCTGGTGGGCAACACGTTAACACCACTGACTCAGCAGTTAGAATAACGCATAATCCCACGGGAATTGTAGTGACAAGCTCAGAAAAATCTCAGCATCAAAACCGCGATATTGCAATGAAAGCGCTAAAATCGCGATTATACCAGCTGGAGTTAGATCGTAGAAGTGCTGCGGTTGTTGAGGCCCATGAGAATAAAGGTGACGCGGGTTGGGGCAACCAAATAAGGTCGTATGTCTTACAACCTTATCAGATGGTCAAAGACCTTAGAACCGGACACGAAACTTCTGATACAAAAGGAGTATTAGATGGTGATCTCGACGATTTTATGGCTGCTACTTTAGCAATGAATGTTTCTGGGAAATCAAGGGCTGAAGCAAAGGATAGCGATTAAGTTAAGAGTAGAGAAAATTAGATAAAAGATAACATTTTGACAGTTGAACGATCAATAACAGACAAAATTGAATTTAGGCTTGCGCAAATTCGTAAATGGAACCCTGAAGTGAATGCCATTGTTTCGATGCGACAAGAAAATGATATTCTAGATGAGGCTTTTAATAAAGAAAAATTGCCAATTGAGGAGCAAGGTGAACTTCATGGCGAGATCATTGCAATAAAAGATTTAGCGAATGCAAAGGGCTTTAAGACAACTCAAGGTTCGCCGATTTTTGCTAATGAAATAGCCGATAATGACGACATAATTGTTGCCCGAATGCGTCAGGCCGGCGCTATTATAATTGGAAAAACGAATACACCAGAGCTTGGTTTGGGTAGTAATACTTTTAATCCAGTATTTGGAGCTACAAAAAACCCCTATAACTTGAGTAAATCTGCTGGAGGATCCTCTGGTGGGGCGGCGGTTGCTTTGGCTTGTGATATGGTAAAATATGCTGATGGATCGGATATGATGGGTTCTCTTCGGAACCCCGCTGCTTGGAATAATGTCTATGGGATGCGACCTACCTGGGGCTTAGTGCCTAGTGAACCTAGTGATGAGTTATATTTGCATAAATTGTCTACTAGTGGACCAATGGCTAAAAACCCTCACGATTTAGCAGTTTTATTGAGGGTTATGGCTGGTAAAGATGAACGGCAGCCTAATGGAGTTCCTTTTTTTGATGTTAACGTGCCGTTAAAGGAACATTCGTTAAAAAATAAAAGGATAATATCTTTTATGGGCTGGGATCTTCCACTTGAAGAAGAAATAAGGGATCTCACTGAGCAATCGTTAAAAAAATTTGAGGAACTAGGCGCTTCTATTGAAGTTATTGACTTACCTATGGACATGGAAAAAATTTGGGAAGCATGGATTACTTTGCGATCTTGGTCCGTAGCCAACTCGCTTGCAAAGGAATTTGATGATCCAGGAAAACGTAGGTTGATGAAGAAACCACTTATATGGGAAATAAAGCGAGGGCTATCGCTCAAAAACGACGAGATAATACAAGCTTCTAAGACCCGAAGCGAGTGGTTTAAGAAAATGGCTTCAGTGCTTAACCAGTGTGATGCTGCTGTATTACCTTCAACACAGGTACAGCCGTTTAATATAGAAAAAGAATATCCAGAATTCATTTCTAACTATCCGATGGACACATATCATAGATGGATGCAGGTCGTAGTGCCGGTCAGTTTAATAGGGCTTCCAGCTATTAATCTTCCAGCTGGTTTTTGCAAAAATAAATTGCCATTTGGTATTCAATTAATTGGCAAACAGTTTTCTGATAATAACCTTTTAAATATTGCCGAAAGTTGGCACAGCGCTACAAGTTTTCCAGAAAAATACCCGCCTACTTTTATAAACTAAAAGGATTGCATGATTTCAACAAGACAGATATCTGCAATTTACATATAAGGAGTTATTTGTGGTTAGAGCTTTAGTATGCCCTGGACAAGGGTCTCAGAGTATAGGAATGGGCAAATTACTAGCTGACGAATATTCGTCAGCTAAAGCTATATTTGAGGAAGTTGATGATGCATTGGGCGAAAACCTATCTTCCATAATATGGGATGGCGATATTAAAGAATTGACTCTCACCCAAAACGCTCAGCCAGCATTAATGGCGATGAGCTTAGCGGCATTACGAGGATTAGAAAGTGAAGGTTTTAAAATTGATAAATGTGCTTACTTAGCCGGGCACTCTCTGGGTGAATATTCTGCGCTGGCGATGAGTAAAGCTATTTCTGTTTCAGATGCGGCAAGACTGCTGAGAGCTAGAGGGCTCGCTATGCAAGATGCAGTTCCCGTTGGAGTTGGGGCTATGGCTGCTATATTGGGATTAAACTTTGCGACGGTTCAATCTTTGGCTAGTGAAGCTCAAGCTGCAGGTATTTGTCAGGCAGCAAATGATAATGATCCCTTACAAGTTGTCATATCTGGTGAAAAAGCTGCCGTAGAGTTAGCTATTGAGCTTGCTAAAAATCTTGGGGCGAAAAGAGCTATTATGCTTCCTGTGAGCGCCCCATTTCACTGTGAATTGATGGCTCCTGCAGCAGAAAAAATGAAGATTGAATTAGAAACTATTAAAATTAAACCACCAATTGTTCCAATTATATCAAATGTAAGCGCTCAAGCGGTTTTGGATCCCGCCGAGATAAAAAAATTTTTAGTTAGTCAGGTTACTGGGTCAGTTAGATGGCGTGAATCAGTCATATGGATGGCAAAAAATAAGGTGGATGAAATTTGGGAAGTTGGGTCGGGTAAAGCCTTGAGTGGAATGATAAGACGGATCGATAAAAATATAGATCTCAAGAGTATTTCTTCACCTGAGGATATAAGAACAGTAAAATTTTAAATTAAAAGGTATCATTTAATGTTTGATCTTAATGGAAAAAAAGCTCTTGTTACTGGGGCTTCTGGAGGTATAGGCGGGGAAATAGCTAAAACGCTTAATGAAGCTGGTGCCGAGGTTGCGATTAGTGGAACCCGATTAGAAAGTTTACAGGTTTTATCAGATTTATTGGGTGATAATACACAAATCTTTCCATGTAATTTGAGTGATCCTATAGCTATCGAGGGTCTTTTGAGAGATGCTTCTGAAAAGATGGGTGGTATAGATATTTTGGTAAACAACGCGGGTGTTACGCGGGATAATTTGTTCATGCGGATGTCAGATGAAGAGTGGCAGACGGTTTTGGGTATAAACTTAACAGCAACAATGAAACTTTGTAAGGGCGTTGTGCGTGGTATGATGAAAAATCGTTGGGGTCGCATAATCAATATTAGTTCAGTGGTTGGTTCTACAGGTAATCCTGGGCAAGCTAATTATGTAGCTTCCAAGGCTGGAATGGTGGGAATGTCTAAGTCGCTAGCTTTTGAGGTGGCAAGTCGGGGAATTACAGTCAACATTATTGCACCAGGGTTTATTGAAACGCCGATGACGGATAAATTAAATGAAGATCAGAAAACTAATATAATGACCCAGATCCCGGCGGGAAGAATGGGGACTGCCGCCGAAATAGCATCTGCCGCACTATATTTAGCAAGCCCCGAGGCAAGTTATTTGACTGGAGCGACACTTCATATCAATGGTGGCATGGCTATGATCTAAAATTTAAGGATTTAATTATTTTGTAAACAATTTTTAAATTCAGCATTCTTTTTATTGCAAAACGTTTGCTAATTTAAATTCTTATGTTATAGGGCTCGTGAAAAGTTAATGATGAGTTGTTTAAACAAAAAACAGCTTTTTAGCTTTAGTTAACATAACCGCCCGATAGGGCAAAAACCCTTTTAAATTTAGGGGAAAATCGGGTTCAATCCCTGCAGAATGAGGAAGATACGATGAGCGATACCGCAGACCGCGTTAAAAAAATTGTTGTAGAACATTTAGGCGTTGATGAAGATAAAGTTGTTGATAATGCATCGTTTATTGATGATCTAGGTGCCGATAGCTTGGATACGGTTGAGTTAGTAATGGCATTTGAAGAAGAGTTTGGAATTGAAATACCAGATGATGCTGCGGAAAATATCCAAACTTTTGGAGATGCTGTTAAGTTCATCGGAGAAGCTGCTTAACTAAAGTATCAGTTGATTAGAGCCCTCGCAGACACGAGGGTTTTTATTTGTTTCGTGATAGGAGCCCACAAGACTTGCCCTATCGGGCTCTTACGCGCTATTAGCAAGCAAAGCGGTCTAAAATGAGTAAAACATGCGTCGAGTAGTTATTACGGGATTAGGGTTGATATCGCCTCTCGCCTGTGGCGTTGAGGAAACTTGGTCGCGTATTCTTAATGGAGAATCTGGTGCAGGTCTAATAACACGTTTTAATGCTGACCGGGTCGCAACAAAGTATGCTTGCGAGGTTCCTCATGGAGATGGTCTAAATGGAACCTTCAATGCCGATGATTGGGTGGAGCCAAAGGAACGAAGAAAAGTAGACGACTTTATCTTGTATGGTATTGCTGCTTCAGAAATGGCCGTAAGGGATGCTGATTGGAAGCCTACTGAAGAGGCCAAATTACTTCGCACCGGTGTAATGATTGGCTCAGGTATTGGCGGTTTAAATTCTATAGCAGAAACTGCAGTAATGATTAATGAGCGTGGACCCAGAAGAATTTCACCATTTTTTATACCGGGTGCACTGATAAATTTGATATCCGGGCAGGTTAGTATTCGATTTGGCTTCAAAGGCCCTAATCATTCAGTCGTAACTGCCTGTTCAACCGGAGCACACGCAATTGGTGATGCGGCTAGGCTTATTGCTGCTAATGATGCTGATGTAATGATTGCAGGTGGAGCTGAGGCTGCCATTTCTGAGATAGGAATTGGTGGGTTTAACGCCTGTAAAGCGCTATCAACTAAAAGAGCTGATGATCCAACGAAGGCGTCTCGCCCATATGATGTAGATCGTGATGGATTTGTAATGGGTGAGGGGGCTGGAATTGTTGTTTTGGAAGAGTATCAGCATGCAAAAAGCCGAGGAGCTAAAATATACGCTGAAGTTGTTGGATATGGGTTGTCCGGTGATGCGTATCATATAACAGCGCCTTCTGAAAATGGTGAAGGTGGAGAAAGATCTATGCTGGCCGCATTAAAAAAAGCCGGTATCGAACCTGATCAATTATGTTACATAAACGCGCATGGTACTTCAACCATGGCAGACGTTATCGAATTAGCAGCAGTTGAGCGAATGATGGGAGATCAGGCTGGGCAATTAACGATGTCGTCTACTAAGTCATCAACTGGTCACTTACTGGGTGCAGCTGGAGCAATCGAGGCTATTTTTACTATTTTGGCAATTCGTGATCAGGTTGCTCCACCAACAATCAATTTAGATAATCCTGCAATAGAAACACAAATTGATTTGGCTCCACATCAAAAGGTATCAAGAGAAATAAACTACGCTATTTCTAACTCCTTTGGTTTTGGGGGAACGAACGCCAGTTTGCTTTTGGCGAAAGTGTAAAATGTGGCGAAGCGCTGCCTCAAACATAATTTCTTTACTAATCGTCGTAATGCTTTTGGCTGGCGGTATAGGTCTAACTGCAAAGTCGTTTTATATTTCTGCGGGCCCGTTGGAAACCGCAATATGCATTCGCATCCCGGGTGGTAGTTCATTTCGTACAGTTTCTGAAGAATTAGAAAAAAAAGGTGCACTACAGTCAGCTTGGTTTTTCAGGATAGGCGTTCGGTATCAAGAAAAAGATACTAAGTTGAAAGCTGGTAGTTTTCTTATTCCGGCGTTTTCAACAATGCAGGATATTTCTAATATAGTTACCCAAGGTGGGGCAAATACTTGCGGCACAGAAATCATCTACGGAGTAGGAATTGTTTCAACAACCATCAGAGTTCGAGAGCTAGATCCGAAAACCTCAAAATTAGAAGAAAAGTTTGCTTTTAAATCTAGCGATAAAAGACCGGCAGAATTTAATTCTTTTGTAGATGATAAAAGTACTAGGCACAGAATTGTAATAGCAGAGGGTGCTACTTCATGGAGAATAGTACAAGCCTTAAATGAAATTAGCTATCTTGCTGGGGAGATAAATGAAATTCCTCAAGAGGGCAGTTTGGCCCCAGATAGTTATGAATTTGGTCAAAAAGATTTTAGGTCAACAATATTGAAGCAAATGTCTTTAAAGCAAGACAATATTTTACAAAGAGCTTGGCAGTCTAAACTAGATGACTTGCCATTTAAAACAGCGGAAGAGGCGTTGATTTTAGCCTCAATTATTGAAAAAGAGACGGGGCTAAAAAGTGAACGGCGGATTATTTCGAGTGTATTTATCAACCGCCTAAAAAAGGGTATGCCGCTGCAAACTGATCCGACGGTAATATACGGAATAACAAAAGGAAAAGAAATTTTAGGCCGGGGCCTTCGACAAAGTGAGCTCCGCAAGGATACCCCTTGGAATACATATCTAAGGGGAGGCTTGCCTCCAACACCAATTGCAAATCCTGGCGAAGAAAGTATTTTTGCTGCTTTGAACCCAGAAAATACGGACTTCATATTTTTTGTTGCAGATGGCACTGGCGGACATTCATTTGCCACAAATTTAACTGATCACAACAAAAATGTATCTAAGTGGAGAGCAATTGAAAAGAATAGCAAAGACTAGATCTCAGCAAACGATTTTATGAAGTTGTTGAGATTTAAAGCTTTCAATACTATATGTATAAAGTAATGAAGGATTCAGTTGATGGTGAATTTAGAAGAAAAATATGTTCAGTTAGATCCTGTTTGGGATAGATTGCGTAATGAGGCAGAAGATGCTGTGATAGCAGAGCCAGCGATTGGCGGATTTATTCAAACTAGCATCCTTCAACATCCAAGCTTTGAGAACGCTTTAGCCCATCGGGTTGCTTCGAAATTAGCATCAGCTGAAATTTCCGAGCAAACTCTGAGAGATATTTGCAGTAAGGCTATTTCTAACGATCTGCAGATTGCAAATGCTGCAAGAGCCGATGTTATGGCGGTGGTAGATAGGGACCCAGCCTGTAACAGGTACATGCAGCCTCTTTTGTATTTAAAGGGCTTCCTTGCAGTCCAAGCGTATCGGGTTTCAAACTGGCTATGGGTTAATAGTCAAAGGGATATGGCATATTTTATCCAAATGAGAACCTCAGAGGTTTTTGGAATAGACATACATCCAGCAGCAAAAATTGGAAAAGGATTGATGATAGATCATGCGCATTCGATCGTAATTGGTGAAACATCGGTTGTTGGTGATAATGTCTCTATGCTCCACTCGGTTACTTTAGGTGGCACTGGTAAGGAAGATGAGGATCGTCATCCAAAAATAGGTGATGGTGTGATGATAGGCGCTGGTGCTAAAGTGCTAGGCAATATAAAAGTTGGTAGTTGCTCTCGTATCGCAGCAGGCTCGGTTGTATTACAAGAGATACCACCTAAGAAAACTGTCGCGGGGGTTCCAGCTAAAATAGTTGGTGAGGCTGGTTGTAGCACGCCTTCGATCAAAATGGATCAGATACTGTCGTCGGACTGATAGTCAGGTTAACATGAGTACTGGGTCTTCAAGGTATTTGGTAATGTTTTGGAGCAATTTGGCACCCAAAGCGCCATCAATTACACGATGATCAACGGAAAGAGTCAGCGACATCAAATTGGCTACTGAAATAGATTCATCTTCATTTACTATTGGTTTTTGAAGACCTCTACCAACTGCTAGTATGGCACCATGAGGGGGATTTATAACTGCATCAAAATTATCGACTCCAAACATGCCCAGGTTTGAAATTGAAAAACTTCCTCCTTGATATTCATTTGGCATGAGCTTTTTGGAGCGAGCTTTTTCGGCCAATTCTTTCATTTCTTTTGAAATATTGGCCAAGCTTTTAGTATCGGCATTTCTTATAACGGGTGTAAAAAGCCCATCCTCTACTGAAACAGCTACTGCAATATCAGATGGTTTAAGTTGAAGAATTTTGTCTTCCGCCCATATGGCATTTGCAGTTGGCACCGATTGCAGTGCCAGTGCGCAGGATTTTATAATAAAGTCGTTAATTGAAAGTTTACTATTTTTTTCTGCCAAGTGTTCATTCAATCTTGCTCTTACTTGTAATAATTCGTCTATTTTAGCTTCTTTTCTAAGGTAAAAGTGTGGAATATTTTGTTTTGCTTCTGTTAGCCTAGTAGCAACTGTTTTTCTCATACTGTTGAGAGGAATTTCTTTAAATTCTCTGTCAGCGTAAAGATTTGTTATTGATGATCCAGTAGCTTGTTTAACATTAGTTCTTAAAACTGGGTTTGCCAAACTTTCATGACTGGTATCAACATTAGATACGTTTAAATCTAAAATATCAGTTTTTACAATTCTCCCATGGGGACCAGAACCTTTAATACTCCCCAAATCAATGCCTTTTTCTCTAGCTAATCTTCTTGCGAGAGGTGTGGCAAAGACTCGCGTTTTGGAAGTCTGAACGGCATTCATTGAGGGTTTTTTAATTTCCACAACTTCTTCTGTAGAGACTTCTGGCTTTTTGTGTTGTATATCCATAACCAGATCTGCCGTTTCATTAACTTTTAGTTCTTCACCATCATCTAAAATAACAGCAATTGGACTGTTGACCTTGACGCCCTCGCTACCTTCAGAGACTAAAAGTTTGCCGATAATTCCCTCATCAACAGCTTCAAATTCCATCGTTGCTTTGTCGGTTTCAATTTCAGCAATAAGATCCCCACTTTGTATCCTATCTCCCTCTTTAACAAGCCACTTAGCGAGAGTACCTTCTTCCATTGTTGGCGAAAGTGCAGGCATTAATATATTCACAGACAATGATACTCTCCTTTATCGATAGCAAACTTTTTTTGCAGCACTAACGACTTCCTCAGTCGTCACAAGAGCGAGCTTTTCTAAGTTTGCGGCATAAGGCATAGGTACGTCCTTGCCAGTACAATTGATTATAGGTGCATCAAGATAATCGAACGCGTGTTCCATTATATAGGCGGATAAATGATTTCCTATTGAAGCGACCGGAAAACCCTCTTCTACCGTAATACAACGATTTGTTTTGGAAACCGATTGGATTATTTTTTCGTAATCAATTGGCCTAATAGTCCTTAAATCTAAAACTTCTGCTTCTATTCCCTGTGCAGCCAGCTCTTCCGCGGCTTTTAATGCGTATTGCATACCAATACCGAATGAGATTATCGTAACGTCGGTTCCTATACGCCAAATTCTCGCTTTGCCAAATGGGACGATATAATCTTCGATATCAGGCATATCAAAGCTACGCCCATAAAGGATTTCGTTTTCAAGAAAAATTACTGGGTTATCATCCCTGATCGCAGATTTCAATAAGCCTTTAGCATCTGATGCGGAATATGGCACTGCTACTTTTAGGCCAGGGATATGGGCATACCAAGATGTGTAGTCTTGACTGTGTTGTGCGCCTACTCTGGCCGCTGCTCCATTTGGCCCACGAAATACCATTGGTGCTCCCATCTGTCCGCCAGACATATAAAGTGTTTTTGCTGCAGAGTTTACAATCTGATCGATTGCCTGCATGGCGAAATTGAAGGTCATAAATTCAACAATAGGCCTTAGTCCAGCGAAAGAAGCGCCAGTAGCTATGCCTGCAAAGCCATGTTCAGTAATTGGAGTATCTATAACTCTTTTTGAGCCAAATTCCTCAAGTAGTCCTTGGCTGACTTTATATGCCCCTTGGTATTCAGCAACCTCTTCTCCCATAAGAAAAACTTTTTCATCGCGCCGCATCTCTTCAGCCATAGCATCCCTCAGGGCTTCTCTGACGGTTTTCTGACTAACCTTTGTCGCATCGGTCCATTCGGGTTCAGAGATCGACTCTATGGTAGATGTTTCTACTTTTGGTTTTGAATTTTTAGTGTCTGCAAGGGTCTGTTTTTCATTTGGTATATCGCTTACTTCCAAGTCCGAAATATTCTCTCCATCATCGGCTAATATAGCTATTGGGCTGTTAACTTTAATGCCTTCCGAACCTTCCGAAACTAATATTCTGCTAATGGTTCCTTCATCAACTGCTTCAAATTCCATGGTTGCTTTATCAGTTTCTATCTCTGCGAGGATATCACCTGCAGAGACTGTGTCGCCTTCTTTGACTAACCACTTCGCCAAGGTTCCCTCTTCCATTGTTGGTGATAGGGCAGGCATTAAAATTTCAGTTGTCATTTTCGAACCCCTTACGCGTAAATATCAGTGTAAAGTTCATCAAGTTTTGGTTCAGGGCTGGCTTTAGCAAATTCCGCAGATTCATTTACGATTTTCTTAATTTCCTTATCAATTGATTTTAAGTCCTCTTCGCTTGCATGTTTCCCAGTTAATAAAATCGATCTAATATTTTCGATGGCGTCTCTTTCTTCTCGCATTTTTTGAACCTCTTCTCGAGTTCTATACTTTGCTGGATCAGACATTGAGTGCCCTCGGTATCGATAAGTTTTAATTTCGAGAATATAGGGGCCTTTACCGTCGCGGCAGTGTTTAACTGCTTTATCTCCGGCAGATTTTACAGAAAGCACGTCCATGCCATCAACGGCCTCGCCAGGTATGTCAAAACCAGCTCCTCTAGTATAAATGTCTGGTGTTGAGGTTGAACGTAGTTGCGATGTACCCATTGCATATTGATTATTTTCAATTACGAAGATTACCGGTAGTTTCCAAAGAGACGCCATATTAAAAGTCTCATAGACTTGACCTTGGTTGGCTGCGCCATCACCGAAATAAGTAAAGGTTACTCGATTATTTTCCAAATATTTATCGGCAAAAGCTAGCCCTGCACCAAGAGGAACTTGTGCGCCAACAATTCCATGCCCACCGAAAAAATTCTTCTCTTTGCTGAACATATGCATAGAACCACCTTTTCCCTTCGAGTAACCACCAGCTCTACCCGTCAGTTCAGCCATGACACCGTTTGGATCCATTCCACAAGCAAGCATATGCCCGTGGTCGCGATACGAAGTAATTCTCTTATCTCCGTCTTCTGCTGAAGCTTCTAATCCCACAACAACAGCTTCTTGTCCTATGTAAAGGTGGCAAAAGCCACCTATCAAACCCATTCCATAGAGTTGACCAGCTTTTTCCTCAAAACGCCTAATTAAAAGCATATCCTTGTAAAAAGACAGCAACTCTTGCGCATTAACGTTGGTTTTTTTTGATCCTTTGCGAGATCCCATAAAAGCTCACCCCAAAATAGTTTAGCGTTAAACTATATCTAAACTATTTAATTCGAAAATGCGATAGAAAAATAAAAATATCCTAAAAATATAAAATAGTTGATGAAAATCCAAAAAATTTAAGCTTTTATCCTAAATTTCTTGGATCAAAAAGGTATTAGAATATTTATTGTATTATTATTTCGTCAGATCGAATTTGACCTAGTATTTCTCGTGCCTGTTCATCTAAAAGGTCTAAGTCCAGGTATTCATCGGACATTCTCAAGGTGAGGTTGCGCATTTTATCAACTTCACTTTGAAGAATTGTAAGTTCTGCCTCTAAAATTTTAACGTCACTTAATATTTCTGCTCTTCTAAATAATCCGTAGTCACCTTGTACAGCAGCAAAAGTAAAATATAGACCTAAGATAAATGCTACGGCGAATAAAGCCAACATAACCCAAGGGATTGATAACTTTGCTGAATTCATAACAAACCTTTGTAACCCAATGAACGGGATTAGGTTTGATAGAATCACATAATGATTCTGAAGGGAATCCCCTAAATTAAAAAAATCATATTTTTTTGAATTTAAGTTTCTGATGCAACCGCTATCGCGGCTATAGTTTGTTCCAGCGACGAATTAAATTCATCGGTGCTTTGATGAACAAATAAGCTTTGCGTTAATGCTCTAGAAAAAGAAGCGACTACCCCATAATTCTCTTTTAAGCGTTTGTTTGCTTCTTCAAGTGAATAACCTCCAGATAAAGCAACAACTCTCAAAACATTTGGATGTTTAACTAGATCTTGATAAAAGTTTTCTTTTTCTGGAAGGGTTAGTTTTAATAAAATATTTTGTTTGGAGCCTAGTTCATTTAAATTTTTTGTTAAACTTTTCTTAAGAATTTCCTCAGCCTTTGATTTATGAGAAATATTTATGGTTACTTCTGGTTCAATAATTGGTGTTAATCCAGCGTCCAAAATTATCTTCCCAAATTCAAATTGCTGATCCACAATTTTATCTATTCCCGAGGGGTTGTCTTCATCAATTACGGATCTCATTTTCGTTCCAAAAATTCCATGTTCTAAAGCTTTTTTAAGAGTTTCACTCAAATCGGGTATGTCTTTCATAAGGCGGACACCATCTTTTGGATTTTCTAATCCCTTATCAACCTTTAAAAATGGAACAATTTTTTTTGTTTTCCAAAGAAAATCTGCGGTTGGCACTCCATAGATGAGCCGCTCCATAGTTTGCTCAAATAATATTGCTCCAAGTATGTGGTTTTGGCTAAAAGAGGGGCTTGTTATTATTCTCTTCCGCATATTATGGATTAGTTGGAACATTTCTTCTTCATCTTCGTAATGATCTTCTGAAATTCCATATAATTCTAGAGCTTTAGGTGTGGACCCTCCGCTTTGGTCTAACGCAGCTATGAAGCCTTTATCTGTTCGTATTCTATCTAACTGTCCGGAATTATTCACGATTTTCTCCATCTCACTTGGGATAAGATTTAAAAGACCAAGAAATACAATTCAATCCTGATTGCGCTACCATAGTTTGTGAAAAGTAATAATGATGGAAATTTTATTTTTTTGTTAGGTATAGAACTCCAGGTAACTCTTTGCCCTCCAGCCATTCTAAAAATGCTCCGCCTGCTGTTGAAACGTAGGTGAATGTATCGGTAACTCCGGCTTTATTTAGAGCTGCAAAAGTATCCCCACCTCCCGCGACAGATATTAAATCACCTTTTTCTGTCTTTTCGGAGGCAAATTTAGCAGCCTGGCTGGTGGCTTGGTCAAAAGGAGGCACTTCAAATGCGCCTAATGGCCCATTCCATAAAAGTGTTTTGGCACTATCTATACATTTTTTTATGTTAACGACTGATGATGGCCCTGCATCTAGTATCATATAATTTTCTGGACATTCGTCAGCAGAAACAACTGATGTGGAGGTATTTTTTGATAACTCTTTTGCAATAATGAGGTCAGTTGGTAAGATCACTTTGCATGAATATTTTTCTGCCTTGTTAAGAATTTTTAGCGCAGTCGATTTTAAACTTTCCTCTACCAACGATCGACCAACATTAAATCCTTTTGAAAAAAGGAAGGTATTAGCCATAGCTCCGCCTATAATAATAAAGTCAACCTTTTCTATTAGATTTTCCAGTAGCGCAATTTTTGTAGAAATTTTAGCGCCGCCGACTAAGGTAGCGACAGGCCGTTTGGGCTGACCTAAAACACTTTCTAAAGCTTTAAGTTCGGCCTCCATCAATTTACCAGCGCATGAAGGTAAATATTTGGCTAAACCAGTTGTGCTCGCGTGGGCTCTGTGAGACGCTGAAAAAGCATCATTACAAAAAAGATCAGCCAGTGCTGCTAGTGAAGCTGCAAATTTGGGGTCATTTTCTTCTTCTTCTGGATAAAAGCGGGTATTTTCAAGTAAGATAATTTCGCCATTTTTTACAATTTCAAGAGCAGTTTCGGCGCTAGGTCCAATGCATTCGGCAACAAAAATAACTTTGGACCCAAGATAAGTTTCCAATTCTTCTTGAAGCTGTGACAGACTCAGTTTTTGATTTCTCTCACCTTTAGGGCGCCCCATGTGGGCAAGTAAAATTGGAGTTCCACCTTTTGTGATAATCTCTTTAATTGTCGGAACTATTTTTTCGATGCGGGTCGCGTCAGCAACTTTTCCTCCGACCATAGGCACATTAAGGTCTACCCGAGTTAGGACGCGTTTTCCGCGTAAATCCATTTGGCTAAGTGTTTTCAAAGGCATCACATTTACTCACATATAAAATATATGTCTTTTCGGCAGACTTTAATTCTACGTCAAGCCATATCTTGTTCTTATTGTTTGTAAAGCGTAGGAAGAGGTAAATGTTAATAGGAGTGACCGATGGCTACAATCAAAGATGCAGAGAATACAATCTTAATGGAATTAAAGAACGGGACCGTTACAATTGAGCTTTTGCCAGATATAGCACCAGGCCATTGTGACCGAATGAAGGAATTGGTGCGATCAGGTAAATATGATAATGTTTCTTTTCATCGTGTTATTGAAGGCTTTATGGCGCAAACAGGTGATGTTGAATATGGAAACATGGAAAATGAATATCAGCCACATAGAGCAGGCACAGGAGGATCAGAGTTACCTAACTTGAAGGCGGAGTTTTCGGGAATTCCTCATGACAGAGGTACTTTAGGAGCTGCTCGAAGCCAGAACCCGGATAGTGCTAATAGCCAATTTTTTATAAACTTTAACGACAATCATTTTTTAAATCGCCAGTATACAGTTTATGGGAGGGTAATAGATGGCATGGATCTCGTGGATGAAATTGTTAGAGGCGAACCGCCTGCAAATCCAGATAGGATGGTGAGCGTTAAGGTTGCGGCTGATGTATAAAGTCTTATGTTTTTTAATTTTATTTGGGTCTCCAGTTTTTGCGTCAAGTCTAAAAATTAATATTGCCGGAGCTGCACTGGGACAGATAGAAATTGACCTTTTTGAAGATGTTGCCCCATTACACGTTGCTCAAATTTTAAAACTCGCAGAACAGGGACAGTATAATAACGTTGTTTTCCATCGTGTAATTGAAGGTTTTATGGCGCAAACTGGCGACGTTGAGTATGGCAAGGCTGGAGGAGATATAGCTTTTGCAGGTCGTGGTGGATCAGTGCTGCCTGACTTACCAGCTGAATTTTCTGATATAAAATTTGATAGGGGTATTGTTGGTATGGCCCGAACTCAGGACCCAAATAGTGCCAATAGTCAGTTTTTTATAATGTTTGAACCTGGATACTTTTTAAATGGCCAATACACGGTTATAGGAAGGGTTGAAACCGGAATGGAAGTTGTCGATCAAATAAAGATAGGTAAGGGGCCAAACGGAGCAGTTTTAGGCGAACCTGACAAGATGGTCTCTGTGGAGGTGTCACGTTAAGTAATTTTTTAGCGAACACTATTAATACTCAAATTTTCAAAAAACTCTGTACATTTAGCTTGAAATAACAGTCAATAGAGCGTGGCGCTTTTTCCCAGCGGAAAGCTTTACAGGCCTCTCCAGCATTTCGGAAGTAAGGGTTAAACTTGTGCTTGTGACTAATTCGTCATCAAGCCTGGCTCCATTTTCGGAAATTAAACGTTTTGCTTCTTTTCCAGACTTGGCTAACCCTGCTTTAACAAAGGCTTGGACTATTGGTAAGCCGTCGGATACTTCTCTTTGCTCAAAGGTAAAAGTTGGTAAATCTTCTCCGATACCGCCCTTTTCGAAAACTTCTGCAGATGTTTTGGCTGCCGCATTTGCAGCATCTCTTCCGTGCAGAAGTTTTGTGACCTCGTTGGCTAATACAACTTTGGCATCATTGATTTCGGAACCTTCAAGTTTACCAAGGACATTACATTCATCTAAAGGTAGTTCCGTGTATAATTTCAAAAAACGGGCCACATCTGCATCCGATGTATTTCGCCAAAACTGCCAAAATTCATATGGGGAAAGCATACTCGCATTTAACCAAATAGCACCGTCCTGAGATTTTCCCATTTTTTTGCCGTCAGAAGTTGTCAGCAAAGGAGAGGTGAGCCCAAAAACTCGTGCGTCAGAAATGCGACGAGTTAATTCCATACCGTTTATGATATTTCCGAGCTGATCTGAGCCACCCATTTGGAGTTTGCAGCCATACCTTTTGTTAAGCTCATAAAAATCATATGCCTGAAGTATCATGTAATTAAATTCTAAGAATGATAGGCTTTGCTCTCTGCCTAAGCGTGATTTGACACTCTCAAAACTTAACATTCTGTTTACGCTAAAGTGGCGTCCAACATCCCGAAGAAATTCCAAGTAATTCAAACTAGATAGCCATTCATCATTGTTTATCATTAGGGCGTCATCTGATTTATCACCATAATTTAGATAGGCTGAAAAAACTCTTTTTATGCCAGATATATTATCTTCAATTTGCGTTTCCCCCAGTAAAGGCCTTTCTTCTGCCCTAAAGGAGGGATCACCGACTTTAGTTGTTCCTCCACCCATGAGGGTTATAGGTTGCCCTCCTGTTTTTTGGAGCCATCGTAGCATCATGATTTGAATTAAACTGCCGACATGTAATGATTTAGCAGTAGCATCGAAACCTATGTAAGCTGAAATATTTCCCTCAACTATTGCACTATCAAGACCTTCATAATCAGTACAATCAGCTACAAATCCTCGCTCAATCATTATCTTCA
>CACAPQ010000023.1 GCA_902534325.1 Paracoccaceae bacterium | reverse complement strand
ATCAAGCTCTAAAAAGTCATTTGTATACGCTATCAGTAGTGAGTATAGGGGATTGGACATACCTCCAATAAGAAATGCACTACCCACTAAGACTAAAAAAACATCTACGACCAAGATTGAAGTTAAGGCCGCAATAAATCCAATTGCAGACGTTGCAACAATCAAAATTCTACGATCCATTCGATCTGATAGCCAACCAACCGGGAACTGGAAGACCATTGCTCCAATATAGAATGCAGCAACAAAAGTTGCAATTTCAGACAATGATAAGCCAGCTGTAGTTCCAAATACTGGAGCCATACCAAATTGAGCTGAGAATATACCCCCCAAAAAAAACATGCCAACACAACCTAAGGGTGAAGTTTTAAACAACTCCTTGATACTCATCGGTTTAGTAGCCTCAAAAGCAGGAGTGGGAGTAATAGATAATAAAATTGGCGCAAAAGAAATTGATACTAGTACAGAAATTAATACAAAAAGCTCAAATCCACCCGGGTCGCCGACAAGTAATAAAAGTTGTGCTGCTACAATACCGGCCATTTGTACAACCATGTAAGACGATAAAAGCTGGCCTCGGTTTTCATTTTTAGCGGCATTATTCAACCAACTTTCGGCTGTTATATAAACACCACAAAAGCAAAATCCGATAATAATTCTTCCCCCAGTCCAGATCCAAGGATTCACCAAAAGAGGATATAGGATTAAAATTGCAGATATTAGTGAGGCCAAAGCTGCAAAAACTCTGACATGACCCACACGCCTTATGAACTCAGGAACCAATCTACTGGCCCCTAGGAAACCCACAAAATAGGCCGACATTACAACTGACATCTCAAAAGTAGAAAAGTCTTCTAATTCTCCTCTTACACTGAGTAACGTACCTTGAAGGCCATTTCCAAGCTGCAAGAAAAGCATACCCAACAAGAGAGCCCAAGACCCTTGCATAACGAGTAGCATATTAACACCTCAAAAAAAAAGAACGCGGATTTTCTATGGAAAAAGAAGCGACGAATCTCCATAAGAAAAAAATCTATATCGATGCGTTATGGCGTGTTTGTAGATAGTTTCAATAGTTTCTTTACTCATAATAGCCGACACGAGCATGATTAAAGTAGATTTTGGTAGATGGAAGTTTGTCATTAAGCCATCAGCGACTTTAAATTTGAAACCCGGGTAGATAAAAATATCGGTCTCGCCGCGCCATTCGCATAATTTTCCAGTCGATTGAGCTGCAGTTTCTAACAATCTTAAAGCGGTGGTCCCCACAGGTATTATTCTTCCGCCATTTTTTTGTGTTTTTTTTATCTCGTCTACTGCCAGCTGACTAATCTCTCCATATTCAGCATGCATTTTATGCTTTTTAATTTCATCATTTTTAACGGGCAGAAATGTTCCTGCTCCAACATGAAGCGTTACAAAAGAAATTTCTACGCCAATATCCTTAATTTTGTCCAACAAAACTTTGTCAAAATGTAAAGAGGCGGTTGGTGCCGCTATCGAACCCAACTTCCGGGCAAAGACAGTTTGATAATCAAGCTTGTCGTAGTCATCTGCTTTCCGCTTTGAAGCAATATATGGGGGTAGAGGCATGACCCCAAGATCTTCCAAAGAGCTCATGAATTCAGAGCCATCAATATTAAATTGAAGCAAAGCCTGCCCATAGACTTTGTCTATAAGTTTCGCTTTAAAACTTTTACTGAAATAAATTGTCTCTCCTAATTTTATTTTACGCAATGGTTTAATCAATGCACTCCATATTCGCTGCTTTTTTGCGGTTAGAAGAGTAACCTCTATTTTGGCAGATGATATTTTATTACCATCCGTTGACCGGTTTCTAAATCCATTCAATCTTGCCGGAAGTACCTTTGTATCATTCAAAACTAATCTATCTCCAGATTTTAAAAATTTTGGGAGATTATCAACAAAACTATCATTGATTTTATCTCCTTTTGCCACCAGCAACCGAGCTGAAGATCTCGGGCTGGCCGGTCTTGTCGCAATTAATTCTTCCGGCAAATCAAAATCAAAATCACTTAAAAACATAGGCTATTCCAAATTAGGAACTGGCCGACGAAAAATTTCTCGGAAAATGGCTGGAGTAAAAATAGAAAGCGGATTAACTAGCACTTCTGGCCTCTCCGCATTTCCCTTTAATCTATAATTAAAACCTAAAAGCCCCTCACCTTTTCTTGTAAAGATAGATCCGATTGCGTTGACAACATAAAGTGGCGATAAAACCCCTTGCATATTTAAATCGTTAGTAGCTTTAGCATAGTACCCCTCTAGTGAAATACCAATAGAAGGACCAAATGCTGACGCTCTTTCAAACTTTATTTGATCTGGCAAGTTGACAAAATCGGCCTCAATTTCATTTAAAACCAATCCAGGACCTTGAAGTTGATCTAACAAACCAACAATGCTTATAGCATCTAGTAGCTCAAGCAAAGCAGGCATATTTCGCAGGCGAATATTTTTAATTTTTAACTTTCCTTGCATTCCGGATGAATTTTTTAGATGTCTAAGGTTAAGATATGCTGTGCCTCCGTCTGCTGCTCTTGCTGCTCCTAGGGCTCTAATAAAAGATCCAGCATTATTAGAATAAGCCCTAACACTATAGCCCTCTTCTACTCTTTCCAAATCTCCATCAAAAGAAGCTAAATCGTTAAGACTTCCAGAAAATTTACCCTTTCCATTAGTCTCCAAAATTGCAGTAAATCTTGTTATGACTTGTTCCTGATGTAGTTTCAACTCATCCAAATAAACTTTTATCGGGGTTGATTTTTTTGATGAATTTTCACCTAAAGGCAATTTTAAAAATTCTTGCATGTCAAGTTGACCGCCCGTGATCTCAAGTGCCCCATCTTTTTCTACGGCTAACTGGAGGTCAAACACGTCTTTCAAAGCCAGCTTTTCAAAATTAAGTGTAATGCTTTCATCTATTTTTTTAACAGCTGACCCTTCCAATACCAGTTCAGGAGAATTCAATGAGATTTTATCAATAACAAACTCTGTTCCTAAAGCCCCAGAAACTTTCAGCTCAGCCTCACCATTCATTTCTTTGACCCAGCCAATTGGAGGATAACTCAACTCAACCCCCTTTAAATTGCTGACTAACTCGAATTCTGCTTTTTTACTTTCTAAAAATTTTAAATAAAGCTTAGCTGGAGCCGATCCTGAAATTTTAATGTCTGGCATAGTAAATGGTAGCATTTCGAGAGCTTGCCGAGATACATTGAAAGCGATTTCCAAAAATTTAGCTTCGTCTGTTGCTAAAGCACCTGAAAACTGGGCTCGAACGGGTAAATTTTTTATTTTAGCATTACCCTCTATTTTTAAACCTTGTTTATCCGCAAAAAAATCTAAAGTACCACTTGAAATATCGAAATCAGGATTGATTAACTCTGACGAAAACTTTTTAGCGGTTCCAATAACTTCATAAGAAATTTCATCTGAAGTTAAATTCCTTTTCAAAAGTAATTCCACTCGACCCTTACCGGAAACTTGTGCATTGCCAAAGTTTACTGGTTGTTGCACTCTGTCAAGTAACTTTAAAGGCGGGTTATTTAATACGTCAGACATTGAGTTTAACGCCCCATTAGCGTTAATCTGTATTTCTGCAGGGCTAGGTTTGATACGACTATCTTTGATAAAAAAGCTACTACCCGAAATATCAATCACTTTACCTACATTGTCAAAAATAATACCTTCTTCCAAAATGACGCTTGTCGCGTAATCCTTAGAAACAAAGTGTCCAGAGGATTGTTCTATCTTAGGAAAACCTTTCAAAGGAGCAAAGCTAGTATCAGAAAATGCAAAACTCCACGATAATTTTGGCCCTAACCCGTTTTCAAGTTCCGTTTGCATCGAAATATCGAAAAGATTACTTTCTTCGAAATGTTCAGCCACCCATTTTCTTACTTTTGGTTTATGCTTTTCCGGCCAAAAATAAAAAACATTTTCTAAATCTGCATCATCACTATGCGTAGTTAACGAAACAACCCAGTTGTCATCCTTTACTGAAATAAATCCTTCTGTATGCACACTTACTGCCGTATTCTGATCATAGATATACAACTGTGGAATTTCTACATCAAACGGATCAAGTTGAACCTTAAAAGTTGTAGCGGCAGAATTTGAAGAAATACCATTATTGAATAAACCAAAACCTCCAGTTTGGAGATCAGTAAAGTTTAATTGCGCAACAAATGTTTCTGGAATATCCTTTATATCTTCAATAATCAAAAAACCATCTGCGGTAGCCTTTAGATCTTTACTATCAATAAATATTTCATCGAAGCTAACCTCACCGCTTCCTGGAGCATAAGAAAAATAAGTCCGAGCAGAATTAAAATTAAATGCCGTTCCTTTAATATCACTCGTAGGTTTCAACAACCCTGAACCCATTCTGAGGGTCGCATTCACGGGGTTCAAATTCCCATCTTTATTTAATGATCCTCTAAAAGCACCAGAAATTGGAGCTTCTAGAACATTTAACCATCCAAATTCTGGAGATAGATTAGCAATATCTTGCGCGGAAACGTCATTAAATAGGAGTCCAAATTCACCATCCAACTGTCCTATAGTTCTTTTAAAATTCCCCTCAACTGTCGAAGCACCTTGCCCACCAGATAGCAAGGCTAAATCAAAACTCATTACCAGAGCCTCGTCTTCACGACTCAAGCGCAATCTAGCACCATCTATCGTGTATCTCTTATCTGTGCGTTGGTCCTCGAGCTGAGCAGTTAAACCAAATAAATTCAAATCCTGAAATCTTTCCATTTCATCACTAGTGAAAAATCCATCTAGTTTTTTTAAAACGGATGATGTGTCCCAATAGTCAGACCCGGAAATATTTTCAGCTCCGAGCTCTAGATTGAAAGAGCCGTTATCTTTTCTAACGATAGATAAATTTGCACTGTCTAAGGTTACTGAAGACACTCTGAATTTACCAGAAATCAAATCAACTAAAGAAAATTTTGTTGTTAACGAATTGAAAGACAAAATTGGCTCTTTGTCGGGAATTGATAAATCAATATTGCTTATTTTTATTTCCGGTGAAAATCCCTCATCTAATGACAAGTGAACACTACTCGCCTCAATAAGATAAGTCGAAGATATAGAATTGACCTCAGAGAGAATTTTGCTGGCAAAACTTTGAGGGATTTCCACCTCTCGGTCGCGCAAAACTGCGAGGAAAGCAATTGTTACAACACAGAGCAAAAGTACCAAGGATAAAACGAGTGTTGCAACCCAACGTAAAATGGAAGAGTCCGTTTTGGATATTAAAAATTTTTTAAAAAAATTTCTCAATATTTGTAAATTCTCTTTTTAATACTCTCATCTGACCTACTATCATTATTATTGCGTAATTACAGGATCAAAATATGTCAAATGAACCCTACACAGCTCCTAGTGTCATACTACCCAACGAAAGTGGAAAAATCATAGATTTAAAAAACTTAAGACCCAACCCAATTGTGTTATTTTTTTATCCCAGAGACAATACATCAGGTTGCACAAGGGAAGCCAAAGACTTCACTGAAAACCTTAACCTCTTTGACGTGGCAAAGGTAAGTGTTTTTGGAGTTTCAAAAGATAGTATTGAGAGCCATGAAAAGTTTATTAAAAAACAAAATATAGAAATATCACTGCTTTCCGACAAAAACGGTACTGTATGCGAGGATTTTGGGGTGTGGAAGGAAAAGTCTATGTACGGTAAAACTTACATGGGAATTGAAAGATCAACTTTTATAATTGATGGAAAGGGCTTGGTTATCAAAGAATGGCGCAAAGTAAAAGTTCCTGGGCACGTAAATGAAGTCTTGCAAGTAATTGAAAGTTTGAGATAAAAATTCGTTAAATTTAAGATAAAAAATAAAATTTTGGTAGATAGTAAAATTTCAAAATTCACCTGTTTCGAATAAAATTATTGCCAATTTATTGTGATATCGTTAACAGATTTAAGTGATTTTCATTTGTCTACGGCATCGAAGTGAATAATAAACATCAAAAAATAGGATTTTTTGAGCGATCAGAGCGCTTTTTCCAAAAAGTAATACCTCCGCGTCAGGTTCTCATAAAAGCAAATGGAACAACTCACTTCGTCAATTTGAAATCAAGCACCCAGGTGGGTGTTTCGTTTATCATTTTTTTTATAGTCGCTTGGTCAATAATTTCGATAGCTATTGTTGCAATGGATAGTCTTGGAGCAGGAAACTTCAGAGAGCAAGCCTTGCGAGACCAAGAAAATTATCAATCGCGATTGATGTCTCTCGCCGACGAGCGTGACTTTCAATTAGATTTATCAAGGCAAGCGCAAGCTAAGTTCGATGAGGCCCTTGGCCACATATCATTTTTGCAAGAAGCGCTTATGGAAGGCGAAATTGCACGAAAAGAACTAAATGCTGCACTCAGTCTCCTTAAAAACAAGCTAAATACTTCAAGAATAGAAGAAAAAATAGCGAAAAGTAATCTTGACCAGTTTAAACAAGCAGCGAATTCAGCTGCTCCAGAAAAAAAATCACCAATCTTTCTGAGAAACATGGAAACAGGTAAAGAAGCTCTTCTTGCCAAAGTCTTAAGTGAAACTGCAGAACAACGCGATGCTTTTGAAAATGAGGCATATAGTGCTCAGCTGAGTGTGAAAAATATCGAAAGAGAAATGAAGCTAATTGAGCAGAGAAATGAGCAAATATTCCGTCTAATAGAGGAAGCCCTGTCAATTTCAGTTGGTCCTTTGGACAAAATGTTTCGATCTGCTGGTGTTAATCCAGAAAGCGTAATAAAAACAATTAGGCAAGGTTATAAGGGATATGGGGGCCATGATTTATCTTTTCTGGATGGTGATAGCGAAACAGCTTTTGCTATGTATGACAAAAATTTAGACAGGGCCTCAAGAATTTTGAAGAACTTGGATGAGCTAAATCTTTATCGAATAGCTATAGAAAAGTACCCATTTTATCATCCTATACAGACAGCTAACCGCTTTACATCCGGATATGGACCACGTTGGGGCAGAATGCATAATGGTACGGATTTTGCTGCTCCTCATGGTACACCTATTCGCAGTACCGCGGATGGCGTCGTAACATATGTTGGATGGCAAAGCGCTTATGGAAGATTGATAAAAATAAAACATGACTTTGGGATCGAAACACGCTATGCACATCTCTCAAAGTTTCGTGTTAAGAAAGGCCAAAGCGTTTCTCGCGGTCAACACATAGGTGATATGGGAAACACTGGACGCTCTACTGGCACTCATTTACACTATGAAATAAGAATAGGTGGAAAACCCATTAACCCAATGAAGTATATTAAGGCGGCACAAAATGTTTTCTAAGAGTAAAATAAACGAACCAGCACAAAAAGCCCCAGAGGCTCCTAAATCGACGGAGCCTGAAAAAACAACTTCTACGATTCCCATGGCAAAGCCAAAACCTCCGGCTTCTATGCTATCCCAAGATCTAAATATAGTAGGGAATATCAAAACGACAGGAGACATCCAAGTTGAGGGAACAGTCGAAGGCGATATTAAAGCTCACCTTCTTACTATCGGTGAGACGGCAACCATTAAGGGCGAAGTTGTTGCAGACGATGTGGTTATTAACGGGCGGATTATTGGTCGGGTGAGAGGGCTAAAAGTTAGGCTGACATCTACAGCTAGGGTTGAAGGTGATATAATTCACAAAACGATCGCAATTGAATCTGGCGCACATTTTGAAGGATCAGTCCAACGTCAAGATGATCCACTTGCAACAGGCGTTAAACCAAAGGCCGAATTTGTAAAAAAACAGGAAACAGTAGTTAAAAATTAATTCTAAGCCTTGGGTGGTATAGAATACGTGAGGGTAGCTCGTGCTACGGGCTTCTCCATACTCTCGGAGTAAACTTTAGCATCTGCCACAACTAAGCTTTTACCAAATTTCAGAAGTTCACATTTTGCTATTAGGTCTGTTTCGCCTGATGGTTTTCTCATAAAATCAATTGAGCAATTTGTTGTTACTGCTAAAGCTTCTTTGCCAAGTTTGGCCAAAATAATCATATACGCAGTACAATCTACCAGAGAAAATATAGATGGGCCGGAAACGGTATTGCCTGGCCTTAAATGTTTAAAATTGACCTTTAATCTTACTGTGGACGCTTGTTCTGAAATTTCAAGAATTTCAAAGTCATCTTTAATCTGCGGAAATATTTCCTCGACATATTCGCTTAGCTCTTGAATAGTAAAACGTAACGACATTCTTTTAACTCTGGCTGTGATGTCGTAAACTTAAGGATATTTTTGGAGAGGACAAGATGGCTATTTTAGAACGTAACGACAAAAACTCTGTTGCTTACATCCTATTAAATTCACCGGAAACTTTAAATTCCTTATCAGACGAAATGCTTGCGGCACTCACTAGCGAGTTTGAAAAATTAAAAAATGACACCCAGATCAGAGCAGTTGTGCTTTCGGGTGCAGGTAAAGCTTTTTGCGCGGGGCATAATCTAAAAGAAATGACACAGGGGCGTAATTTTGAAGATGGCGGTAAAGCCTACTTTTTAGATCTATTTAAACGATGCGCTAAAATGATGATACTCATTCAAAAATTACCTCAACCGGTGATTGCTAAGGTTCATGGAATAGCAACTGCTGCCGGATGCCAGTTGGTTGCAACTTGTGATTTGGCAGTTGCTGAAGCATCAACAAAGTTTGGTGTAAATGGTGTTAATATTGGGCTTTTTTGCTCAACTCCAATGGTTGCACTATCTAGAAATATAGCTAGAAAGCAAGCGTTTGAAATGTTGACAACTGGAGAATTTATTACTGCTGAGCAAGCAAAAACACTCGGATTAGTTAACAGGGTAGCGAGCATAGAAAATTTTGAAACAGAGACGGAAGAACTCGCCGAAAAAATTGCTTCAAAGTTAGGAGCAGCCGTCAGAATTGGAAAAGAAGCCTTTTATAAGCAATTGGAGATGCCAATATTTCAAGCCTATGAGTATACTGGACAAGTAATGGCAGAAAATATGATGTTGCGGCAAACTGAAAAAGGAATTGACGCTTTTTTAAGCAAACTTGAACCAGCTTGGGAACAGGACTGATAAGGAAGCATTTAAAAACCTAAAAGGGCCCGAACATCACTAGCCTTAAAACCCTCCTGTCTATATTTACATATCGATTTTGAGTCATGTCTTTTTGATAATCGCCTACCATTTTCATCACAGATTAATCTGTGATGGTAGTAAAACGGTTTTTTAAAACCAATATATGAGTTTAAAACTGTATGTATTTTAGTAGCACCAAATAAATCCAATCCTCTAACAACATGAGTTATTTTTTGTTCAGAGTCGTCAACCACGCACGCCAAGTGATATGCAGGATATCCCCTACGCCACAAAACTACATCGCCAACTGTTTTAGAAAATTCATCTGAGGAAAATAAAATTTCTCCTTTTCTTAGACCTAATTCACAAAAAGAGAACGATTTATTTTCACTCAAATTAATATGCATTCGAAGAACATTTTCAAAATTTAATTGGGATAGAAACATATTTCCTCTACAAGTACCTGGATAGATAATGCCATCCGGACCGGACAATTTTTCGTTTTCATGAGGTGCGGTTAAAGCATTTTTTATGTCTCTGCGACTACAATTACATTCAAAAAGGCCTAACTCTTTTCTGAATTTAATTAAAATATTTTTATATCTGTCAATCTGCTCTGACTGGCGAACTACTGGCCCATCCCAGGACAAACCTAACCAATCAAGATCATCAAAAATTTTATTTTCCCATTTCTTTTTTGAGCGTGACTGATCCAAATCCTCTATTCTTAAATAAAACTTTCCTCCTTCTCTACGCGCCATATCGTGAGAAATAATAGCGGAATAAGCATGACCTAGATGTAAAGGTCCGGTGGGAGAAGGTGCAAAACGGGTTATAAAGGTCAAAGTTTCTTAAGAATATAAATATTAGACTTTAAATTAGCTTTGGGAAGATGGTTCCCATAACTTTTATGTAGTATTGTTGCATACCCACTGCTGAGATATTTCTCTACTTTTTTCTCATAACTTGGATCGTTGAGCGTGTGGTCATTAAATGAAAAAGCAAACAAACCGTTTTGTGGCAATAAAGTGAATAGGCTATCAAAAACTTGGAGCGGTGCCGCCCCAGCCCCAATTACACCAATAGCTGTTATAATTTTATATTGACCGGGATGAACTGGTATTTCAGTAAAAGGATCAAATACTTTTAGATTTTTATAAATCGATTTTTCCTCTGCAAGACTTACCATTTCTTGTGAAACATCTAAACCATTGATATTCTCAAATCCAACCGCTTGAAGCGCAAAACCAGACAAACCTGTTCCACATCCATAATCCAAGATAAGATCAGATTGGTCAGTAACAACATCTTTCAAAGCATTCGCAATTCTTTTCGGAGTCACATATCCATTTTTTTGAACTTCTTTATCATAAGTCGCAGCCCAGGAGGCATATAATTCTCTACTGTCGTTCGTGTCGCCAGAATAAACTTCTTTTAAATAACTTTTTGCCATTAAGGATACCTTAAAGCATTAAATTTAACCACGTCCATCAAAATATGACAACCAGTTCGACCAGGAAGTTTTGGCGCGTTGAGTATAGGCTTTATAGCGCTCAACACGGCCTTTTCGGCCGCCCTTAACGCCGTTAATTGTCGGAAATAAGCCAAAATTTACATTCATTGGCTGAAATGTTTTGGCATTAGCCCCACCGGTGATATGATTTACGAGAGATCCGATTGCTGTATCCGTTGGAACGTCAGGAATATCTTTGTCAAGGATTTCTAAGGCTGCTAATCGACCAGAAAGTAATCCAATCGAAGCACTTTCGACGTAACCTTCAACTCCAGTAATTTGACCAGCAAAGCGAATATTTGACCTCGGTTTAAAGCGCAAATGCTGATCCAACAATGACGGTGAATTTATAAAAGAGTTTCTATGAATACCTCCCAGTCTAGCAAATTTAGCTTCCTCCAAACCTGGAATCATTCTTAAAATTTCTTTTTGAGACCCATATTTCATTTTGGTTTGAAATCCAACGATATTGTAAAGTGTACCTAGAGCATTATCACGACGAAGCTGAACGACCGCGTAAGGTTTTTCTTCTGAATGAGGATTGGTCAGGCCAACAGGCTTCATGGGGCCAAATCTGAGTGTTTCCAATCCTCTTTCGGCCATCACTTCTATAGGAAGACAACCATCGAAATAGGTTGCGGTCTCACCATCCTTAAATTCCGTTTTATCAGCAGCCAAAAGTGCAAGAATAAATTTGTTATATTGTTCTTTGGACATGGGGCAATTTAAGTATGCTGTTCTCTCTTCTTCTGTTTCGCCCTTATCATATCTCGATTGCATCCAAGCTTTTGACATGTCTATCGTATCAAAATAAATAATTGGGGCGATTGCATCAAAAAACGCCAAAGCATCGGTCCCACTTAACTCGGCAATAGAATTAGCTAACTTTGAAGAAGTCAATGGACCCGTAGCTACAATCCATCGCCCCTCAGTTGGAAGTTTTGTGATTTCTTCGTTCGAGATCCTTATATTAGGATGACTATTTATTTTCCTAGTAATGGAGTCTGCAAATTCCACTCTATCAACGGCAAGAGCCCCGCCCGCCGGCAATTTATTTTGATAAGCCGTGTTAATGATCAGTCCATTTGCAAGCATCATCTCCCAGTGCAAAAGACCAACTGCATTTTGCTCATGATCATTAGAGCGAAAAGAATTAGAGCAAACCATTTCGCCAAGTTTTTCAGTTTGATGAGCGAAAGTTTTAACTTTTGGCCGCATTTCATATAAAGTAACATCTACGCCCATGTTAGCCGCTTGCCATGCTGCTTCGCATCCGGCCATTCCACCGCCAATAATGTTCAAAGAATTGTCCATTTTAATCGTTTGGAGCCATTATTTCTAATTCAGATCCATCAACAACACTTGTGAAAAAACAACTTTTTCTTAATGTGTGGCATGCAGCTCCCTTTTGTTTAACGAGTACAAGCAATGCATCTCGGTCACAATCAAATCTCAACTCAACTAAATCTTGAGTATTTCCAGAAGTTTCCCCTTTTACCCAAAATTCATTGCGAGAACGTGACCAATATGTAACTTTACCTGTTTCAAGTGTCCTCTCAATTGCCTTTTTATTCATCCAAGCAAGCATTAATACTTCTAAAGTGCTTTCATCTTGCGCAATTACAGGTAAAAGGCCTGCTTCATTGTATCTGAGTGTGCTCGGGTCAAAGTCATTCATATTAAATAATCCATTTGCAACTGGTGCTAGTTAACCTATTTATTGTTTTTAAACAAAAAGGAAAAGAGAATGCCGCCTGAATCTGACCTAATAAAATTGTATTCAGGCCAAATTCTTAAAGTGGCAGCTGAACCTATCTACCGAGAACGCTTATCCAAACCGGATGCATCTGTAACAAAAAGATCACCATTATGTGGATCCGCAGTTACAGTCGATATTAATGTTGAAAGTGGAATTATCACACATTACGGGCAGGACGTGAGAGCCTGCGCCCTTGGACAAGCCTCTTCAACCATAATAGGCAAGGTCATTGTTGGTCGGTCACTTACAGAAGTACAAAGGGCTTACGAGGAGTTAAGTGAGATGCTGAAAAATAAGGGCCCGACTCCCAGCAAACCATTCGAAGAGTTGTACATGCTGCAACCTGCATCAGAATACAAAAATAGGCACGCATCTATCCTTCTAGCTATTGAAGCAACTCTAGCTGCATTTCAGCAAATTGAAGATAAAAAATAATTGATTTAAAACAACAATCACTTTTATTTTTATATCAGTATTGGAATATGTAGAGCAGTTGCAAAAATTATAAATAAAGAGACACAGCCGATCATATCAAGCAAAATAGCTTCTTTTTGTTTTGAAAATACAGTCTTAATCTGAGCTAACATTAAACCAACCTCGTTTATTAATTCCTTTATGTTTCTATTTTGTTCTCATTAATTTCTTGTTTTGTCAATATAAAATGTGAACAAAATAGGAATAAATTGAATTAACCGACAGTAATTAGTTGTATCGACTTATCTTGATCCATTAACCAAAGGAGATTTCTAACAGCCTTTCCTTGAGGCGTTTCCAGATTTGGATCTTTGGCAAGTAAATATCTCGCCTGTTGATGTGCTGTTTCCATTAGCATTTCAATCATGTCAATATTAGCCAATCTAAATCTCGGCAAACCAGATTGAGCTGTTCCGATAGCATCACCAGAACCTCTCAAATTTAAATCAACTTCTGAGATTTTAAAGCCGTCTTCAGTTTCTCTCAAAATAGACAATCGCTTTTTACTAGACATGTTTAATGGTTCTTTATACAGCAATAAACAAGTTGATTGATTGGCACCTCGCCCCACTCTCCCACGCAATTGATGCAGTTGCGCCAAACCGAATTTTTCAGCATTTTCCACGACCATAATATTTGCTGAAGGCACATTTACCCCAACTTCTATAACAGTTGTTGCGACGAGAAGCTTAGTGTCTCCAGAAACAAACCGATCCATAATTTTATCTTTGATATCTGAAGACATTTTTCCGTGAACTAACTCCACTACTCCCTCGCCCAATTTGGCTCGAAGCTGCTCAAATCTGCGTTCAGCAGCCGTATAGTGTAAAACCTCACTTTCTTCGATAAGTGGACAAACCCAATAGGCTTGTGCTCCCTTAGAAATGGATTTTTTTAGTTTATCTACAACCTCATCTATGCGCGAACTTGAAATAAGTGCAGTGTTAATGGGCTTTCTACCAGGAGGTTTCTGCTTAATTATACTAATGTCCATATCACCATACTGGGCTAATGCTAATGATCTTGGAATTGGAGTCGCAGTCATTATTAGAAGATCAACAACACTGCCCTTTTTGCCTAATTCAAGTCGTTGATTAACGCCAAACCTGTGCTGCTCATCAACAACCGCAAATCGTAAATCCTTAAAAACAACATCCGCTTGAAAGAGCGCATGAGTTCCGACAACCACATCTGTTTTACCTTCTTTTAAATCAGTAAGTTTATTATTTCTTAAATTGCCTCTATCTCTACCTGTTAACAGACTTAAACTTACACCAGCCGTCTCGGCCAAAGGTAACATTGTTTCAAAGTGCTGCCTTGCCAATATTTCAGTAGGTGCCATTAGTGCGCCTTGCCCTCCAGCCTCAACTGCAGCAATTAAACCTAAAAAAGCGACTATAGTTTTACCAGAGCCAACGTCGCCTTGAAGAAGACGGTTCATCCTTTCAGGTTTTTTTAAATCGTCTAGTATATCTCTAATTGAAAGTTTTTGATCTTCGGTAAATTTGAATGGGAGATTATTTAGAACTTTAGTCTGTAAAATACCTGTAACTGTGTTCGCTTTGCCCTTTGATCGCTTGATCTTATTTCTAGCAATGGACAGGGATAACTGGTGTGAAAATAATTCGTCAAAAGCTAATCTCTGCCGTGCTGGGTCAGTCAAAGAAGCACCCTCAGCAGATATGGGACAATGAGCGCTCTTGAGTGCATCCTGCCAAGACGGCCAGCCTTTTATTTTTAATAATTCATCATCAATCCACTCATCGAGTTTAGGCAAATTTTCCAATAAGCCATTTATCGTACCAGACATGAGTTTTTGACTAATACCAGAAGTAAGGGGATAAACAGGTTCAAATCGAAAAATAGGTTTTTCGTCGTTAATTTTCTTTATATGGTGAGGGTGCACAATTTGTGGGACGTCTTCGTAAAATTCAAGCTTACCAGAAATAACTCTTCGTTCTCCGACAGGCAAAAGACTTTCAAGATATTCTTTTCTTCCATTAAAAAACACAAGTTGAAAACCAACTTCGGCATCTTGAACATTAACCCTATATGCAGAAGCGCGGGATCTACCAACTTTATGAGCTTTGACCAATACTTCGACGGTAACTATTTGCGACGAAACAACTCCACGAACGCTTTTTACTGGTAGACGATCTAGAACTGAAAACGGTAAATTAAAAAGAAAATCCCGAGGTTTTTCTATCGAAAGATTTTTTAAATTAATGATAGTTTTAGGACCTATACCCGATAAATTTTTTAGATCACCAAATAGATGAAATATTTCTTTAGGACGTGTTCCCATTACTTTCCAATCAAACTAAGCCATTCAGTTTCATCCAAAGTTTTAACTCCAAGTTCTTCTGCTTTTCTAATTTTTGATCCTGCCCCAGGTCCCGCTATAACTAGATCTGTTTTTGTGGAAACAGACCCTGAAACTTTAGCCCCAAAGTTTTCAGCTAAAGATTTAGCCTCTGAACGGCTCATTTGTTCCAGTGTTCCAGTAAAAACTAAGGTTTTTCCTGATAGAACGTTATCGTCTCTATCCGGAGGGATTTCATCCAATATATCCAAATGCTCGGCAAGTTTTTCGATGCTGTTTCTTTCTTTTCCGATTTCAAAAGCAGAAAGCAGCGAGTTAACAACAGTTGTTCCTATTCCATCTATAGACACCAGATCAATATACTCTTGGCTCTCTCTATTCTGAGCAAGTGAAATAGAAGGAATAAACTTTGACCATTTTAAAAAGTGACGTGCCAAAAGTTTTGAAACATTTTCACCTACATGACGGATCCCCAAAGAAAATAGAAAGCGACTAAACTCAATGGTTTTTTTCTCTCTAATTGCATCAAAAAGATTTTCAGCACTTTTTTTGCCAAAACCGTGCCGGTCTTTTAATTTTGTAAAGTTTTTTTGATCTCGAAACTCCAAGGTGAAAATATCTACCGGTTCCTTGATTGGCAAAGCCTCATCGGCAAAAAACAATTCTATTTGTTTCGCTCCAAGACCCTCAATATCAAAAGCCTTACGGGACACAAAATGCTTCAATTTTTCAACTGCTTGCGCCGGACAGTTAATTCCTGCAGTACACCGAATAACTGCATCACCTTTATCTCGAACTACTGCTGAACCACATTCTGGACAAATTGAGGGGAACCGATAAGCCGTGCTATCTTTAGGCCTTCTCGTAATATCTACGTCAGAAATTTTTGGAATTACGTCGCCTGCCCTATAAACCTCTACCCAATCGCTAACTCGGATATCTTTCCCAGATCTAATTTCCTTTCCATAATTATCCCGTCCCGCTATGTAATCCTTATTATGTAGGGTAGCGTTTGACACCACCACGCCACCGACTGTCACAGGATTTAAACGTGCAACAGGGCTGAGCGCACCAGTCCTTCCAACTTGGATGTCGATAGCCATTAACTTTGTCCACGAATATTCAGCGGGAAATTTATGAGCAATAGCCCACCGAGGTGTTGTAGACCGGTAGCCTAGCCGAGACTGAAGATCTAGTGAATCAACTTTATAGACAATACCATCAATATCGTATCCTAATTCTGAGCGTATTTTTGACAATTCTTCGTAGTGAGTGAGCGCCTCATCTATATTTTTACAAAGCTTGGTATAGGAATTGGTTTTAAACCCTAAATTTTTTAACTTTTTTATCGCACCAAATTGGTTTGTATCTAGTGGTTCAGTCAATTCACCCCAAGCGTAGGCCAAGAACTTCAAAGGGCGCTCTCCAGTAATTGCTGCATCTAGTTGACGCAAACTTCCAGCAGCCGCGTTTCTCGGGTTTGCAAATACCTTTTTTCCTAAAACCTCTTGATTATTGTTTAAAATTTCAAAATCTTTATGCTCCATATAAACTTCACCACGAACCTCAAGAATTTCAGTTTTTATTGGTAAATTTGTCGGTATATCTTTAATTTTTAGAGCATTTGCAGTAACGTTTTCTCCAGTAGTTCCGTCTCCTCTAGTAACAGCAAATGCAAGCTCACCTTTTTCGTAACGTAAAGATAAAGACAAACCATCAATCTTAGGTTCCACGGTGTACTCTAAAGGTTCTGAGTTTCTAAAATTTAAAAACCGCCGGACCTGCTCATCAAAATCATGAAGATCACTATTTTCAAACGCATTTGCCAATGAAAACATTTTCTTTGAGTGCTTGATCTTTGAAAATTTTTCTGAAGGTAGAGACCCAATTTTTTCTGTTGGACTATATGATTTCTTATATTGGGGAAACTTAAGTTCAATTTCTAAATTTCTTTTTTTAAGAAAATCAAATTCTGCGTCCGTCATAATGGGACTGTCATCACCGTGGTAAGCGTTATTTGCTTTATTTAATAGATCAGCAAGACGAGTTAACTCATATTTAGCCATATCGTCCGAAAGATCATCAACAGCTATGTAATCCGTCATCACTAGTCCCATATTAGTTGAACACTTTGATAGAGTTTCTTAAAAGTCCAGTCTAGTCACAACACTATAAAGTCTTTTTTCAGAAAAATTGATTTCTATTTATAAATATTCTAATAGGCAGTCTTAATCTCTAAATTATTTCTAAAAAGAGCTACTGCGTCTACTCAGGATTATATTTAAACATTTAAAAGTTATTATTTTGGAATCAAATATTAAAAAACTGAACTCACTTGGATTTGAAAAAGCACCTCGCGACACAAGGGTCGTTGTTGCCATGTCTGGGGGTGTGGATAGCTCTGTAGTCGCAGCCAAACTGGTGAGTGAGGGTTATGATGTTATCGGGGTGACGCTACAACTATACGACCATGGAGCTGCCCTTGCAAAAAAAGGGGCATGTTGCGCAGGCACAGACATTCATGATGCCAGAAGAGTTGCCGAAAGCATGAATTTTCCACATTATGTTCTTGATTATGAAAATATTTTTAGAGAAACGGTTATCGATGAATTTGCCGATAGCTATCTTGGCGGAGCCACGCCTGTTCCCTGTATTAGATGTAATGAGCGAGTAAAATTTAAGGACCTATTGGAGACAGCTAGAGATTTAGATGCAGATTGTATGGCGACCGGGCACTACATTCAGAGAAAGCATGGCGAAAAAGGACCAGAGCTTCATTGTGCAGCAGATCCAAAACGTGACCAAAGCTATTTTTTATTTCCAACTACTCGGGAACAACTAAACTTTTTAAGGTTTCCTATTGGTCATCTTAAATCAAAGGATGAAACAAGGGCTCTAGCAAAAAAATTTGATCTCAGCATATCGGACAAACCCGATAGTCAAGATATCTGTTTTGTACCAAACGGTGATTATGCGGCGGTTATTGAAAAACTAAGACCGGGAGCAGCGGAACCGGGAGAAATTGTACATGCTGATGGTCGCATTCTGGGGGAACATGCGGGAATAATCAATTTCACAGTTGGTCAAAGAAGAGGTTTAGGCGTTGGTGGATTAAGTGATCCTTTGTATGTAATTTCTTTGGATGTTGAAAAACGAAGGGTTATTGTTGGACCAAAAGAACTTTTAAAAGCTCATATGATAAAAGTTGATGCAATTAACTGGTTAGGTGATGAAAATTTCTTTTCAAAAAAACAATGGAAAATGAAAGTTAAAGTTCGTTCAACGCGCCCTCCCCAAGATGCAGTAGTAAGGCCAAACTCTAAAAATACCGCTGAAGTTGAGCTTTATGAGCCAGAGCAAGGCGTAGCACCCGGTCAGGCATGCGTTTTTTATGACGAAAATTGCTCAAGAGTATTGGGCGGAGGTTGGATTAAAAACGCTGACTAGTTTACCTATCCTTGACCAAAAGGATACCCAAACTAATTTTTTGGTAGGCTGTAAATGAAGGGGTCAGGGTTTGAAACTAATCTCAAAAGTATTTGTCTTGTTTTTATTCAGTTTGACTGCAGTAAAAGCGTCTTCAACACAAGATTTGCTGGATAAATTGGCATCAGCACCATCCGCAGCAGCAGCAAAAACAATCAAAATGGATATTCAAGAGGCTTGGATTAATTCGCATAAAGATTTGGCTGAAAAAAAAATGATGTCACAAGCTTTGTTAGCGATGGATAGTGGTAACCTGGTCAAAGCGGAAAAAGAGTTAACTAAACTTATCCAAAAGAACCCCGATTTCGTTGAGGCTTGGAATAAGCGGGCCACTGTTAGGTTCTTCAATGGCAACTTAGCTGGATCAGAGACCGATGTATTTGAAGTTTTATCTCGCGAGCCCCGACACTTTGGAGCGATTTCGGGTTTGGCTATGATAAACGTTCACCTCGGAGCTCTAAAAGAAGCCGTCAAAGCCTACGAACTGCTCTTAAACATCCATCCACACGCTAAAGATGCAAAGATGTACCTGCCCCACCTCAAGAAGAAAATTGGGCAACACGAACTTTAGAGTGTCCTTTGCCTTAACTTTGATTATTTTAGATTTGTCTTTGGCTAAGCTTTAAATTTCGGGCTTCACGCAGCTTTTTAAAGTCATCGCCCGCGTGATAAGAAGATCGTGTGAGCGGCGTTGCTGAAACCATCAAGAAACCTTTGCCATAAGCTGCCTGTTCATATGAGCTGAATTCATCAGGGTGTACAAACCGATCTACTGCGTGGTGTTTTGGTGTGGGCTGAAGATATTGGCCGATGGTTAAAAAATCTACATCTGCAGACCGTAAATCATCCATAACCTGCATAACCGACTGTCTATCCTCTCCAAGGCCCACCATAATGCCAGATTTAGTAAACATAGATGGATCCATCTCTTTGACTCTTTGCAAAATTCGTAGTGAATGAAAATAACGAGCTCCAGGTCTTACTTTTGGATAGAGCCCAGGAACAGTTTCTAAATTGTGATTAAATACATCTGGTTTTGCCTCAACAACAGTTTCTAAAGTATTTTCCTCACACTTTAAGAAATCCGGCGTCAAAATTTCAATCGTAGTACTAGGACTCTGTTTGCGCACAGCTCTGATTGTTTGAGCAAAGTGATCTGCGCCACCATCATTTAAGTCGTCTCGGTCAACAGACGTAATTACGACGTGGTTTAGTCCAAGTTTTTTAACTGCGACGGCCACGCGACCAGGTTCAAAAATATCTAAATTAGATGGCTTCCCAGTTGCTATATTGCAAAAAGAGCAACCGCGCGTGCATATATCGCCCATAATCATCATAGTTGCGTGACCTTGGCTCCAACACTCACCTACATTTGGACAACCAGCCTCTTCACATACCGTCACCAGATTATTATCACGCATTATATTGCGAGTTATCTTGTATCCCTCACTAATTGGTGCCTTAACCCTTATCCAATCTGGCTTTTTAGGCTGAGGATTATCAACTTTATGAGCCTTTTCTGGATGTCTTTGGCTAGGAACTTTAAGATCTCGCATATTAATTCACCCTAATATGTTGTTAATATAACATATTTTTTCTAAATTATAAGGGTAATTCAATAAATTTGCCATGCGTAATAAAAGGTAGTCAATCTTCTAAGTGAAACTATCGGGCATTGAGGCTTTTTTATTATTAACGAAAGCGTTTAAAGCTTCTTCGACTTCAACTTCTAAAGAAGGTTTGGCGTAATTATCTAATAGATTTTTAACCCTTCTTGAAGCCAGCGACATCGTATCTAGCCCTCCTTCTTCTTGCCAGGTTTCAAAAGGTTTATAATCAAAAAGGTCTGTCCTCCAAAATGCACTTTGAAAATTAGCCTGTGTATGTACGCAACCCAAATAGTGCCCACCAGGGCCTACCTCTCTGATAGCATCTAGAGCCTGAGCATTCTCGTCCATTACAATACCCTTAGCCATCTGATGTAGAACACCCAATTGATCCGCATCCATAACAAACTTTTCGAATGAGGATACTAAACCACCCTCTAACCAGCCACAGGCATGCAACATAAAATTGACCCCACCAAGTAAAGCCGCATTTAACGTGTTAGCAGATTCATAGGCAGCTTGAGCGTCAGGCAACTTAGAACCACAGAGTCCTCCTCCAGATCTAAACGGCAACCTGAGACGACGGGCTAACTGACCTGCTCCATAAAGAATATGGCTCGCTTCTGGCGTACCAAAAGTAGGAGCTCCTGAATTCATATCAATGGATGATACAAAAGTTCCAAAAATCACTGGTGCACCTGGCCTAATTAATTGGTTGTATGCAACACCAGCTAATACTTCTGCTAGGACCTGGGTCAAAGTTCCCGCAATTGATACCGGAGCCATTGCACCGCCAACAATGAAAGGAGATACGATACAAGCCTGGTTATTTTTGGCATAAACCTCCATTGCACCCATCATGACATCGTCAAAAGTCATTGGTGAATTAATATTAATCAGCGAAGTCATTACTGTTTTGTTTTGAACAAAATCAGAGCCAAATAATATTTCGCACATATCGACGCTATCTTGTGCCCTAGAAGGTTCTGTAACTGAGCCCATAAAGGGTTTATCTGAAAGTGTCATATGAGCAAGTAACATATCTAAATGTCGTTTATTTACTGGGACGTCTGTTGGCTCACAAAGCGTTCCACCGGAATGATGCAGCCACTTTGACATATACCCAAGTTTAACAAACTTTTGAAAGTCTTCGATTGTCGCGTACCGACGACCACCTTTTAAATCTCTTACAAATGGTGGTCCATAGACAGGAGCACATACTAATGTTTTTCCGCCTATTTCAACAGAGCGATCAGGGTTCCTAGCATGCTGTATAAAACTGGATGGCGCAGTCTTAATCAGTTCTTTTGCCAAACCTTTAGGAACATGAACGCGCTCACCATCAATATCTGCTCCCGCATTTTTCCATTTCTCGAGAGCTCCTGGATTATTAACAAAAGCTACCCCCACCTCTTCCAACATGAGCTCAGCGTTGTTTTCTATTATTTGAAGAGCTTCCTCGTTCAAAACTTCAAATAAAGGTATTTTTCTTTCAATAAATTTTGCTGTTTCATAACTTATTGACGTTCGCGAAGCACGACGAGCGGCTCCACCGCCACCTCTGGTTCTTTTTAAAGTCGCTATTTTAGCCAAAATAAATGATCCGTTACCTATAAATTGATGTTTCGTTATCTATCTGTAACCTAATTGAATTGTGCTCTGGATTACGGCTATTGAGGGGAGAAAGCGACATCCCCAAAAATAAGAACTAGTTCATTATTTGCCTATAATTTTTAGCTAATAAACTTGAATGATGTCGAGATAAATAATAGACGGCCTTTATGAATATTAACTCTTATGATTGCTTACTCATTGTAGATTTTGGAAGCCAAGTTACGCAACTGATAGCACGTAGACTACGCGAACTTAACGTTTATTGTGAGATACACCCATATCAGAATGTAAATGAGTATTTGCTAAGTCAACTTTCACCAAAAGCAATAATTTTATCCGGCGGGCCAGACAGCGTTACAAGAGATGGAAGCCCGAGAGCTCACCCAGTTATTTTTGAGATTGGGCTGCCCTTGTTAGGTATTTGCTATGGCCAGCAAGTGATGATGCAGCAGCTTGGTGGTGAAGTAAAATCTGGAGTAGGAACCGCTGAATTTGGAAAAGCTTTTGTTGAAAGAAAAAATTCGTCAGATTTACTAAAAGGATGGTTTCTTGATCAAAAAGAACAGGTCTGGATGAGTCACGGAGACCACGTCAGCAGTATCGCACCCGGCTTTGAAGTATTTGGTTTTTCTTCAAATGCTCCATATGCAATAATTGGCGATACAAATCGTCATTTTTATGCTGTCCAATTTCATCCGGAAGTTCATCATACGCCAAATGGTCAGACTTTATTTGAAAATTTTATCTCAATAGCAGACATTGAGCAAAATTGGACAATGGAGGCATACAGAGAGGTCGCAATTAAAAAAATTAAAGAAGAAGTTGGCTCTAAAAAAGTTATTTGCGGATTATCGGGAGGGGTGGACAGCTCAGTTGCTGCGGTTCTAATTCATGAAGCTATAGGCGATCAACTTACCTGCGTATTTGTTGATCACGGCTTACTCCGACAAGGAGAGGCCGAAGAAGTCGTAACAATGTTTAAAGAGAATTATAATATTCCCTTAATACACGCAGATGAATCAGAACTATTTTTAGGTGAATTAGGAGGGCAATCTGATCCTGAAACTAAACGTAAAATAATTGGGCGATTATTCATTGACGTATTTCAAAAGTACGCAAATAAAATTGAAAATGCTGAATTTTTAGCGCAGGGGACCCTATATCCAGACGTAATAGAGAGTGTTTCATTTAAGGGAGGCCCCTCGGTTACAATAAAATCGCATCATAATGTAGGCGGTTTACCAGAGAAAATGGGTTTGAAACTGCTTGAGCCATTGAGAGAACTTTTCAAAGATGAAGTACGCGAATTAGGGCGAGAGCTAAAATTACCCGAGAATTTTATCAGTCGACATCCTTTTCCCGGCCCAGGTTTAGCAATTAGATGCCCAGGTAAGATAACAAGAGCGAAACTTGAAATTTTGCGTAGAGCAGATGCTGTTTATATTGATCAAATCCGCAAACATGGGCTCTATAATGAGATATGGCAAGCATTTGTAGCAATATTGCCCGTTCGGACTGTGGGAGTTATGGGAGATGGCCGAACTTACGATTACGCCTGCACGCTGCGAGCGGTAACTTCAGTAGACGGAATGACCGCTGATTATTATCCTTTTAGTCACGAATTTTTAAGCGAAACAGCAACCCGATTAATCAACGAAGTTGAAGGTATAAATAGAGTTACATACGATATAACTTCCAAGCCACCTGGCACTATAGAGTGGGAATAATGGTTTTAAAACTGAGTTTTAGAGTAATTTATTAAAGTTTTTTGAAATGGAAAATTAAAATTTAAAGTATATATTTTTTTAGATGATCTTGTAATTATGATGTTGTATTGAACTAAATTTTAGAATGGACCTAAGAGAGTAGTAAATGCGAAATACAGAAGTTGAAATAGTAAAACCAAATTACAGTCTAACTGCGAAGATATTTCATTGGAGTTTTGTAATTCTATTTGCCTATGGTATTTCAAAGCAAATTGATAATATAAATCAATTAGAAGATTTAGCCCTACTAAAATTCGAAATAGCTTTTGCTCTCTTATTCATTTTATTTTTGGTGGCCCGATTTGTTTACATGAAACGAACACAAAAATCATCTTTGCCACCCGATACGCCTATGGTGCAAAGAGCGATAGCAAAAGCAGTACATTATGGCATGTATATTGGGATGATATCTATAGCACTGTCCGGCCTAGTCATTGGCTGTTTATACTGGCTAGGCCTTAAAAGTGGGATCATAATAGAAACAATTATAGGTTGGCATGAAGTCTCAGTATCAATTGTGTATTGGTTGGTTGGACTACATTTAATTGGTGCTATTTATCATCGTTTAAAAAAGGACGGAGTTTGGGAATCAATGACGCCCTCATTAAAACGCGAGAAATGATATTGAATTGAAAGTCAAATTAGACCAACCTTTATGCTTTTTTGGCAACTGGAGGATTTCCTGGGATTGGAAGTCCTCTCAGCGCTTTGTTAGATCGCATGTACTGAGGAGCATATGCGGCCTGCTCACCTAAAACTTCAGCTGCGTGCCAAGCCCATCTTGGATCTGCCAACATTCCTCGTGCCATTGATACCATATCGGCTTGTCCCGTTCTAATAATGGCTTCAGCCTGAAATGCTTCTGTGATTTGACCTACTGCCATTGTTGCAATGCCTGTTTCGCGCTTAATTTCTGACGCAAAACCAGTTTGATAACCAGGACCAACCTCAATTTGTTGTTCTGGAGAGTTTCCCGCACTTGATACATCTATAAAATTGCAACCTCTTTTCTTTAACTCTTTGGCGAATTCTGAAGACTCTTTTATATCCCAACTGGATCTATCAACCCAATCCGTTGCTGAAAACCTAACCCCTATTGCTTTTTGCTTTGGCCAAACTTTTGAAACTGCCTCAAAAACCTCTAAAGGAAATCGCATGCGGTCTTCAAGAGATCCTCCATATTGATCATTCCTTAGATTGCTAAGAGGAGATAAAAATTGATGTAACAAATAGCCATGGGCGGCATGTATCTCCAAAACATCAAAGCCTATCCGATCTGCACGCTTTGCAGCCTCCAAGAAGGCAGATTTAATCCTAGAAAGCCCCTCTTCATCTAGAGCCTGAGGGGCTTCCCAATCGGTTTGAGCATAGGCTTCTGCAGATGGTCCATCAGTTTTCCATCCTCTAGGGTCTTGAGATGGTATAGGTTTTCCACCCAACCAAGGCAATTCAGTTGATCCTTTTCGGCCGGCATGAGCAATTTGAATACCCATTTTTGCGTTTCCAAAGTCATGGCAAAAATCAACGACCCTTTTCAAATTTTGTTCATGGTCATCGGAACAAAGGGCCAGGCATCCAGGAGAAATTCTACCGCTCATTTCAACACCAACAGCTTCAGTAAAAATCAAACCCACGCCTGAAACAGCAAATTGACCCAAATGCATAAGATGCCAGTCTGTAGCATTACCTTCATTAGCGCTGTATTGGCACATCGGAGCAACTACTATTCTATTCGGAATGCTCACACCCGAAAGTGAAATGGGCGAAAAAAGGTAACTATTCATAAAAATACTCTACTAAATTAATCTATTTATAGATAATTAAATCAAAAAACGTGTATGGGAAGCCCTTTTAGAATAAAAACAAGAGCGTTAATTTAATTAAATGGATCGAGGTTTGTTTTATCTGCCTGATTGACCAACACAAATGCAGAGTTTACCTAGTAACTGATGGTAAACGGAGAGTGGAATGTACTCAACACAAGAAGAATGGCTGGCGGCAGACAACAAGAAAGTTGTTTTGTTCGGAATGTCGGGCCTAGGCAAAACTCATATTTCAAATATGCTTCGTCAATCTGGTGAGTGGTACCATTATTCAATCGACTATCGCATTGGCACTAGGTACATGGGCGAGCATATAGAAGATAGCTACAAAGAAGACGCTATGAAGTCCCCTTACCTCAGAGAATTACTCCTCGGAGACTCTATTCATATATCTTCAAACATTAGCTTTAATAACCTCGCTCCTCTTTCAAATTATCTTGGCAAACCGGGTAATGAGGAAAAAGGCGGACTCAGTATAAAAGAATATAAAAAACGCCAAGCTCAGCATCATATCGCGGAGGTACAAGCGCTATTAGATACTCCAAATTTTATCAATAAATCTAATAGAATTTATGGCTATCCAAACTTTGTTTGCGATACAGGGGGATCAATATGTGAGGTAGTTAATCCTGAAAACCCCAATGACCCAGTTTTAAAAACTTTGTCAGAAAATACTCTTATGGTGTGGATTCAGGGATCAGACCACCATACGGATGAATTGATAAAACGTTTCGATAAGAACCCTAAACCTATGTGTTATGACCCAAATTTTTTAGATTTGAAATGGAAACAATATCTCAAGATAAATAATTGTTCTATTGACAACGTGGACCCAGATGAATTTGTTCGCTGGGCTTATGGTGAAGCCATGAAGCATAGAAACCCAATTTATAAGTCTATGGCTTCTTGGGGGATAACAGTTCAAGCAGATTTAATCTCCCAAGTAAAAACGCCGTCAGAATTTAATTCATTAATTGGATCAACAATTTCAAAAAAAAATAAATAGTTATTAAAATGCCAATAAAGCTCCCGTCTTCTCTACCTGCCTTTGAAGTTCTCTCGAAAGAGGGCGTGATGGTAATGTCAGAAGACCAAGCAACACGGCAAGATATAAGGCCTTTGCAAATTGGGCTTCTTAATTTGATGCCTAAAAAAATTCAAACTGAAAACCAATTTGCAAGATTAATAGGCGCCACCCCACTTCAAATTGAGCTCTCATTGATAAGCATCAGTAATCATGAGACAAAAAATACAGCTGCCGAACATATGAAAAGTTTTTACAAACCTTTCTCAGAGGTCTTCGACAGTGGTAAAAAGTTCGATGGACTAATAATTACAGGGGCGCCAATTGAACATCTTGATTATGAGGAAGTAACTTACTGGAAAGAAATAGTAAAAATATTTAATTGGACTCAAACGCACGTTCATTCAACTTTTGGTGTATGCTGGGGTGGCATGGCTATGTTGAAACATTTTTATGATATAGAAAAACAAATTTTAAAAGAAAAAGCTTTTGGGTGCTTTCGCCATAAAAATTTAAACCCTAACTCAAAATATCTTCGGGGTTTTTCAGATGACTTCATTATACCGGTAAGTCGTTGGACCGAAATTAATAATGACGATATAATTTCTGTTCCACAACTTAAAACACTTCTTGGCAGTGATGAAGTTGGGCCTTGCCTAATTGAGGACGCCAAAAACAGATCCCTCTATATCTTTAATCATTTTGAATACGACAGTGATACGTTAAAGCAAGAGTATGACAGAGATATTGAAACAGGAAAGCAAATAGAAGTTCCTAAAAACTACTATCCAGGAGATGACCCAACAGCAAAACCAGATAACCGATGGCGTTCACATGGCCACTTATTGTATGGAAATTGGATTAATTCTATATATCAATCAACGCCATATGATATAACCAAAATTGGAAATTAGAGTTTTATTATAGCAGTTTTTTCACTGCAGTTATCGCCGCATCAGCTCCTGAAATATCCGTTCCACCACCTTGAGCAAGATCTGGACGGCCTCCACCACCTTTTCCTCCAAGTTTGGAAACAGCAATTCGCACAATGTCAACTGCAGAAATTTTGTTAGTAAGATCAGAGGAAACACCAACGGCAACAGCAACCCGATTATCGCTTTCTGTAATTAAAAGAACAACTCCACTTTTCAAGCGGTCTTTATGCTCATCAACTAGTGGAGGTAAGTCTTTTCCAGAAATTCCAGAGTAGATCTGAGTAAAAAAAGAAATCCCATTTATCTTCTCAGCTTTTGGTGTTTTACCATTTTCTCCGCCAGAAAGTGCGAGTTTTCTTTTAAGCTCTGCTACTTCACTGGTAAGGTTTTTCCTTTCTTCCATCAAAACATTTACTCGTTGAGTAAGTTCATCGGTTGAAACCTTTAATAAAGCGCCCAATTCATTTACTTGTTGAGACCTTTTGGCCAGATGTATTACAGTGTTTTCACCAGTAAGAGCTTCTATGCGGCGGACCCCGGAACTAGACGCACTATCTGACAAAATTGTAAAAGCACCAATTTCTCCCGTTCGTTTAACGTGAGTGCCGCCGCAGAGTTCCAAAGAATAGGTTTGACCTCCAAGACCTTTGCCTGAGTCTTTTTGGTGCCCCATAGAGACAACACGGACTTCGTCCCCATATTTTTCTCCAAAAAGAGCTTGAGCTCCTATTGCTCTAGCATCATCAGGCGTCATTATTCGCGTCTGCACAGATGAATTTTGTCTTATGTACTTATTAACTGACTTTTCAATCGACTGAATTTCTTCATTAGTTAAAAGTGAAGAATGGCTAAAATCAAAGCGCAGCCTATCTTCAGCATTTAAAGATCCCCGCTGCACAACGTGATCGCCCAGTAACTGTCTCAGCGCTTCATGTAATAAATGCGTAGCAGAATGGTTGGCTTTAATTCTATTTTTTCTCTCAGCGTCAACAAACAGTGAAACACTATCCCCTTCTTCAACGGAACCTGTTGAAACCGAGCCTGAATGTATAAATAAACCAGCAAACTTTTTTGTATCATTTATTTGTATCAAACAATCAGAGGTTTGGACGTAACCCTGATCACCTACTTGGCCACCACTTTCTGCATAAAAAGGTGTTTGATTGAAAATTAGTTGAACTGTATCGCCTGCTTTGGCCGATAAAACTTCAACTCCATCTTTAACTAATTTTTGTAATTGGGCCTCAGCCGTGTCAGTTTCGTAACCTAAGAATTCAGTTGGTAAGATATTATCTGCAAGCTCAAACCAAATCGCATCATCAGTAAGTTGCCCTGTACCAACCCAAGCCGCACGCGCTTTAGCTTTTTGATCCGCCATTGCGATATCAAACGCGGCAGTGTTAACAACCCTACCCTTCTCTCTTAAAGCATCTTGTGTAAGGTCTAAAGGGAACCCATATGTGTCATATAATTTGAAAGCAGTTTCTCCAGAAAACTCCTCGCCTTCGGGAACCCTCGCCAATTCATCATCAAGTAATTTTAATCCGCGATCAAGAGTCTGTCTAAAACGTGTTTCTTCTTGAAGTAGAGTTTCCTCGATCAACGACTGCGCAAGTCCTAATTCAGGATAAGCGCTACCCATTTGTTGGATTAGCGATACGACAAGATTATGCATGATGGGTTTTTTTGAACCGAGCAAATGGATATGGCGCATTGCTCTTCGCATGATGCGCCGCAACACGTATCCCCTCCCATCATTTGCTGGCAACACACCATCAGCAATTAAAAAGGCTGTTGAACGCAAATGGTCAGCAATAACTCTATGGTGAACATTATGCTTTCCATCAAGATCTGACGAGGTAGCTTCAGCTGAAGCAAGCATCAGATTTCTCATTGTATCCGTATCGTAATTATCGTGGCTACCTTGAAGTAAAGCGCCTATACGTTCTAATCCCATACCTGTGTCAATAGATTGAATATCAAGTTCTTTCATTGAACCGTCGTCTAACCGCTCATTTTGCATAAATACTATGTTCCAAATCTCAATGAAACGATCGCCGTCTTCCTCTGGCGATCCAGGCGGTCCACCCCAAATTTGCTCACCATGGTCATAAAAAATTTCTGTGCACGGTCCGCATGGGCCTGTAGGCCCCATTTGCCAAAAATTGTCAGAAGTACTAATTTTTATTATACGATCATCAGGAACACCAACTTTTTTCCAAATCAAAGCAGCTTCATCATCAGTATGGAAAACAGTTACATATAACTTTTCGGCAGGAATTCCAAATTCTTTGGTTATCAAATTCCAAGCAAGAGGAATTGCTTCTGATTTAAAATAATCCCCAAACGAAAAATTTCCCAACATTTCAAAAAAAGTATGATGGCGCGCTGTATAACCAACATTATCTAGATCGTTATGCTTCCCACCGGCCCTTACGCACTTCTGGGCGGTAACAGCTCTTAAATAATCTCTTTTTTCAAGCCCTGTAAAAAGATTTTTAAATTGGACCATCCCAGAGTTAGTAAACATCAAAGTGGGATCGTTTCTAGGAACTAGAGGGCTAGAAGCAACAATTTCATGACCATTTTTTTTAAAGTAATTTAAAAAAGTAGAACGAATTTCGTTTAATGAAGCCATATTTTTATTCCAAATCTAACTGCTCGATCCTGTATATGGCACAAGCAATAATGTCCACAGTATCAATGAAACTGACAATACAAAAGGGGCCCCTGTGGGGCCCTTAATACTGTAAAGGAATTACTTAAGCTTCTAAAATTTCATCATCATCTTTAGCGTTAGGTATCTCAAATTCTAATCCGTGTGAAGCACGAATTTTATCCTCTAATTCATAGGCTATGTCTTCATTCTCTGATAAAAATATTTTAGCATTTTCTCTTCCTTGGCCAATTCGTTCATCTCCGTAACTGTACCAGGCTCCCGATTTCTCAACCACTCCCGCATTGACACCTAAATCCAGCAGTTCGCCAGTTTTTGAGATACCTTCTCCATACATTATATCGAATTCGACTTGCTTGAATGGTGGCGCAACCTTGTTTTTCACAACTTTAACACGCGTCGAATTTCCAACGATCTCGTCTCTATCTTTGATTGCCCCAATTCTCCTGATATCAAGCCTGACTGAGGAATAGAATTTTAGAGCGTTTCCACCTGTAGTTGTTTCAGGACTTCCAAACATGACGCCAATCTTCATTCTAATTTGGTTAATAAATATAACCATACAGTTACTTCTACTAATTGACCCCGTAAGTTTTCGCATCGCTTGGCTCATCAAACGTGCTTGGACACCAACATTGTGATCACCCATGTCGCCTTCAAGTTCAGATTTTGGCGTTAAAGCCGCGACGGAATCAACAACAACCATACTCACGGCACCTGACCTTACGAGCGTATCCGTTATTTCCAATGCCTGCTCTCCAGTGTCTGGTTGTGAAATTAGTAATTCATCCAAATCCACTCCCAACTTTTTTGCGTATTGGGGATCTAAAGCATGCTCTGCATCTACAAATGCACATACTCCTCCCTTCTTTTGCTCTTCGGCTACGCAATGTAGCGTAAGTGTCGTTTTTCCAGAACTTTCTGGTCCATAGATTTCGATAATGCGGCCTTTTGGAAGACCTCCAATACCAAGTGCAATATCTAACCCCAAAGATCCTGTAGAGGTTGCCTCAATTTCTTGAACTGGATTGTCAGCGCCCAATTTCATAATTGAGCCTTTGCCAAACTGTCGTTCTATTTGAGCTAAAGCACTATCCAGTGCTTTTTGCTTTTCGTTATTCCGTTTTGATTCCATCGATAATAATTCTGCCATTCTAATCTGCCTTTTTATCTCACAGTGTAACTTAAGGAGCAATACCACTTTTGTTCTAGTATTGTTCTTTTATGAGTATATAATAAGAACATTGCAAGAAAAATCTGAGAAATTGTTAAATATTTTTAGGATTTTTTACTTTCTTTTGAGAATAGAAAAATAAAAACCATCCCCTAACTCACTAGGAATACTTAACTTTTCTTTCTTCAATGCCCAATCATTTGTTTTGTCTAAAAACTTTTGAATTTGAACTTTGTTTTCATCCTTAAGTATCGAACACGTTGCATAAACTAAATTCCCATTTGGTTTAACTAATTGTGAGGCAGTCGCTAGAATATTTTTTTGCAGAGATAATAATCTTTCATAATCTTGTAACTTTAATGCCCATTTTCCTTCAGGATCTCTGCGCCAACTACCGCTTCCAGAACAAGGAACATCACAAAAAACCAATCCATAATGAGATTTTCTTAAATCGTTAGATTTTATAACTCGGATATTTGCACTTGAACGACGGGCCCGATTAGGCAAATCCTTCATTCTCTCAAAATTAGCATCATATGCAAAAATTGGCTTATTCAAATAAGCACTCAATGCGAGAGATTTTCCACCTCCCCCGGCGCAAAAGTCTAATATTGGTCCATTCTGATCTATATTTAATTTTAATACACTTGCCTGACTTGATGCGTCCTGAAGCTCAACTAAACCTATATTGTATGCTTCAGAATTCTTTATTTTTCTGGTTCCTTTCTTTACAATTAATGCAGTAGATACGGTTGGATGAAATTTTGAAATAATACCATCTTTTTCTAAAGCTTGAATTGCATCCTCCCTAGTGCCTTTAATTATATTTACCCGCAGAAAAATATTTGCCCGCTCCTTAAGCGTATCAGCAACCTCAATTGCCTTTATCCCCAAAGATGCTTTCCATTTTGGCCATAGCCAATCTGGAATATCATATAAGTCGCTTTCATTTTCTATCGGTAAAAGCTCCAATTCCCATTTTTTTATTTTTGTTGGACTGTATCTGGTTGCCCCAAAATATTCCTCGAGATTTACTTCCCTCTTTTTAAGAAGAGCAATAATCCAAGACCTACCGGATATATTTTTTGATCTTTTCGTGAGACTATTTTTTTGCCGTAAGGCATCGTATACAATATCTCTTATTGCATGACGGTCTCCACTTCCTGCAAACCGGTTAGATCTACCCCACTTAATCAGAGAAACCTCAGCATTTTTCCCCGCAAGAATTTGATCGAGCACTTCAATTGCGGCTGCGATATGCGCTCCCGGTGTCACTGATCAAATGATACGATAATTTGGGCTCTCTCTTGTAATTTGGACGTCATGCACATGACTTTCTTTCAGCCCTGATCCTGTTATTTTAACAAACTGACAGTCTCTCCTCATCTCTGCGATTGTCTGGCATCCAGTATAGCCCATAGAAGCTCTTAATCCACCTACCATTTGGTGGATTACTGCGTTAGCTGGACCTTTATATGGGACTTGGCCCTCTATTCCTTCTGGTACTAGTTTATCGCTAGCTGCATCTTTTTGAAAATATCTATCTGCTGAGCCTCGCGCCATCGCTCCAAGTGAACCCATTCCTCTATAAGCCTTGAAAGATCTACCCTGATATAAAATCACCTCACCGGGGCTTTCATCCGTTCCTGCAATCATACTGCCAACCATCGCACAAGAAGCTCCTGCGGCAATTGCTTTGGCAAAGTCTCCTGAGAATTTTATACCTCCATCAGCAATAACGGGTGTTTCACCGCAAGCCTCCACACAATCCAATATTGCGGTCAATTGTGGGACCCCGACACCTGCAACCATCCGCGTGGTACAAATTGATCCAGGGCCAATTCCAACTTTTATAGCGTTGGCCCCCACATCAATCAGAGCCCTACATGCATCGGCAGTTGCAACATTTCCCGCCACCACTTGAATGTTACTCGAAGCTTTTTTTACCCTACTTACAGCCTCAATAACCGCATCAGAATGCCCATGGGCAGTATCTATGACCAGCAAGTCAACTCCAGCATCTATTAAACAATCTGACCTTAGGTATCCCTCGTCACCAACTGTTGTTGCAGCCGCAACCCTTAACCTTCCAAGGTCATCTTTGCAAGCCGTTGGGTTCAAAACAGCTTGCTCCGTATCTTTTAAAGTCAGCAAACCAGTAAGTCGCCCTTTCACATCCGTAATAAGTAACTTTTCAATACGCCTTTCTTTCATCAGGTTAATTGCTTGCTGACGGTCCGCAGGCTCGGTTAAAATAGCTAAGTTTTCTTTTGTCATCATTCTTGAAACCGGTGTGCTGTTATCGGCAGCAAACCGCATATCTCGATTGGTCACAATTCCCACGACACGGTCTTTTTCATCTACAACGGGAAAGCCGGTTACGTTATATCGATCTCTCAGGATATTAGCATCAGCCAAAGTCTGGTTTTCACCGAGAGTGATAGGATTATAAACTATCCCACTTTCAAATCTTTTTACTCTTCTGACTTCCTCAGCTTGATGTTCAACTTCAAGGTTACGATGTATAACCCCAATGCCGCCAGCCTGCGCCATAGTGATAGCCATCTGAGATTCCGTAACCGTATCCATAGCTGAGCTTAACAAAGGGATATTCAAAGTTATTTCTTTTGTAACCTGAGTCCGCGTGTCAACATCTGACGGCAAAATAGAAGACTGAGCTGGAACCAACAAAACATCGTCAAAAGTTAGGGCCTCACGAATCTGCATCACATTTTCCCTTCCAAGTAACAGCAACCGTTTGGCAAGTCTCTA
>CACAPQ010000022.1 GCA_902534325.1 Paracoccaceae bacterium | reverse complement strand
CGATATTAAAAATAGAAAAATTGCTGCCACATAGAGACGCACAGCGCCTATAACCAAGGGCTCTTTATATTCAGGAATAAGCGCTTGAACAGTTCCTGTTGAGCCCCACAAAATTGCCGCTAAAATCACTGTTAAAATTGACAGTCGCTTTTTATTTATCATACATCTCGAACCTTGCTCGAACTTATTTAAAATGGTTTAGTGATCCAACAATAAAAATAAATCATTATTGAAAGTAGAAAAAGCTTAATGAGCAAACCATGTATTATTTGTGTTGCAATCACTGGATCTGTTCCAAAAAAGAAAGACAACCCTAATGTGCCAATTTCGATATCTGAACAGATAGAAAGTACACATGAAGCTTTCGAAGCAGGAGCAACCATATGCCACGCTCATGTTAGAAACGAAGATGAAACACCAACATCTGATCCAGAAAAGTTCTCTTTGCTAAAGGATGGTATTTCAAAGCATTGCCCAGGTATGATTATTCAGTTTTCAACAGGTGGAAGATCTGGTTCTGGAAAAGAACGGGGTGGAATGTTGCCATTAAAGCCAGATATGGCATCTTTATCAGTAGGTTCTAACAATTTTCCAACACGAGTTTATGAAAACTCACCAGAACTAATTCTTTGGTTAGCAGAGCAAATGCGCATCCACAAAATTATGCCCGAAGTAGAGGCCTTCGATCTTTCACATATAATTAATGCTATCGATATGCACTCTAAGGGACTGCTATTTGGCGATTTATATGTTCAGTTCGTAATGGGTATAAAAAACGCTATGCCAGCAGATAAAACTATATTCAATTTTTATGTTGAATTAATGCAGAAACGTGCTCCAAAATCAGAATGGTGTGGAGCGGGAATAGGTGCAAACCAAATACTAGTTAACGAATGGTCTATTCAAGCTGGCGGACATACAAGGGTTGGTATGGAGGATAATGTTCGGCTTGATAAGACTACCCTAGCACCATCTAATGCAGCACTTGTTAAGCGAGCTGTTGAATTATGTGAGAAGCACAACAGACCCGTTGCGACCTCACAAGAAGCTAGAAATTTACTTGGCCTCTCAGGTTAGACAATTATTACGTTATTTTTACTTTTAAGTCTGTTAAGCCATCTATTTTTGCAACAAGCAAATCACCTTTTTTCACTGAACTAACACCTGATGGTGTGCCAGTCATTATTATATCTCCAGGAATTAATTGAGTATATTTCGATAAATCCAAAAGTATTTCGTCGACGGAATGGATCATATCTGGGATTTGTCCGTGCTGCTGAAGTTTATTATTCAAAAACAACTTTAGATTTGCATTTTTTATTTTGGGAACTTTTTTAGCCTCTGTGATTTCCCCTATTATAGCAGAACCATCAAAATCTTTTGACATATCCCACGGTTTACCCTGTTTTTTTGCTAAACTTTGTAAATCACGCCTAGTCATGTCTAGGCCACAAGCATACCCAAATATGGAACCCTCTAGGTCTTCCCTTTTTGCTTTTTGAAGTGGTTTTGCAAGAGCAACAACCAATTCTACCTCGTGATGTAATTCATTTGTCATAGGGGGATAGGTAAGGTTTTTTTCTGATCCCAATAATGAAAATGCTGATTTAGTAAAATAAAACGGCTGTTTTTTTTCTACCTTATTTCCAAGTTCAAGAACATGTTCAACATAATTTCTACCAACACAGAAAATTCTTCTTACTGGGTACCCATGGTTTTTTCCATTAACCTTGAGTATGGGTGGTTCAGATGTTGAAAAAACAGGCTTCATTCTTTTTAAATAGCAAACTTTAATAGAGAACTATAAAAAGGCATAGAAGCTTCTGCTAGATTTGCGTTTCTTCCTTTCAAATTTGGCAGCTTATCTTCTGGACCAGAAAACCCGGTAGATTTATGTGCTGACCCGTACCAATGTGAAGCCCAAACACCATCTTTTATATGCCCACCCTTTGACCAAGACAGCATCGACTTTTGAAAGCCTAAATTAATTCTATCACATAGTTTTGTAAGTGTCTCTTCGGGTTTCTTTCGGATGTCTTCAGAATTTACAACAATAGGGTTTAAGCCACGTTCTGTAATTTCCAAAAAAAGCTCCACTTGTTTTTTAAAACCAATATCTTGCTCACTGATTTTGTTGTATTTTTTTGCAAAACTCGAAATTACTCTTGCAGGATGTCTAAGTAAAAAAACGTGTTTTACTTGGTCAAGCCAACCTCGTGGAACGGAACAAACCATATGATGAGTCATATGCTTTTGGTATAAATTTTTCCCAATAATTGATCTATCTTTTGTCAAATTATCTATCACGCCTGTGACATTTTCTGGTTGCGATAACATAATTTCTTCTCGCATTGGATGATCTAAACCCGTTTCAATCAGATAATTTCCATAAAACGGCTCATCGATTATTTCGAAATCGTCTCGATTACCAAATGAATACATTAAGGCTGTTGAAATATTTCTCGGTCCAGACCACACTGCTAAATTAATCATGCACACTCTTTTTTAATTAATAGCTTATAAAGCTTTCTAATGCGTTCTGTGATTGGACCTAATTCGCCTTTACCTATACTTCTTCCATCAATAGATCCCACTGGGGTTTGCGCCCCAAAAGTCCCCGTAAGAAAAGCCTCTTCCGCACTGTACGTATCGACTAAAGAAAAGTTTTTCTCGTATACTGGTATACCGTCTGATCTACAGATATCTATCACCTTTTGCCTAGTAATTCCGTTCATGCAGTAGTCACCTGTACTGGTCCAGACTTCATCTTTTTTAACTATAAAAAAATTGCAGGCATTCGTCGTGTTCACGAAGCCATTAATATCAAGCATTAGCGCCTCGTCCGCACCAGCCTTCTCTGCTGCTATGCAAGCTAATATGCAGTTAAGTTTTGAATGGCTGTTTAACTTTGGGTCTTGCGTCATTGGTAAACCCCTCAAATGAGGCACTGTCGCTAAAGATATGGGCCTTGGTATTTTGGGAACAGAGTGCTCCATAATAATAACAAATGTAGGCCCGTCTTGTGATAATGCTGGATGTTGAAAGGGTCTTTTTTTAGGTCCCCGAGTTATCATAAGCCTAGCATGGGCGTTGTTTACCATACCATTGGAGCTTTGAGTCTTGATAAGAGCGTCAATAATTTCTGATTTACTTAAACCAATTTCTAAATCTATCGCTAATGCTGCTTCAAACAGCCTATCCACATGTTCACCGCAAAAGGCCCATCTATTATTATATAGCCGTAATCCCTCCCAAACGCCGTCTCCCAACATAAATCCACTATCATAAACGCTTACCACCGCCTCATTTTTTGGCAATATTTTCCCGTTTAAATAGATTAAAATATCTTCATTTCTGATATCTTCCTCTGACTGGTGTGTGGAAACGGTTACTGTCATTTTTACCCCTTTTTCGATATTGCTATTAGGTAAGTTAATTTATGCCAAGAAGTATTTCTCGTTGATCTTTCAAAATTTCTAGGTTGGCAAAAGCTTTTTTTACCCTATGCCTATATTTAATAATCTCAGGAAAGCTTTATGCATAAAATATTAAAAACCATCTTTATTTTATTTTTAACAATAACAACACAAATAAGTCCTTTTTTAGGAAACCTTACTCTACGCGCACAATCAAAAGACTCTATAATCTTGGCAGGTGGGTGCTTTTGGTGTGTGGAAGCTGATTTTGAAAAAGTGAACGGGGTCAGTGAGGTCATTTCTGGTTACACTGGTGGGTTTGTAGAAAATCCGACCTACAAGCAGGTCGTAAAAGGTGGCACAGGACACTATGAAGCCGTAATTATTCACTTTGATCCGGAAATAATTACAACAAAAAATATTTTATATAAATTTTTCCGTTCTATAGACCCTACTGATGCTGGTGGACAGTTCTGTGATCGGGGTCATAGCTATAAGTCAGCTATTTTTGCCAAACCAAATCAAATTTTAATTGCAAAAAATGCCCTTCTAGAGGCAGAGGCAATTCTGGGTGAAAAGATTGTTACCCCTATTTTAGAAGTGAGCAAATTTTTTACTGCCGAGAAATATCATCAAGACTATTACAAGGGCGAGAATCTGGTATTGACTAGATTTGGCCCAATCAAACAAAAAAATGCTTACAAAAGATACCGTTCCGCCTGCGGGAGAGATGAGCGCCTCAAAGAGGTTTGGGGCAAAGATGCATTCTTGAATTGACAAACATCTATGGCCGGAGTTTTTCAGCTTTTACACAGCGAAACAAGTGTTAGACTATTTTAGAGCTTGGGAGAACCATCGTGACACCAATGATGTCGCAATACATGGAAATTAAATCTGACTATTCTGAGGCTTTATTGTTCTACAGAATGGGCGATTTCTATGAGTTATTTTTTGAAGATGCTAAAGTTGCATCAAGCGCGTTAGATATCGCTTTAACAAAACGAGGAAAGCATAGTGGAGAAGATATACCAATGTGTGGGGTCCCTCATCATTCTGCAGAAAACTATATTTACACATTAATAAACAAAGGTTTTCGCGTTGCAATTTGTGAGCAAATGGAAAGCCCAGAAGAAGCAAAAAAAAGAGGTTACAAAGCTGTAGTTAGAAGAGAGGTTGTAAGGCTAGTCACCCCTGGAACCATAACAGAAGATAACTTGTTAGACGCTAAGAAAAGTAACTACCTGGCTTCTTATTCTTTGGTACACGAAGAAGCATCAGTTTCTTGGATCGATATTTCAACGGGTTCTTTTTACATTTCTAGCATAAAGCCAGAAAGATTAGCCTCGGAATTAACCAGACTTTCTCCTAGTGAAATTCTGCTCTCTGAAGACTTAGCGAAAGCGCATCGGGATCTAGCAGAGGAGTTTGGTATCAGTGTAACGGAGCTTGGAAATTCCGCTTTTGACAGCAGTTCCGCGCGAGAACGTTTAAAAAAAACCTTTAACGTTGAGACCGTCGATGGCTTGGGAACCTTCACTAGGGCTGAACTATCATCTATGGGAGCCATCATAGAATATTTACAAATAACACAAAAGGGCAAGCTCCCATCATTATCAAGACCAAGGCGCGAACTAAACTCATCCTTTATGACTATAGATACAGCAACTAGAAAAAACTTAGAGCTAACAAAGGGGCTTTCTTCTGGAAATAAATCTGGCTCACTTCTTTCGGTAATTGATCATACTTTAACATCAGGTGGGGCAAGATTATTAGAAAAAAGAGTGTCTGCCCCCTCTACTAATCTAGATGAAATAGAAAAAAGATTAAACGGTCTAGATTTTATGATAGCTTATGCAGACTTATCATCTAGCCTTCGGTCAGAACTCAGAAAAGTTCCTGATTTAGATAGAGCATTATCCAGAATTTCATTGGAAAGGGCTGGCCCAAGAGACCTGGTGTCTATTAGAAATGGATTGCTACAATCCTCCACTATATCAAAGATGCTTTCAGGTTTCACTTTGCCAAAACTCATTAGAGAGAAGTCGGCTATCTTTCCAGAAAAAGACAAATTTTTAGACTTAATGTCCGAAGCCCTTGTGGATGAACCGCCTATATTGGCAAGAGACGGCGGATTTATTAGAGAGGGTTTTGATCCCAAATTAGATGAAGCCAGAAGACTAAAAAACGAAGGGAAAAAGATCATTGCCGAGATGCAAATGGGCTATGTGAAAACCGCTGGCATTCAGTCTCTTAAAATAAAACATAACAATGTTCTCGGATATTTTATCGAAACACCAGCCACCCATGCCGAGCGCATGTTATCACCCCCTTTGTCTGATACCTTTATCCATAGACAAACAACAGCAAATCAGGTTCGTTTTTCAACTGTTGAGCTTTCTGCGATTGAAACTAAGATTTTAAACGCTGCCAGTCATTCTCTGGAGATAGAAAAACAAACCTTCAAGGATTTGTGCGATAGAATATTAAAATATGGCCAATGTATCGCCGATGTTGCCGATTATTTATCAGAAATAGATCTCGCTGTTGCCTTTTCTGTGCTAGCTAAAAATGAGTCTTGGGTTAAACCCGCTGTTGATTTATCACAGAATTTTGAAATTTCTGGTGGGCGCCATCCTGTAGTTGAACACGCTCTTAAAAAAGAGGGGAAGGCATTTATTTCAAATGAATGTACCTTAAACGATGGAAAAATCTGCCTGCTTACTGGGCCAAATATGTCTGGAAAATCAACTTTTCTGAGACAAAATGCTATCATCGTTTTATTGGCTCAAATTGGTTGTTTCGTTCCTGCCACTTCAGCCAAAATAGGTATTGTATCGCAGCTTTTTAGCCGAGTAGGTGCGTCAGACGATTTAGCTAGGGGTCGATCTACCTTTATGGTCGAAATGGTGGAAACCGCATCTATCCTAAACCAAGCTGATGAAAACTCTTTTGTAATACTAGACGAAATTGGTAGAGGAACTGCAACATATGACGGCCTATCAATTGCTTGGGCTACTTTAGAGCATTTGCACAATGTAAATAAGGCTCGAGCACTATTTGCTACACATTATCATGAATTAACCCATTTGTCAGTTGAAATGGATCGATTAGAGAACTCTACTGTTTCCGTCAAAGAATGGGAAGGTGAGGTTGTATTTTTACATGAAGTTATAAGAGGAGCCGCGGATCGGTCCTACGGAGTTCAAGTCGCCAAGCTCGCTGGCTTGCCAGAGACTGTAATAAAAAGATCAAAACTGATATTAGAAAAGCTTGAAAAGGGGCACTACCAAGGCCAATCAAACTTAAAGGGGCTAATAAACGATCTTCCCTTATTTTCCAACGATCAAAATTTTCATGAACCTACGGAGAAAAAAGTAGACCCGCTTCACGAAGAAATAAGAAACATAAATTTAGACAACACATCACCTAGGGACGCTTTGGAGTTTCTCTACAAGCTAAAAGAAACCCAGAAAAATTAAGAGGTTAGTTGCTCGATGACACTCCGACATGAGCGGGGCGCAACAAGCGATCATATAACATAAAACCTTCAGAAGAGACTTCTATAATATCACCAGCTTTTGTGCCAGGAACAGGGGCCTCAAACATTGCCTCGTGTAGCTGGGGATCAAATTTATCACCAATTTCCGGAGATATGGGTTTTATCCCATGTTTTGAAAAAACGTTTAAAAGTTCTCTCATCGTTAACTCAACACCTTCAATGACGGAACCAACAATTTCTTTTTGATCGGCAGTTATAGAATCAACGGCTCTTTTCATATTATCATAGATTGGCAAAAGGTCTCTCGCCAGTTTAGATCCACCGTAGTTCTCTGCTTCCTTTCGATCTTTATCTGCCCTTTTTCGAGCATTTTCTGCGTCAGCCAGCGCCCTCATAAACCTATCACGATAATCATCTCGCTCCGCTGTAACTTCATCCAGTTTTTCTAGCTCAGCTGCTTCTGCATCAATATCTATTAATTCATCTTGGTCTAATTCAGCTTCTTCAACCTCGTCCAGAAACTCTTCTTTTTTTTGCTCAGCCATTTGTCACCTCTTATTTCGGTCAGCAATCATTTTTCCAACCAGTTGCGCGGTATAATCCACCACAGGAACTATCCGACCATAGTTTAATCTTGTAGGTCCTATTACTCCTACAGCACCAATAATCTTACGATCCGAATTCATATAAGGAGAAACAACTAAAGATGAACCCGTTAAAGAAAAAAGTTTGTTTTCAGACCCTATAAAAATTCTTACCCCCTCACCCTTTTCAGTAAGCTCTAAGAAGTCTGCTATATCGCGTTTTCGTTCCAAATCGTCAAATAGATTTTTTATTCTATCTAAGTCTTCTTGTTGTGAAGATTCATTTAGGAGATTTGCTCTTCCTTTAACAATTAATCGTTCGTGACGTTCTTCAGTATCCTCCCACAGTGCTAAACCACTCTGTACTAAGTCACGAGCCAAATTATCAAGCTCTTGCCGTCTGAAATCGATTTCATTTTTGATTAATTTTTTAGCTTCGCTTAGTGTGTTTCCCTCCATTATAGCATTTAAAAAATTTGCTGCTTCTTTCATAGAGCTTGGCGTTTGACCCGGTGGGGGCTTAAATAGCCGATTTTCAACATGACCGTCAGCAAAAACTAAGACAACAAGAGCTTGGCTTGTTGATAAAGGTAAAAACTCCACATGCTTAATTGGAGCTTCGCGTTTTGGTGTTAAAACAAGCGAGGCTCCTTGGGTCACACCTGATAAAGTTGTCGAAATGTCATCTAAAATATCTTCTACTTGATTAGTTTCATCTGAAACTATCTTATCAATTTTTTTCCTATCATTTTTATCGACCTCTGATACCTCCAAAATGCCATCAACAAACATTCGTAAGCCTAGCTGAGTGGGTATTCGGCCAGCACTTGTATGTGGGCTTCCTAGTAGTCCTAAAAACTCTAAGTCTTGCATAACATTTCTAATTGTTGCAGCAGAAATATCTTCACTAAATTCTCGCGAAAGGGTTCTCGATCCAACAGGCTCACCATCTGTCAAATAACCTTCTACTACCCGACGAAATACTTCTCGCGAGCGGTTGTTCATTTCCTCAAGAATTTCTTTTTTTTCAATCATCGGGACGTGTTTTAGCTTATATATTCCAATTAGCCTAATGAAAAACTTCAAACAGGGTTGCAAATTTACGTAATCGAGATGTATTTCCAAATTAAAGTTGAAAGGATTTAAAATGCGCCCATCTGGTCGAAAACTTGACGAACTGAGAAACGTTTCAATAGAAACTAATATAACTATGCATGCTGAGGGAAGTTGCATAATTAAAATGGGTGATACTCATGTTATATGTACCGCAACAATAGAAGATAGAGTTCCACCATTTATCAAAGGATCTGGTCTAGGGTGGGTTACTGCTGAATATGGTATGTTACCAAGATCAACCGGTTCCAGAATGCGAAGGGAAGCAGCTTCTGGTAAGCAAGGCGGCCGAACAGTTGAGATACAAAGACTCATCGGAAGATCTTTAAGAGCCGGTGTTGATAGGCTCGCATTAGGTGAACGACAGATAACAATCGATTGTGATGTAATACAAGCAGATGGTGGTACGCGCTGTGCTTCTATCACTGGGGGTTGGTTAGCTCTACGTTTGGCAATAGATAAACTTTTAGCTTCTGGCACTATATCTACAGATCCTTTGATTTCACCAGTTGCTGCAATCAGTTGTGGTATTTACGCTGGACAGCCGGTCTTGGATCTCGATTATTCTGAAGATAGTGAAGCTGGTGTAGACGGGAATTTTATCATGCTTGAAAGTGGAAATATGATTGAAACCCAAATAAGTGCTGAGGGAGCAACATATACTAGGGATGAACTAAATAGCCTGATCAATTTGGCAGAAAAAGGCGCTTCTGAACTCTTTGATATTCAAAAAGCTTCCCGAAACTAATGCGAAAATTTGAGGGTAAAAAATTGGTAGTTGCCACACATAATGAAGGCAAGCTCGAAGAGGTTCGCGCACTATTTTCAAATAAATTAGTAGAAATTTTATCCAGCAAATCACTTGACCTTCCAGAACCTTTAGAAACAGAAGATAATTTTATAGGAAACGCTCGAATAAAAGCACACTCTGCATCAAAAATTACTGGCTTACCAGCCCTTGGAGACGATAGTGGAATTACTATTGACGCCTTGAATGGTGCGCCTGGTGTATACACTGCAGATTGGGCCAAAACCCCAAATGGACGAGATTTTTTTATGGCAATGAAAAAAACTCAGGAAGCCCTAACAAAAATTTCTGCACCCTATCCAAGATTAGCACAATTCCGCTGTACTTTAGTACTCGCATGGCCGGACGGTCATGACGAAATCTTTGAAGGTACCCTAGCTGGTCAGGTTGTTTGGCCTCCGAGGGGATTAGACGGCCATGGGTACGATCCTATATTTCAACCTAGCGGCTATGAGATTACTTGCGGAGAGATGAGCTTTGAGAATAAAAATAAAATCAGCCATCGATCAATAGCTTTTGATAAACTTGTTAGAGCATGTTTTGAGTGAAGACTGGGAAAATGGAGGATTTGGGGTTTATATCCATTGGCCTTTTTGTGCTGCAAAATGTCCTTACTGTGACTTCAATAGCCATGTAAGAAATAATATTGATCAAAAACAGTGGCTTAGATCATATCTAAGCGAAATAAATCGAGTTTCAAAAAATACATCAAACCGATCTTTAAATTCTGTTTTCTTTGGTGGTGGAACACCAAGCCTGATAGAGCCTTGGATTATCAACGATATTTTGAATGAAATCCAAAAATATTGGAAAACCAAAGATATTTTTGAAGTAACACTAGAAGCTAACCCAGGCTCAGTGGATGCGAAAAATTTTGAGGCTTATAGGTCTGCCGGTGTAAATAGAGTATCAATGGGAATTCAGTCGCTCAACGAAAAGGACTTAAAGGCGTTAGGTCGAACTCATACGGTAAAAGAAGCATTATCTGCTTTTGAAATTGCTCAGCAAAACTTCACAGCTGTAAGTTTTGACTTAATATATGCGAGACAAAACCAAAATCTGATGCAATGGGAAAAGGAATTAAGTAAAGCCTTAGATTTAGGGGCGAATCATATGTCTTTATATCAGTTAACCATTGAGCAGGGCACAGCATTTGGTGATAGATATAATCGTGGGCTACTTAAGGGATTGCCCAGTGACGATATCTCAGCCGAATTATATGACATTACTTCCCATTTATGTGAAGACAGGGGACTCTCAGCATATGAAGTTTCTAATTATGCGCAAATGGGTTTTGAGAGCGTACATAATCTTGTGTATTGGCGATATGGTGACTACATCGGTATCGGACCTGGCGCTCATGGTCGTCTCACCGTTGACGGTAAAAAATACGCTACTGAAACATTTTTATCTCCAGAAGAGTGGCTTACAAAGGTAGAGCATCGCGGTTCTGGAGAGTCTTGCGTAATTGAGCTATCCCAAGAGCAGCAAGCCGCCGAGATGGTTATGATGGGTTTAAGATTGAACGAAGGAGTTAATTTTAAGCGATTTGAAAATTTATCAGGCTCTTCTTTTTCTGAAGAAAAATTATCTTTTTTAAAAAGCATTCAACTCATCGAGGAAAAAAAAGGAAACATAATTGCAACTTTTTCAGGAAGAAAAGTCTTAAACTCTGTGCTTACTGAACTATTAAATTAAAAGCACCAATATCAGCTACCATTTAGTATCACTTCAGAAATACGATCTAATTCGTCCAAAGATTTATAAGTTATTGACATTAAACCTTTTTCTTTTCCCTCTTCGTGGTTAATGGAGACTTTCATCTTAAGTGCTGCAGATAGATCAGCTTCCAAAAGAACTGTATCGGCGGGTTTCTCTTTTGTTTTTGTTTTATTCGAAACTTTTTTCTCACTAACATTTTTAGCCAACCGTTCTGCATCCCTTACCGAAAGGCCAAGTGAAATAATCTGTTTTGCTATAGCTAATGGATTGTCACATGTCACCAAAGCCCGAGCATGCCCCGCCGTCAGTTTCCCTGAAATCAACAATTCTTGAACTGCTGTCGGAAGATTAAGTAGTCGCAATAGGTTGGCTATATGGCTTCTACTTTTTCCAATTTCTTTAGAAAGCCCTTCCTGAGTGTGATCAAAATTGTCCATCAAATTTTTGTATCCAAGAGCTTCTTCTATTGGGTTTAGATCAGCCCTTTGAACATTTTCAATTATGGCTATTTCTAGAACCTCTATATCAGTGAACTCCTTTACAATGACTGGTAGCTCATGGATTTGAGCTCTTTGAGCGGCGCGCCATCGTCGTTCGCCTGCAACTATTTCAAAACTTTCTTTTGTTCCTTTCTTTTCTCTAACTATTAAGGGTTGGACTATGCCTTTCGTTTTAATCGAATTTGCTAATTCAATTAATTTTTCTTCTTGAAAAGATTTTCTAGGCTGATTTGGGTTTGGATATATTTTCTCAACCGGCACAAGTTTCTCAAATGCCTGATTTTCTGAATTTATACTGCTGCTTACAGGCTCGTTATTAAAGTCGCCCATCAAAGATGACAAACCTCGCCCAAGACCCCTTGATTTACCTTTTTTTTCTACCATCAAAAACCTCCTATCAAGAATTATTAGCTAATAACTCTTTGGCCAAACTCATATACGCCTTGGATCCCTTTGAAGAAGGATCATAAGTTAAAACAGGCATTGAATACGAAGGTGCCTCACTTACCCGAACATTCCGCGGAATGATCGTTTTAAAAACTAACTCGCGCAGATTACTTCTAGCATCAGCTTCTACTTGTTTAGATAGATTGTTTCTTCCATCAAACATGGTTAAAACTATACCTTCAACCCGAAGATTTTCATTTGCGGTTTGACGCACTTCTTTAACTGTTAATAAAAGTTGTGAGAGTCCCTCAAGTGCAAAAAACTCACTCTGTAGTGGAATTAAAACAGAGTGAGATGCAACCATCGCGTTAACCGTTAAAATGTTTAACGATGGTGGACAATCAATCAGTATATAGTCATATTTTTGTTTGTCTTGTTGTTTTTTTCGCAGTGCCGCATGCAATAAATGGCTTCTTTTTTCGTTTGATATCAAATCTATATCAGCTGAGCTCAAATCTATTGTTGCTGGAACAATGTTTAGACCGGATATTTCTGTTTCCATTGTCACCTTTTCTAGTGGAACACCCTCGATCAAAAATTCATATGTCGATAATTCTCGATCTTCTACCTCTACACCCAAACCAGTGGATGCATTTCCTTGTGGATCCAAATCTATAATTAGAACCTTCTTTTCTAGTTGTGACAATGCCGCTGCTAAGTTGATTGTTGTAGTTGTTTTGCCAACTCCACCTTTCTGATTTGTCACTGAGATTATTTTTGCAGTTTTGGACTTATTGGTTGGCACGCGAAAGCTCTCCTATTTTCAGAACTACTGACTTTGGATCAGTTATACTGGTAACCGCTTCCCAACTAAAGTTCCAAGTTTTCTCTGCAGCTACCAACTCTTCTTGCCAAGACTTTCCCTTTGCAAATATGAGAGTTGCATTATTACTCAAATGATTAAATGATAGCTCAAGAAGCCTGGGTAGGTCAGCTAAAGCCCTCGCTGATATTACATCGGCTTTTTGTCTATTACAGCGCTCTATCCTATTGTTTATAATAGATAAATTAAGATTTAATTCTCTTTTTACTGTGCTGAGGAAAACACATTTTCTTTTATCGCTCTCAACCAAGGTTATCTCACCACCAAAATTCCTATCCTGAGCAAGAATTGCCACGACCAATCCAGGAAATCCTGCCCCAGATCCCATATCCAGCCATTTTTTAAATTTTTTGTTGCTAGCATAAAAAATCTGGGCTGAGTCTAAAACATGACGACTCCATATTTCAGGTACGGTACTTTTAGATATTAAATTTATACTTTTATTCCACTTTTCAACAAGTAACCCCAGCCGCTGTAAGAGTACTATTGTTTCACGTGAAACATCTATTAGGATATCATCTTTCATCCGGCCTTAATCTGGTTCTGACCCTGTTTAACTTTTGATAATATCAAAAAAAGAGCTGCCGGCGTCATCCCTTCTATACGAGACGCTTGAGCTATATTTTTCGGTTTTTGAGTAAGTAGTTTATTTTTCAATTCATTTGATAAACCAGACATAGACTTATAATCAAAGCTAAATGGTATTTTTATAGCCTCATCTCTTTTGATAGCTTCTATATCTTTCTTCTGTCTATCGATATAATTTGAGTAAAGCGCATCCCTATGAACTTGCTGTTGAATTTCACTCTCTATCTGTAAAAGCCTATTATCAAATGCGGTTATACTATCAAAAGTTATGTTTGGAAATGCCAATACTTGTTTCAAGTTTCTTTTGTTTCCATCTTGGCTCACCGAAATACCCTGAGCTATCAATTGGTTTGGAGTAAACTCTTTTTCAGAAAGTATCTTGTTACACTCCTCTATTTTATTTGCTTTTTCTAAAAAAGCTTTCTTTCTTTGTTTGGATATACAGCCTATTTCTATGCCTTTTGGGGTCAATCGTTGATCGGCGTTGTCAGCACGTAACGAAAGTCTGAACTCAGCTCTGGACGTAAACATTCTATACGGTTCGCTTACTCCTTTAGAAATTAGGTCATCTATCATAACGCCAATATAACTGTCTGATCTCGAAAAAGTTATATTGTTTACCTCAATTGAAGCTGCTGCCGCATTTAATCCAGCAACCAACCCCTGAGCCGCCGCCTCCTCATATCCCGTTGTTCCATTAATTTGACCTGCCAAATAAAGACCACTAACACCGTTAACGCTTAAAGTTAGTGATAATGACCTAGGATCAACATAATCATATTCTATCGCATAGCCTGGTTGTACAATCTCAACTTTCTCTAGTCCTTTTATAGAGCGCACATATTCTTTTTGTATTTTTTCAGGAAGTGATGTTGAGATACCATTAGGATATATAGTATCAACTGAAAGGCCTTCCGGCTCTAAAAACACCTGGTGGGAGCTCTTATCTCTAAATCTAACTATTTTGTCTTCGATCGACGGACAATATCGAGGACCCACACCATCAATAAGACCTCCATACATTGCTGATTTTGATAGGTTTTTTTCTATAATCTCATGTGTGCTCTCGTTAGTGAAAGTTATTCCACATGAAATTTGCTCTGCAGTTGGCTTTTTGGACAAAAAGGAAAACATTGTTGGTTCAGCATCACCAGGCTGCTTTTCTAACTTTTCCCAATTTATAGATTTTCCATTTAGTCTTGGGGGCGTTCCTGTTTTTAGCCTCCCCAACTTTAAACCAAAACCCTCTATTTTTTCGGCAAGTTTTAATGACGGGTTTGCACCCATACGACCAGCTGAGTATGAAACCTCTCCTATGTAAACCTTACCCCGAAGAAATGTTCCTGTAGTTATAATGGTAGATTTTGCTAAAATTTCGGAACCATCAGCTAAAATTACACCCCTAACTTCATCCTCTGGGCCGATAAGATCAACAACCTCGCCCTCTATGATGGAAAGGTTTTTAATTGATTTTAAAGCTCTTTTTATTGAATTTTGATATAACAATCGGTCGGCCTGAACCCGCGGCCCTTGAACTGCAGGTCCCTTTTTGCGATTTAGTAATCTAAACTGAATACCCGCCTCGTCCGCCGAACGCGCCATAATGCCGTCCAGAGCATCAATTTCACGCACCAAGTGACCCTTCCCAAGGCCACCAACAGCAGGGTTACATGACATTATACCGAGATCAGAGGGTTTCAGCGTAACGAGAGCTGTACTGGCGCCCATCCTAGAAGAAGCAGCAGCTGCTTCGCTACCTGCATGTCCACCACCAACTACGAGAACGTCAAATTGTTTCACGTGAAACACTCCTTACTTTCCCAAACAAAAAGACGAGAAAATCTTATCTAAAACTTTTTCTACATCTACTTTACCAAACAATTCATCTAAGGTGTAGGCAGTTTGTCTTAATTCTTCCGCTGCCAGATCATAAAAGGCTGGACCATCGGTTACAAATTTTTTTGCTGTTGTTAGTTTATTTATGGACCTATCGATTGCTTCCTTATGCCGAAACCTTGTTGCAATACCTTGGTTTTGCACATTATTTCCTAATTCATTTTTAATAGAATCTATCATGTTATCTATGCCAAAACCTGTAACAGCTGAAAGACCATTTTTCATATCACCATCATCACATTTTGATATAAAAGTTAAAATGCTTGGGTTCTTTATTTCTGGCAGTTTTTTACCATCTTCTGTAAGCACGATAACCAGATCCGACGAATTAGCTCTTTCGATAGCCTTATAAATACCTTTTGTTTCGATCGAATTGTTTGTCTCTCTCAATCCAGCTGTATCAAGCATCGTTACTGGCAGACCATCCAAATCCATCTTTACTTCTATGATATCCCTAGTCGTTCCAGCCTGTTCTGATGTGATTGCGGCCTCTCTACCCGCTAGTGCATTTAAAAGTGTAGACTTACCGACATTTGGCTTACCCACTATAGCCACTTCAAAGCCTGATCTTATTCTCTCTGCAACGTTTATACCAGTAGACTCATACCGTAAGTCATTGATTATATTTGATAAAATAGATATCACATCTTCGGAGACGTCTGTGGGAACCTCTTCATCAGCAAAGTCTATAGTTACTTCAATTAAAGCCATTGCTTTAATTATCATGGAGCGCCACTCTTGGGCTCGTTTCCCTAATTTGCCTGAAAGAACTTTTAAAGCCTGTACTCTCTGAGCTTCTGTTTCAGCCTCTATAAGATCTGCAAGACCTTCTATTTCTGCTAAATCAAGCTTTTCATTTGAAAAAGCCCGCCGTGTAAACTCTCCAGGTAGTGCTTGTCGAAAATTAGCGATTTTTGAAAGCGTTTCTATAGTTTTTTGTATCACAGCTATACTTCCATGAAGATGCAATTCAACCACATCCTCGCCTGTAAAACTATGAGGGCCTTTAAAGGGAAGCACTAAAGCCCTATCAATATGTAATCCATCTTGTGTGTATAAATCACAAAGTATTGTTTTCCTTGGTTTAATTCTAATATCGTTACATAAAGCGTTTAACGACATAAAAGCATCTGGACCTGAAATCCGAACAACTGCAACTCCTGCGCGTCCCTGTGGTGTGGCAAGCGCATAAATAGTATCAACCATAAAAAATCCCTAGATCAGGTATTCATAGAATCGAAGAACTCAGTATTTGTCTTTGTTTGTTTTAGTTTTGATAAAAGAAATTCAATCCCATCTGTCGTTCCCATTGGATTTAGAATACGCCTTAAAACAAATGTTTTTTGTAAATCAATTTTATCTATAAGAAGGTCTTCTTTTCGTGTACCAGACTTCAATATATCAATAGCTGGGAAAACCCTTTTATCGGCAACTTTTCTGTCTAACACGATTTCACTGTTGCCTGTTCCTTTAAATTCTTCAAAAATAACTTCATCCATTCTACTGCCTGTATCTATCAAAGCTGTAGATATGATGGTTAATGAACCGCCTTCTTCTATATTTCGAGCAGCCCCAAAGAACCTTTTTGGTCTTTGAAGAGCATTTGCATCCACTCCACCTGTTAAAACTTTACCTGATGAGGGTATTACGGTGTTAAATGCCCTGCCCAGCCGGGTTATAGAATCCAAAAGAATAACAACATCCCGCTTATGTTCAACAAGTCGCTTTGCTTTTTCTATCACCATTTCTGATACTGCTACATGCCTAGCTGCGGGCTCATCGAAAGTAGAAGATATCACCTCTCCTTTTACTGACCTTTGCATATCAGTAACTTCCTCTGGTCTCTCATCTATAAGTAGAACTATTAGATAACACTCTGGGTGATTTTGCTCTATACTGTGGGCTATATTTTGTAGGATGACTGTCTTACCAGTTCTTGGCGGCGCAACAATAAGTGACCGTTGGCCCTTACCAATAGGCGCTACTAAATCTATAACTCTCGCTGATTTATCTTTAACCGTTGGATCTTCTATTTCCATAATGAGGCGCTCATCAGGATATAGTGGTGTAAGGTTATCGAAAGCTATTTTATGTTTTGCTTTATCAGGATCTTGAAAATTGATTTGGTGCGCTTCAATTAAAGCAAAGTACCTTTCGTTATCTTCTGGTGATTTTATTAATCCCTCTATCGTATCACCTGTTCTTAATGAGTATTTTCTAATCATTTCTGGGGATACGTAAATATCATCTGGACCTGGTAAATAGTTAGCTTCAGGCGACCTTAAAAAACCAAAGCCGTCTTGTAAAACTTCAAGAACACCATCTCCCGCAATCTCCCACCCTTCGTCTGCTCTTTCGCGTAAGATCTGAAACATAATTTCACCCTTGCGCATAGTTGATGCATTTTCTATTTCTAGTTCTTCTGCCATAGAAAGAAGATCTTTAGGGCTCTTAACCTTTAAATCGGATAGATTTAAGCGAGTAGAAGACATACCGGTACCTGCATACAAAAAATATTGAAAGCCAACACAGAATAGTGTTGTGGGGGTTTCGGTACACTGAGTACCAAATTGAGTCAACTTGTTAAAAAATTGTTAATTATTGGTTTCTCCATCTAATTAGAAGAAAAATTAAAGTTTTAAGTCCTAAAAAAAATAATATTTATATAAGGTATAGAAGATGTTGTAGGTATAAAAAATAATGTGGATCAAATTTCATCCACATTCTTAATCGAATAAAATTTCTCTGTAAGTAATTAAAAAATAGGAAAAAAAACTTTAATTAACAATTTGTGGGTTATTATTAAAGTTCATACTCACAAAGGATAAAATATATTTTATTTATTATAAAGAACAGAATAAATTAAAAACATAAAAAAAAAATATAGTGTTAACAAATACAGTGAAACAAAACATTTTTTATCCACAAACCCATACATGGATTTATTAATGAGCGGAGAACTTATATTAGCGTCTTCTTCTGAAGTAAGAAAAGAACTGTTAGAAAAGTCAAATATATCATTCGTATCAGTAAAGCCAAATATAGATGAAGGTGCTGTAAAATCCTCTTTATTGTTTGAAAATTACTCTCCTCGCGACATGGCAGATGCATTGGCAGAATTAAAAGCTAGTAAGATTTCTTTAAAAAACCCAGATAGTTTGGTATTGGGATGCGATCAAGTCTTAGAATTTGAAGGCACTTTATTGGAGAAACCGCCGTCTAAAAATTTAGCTGTTCAGCAATTAATGAAAATTTCAGGAAAAAAGCACAGTGCATATTCCGCAGCAGTTATATTCGAAAATTCTAAACCTATCTGGCGTTTCGTTGGTAAAGCGGATCTATTGTTAAAAAACAATAGTGAGGAGTACATTTCTGACTATGTAAATAGAAATTGGGATAGTATCAAAAATAGTGTGGCTGGGTATAAAATAGAAGAAGAAGGTTGCCGTTTGTTTTCAAAGATTAATGGTGATTACTTCTCTATTTTGGGTATGCCACTACTAGAAATTATAAACTTTCTGTGTATTAGAGGTGTAATAGATGGATGAGGCAAGGCCACGTTTAGCAGCTGTTTTAGGTAATCCAATATCCCACTCAAAATCGCCTAGAATGCACAACTATTGGTTAAAGCAAAACAAACTAAATGGTTATTATATACCAATAAAAGTTGAACTAGAAGATTTTGAGCAAACTATACGCGCTTTGGTGTGTATGGGTTTTTCTGGAGTTAACGTCACTATACCTTATAAGTTATCAGCTCTTGAGATAGCAGATGAAAGCTCAAGAACAGCCCAATATATCGGCGCAGCGAACACTTTAACTTTTACTAAAGAAAATAAAATATATGCTGATAATACAGATGCTTACGGTTTTATAAATAATATCAAAGGCAAATATCCAGACTGGAATCCAAAAAAAGGAACGTCAGTAGTATTAGGAGCAGGAGGAGCAAGTAGAGCGGTTATAGCTGCGTTATTGTCAGAAGGCTCAGAAAAAATAATAGTTCTAAACAGGACTATTGAAAAAGCTGAAGCACTTAAAAAAGATTACGATAATAAAATCACTGTTGAGTCTTGGAAAAATATAAATGAAGTAGCGGCCTCGAGCAGTAATATCATCAATACTACCTCATTGGGAATGAATGATGAAACATTTATTGCTATCAACCCAAAGGCTATACCTAAAAAAGCTCTTGTTTCAGATTTGGTTTACACGCCTTTAGAAACAAATTTATTGAAAATGGCAAAAAATAGAGGATCCAGAACGGTTGATGGCTTAGGCATGTTAATTCACCAGGGAATACCAGGTTTTGAAGCTTGGTTTGGCCAAAAACCTTTAGTTACTGAAGAACTCAGAGAGATATTAATAAAATGAAATTTAAACTTGGTCTAACAGGATCAATGGGGATGGGTAAAACAAGCACAGCATTCTTGTTTGAAAAATACAATTGCGGAGTTTGGGATGCAGATAAAGCTGTACAGAGACTTTATGGAAGAGGAGGTAAAGCGGTAAAGCCAATAGCTAAGTTTTTTCCAAAAGCTATAACAGAGGGCTCAGTAAATAGGACAGAGCTAAAAAAATATTTAAGCGAAGATTTTGATCAAATAACTCTATTAGAAAACATTGTTCATCCTTTAGTTTCTGCAGACAGGGAAAAATTTATCGAAAGAACAAAATATAAGATCAATGTGTTCGACATACCATTGTTGTTTGAAACAGGCTCTAATAAAATCATGGATAAAGTAGCATGTGTATTTGTGTCTAAGCCTATCCAAATGGAAAGAATACGGTCACGAAAATCTATGACAGAAAACCAGATAGAAAAAATTATGCGACAACAGATGCCAATAGAAGAGAAATGTAGGTTATCAGATTTCGTTATAGAAACGTACAATGAAAGCGATACTGAAAAACAAGTTGTAAGTATAATTAAAGAGATAGAAGGCTATTTGAATGCGTGAAATAGTTTTAGATACGGAGACCACAGGCCTCGATCCCACAACAGGTGATAGAATAGTAGAAATAGGAGCTGTTGAGCTTTTGAACCACCTGCCAACAGGCAAAACATTTCATAAATATCTGAACCCCGAGCGTAATATGCCCGAAGAAGCGCAAGCTGTTCATGGTTTGACAGAGGAATTTCTAAAGGATAAACCTATATTTTCTCAAATAGCAGACGACTTTTTGGCCTTTATAAAGGGTTCAAGGCTGGTAATACATAATGCCTCGTTTGATATGAAGTTTATAAACGCAGAATTGGCGTTGGTTGGAAAAACCATGCTACCAGCCGATACAGCGATAGATACTTTGGGAATAGCACGAAAAAAATTTCCGGGATCACCTGCTTCATTGGATGCATTGTGCAGGCGTTTTAATATTGATAATTCTAAAAGAACATTGCATGGGGCCTTGTTAGATTCAGAAATCTTAGCAGAGGTTTATTTGGAGCTTATCGGTGGTCGCCAACCAGATTTTGGTCTATCCGACGCCTATAATACCGGCAAAAGAAAGGTCGATGAAGAAAGAAAAGTATTTAATCGGCCTAAACCATTAAAAACTCGTTTAACCGTTAAAGAGAAAGAAGCTCACACAGAGTTTGTAAAAAATCTTGGGGCAAGGGCTATGTGGAACAAATTAGTTATCAAAAGCTAATTTTTAGTAGCTTTTTCTGCTTCTGCTTGACGCCGAGCAATTTCGTTTTGGTATAAAGCTAAAAAATTAATTTGTTCAAGGTTTAAAGGTGGAAAACCACCATCCCGTGTTACATCGCCGACTATGCGCCTTAGATATGGGAACAAAATTCTTGGACACTCGATCATTAAGTACGGGTGGATTTGGTCTTCGGGAACGCCAGTTACTTCAAATATACCACCATATTCTATTTCTAATATAAATAGCTTAGAATTTTCACTATCATTGGAGTCTTCTGTTTCAGCTGAAGATACAACAGATAAATTTATCAGTACCTCATATTGATTTTCAGATTTTCTTTTTTTCGCATCAAGATTGACCTCAACTTTGATGTCGGGCGGTGTATTCGTGTCTAGTCCTTTTTGGGCTAAAATATTTTCAAACGACAGGTCTCTAATAAACTGGGCCAAAACCTTTGTATTTGGTTGAATTACCTGTTTTTGCTCTGTCATTAATTACTCCCAACTAATTTTTAATATAATATAATAGTTTAATCACTATTATGCGTTTTACTTTTATTGGTCCATGGCGATTTTTCTTCTGGCTCTACTTCTTTGTAGTCTGTAACTTCTATATCCGAATATTTATTTTTATAAGCACTACTTCTTTCAGAGGAAGTGTACTTTACGAAATTTAGCTTGTTTTTTAACCAAAAAAACGCAACCTTTCTAACATTTGGTAATAACAATAAAAAACCAACGGTATCCGTAAAAAAACCTGGTGTTAAAAGCAAAGCACCAGCAAACAAAATCATCACACCGTGTACTATTGGCTCTGTGGGGTTTTCTAACTCATTAAATTTATTTTGGATTTCCTTTAAGACGTTAATGCCCTGTGTTTTAACTAAGAATGTGCCCAAGATAGCAGTTAGTAAAATAATAAAAAGAGTGGGATAAATACCGATAAAACCACCTAGCATTATGAAAAGCCAAATCTCCAAAAGTGGTATTAGGATAAATAGCAATAACAACCACATATTTTTATCTCCAATTTATCGAGTGGTGGACTTGTTGGGTCTTTGCACCTACATAGATAATGAAATAGATAATTTCTACCCGTTCTTTGATTGAGGTTAAAATGAACCCTGCGCTAATAGAATTAATTATCCTAGCTGGAATAGCCGTGTTTTTATTTTTAAGACTTAGAAGCGTTCTTGGAACACGAGAAGGATTTGAAAAACCACGTATGCAGCCAAAAAATGATGCACCCAAGCGAGACTTTAAGGTGATAGATGGTGGTGACGATAAAGACATTACAGATAACGTTGAAAAAAATTCTAAATCTGCAAAGGCTCTGAAAACAATAAAAGAAAAAGATGAAACTTTTACGGTAAATGAATTCTTGTCTGGCGCTCGATCTGCTTATGAGTGGATTCTAATGTCCTTCGAAAGAAATGAAATTGACGACATAAGAGAGCTTTTGAGTGAAGAGGTTGCCGAAGCTTTTGACTCAGTAGTAGAACAAAGAATTTCGCAAGGTTTGACAATTGAAGCAGAATTTATCGGTGTTAGAGAAATGAAATTGGTAGATGCTAGCTATAATTCGAAAACAAAAACAGCAGAGATAGCGGTGTCTTTTATCGGAGAAATGACTTCAGTTGTGAAAAACTCTGCTGGTGAAATAGTTGAGGGTGACTCAAAGCAAATTAAAAGACAAAAAGATACGTGGACGTTTTCTAAAGATATCCAATCCTCCAATCCAAATTGGCTACTAGTTGCAACTGGTGAATAACGCATAAAAAGTAATTAAATGCTTTACCCAGATATTCGGTGGGAAAGATATGAAAAAGCGCGATCTAAGCGACGATGAAAAGCAGTTATGGAAAGAATTTTCTAAGTCAACTAAGCCTTTACCACGCCAAAATCAGAAAACTCAGGAGACAAGACCTGAGAAAAAGAAACGAATAAACTCTGTAAATTTAAATGACCAAGAAAAATATTTCATGGGAGTTCAAAAACCCCCCGCGCACGTTGATAAGACCCCAGGCTTACCTATTTTGAGTATGGATTCTAAACTTCATACTAAAATGCGACAGGGCAAAATAAGACCAGAAGCAAAGTTAGACTTACATGGCCTAAACTTATCTCAAGCGCAGCCGATTTTAACAAAATTTGTCTTGGATGCTCATGGCAAGGGTTTAAGACTTATCCTCATAATAACAGGAAAGGGAAGAAACTCTGAAGACTACGGTGTAATACCCAAAAAGAAGGGTGTTTTAAAAGCCACTGTTCCTAATTGGCTTGCTATGGAGCCCCTATCAAGCAAGATTCTTCAGATTACAAATGCTCACGTTAAGCATGGTGGCGGTGGCGCTTTTTATGTATATTTAAGAAAAAAACGATGAGTATAGCTAAGCAAATTAGAACACTAGACATAATAAGAACAAATTTTTGGATGCGTTAATGGAACTGACAGAAAACAAAATTATAAAATCGCAAAAAAAAACCGTTTGGAGCGCTTTGATGTCATCAGAGGTACTTTCACAGTGCATTCCGGGGTGCCAAAAAATGACAGGCAACCCACAAGATGGTTTTGAAGCGACAGTTGTTCAGAAAGTAGGCCCAGTTAAGGCAACCTTTAAGGGGAAGGTTACGCTTTCAGATATTCTATCAGAAGAAAGTTTAAAACTGAGTGGAGAGGGAAAAGGAGGTGCAGCAGGTTTTGCTAAAGGAGAAGCGACCGTTAATTTATCAGAAGATAACAACATCACCACCTTATCTTATTCAGTAAACGCAAAGGTTGGTGGAAAACTTGCTCAGTTAGGAAGTAGAATAATAGATGGTTTTGCCAAAAAAATGGCTGATCAATTTTTTGAAAACTTCAAAGCTACAGTTGAGGGGACCACTCTACCTGAAAAAGAAAAGAAAGGTTGGTTTAAGAAATAAATCAAACCTCACAGGCGGCCCTAATAGACTTTAAGTTTTCCCCATATGGATCAGGGTTCAATACTGATCCATTTTTAAATACAGAAGATCCAGCAACAAGTATGTTTGCACCCGCCTGAGCAGAAAGAGGAGCGGTTTCAGTAGTTATACCTCCATCAACTTCCAAGTGGATTGGTCGATCTGCTATCATTTCTCTTAGGGTTTTTATCTTTGTTAGCTGTGAATGAATGAACTTCTGACCTCCAAAGCCAGGGTTCACTGTCATAACACAAACTAAATCAATTTCATCCAGTAGGTATTCTATACTCTCCGCGGGAGTGGACGGGTTTAGTGCTATTCCTGCCTTACACCCAGAGGCTCTGATAGCTTGCATGGTTCTGTGTGAATGTTTTCCAGCTTCAATATGTGCAGTTATTATATCTGCGCCTGTTTTAGCAAAAGTCGTGATATAATCATCAACATTCGAAATCATCAAATGTACGTCCATGATTGTTTTTATATGGGAACGAATAGCACTGCAAAGTGGTGGACCAAAAGTTATATTGGGTACAAAATGTCCATCCATTACGTCAACATGTATCCAGTCTGCACCTTGGCTTTCTACAGCTTCAATTTCTTGACCAAAATTTGCAAAATCTGCTGAAAGAATAGACGGTGCTATTTTTATTGAACGATCAAAGCCCATACTGCTATCCTCACTTTGTGTTAGATAAGCCATACAATTTAAAAATTTAAATCTCAACTATTAGTCATTTTCTGACTAAAGAGTTTCAGTTACGTAAAGTTAAAAAATCAAAAGGTCAAAGAAAGTGTCGGCAAACCCAATAAAAGAAATCAAAGATAGTCTTGCTAAAATCAAACCTTATATCGTCACAACACCAACATTTCATACAGTATCTTTTGGTCAAAGAATAGATTTAAAGTTGGAACAGCTACAGCATACTGGCAGTTTTAAATGTCGAGGAGCATTTAACTCACTTTTAGATAATGAGAAAGCAAAACAAGGAGTAGTTGCTGCTTCTGGTGGAAACCATGGAGCTGCTGTTGCTTATGCCGCCCAAAAACTAGGTATAAAATCACATATATTTGTGCCAGAATTATCTGGTAAAACAAAAATAGAATTAATTAGAAGAACAGGCTCTAGTTTAACAATAGTACCTGGAAAATATGCAGAAGCACTAGAAGCAGCTAACAAGCATCAAAAAGAAACAGGTGCCGTATCGGTTCACGCTTACGACTCAAGGGAAACGATTATTGGCCAGGGGACACTCTTTTGTGAATGGGAAAACCAAGGTCTGGAAGCAGATACTATTATGATTGCCGTCGGCGGTGGCGGGCTGATTTCTGGCGCCATTTCCTGGTTTCAAAAAAGAAAAAAAATTGTGGCAGTGGAGCCCGAAAACTGCCCCACTTTAAACGTAGCATTGAAAAAAGGTAAGCCATCTAATGTTTCGGTGTCTGGAGTTGCAGCAAATGCACTGGGAGCAAAATCAATTGGAAATATTTGCTTCAGTCTTTCAAAAGAAAATCAAATAGAGAGTTTGGTTATATCAGATCATGAAATCGAAACAGCTCAGAGACTGCTGTGGGAAAACCATCGAATGTTTGTAGAGCCAGCAGGAGCTGCCGCATTAGCCGCAATTATCTCAGGAAAGTATAAGCCAAAGACTGATGAAAAATTAGCTGTCTTAATTTGTGGAGCAAATCCAAATACAATACCAGAATTTTAATCTGGCATTGTATCATTTTGTTTCGCTGTTTATAGGATCAGAAAATTTTGAGGAGCTAGAAAATGTCTAATGCTATATTAGAAAGCGAAATAGAGGCCGCATGGAGTGTAAGAGATACGATAAGCCCTAGCACCACAGGTAAAGTTCGTGACGCCATAGAAGAAACTTTGGAAGCTTTAGACAAGGGGAATCTTCGTGTAGCAGAAAAAACAAATGATAATGCTTGGCAAGTTAATCAATGGGCAAAAAAAGCGGTGCTTCTTGGCTTTAGGATTAAAGACATGGAGATTCAAAGTGGTGGCCCACAGTCCTCAGGATGGTGGGACAAAGTGGATAGTAAATTCAAAGGCTGGAGTGAGGAAGCTTGGACAAAGGCTGGCTTCAGAGCTGTTCCTAATTGTGTTGTAAGAAAATCAGCATACATAGCGCCTGGTGTCGTTTTAATGCCGTCCTTCGTAAATTTAGGTGCTTATGTTGATGAGGGAACTATGGTTGACACATGGGCCACAGTAGGAAGTTGCGCCCAAATAGGTAAAAATGTTCACCTTTCTGGGGGGGTTGGTATTGGGGGTGTTTTGGAACCAATGCAGGCAGGGCCTACTATAATAGAGGATAATTGCTTTATAGGTGCAAGATCTGAAGTTGTAGAAGGTTGCATAGTCAGAGAGGGGTCTGTTCTGGGAATGGGAGTTTATATAGGGCAATCTACTAAAATAGTAGATCGAGAAACTGGAGATGTTATGTACGGGGAAGTTCCGCCATATTCTGTTGTTGTTTCCGGGTCTATGCCATCAAAAAATAATGTAAGTTTATATTGTGCGGTGATAGTAAAACGTGTCGATGAAAAAACTCGAAGTAAAACTGGCATAAATGAGTTATTAAGAGATTAATAATAGTTTTAATATTTTAGTGTCACAATAAATGACAAACAAAAAAAAGTCCGTTTATACTTTAATCGTTCAAGTAGGCCGTTCAAAAAATGATGGGCTGCCGGCTGGCTCAACAGGAGCCGGTTTATTATGTTACGCAAGTGGTATCGACGAACCAGAGGCTGTGAGAGAAACTGTTGCAATTCTTAAGCAGGCAGATCTGGCACCACTAGATGTTACTGGCCATGGTACTATTGAAGATCGATTAACAGGAGGAGAAGAAATTGGTGAGGACGAGTTAAATCTAATGGAGAGAGCAGAAAATGAAAACAGCGTTATTGTAGCTCAAATGACACCATTCTTTGAAAATTGAAAAGATAAATGTCGAAAGCAGCTTTAATAGATTTAGACGGTACTTTATCAGATTCAGGTTTAGCTATTATTAAATCTATCAATTACGCTTTGGAAAACTTAGGATATGAGAAGCTGCGAGGAGATGTCTCTTGGGTTGTTGGCCCGTCACTTTGGCCAACTTTTATTAAGCTCGGAATAAAAGAAAGTGAGCTAGAGCGAGCTATTTCACTGTATAGAAAGTGTTATACTGAGGGCGCCATGTATGAAGGGTTGTTTTATCCTGGGATCTTAGAACAGCTTAGCACCCTTAAAACGCAAGGCTATTTATTAGCGCTGGTTACATCTAAACCAATTTCTTACGCCGGAAAAATAACCAAGTTTTTTGGAGCATCAGATTATTTGGATTTTGAGTTTGGTTCTGAATTAGACGGAACGCGTTCTGACAAAACCGAATTGATAAATTATGCGTTAAAAGAAATTAATTTAGCTCCCAAAAACACTGTTATGGTCGGCGACCGTAGTTACGATATGATTGGTGCAAAAAACAATAAAGTGCTTGGTTTAGGTGTGCTTTATGGATACGGGAGTAAAAAAGAGCTTTTGAACTCAGGAGCAAGCCGTCTAATTGAAAAACCAGAGGACTTTGCAAACGATATTATTCAAGCTCTACCCTTGAGGAATGATTAAAATGAAAATTGATCCAGTATCACTAACCGCTGATCTTGTTCGTTGCCCGTCTGTTACACCTGAGGAAGGCGGCGCAATAGATTTATTAGAGCAATTACTCGAGAAAAATGGTTTTTCATGTACTAGAATAGTAAGAGGGCAGGTCAGTAATTTATTCGCTAAATGGGGAACTGGGAGAAACGGAAGAGTTTTTGGTTTCAATGGTCACACTGATGTCGTTCCCGTTGGCGATTTATCGTCCTGGACGGTTGATCCATTTGGTGCAGAAATAAAAGAAGGCTATTTATATGGTCGTGGAGCAACTGATATGAAATCAGGCGTAGCAGCTTTTGTTGCTTCTGCAATTGATTTTGTAAACCATCAACCTCCGGACGGTTCTATCGTAATTACCGTTACAGGAGATGAAGAGGATGAAGCTATAGATGGAACAGTAGCTATTTTGGATTGGATGAAACAAAATGGTGAGAAGATAGACCATTGTTTGGTAGGCGAACCAACGTCACCCTCACAAATGGGCGAGATGATGAAAATTGGACGCCGTGGATCAATGAGTGCCAAAATAACGGCTACAGGTATCCAGGGTCATTCAGCCTATCCTGATCGAGCCAATAATCCTATTGTGGCGATGGTAAAACTATTGGATAAATTAGTGTCGCATCAACTTGATGCTGGAACGGAACATTTTGATCCATCCACTCTAGCAATAACCTCTGTTGACACAGGCAACAAGGCATCAAATGTTATACCTGCCGTTACCAAAGCAACAGTAAATATAAGGTTTAACGACAGCCACTCAGGTTCTTCTCTTATTTCTTGGTTGAAAGATGAGATAGAAAAAATATCTGCCGAGTATGGTATTAAATTTAAAACTGATTTTAAAATATCTGGGGAAAGTTTTATTACACCACCTGGCGAATTATCTGATTTAATTTCTAAAGCAGTAAAACAAGAACTTGGTGTGACACCTAAGCTGTCAACAACAGGCGGAACATCAGATGCTAGATTTATAAAAGATATGTGTCCGGTAACCGAATTTGGTTTGGTTGGAAAAACAATGCACGCTGTTGATGAAAAGGTTGAAACAAAGCAAATTAATCAGCTGAAAGAAATTTACACTCGGATTCTCGAGGCATATTTTGAGAAAGGCTAAAGCTTGCCTGGTAATTATGGCAAAAGAGCCTTTGCCTGGAAGGGTCAAGACGAGATTAGCTAGAGAGGTCGGTTCTATAGTAGCCACTTGGTGGTTTCGGCATCAGCTTAAAAAGACAATAAGATCCCTGAAAGATCCTAGGTGGGACATAATCGTTTCTTTAAGTCCAGATTTTTTTGTTAAAAGAAGTAGCTTTTGGCCACCTGAAACTAAATGTATTCCACAAGGTAGAGGTGACTTGGGGCAGAAAATGCGAAACATATTCAAGCTTTTTTTCAATCGCCCTGTTTGTATAATAGGTGGTGATATACCAGGCATTACAAGACTGGAGGTATCAAAAGCCTTCAAAAAGCTAGCATCAAGAAAATTTGTTGTTGGTCCAGCTGAGGATGGTGGGTTTTGGCTAATTGGTCATCAGGGAAAAGCACCAGCGAAGCTTTTTGATGGAGTTAGGTGGTCGTCCCCTTGGGCATACTTGGACACTATACAAACTTTTGAAGATCGATCATTCTCTTGTCTTTCTAAATTACGAGATGTCGACAGTTTGTTGGATCTACAAGCATTAAAAGTGAAAAATCATAATTAAAAATAGGGCAATAAGCAGGTTTTGTTTATGAGCAAAATACCGACAAAAAAACAAATTTTAGATTGGATTAAAGAGAACCCAAAAAAATCCAATAAGCGAGAAATTTCAAAGGCTTTTGGAATTAAAGGATCTATGCGTATTGAGCTAAAACGAATATTGAAAGAGCTGGCGCTAGAGGGCAAACTAGAAAAAAAGAAAAAGTCTTTCGAAGATCCAAACCAGCTTTCAGCTGTTTGTGTTTTGCAAATGATGGCAAGTACCAGTGATGGTGATCTTTTCGCAAGACCCGTTGATTGGCAAGGAAGCCAGCCCGAACCAATTGTTTTGATGGTCCATCGTTCTTCTGACCATGCCTTGGGATATGGAGACCGAGTGCTCGCTAAAACTTCAGTAGTCTATGGTGAGCAACACCAATATGAAGGAAGAGTTATTAGACTTTTGAATAAACCCACAAAAAACATATTAGGGGTTTATAAAGAGCTTTCAGAAGGTGGTCGCATACACCCAATAGAAAAATCAGGAAGAGAATGGCGTGTTAAGCCTTCAGATGATCTTGGAGCAAAAGATGGTGAGCTTGTAGAAGCTGAGGATCTTAAATCTCAGCGTAGGTCCGGCTTATATGCAGCAAAAATTATCAATATAGTTGGTGATCCATCAGGACCTCGGGCAGTATCATTGATAGCGATACATCAGCATGGCATTCCGAACCAATTTCCACAGGAGGCATTAGAAGAGTCAGAAAACACCAATTTTTTAGAAACCGGACCTAGGGATGATTTAACAAAAATACCATTTGTTACAATAGACCCATCAGATGCTAAAGATCATGATGACGCTGTTTATGCTAATGCAGATGAGGATCCTAGTAACCGAGGAGGCCACGTTTTATGGGTAGCGATTGCTGACGTGGCCCATTTTGTGAAGCCAGGTAGCGCTTTGGATAAAGAGGCCCGAAATCGGGGAAACTCAACCTATTTTGCTGATAGGGTTGTACCAATGTTGCCAGACAGACTTTCAGGAGACTTATGTAGTATTCATGAAGGGGTTGAGCGCCCTTGTTTGGCAGTTTGTATGACAATTGATAAATCTGGCAATAAATTAAGACAAACATTCCACCGAGGAAATATTAAAAGTGTTGCATCGCTAACCTATGAAGAAGTGCAAAATGCAATTGATGGAAAAGTGAATGAGAGGGTAAGGCCTTACCTCGATAAGGTTATAAAGCCTCTTTATAATTCCTATTCTTGTTTAAAAAAATCAAAAGAAACTCGCCAACCACTCGATTTAGACTTACCTGAGCGAAAGGTGGAGTTGTTTAAAAACGGAAAAGTCAAAGGGATCATTTTAAAAGAGCGTTTTGACTCACACAAGCTGATAGAAGAATTTATGATTTTAGCGAATGTTGCTGCAGCTGAGGAACTTTTTAAAGCCAGAAGCGAACTTCTATACAGGGTCCATGAAGAACCAACCCCTGAAAAATTGAAAGCCTTAAGGGAGGTTTCTCAATCAGCAGGTTTTAATTTAGCAAAAGGTCAAGTTTTAAGAACAAGCCACCTTAACGATTTACTTGCAAAGTCCAAAGAAGGCGAGCTCTCTGAGCTAATTAGCATGACAACGCTTCGATCAATGTCTCAAGCTTATTATAGCAGGGAAAATTTTGGACATTTTGGTTTAGCATTAAAAAAATACACGCACTTTACTTCCCCAATCAGGCGTTATTCAGACTTAATAATTCACAGAGCTTTAATTAGTGCCTTGGGTTTTGGGTCTGATGGCTCGCACGAAATGGATGCTGAAAAACTTGAGGAAACAGCGCAACATATTTCAAATACTGAGAGAAGATCAATGGTTGCAGAAAGAGATACCATTGATCGTTATCTTGCAGCGTACTTATCAGAAAAAGTGGGAAATGAGTTCGAAGGAAAAGTAAGTGGCGTGGCAAAGTTTGGCTTTTTTGTTAGGCTGAATGATAGTGGGGCAGAGGGTATAGTGCCTGTTAGAACACTGGGAACAGATTATTATCATTACGATTTAAGAACTAATACTCTGAAGGGTTCTCAGTCAGGCCACATCATAAGCTTGGGGCAAAAAGCAATGGTAAGGCTGAAAGATGTTGATCCATTAGCTGGGGGTATCGCTTTTGAAGTTTTAACAATTGATGACAAGAAAATTCCCAATATACAAAGAAAGCGAACCTCAAAAACTATTCGTCGAAAGGTAAATAGAAACAAAATGGGTTCTGTTAAAAGAAAGAAGAAAGCAAAAAGGTCCTCAGGGTGAAATGAATTTCAATGAGTTTTTAGAAAAAGAGGCTCTTTTTTTTAAAGATAAAGTAATTTTTAATAAAGAGGTTCTCTTCCAAGATGAAAATCAAAGCCAACATCTATTAAGTCTACAAAGATATTTAGAAAAAACAGTTACCAAAAGGCGCGTCGACGTTGGAAAAGAAAAACTTAAAATCTGGGAAAACCAATTAAAAAAAATACAAAAGGATTGGGGAGTACCTCCTGAAGTAATAATAGCAATATGGGGAATAGAAACTAATTTCGGCGAAATACTTGGCGGATATCGGGTTGTAGATTCTTTGGCCACACTTGCTTTTGGTGCAAGGGGAAAAAAAAGAAGAGCGCTTTTTAAGTCTGAACTTTTGGCTCTAGAAATGATTAAAAATGAAAAAGGTATAGAAGTTGAAAGCCTGATGGGCAGTTGGGCCGGGGCTTTTGGGCATACCCAATTTATGCCAACCACTTATCTAAAGTTTTCTGCTCCCTTTGAAAGTAAAAAAGTTCCAAACATATGGAATAAAGAAAACCCTTTGGATGCGTTCTCTTCTGCAGCTTGCTATTTAAAAAATGTAGGCTGGGTGGAAGAAGGGTTTATCTTGAAAAAAGTAAATAAACCAAAAAATATAAATTATTTAAAAACAGGAATAAACTTAACACGAGAGAAAGGTTTTACCGCTCCCTTTGGGCATTCTGGGCCTCATTTCAAATTTGGCAAAAATGCATCTGCGATTTTTCATTATAATAGGTCTGAGCTTTATGTTTTTAGTGTTTGGGTTTTTTCATCCGCTTTGGAGAACAAACCACAAAAAATTTTATGGCCAAAAAACCGTGAACAGATCAGTTCTTCAGAAACCTGGGTCATGCAAGAGCGCTTAACACAATTGGGTTATGATACTTTCGGTGCAGATGGTAAATTTGGCAATAATACAAAGAAAGCCTTAATAGGTTTCCAGAAAACTATCGGTCACACGCCAGATGGGTTTCCAGATAAATTAATTTTTAAAAAATTACTTTCTCAGCCCTCGCCATAAGGAATCCAAACACTTTTTGTTTCTGTTGCGGCATCAAGAAACATCTCTCCTTCCGCCCTTTTGTCTAGCCAATCAATATTTTTCAGGCACCAAGTACGCTTAATATTTTTCGCGGATTCTAACTCAATAATCTTAGTTATATCTTCTTCGGAAAAAGACCAAATAGAGTCGACATCCATATGACTGGCGGCGTGTGAGGCTAGCTCTAGATGGCTTCCAGTTAATATATTTACAACACCAGGAGGAATGTCTGATGTCTCTAATATTTGATAAAAGTCTGTTGCTGTCATTGATGCAATAAAAGGTGAAATCGTAGTAATTCGGTTTCCCATCGCTATCGCTGGGGCGATACAAGAGATTAACGAAAGCAGAGGTTTGTTTGGTGGGCAAAAAGCTATTATATTTCCGATGGCTTCTCGCATTGTTAAGCCCACACCCCTTACTGGAACACCGCTAATTGTACCGTCAAATTTGTCGGCCCATGCCGCATATGTAAAAAGGCGCCTAATAGACAGCTCAACCTCTTTTGAGCCATCTTTATGGCCAGACATTTGGTTTATACGTTTTGCGAACTCTTCTCTTCTGGCGTGAAGGTTTTCTGCCATAAAATAAATTATCTGAGCTCGCAAATGTCCTGAGGAAGTAGACCAACTATAAGCCTTATTCATTGCTTCAACAGCATTTCGAATATCTTTTCTATTAGCAGCTGAGACATGTCCGACAAAGTTTTTTGATGCATTAAAAACTTTCTGTGAGTAACCGCCATCGGGCCTTGTCTGTTTTCCACCAATATAAAGTTTAGCAGTTCTGTCCAAACCCAGAGTTTCTTCACGAGAATAGCTCTGTGGGCTTTTGTTTTTTTGTAAGGTAAAATTTATGGAATGCTTTAAATAGCTTTTTAATCCATTCCATCCGCCTTCACGACCAAAGCCGCTTTCCTTAACTCCACCAAAGCCAATTGCGGCATCAAACATGTTGGTTCCGTTTACCCAGATGACCCCAGCTTTTATTTTTGGCGCTAAGCCTAAAGCTAAATTAATATTCTCGCTCCATATACTTGCTGCCAACCCATAGGTGGTATCGTTTGCCAAGTCAGAGGCTTCTTTCGGTGTCCTAAAGGTTGTACTTACTAAAACAGGTCCAAAAATTTCTTCTTGCATTAATTTATCAGAGGGGGAAAGGCCTGTAATTAGAGTTGGCCGATAGAAAAGACCCTCTTTTGGCAAATCACATTCAGCGTGATAAACACTACCTTCTGTTTGAGATACTAGCTTTCTAATTTTTGATAATTGAGACTTATCAATAATTGCACCCATATCTATAGATTTGTCGAGAGGGTGCCCAACTCGCAGTTTGTTCATTCTTTTTCGGATTTTCTTGTGAAACTTTTCCTCTATGCTTTCATGAACTAAAAGCCTGGATCCAGCGCAACAGACTTGACCTTGGTTGAACCATATAGCATCCACCAAGCCCTCTACAGCACTATCTAAATCAGCATCGTCAAAAACAATAAATGGTGATTTTCCACCCAACTCCAGAGTTAAAAGTTTTCCAGTACCGGCAGTTCTTTTTCTTATTATTCGGCCAACTTCAGTAGATCCTGTAAACGCAACTTTTTTAATGTCAGGGTGATCAACAAGCATTTCCCCAACACTACCATCGCCAGTAATAATATTTACAACACCGTTTGGTACCCCAGCCTCGATACAAATTTCAGCAAATAATAACGCAGTCAAAGATGTGTATTCAGCTGGTTTTAAAACAACTGTATTACCTGCTGCTAAAGCGGGTGCGATTTTCCATGCCAACATTAAAAGTGGAAAGTTCCAAGGGATTATTTGGCCACATACCCCAATTGGCTCCATATCGCGGATCTTGGTTTTATATATTTGGGCAAGGCCAGCATGATAGTAAAAATGACGCTGGGCTAAGGGTATATCAATATCGCGGGATTCTCTTATCGGTTTGCCATTATCAATTGTTTCAAGCACAGAAAAAAGCCGAGAGTTTTTTTGTAAAAGCCGAGCAATGGAGTAAAGGACTTTAGCTCTCTCGTGTGGATTAGTTTCAGACCAAATTTTGAATGCATTTTTTGCCATTTTAACGGCTTTATTTACATCTGCATTGGAGGCTTGGCTTAAATGGGCTATAGTTTTTCCA
>CACAPQ010000021.1 GCA_902534325.1 Paracoccaceae bacterium | reverse complement strand
ACCTCTTTCACCCGGTGAAATTACTGCTGCAGATACCGTTGTTGTTTTAAGCGGTATGGTAAGAACAATTAAGCAAACTGACGGCTTTAAATATGAATTCACAGATGCAGTTGATCGGATTTTTGCCGGCATTCAGATTTTGAATTTAAACAAGGCCAAAAAAATAATTCTTACCCAAGGAAAATTACCATGGAGCTTAGGTTTATCAGAGGGCGAGTTCTTGGCTGATTTTATTCAATCACAAGGAATAGACCCTAGGAAAATCCTTCTAACTGAGATAGTCCAAAATACAAATGACGAAGCTGTTGCTGTTTCCAAAATGCTGCCCAAAAACAGTACAATCATTTTAGTAACTTCTGCTTTTCACATGCCTAGAGCTGAGACAGTATTCCGCAATCAAAGCTTAAACGTGATCCCATATGCCGTAGATTTTCGCAAGTCAGCGAAAAAAATGGATGTACTTGAGTTTTTACCTAAAGCAAAATCCTTTTATGAAAGTAACTTGTTTTTTAGAGAATTGATCGGCAGAGGATACTACGCTTTAAAATTTTAGTATTTATCAATTATTTTAATTTTTCGACTTAATTTCAATCTAAATTCCATAGCTGATTGGCCAGTTAATGAACTTTTTACTAATTAGTTGAAGCTGGCGCGTCTGTCGCTGGCGTAGCGTCACTGCTATCTTCCAAAGCAAAGGCAAGCAAAGAAGTAATAATAGTAGCGGCTAAAGTAATTGAGACCATAGAAACCCCTCCAAAACTGACCCCTACTTCCGGAATTGCTCCCGCTGAGGCCGCACTCCCGCTGCTACTGACCAAATTTTCTTGAGCCACAGCAGGTATAAAAAATAAAGACGCAACGAGAACTACAAAAATTAAATTTCGCATTTAGTAATCTTTCTCCTCAAGCTTATGGTTAAACAATACACTTTAACTGGATATTTGTCTTTTATTTCTTATTTAATCTCTTTGAGCTTAAATTGGCTCTTCTAGTGTCTATTAACTCCAAAATTTGATGAGATATCACCCCATAAACATCTTCCGACAAAAGGATAACTATTCGTTACGAAATAAACAAACTTACCACCCAACTCTCCACCATTACACACATCTAATGTTCCTTCTGCGGCATTGTGAATATAATCCTCATTGAATAAGCCGTCATATTTTCCGCCAGGGCCAGAAGGTCTAATTCCACTTTTTAACTCGTATCCGGAGGTTACTTTATTACCAAGATAATGAATTTCAAAACCATCGCCTGCATAACCTATCAAGGAATTACCAGAATTTATAACCAAAGATTTTGCTATACCATGATAATGATAAAGACCATTTGGTCCAATATGTCCATTGCTCTGATCGAGCCCCAATTTATTCTTTGCCCCAAAAATATCTAGTGACCAGCGTTTATCACCGTCCCTACTGTGCCCACTTTTTGCCCTTGGATCATAAAAACCTGCTGTGTTAGGGCGAAATTGAATTCCATTTATAGCAATGCCAATAGTGCCTTTCACAAACTTTGGAACCTTATTTTTTACTGGATCAATGGGCATACAAAATTCTACCAAATGTTCTCTTATCGAATGAGGGTTTGCCCGGTTTGGAAATTTACCTATTTCATGATCTGGCAAGCTATTTGAAGCTATACATAACTTATTCTGATCTTTAAAAATTAATACATCGTTTTTAGCCGATGCTGGATTTACAACTATCATTAATAAAAGAGATAAAAAAAAAGTTCTTAACATCGATATCTTAATAGACTGATAGCCATTGGTTTTTATTCAAAATATTTTTATCTCTTTTTTTAATTGCTAACAATAACAAAGAGTTTATGCTTTTATTTAAAAGGTGGTTTCATTGGGAAAAGAACATACAGAGATACCTAATGATTGGGATCGATCAGGCCTTCCCGCCTGGAGCTTTGTTAACGACGAAATGTTTGAAGCTGAAAAAGATTTGCTTTTTAGACGCCACTGGCAGCTTATCTGTCATAGCAACGATATACCGAACGTAGGAGATTTCATAACCTGGAATTTAATCGGCGAACGTGCACTGGTTATAAGAGGTAAAGATCGAAAAATCAGAGCATTTCATAATTTGTGCAAACATCGCGGTTCGCGGGTAATAGCCGGCGACGCCGGCACATGTAAATCAACAATAACTTGTCCATTTCATGGCTGGACTTATAATCTTGATGGCACTTTAAGGGGTGCCTCACAACCATCATATCTTCCCAAACTGGACCCATTTGAATATGGCCTACCCCCCTTAGAAATGGACATATGGAATGGCTTTATTTTTGTTAGATTTCAGCCTGGACCACAACCTACACTTTCAAATATTCTAAAAAAATTTGATAACGAAATTTCACAGTATGAACTCTCTGATCTTGAGCCTACTGGAGATGGTTTCTGGACAGAGAAAATTGATGCAAATTGGAAGTGTGTGCGCGATGTTGATAATGAAGGATATCATGTTCCTATGGCACATCCAGGTCTGCATGATCTATTTGGTCAAAATTATTACGATCAGCCAATAGAGGGAGGGCTATCTCGATCTGTCGGATCATTTAGTTCCGGGAATGGACACTTGTGGAGCGTCAGAAACTATAAAAAATTATTGCGTGCCAAAGATACTTTGGACGAGGCTCATCAGAGATGTTGGTTATACATTGGCGTTTTTCCAAATCTTGTGTTTGGCTTATATCCAGATTCAGTAATCTTCTACCAAGAGTATCCAGTAGAAAATGGAAAAACCATACAACGCGGTGGTAATTACAAATATGCAAACGAAGATAGGGAGATGAAAATTTCAAGGTATCTAAGCATGAGAATTGATCGATTAACTAGTAAAGAAGACGAACAGCTGATCGAATGGTCTTGGGAAGCAGCATTCTCCAGCGCTTACGAAGGTGTCTTTTTATCTGATTTAGAGTATGGGGTGAAAGCATACCACGATACTTTAAGAAAATATTTTCCTGTACTATCGGGCCCAGAACCAGAGCAAGGTAAACTACTGCAAGCAAACGAAAGACTTCTTGCTAAAAAAGAATAAATATCAATTAGAAAATCATTATTAACTCTATATGAGTTGAAAAGACGTAATCTTAAAATCTAACAACTCTCATTTGCGTAAAATAGTAAATGTAAAAACTGCTAAATTCGTTCCACACGAGAGAGTATCTACCGTGAAAACGGATCCCATATATCGTGGGTCAATAGTTCGCAGGTGGGCAAGCAGATCTCCTTGCCAAATTGATAAATGGTGGCTTTACTATAGAAACTTTTTTCATAAGTTTATAATATTGTAACTCTTTCAAAGAGTATATTTCGATCCATAAGTTTTCCATATTTGACTTTGATGAGCCCAATTTCAACTGAGCAAGAGCTATAGATTTTTTAGTCATTGGCGACCAAATAGCTGATGTGACGGTGCCAACCTCATCTTTTTTGTTGTAATAAATTATTGATCCCTCAACTGGCTCTTTTCCATCTATTTCTAAAGCATAAATCTTGAAAGCTGAACTGTCTTCTAACTTACTATTTAAAATTGCCTTCTTTCCATTGAAAAATCCTTTGTTCAAGTCAACTAACCATCCAAGACCGAGATCGTCTGGGCGTCTACATCTATTTTGCCTTATTGCATGATCAGATGAAATAAAATCAATATTAGCCACTATAAAACCTGCTTCTATTCTAGCCATATTTAGAGCGTTGTATCCAATCGCAGTAAGCCCATGATTTGAGCCTGCTTTCCAAACCCTCTCAACAAATTTATTTGCCACATTATTTTTCATAAATATTTCGTAACCCAAGTCTCCAGTAAAACCAGTTCTAGAAATCATAATTGGCATATTTGATATTTTTGTTTGAAAAAGATGAAACGGTTTCAAATTATCAATTCCGTTAACCCCGAGCTGGCGGAGGATTGAGGCCGCAGTAGGCCCCTGTAGAGATATTCCACAAATGTGCTTAGTCTCATCGATAATTTCAACATCAAATCCATATGATGTATCAATCAGCCAAGGAAGATGCTTTTCCTGAGAACACAAGCGGAAATCATTATCCGAAATCCTAAAAAGTGTGCCATCATCAATTACAAACCCCTCCTGATCACACCACAATGTGTACTTAACTGTAGCTACATTCTGTTTAGTAACATTTCTCACAGTGAGCTTATTTAAAAATTCTTCAGCCTGTGGCCCTACAATTCTATATTTGTTTAAAGGAGTAATATCGAAGACACTACAAGTTGAACGGATAGAAAAATATTCCAATTCCTCATCTGATAAAATTGTTGGTGATTTGTATCCGTTCCAATTATACCAATGACCCTCACTTTCCTTCGCAGCGAAAAAATCGTAAAAAGGAGACCGAAAAAGTGGTTCTCTAAATGTTGTGTCCCGGTCTTTTCTATCTTTTGACTGGATCATTTAATACTCTCTTGCAAAATCTTTTTTGCTGCGTTTAAACCTGACAAGCCAAAAAGATTGCCTCCTGGATGGGTGCCTGCTCCACAAATAAAAAGGCCGTCAATTGGAGTAGAATAATCTGAAACATCAAATGCCGGCCTCAGTGAATAAAGACTATCTATTTGCAATTCACTATGATGCCAATGACCCCCAGCAACGAAGTATTTTTTTTCTGTTTCATGAGGAAGTAGAAGGCTTTTGAATAAAATACCCTTTTTAATTTCAGGAGCATATTTTTGAATTGTTGAAATTACCTTATTCATCAAAACTTCCTTTGAATTTTTCCAGCCACCTTTAACGGAATATGGCGTATTCTGAATGCAAATGGAGGCCATAACTGCTCCATTAAGGGAGGAACCAGAAGAAATTTTACTGAAATACATTTCAAAATTAGGATCAGAAGGAAGTTCATTATACTTAAGAGAGTTAAAGTTACTCTCTACCATTTCTAAGGAGGGGGCATAAACGTATCGGTAGTTTGCGTCTAAGTTTTGAGAACTGTGTAACTTTGGAAGTTCCTCCAAAATGATGTTGAGCTTAGTGGTATTTCCTGAGTACCTCAGAGCTTGGATCCGTCTTGTTAGATCAGTCTCTAGGTTTTGGGGGCCGACTAAATCAAGAAAAGTGCTTACTGGACTGATAGAAGATACAATGGTTTTCGCAGAATATTCCACGCCATTTTCTAGCTTTACACCAGTCACCACGGAGTCCGTTATAATAAGTGAACTGACTTTCCCTTTAAAGACGAAATCTACTCCATTTTCCTCAGCTGACTTAAACAAAGCATTAATGAAACTGGTGACTCCACCATGAATAGACAATGATTTCTCTTGATAGGAAGCTTTCATTTGTGAAAGTTTATATAATAGACCTAGATAGGACGTTGGCGATCTAGGTCCTAGTTTTATACCTAATGTAGAGTCAAAAGAAATTAGCCCTTTTAGAGAAGATGTTTCAAGTTCTTCTTCTACTAAATCAGCAATGCACATAGTAATCATTCGTAAAAGTTCTTGAAATTGTTCTTTACCTTGCAGTCTCAATTTTGCGGCTGTCAAAAATAAATTGGCTTTACTGCCAAATGTCTTGTAATTACGCCCTACAGGAATTTGCGATGCCAATCTTTGAAAGAGCTGGCTCTGGTTAAAAAATTTCTCTCTTAATTCTTTCCATCGTTTGAATTCGTCCTCTCTTAAACCCTCTATAGTTTCTCCAAAGTTTCTGCCAAATATAACGTTTTCATTTTCTATGCTCAGGCCTACGGTCTTTAAACCATCTTCATTAAACAAAAGTTCATATTTGCTGAGCCCCAAGTCTTGCACTACATCTTTTGAAATACCAATTGCATTACTAGCCAATTCCGGAGCTTGGAAACCTTCAAACAAAACTTCACTCCTGGCCATTCCACCGTAGGTTTCGCCGGCTTCGAGTAAAAGTACTCTCCTTCCAGAAGCTGCCAACTTTGAAGCTACGATGAGACCATTGTGTCCAGCCCCTATTACAATTACATCATAAGACTTCATAAGCGTCCCTAATATCGGAGCCAGACAAATTAAGATCCTTGAGTATTTCAACGGCCGCATTCCGGCCAGGAGCGCCCATGACGCCACCGCCTGGGTGCGTAGATGAACCACACATATATAGACCTTTAATGGGACTTCTATATTGAGCGTAACCGGGTATTGGTCTGTTAAACAAAAGTTGGTCGAAAGTTAATTCGCCCTGAAAAATGTTCCCCTCCGTCAAACCAACCTCTTCTTCAAGCTCTTTGGGAGTTCTCACCTCCATATGTAAAATTTTATCTTTGAACCCCGGCGAATAATCTGCAATCTGTTGGATCACGGTCTCTCCAAATGCGTCCTTATTCTCTTTAGTCCAATTTTTGCCGCCCACTTTTGGAGGGCAATATTGAACAAAGCAACTCATGAAATGCTTTCCAGGAGGAGCCATGGTAGGATCTGTTAAAGTAGGTATCATCATGTCTAAAAATGGATCCCGAGACCATGTTCCCATTTTCCAATCATCGTAAGCTCTCTCCATCCTCTCAATACTATCTGTGAAATGAATATCACCTTTTAAACATGGATTAGTATCTGAAACACCTGGAAATTTTGGCATACTATCAAGAGCGATATTAACCTTTCCTGATGAACCACGTATCTTAAAATTATTCACTTTTTTTATAAAGTTTGGTGGCAGATGTTCGGGATCAGTCAATTTTAAAAATGTACGCTTTACGTCAGCATTTGAAACAACATTTTTCGCCAAATACTCGTCTCCATTTTTTAATATGACACCTCTAACTCGAGCACCTCTAATATCGACTTTCTCTACCTCAGAATTGTTGAGCAATGTTCCACCCATTGCTCTAAAGGACGAGGTCAGAGCCTTAGAAATAGCTCCCATTCCTCCGCGGGCATAGCCCCACGCCCCGATCGAACCATCAACTTCGCCCATGTAGTGATGCAATAGGACGTAGGCGGTACCTGGTGACATTGGCCCCAAAGCTGTTCCGATGATACCGGACACTGCAAGAGAAGCCTTTATCACGTCATTTTCAAAATATTCATCTAAAAAGTCTGAAATTGACATAGTCCAGAAACGAATAGTATCAGCCAATTCACTAGCAGTTAAGTCATTTACTTTACGCAACAGGTAAAGCATTTCTGAGAGATCTCTAAATTTAAAGCTCGCTGGATCTGGTGCGGTTCTCATAAGAAGTGGCTGAATAAATCTGCACTGCTTTAGAATATCTCTAGAGTACCTTGAATAAGATTCACTGTCTTTTACACTAAACCGTTCTAACTCTCGCTTTTTTGCATGGTAGTTTCTGAAAGATGCAAGATAATCGCCATCTCTGGTGAATACCGTACCGCCCTCTATAGCAACAATCTGCAGACCATGTTTTGGCAGCTCCAAATCTCTCATGATTTCAGGTCTAAAAAGACTGCAAACATATGAACAGTTTGAATATAAAATTCCAGGATGAAGTTCGCGACTAACCGCAGCACCTCCTATCCAGTCATTTTTTTCGAGAACAAGAACGTTTAACCCTGCTTTTTGAAGATAGCAGGCATTGACCAAACCATTATGACCAGAACCGATCACTATAACATCAAAGTTTTTTTCCACGTACTACGGTACCTACATTTGAAGAATTATTTCTCAGCACATCTTAACATTACAAAATGGTGAGTCAAAAAATTGATTATTATTTTATTGTAATAATTGGAATTATTTACTTTTGGACAAACTTGAGTTCCCATTCTTGAAACTTTTTATAGAAAGTACGTAGATTTTTTCGTAACAACATGATGCTTGTATTTCTTTAGGAAACACTCCGGCACCAAATTATCGCTATTTTTCTTGACGAACCAAAGCCGTTAAGCATTATGGCTTTTTAGTGACAAATAATATGAACAGTAATTGAGTACGTTACTTGATAATTAAAACGGGGATAAAAAATTTTTAGCTTAAAACTTAAAGACGAAACAAAAAAAGGCTGGAAACTTCTATCTACTCCATTGGCGTTCAGCATCATTTTATTGGCAGCTCCACTGACAATGATGTTCCTATTGAGCTTTTGGACACAAGATTATTTAATTTTAGACAAAACATTTACTTTAAATAACTACATTGAAGCCTTTACACAGCCTGTGTACCAATTACTGTTTTCGAGATCTCTTTACATTTCCCTTACGGTAACTTTTTTTACTGTTTTGCTGGCCTACCCAATGGCCTATTTTATCTCTTTTTATGGCGGTAATAGAAAAGCGCTTTGGTTATTTTTGATTACGATACCATTTTGGACAAGCTACCTCCTTAGAATGTTTTTATGGAAGGTCATTCTGGGATATAACGGTGTTCTAAATTCATTTCTGATGTGGTTGGAAATGATAAGTGAACCTCTTACTTTTATCTTATATAATTCTAATGCCGTGATCATTGCTCTTACACATGGTTGGGCACCTTTTGCTATTTTACCAATTTTTGTTTCCCTAGAAAAAATTGATAGATCTTTACTCGAAGCAAGTAGAGATCTAGGGGATGGTCCAATTAAGCAATTTTTCAGGGTAATTCTGCCGTTATCAATGCCAGGTGTGGTTGGTGCCGCCCTAATAATTTTTATCCCTACAGTCGGGGATTACATCACACCAAAATTAGTTGGAGGTACTGATGGCCTAATGATCGCAAATATGATTCAAGTTCAATTCTCAAAAGCAAATAATGCCCCTCTCGCTGCAGCTTTATCTGTTTCCTCATTGATAATTGTAGCATTTATCTCAATTGTTTTTGTTCTCATCAACAAAAAATACCTAAGGAGATACTAAGATGGTTCGCCCTGGTAAGTTCCTTAAAGTCTTTGCGGTTACATATTTAATATTTTTGTATGCGCCAGCATTACTGCTTCCAATATTTTCATTTAATTCAAGCCAAATTATTGCTTTTCCATTATCGGGTTTTACCACCGGTTGGTTCAAAGCCTTACTGTATCAAGAGACTTTACATGAAGCCCTAAAAAATTCACTTATTGTGGCTGCGTCTTCAAGTATTTTTGCTACGATATTGGGGACATTAGCTTCCCGCTCGTCAAGTAGGTACAATTTTCGTGGCAAACAATTCTCACTTACCTTCATTCTGGCACCACTAGTTTTGCCTGAGATAATAGTTGGTGTATCACTTTTGATTGTACTAATTCAGCTCGGATTACCACTTAATTTATGGAGCGTCGTTTTAGGCCATACTCTGCTGATTATGCCGTTCTCAATACTCATCATGAATTCTGCCTTTAATAATCTTGACATAAGTTTAGAAGAAGCATCACTCGATCTTGGCGAGACGCCAATTGGGACCTTTCGCCGCGTGATCCTACCGCTGGTATATCCTGGTATAATGGCTAGTTTATTACTTGGTTTTACATTGTCTTTGGACGAATTTATAATAGCATTTTTCTTAACTGGAACAGAGACAACATTACCAGTTTACATATGGTCATTGTTTAGATTTCCAAAACAATTACCGACAACTATGGCATTAGGTACAATTCTAATCTTAGTTTCATTAATTTTGCTATCTCTTAGTGAGTATTTTCGAAGAAGAGCAGCAAAAACGCAAACGTCTGTATTATAAAATTTAAGGGAATTTTTAAACGATGGGTAAGTTAGTTCAGGTGAAAAATGTCTTTAAAAGCTTTGGTGAGATTAATGCTGTGAACGGGGTTTCTTTAGACATCGAGGAAGGCCAGTTCTATTCACTTTTAGGTCCTTCTGGCTGCGGTAAAACTACGCTATTAAGACTAATTGCTGGCTTCGAAAAACCAACTTCTGGCCAAGTCTTTATTGATAATACCTCGATGGAAGGCATTGAGCCTAATTTACGACCGACAAATATGGTTTTCCAAAATTACGCTATTTTTCCGCATTTAAATGTAGAAGAAAATGTGGCCTACGGACTGCGAAACAAACGTGAAAATAGGACCAAACAAAACAAACTAGTTGATGAAGCACTTGAACTAGTAGGATTATCCGGTCTCAATAAACGTTCTGCGAATGCCCTTTCTGGAGGTCAAAAGCAGCGTGTCGCTCTAGCGCGTGCACTAATATTGAAACCAAAAGTTCTTTTATTAGACGAGCCACTCTCAGCTTTAGATAAGAAGCTTAGAGAGCAAATGCAATCAGAACTGAGACACCTACAGAGAGCCGTAGGGATTACTTTTATACTTGTAACCCATGATCAACACGAAGCGCTTACAATGAGTGACAGAGTAGCCGTTATGTTCGATGGCAAGGTCGCGCAAGAAGCATCACCCAGAGATCTTTACGAACTTCCAAATTCACAAAAAGTTGCATCTTTCATAGGAGAAATGACTTTTATTGATGGTGAAATTATAGATGAAAACAAAAATTTAAAGGTTCAGTCTGAAATTTTTGGACAAATAACTATAGATAAATCTCGAGTGTTTGGCCAATCATCTAAAAGTGTAGTCCTTGGAATACGGCCTGAGAAAATAGCTATAGTCCCAAAAACTTCTCGATCAAAAAATTTAGTTTCTGGAAAAATAATTGATGTATCATATTTCGGAGAAACAACTAACTATAAGGTCTCATGCGATACTATTGAAACTTTGACGATCTCATCGCAAAATTCTGTTGGACAGCTTAGTTATTCCGTTGGTGAAGAAATCCAGTTAAGGGCTGATTTGGATAATATAATAGCTTTTTCAACTTGATTTCAGAGGCGAAATTCGCCTCTGAGGTTTTTTATTTAGCCTTGATTAGAAGCCACTTTTAATGAGCTCCCATTCTTTAATCATTCTTTCCCTGAGTGCAGGATCAGAAGGTTTTTGGAATAAAGAACCCTCAGTATAACTTGCTAATGGCTCCCATCCATTCTCTTTACCAACAGTTGCCATAACTTCTTTATTCGTATGTCCATAACCCCACTCAGTAACGATATATTCTGCAGACGCGTCAGAAAGCCAAGCATCAAGAAAATCGTAGGCTTTTTGTTCCGAGCCAGGTGCATCTTTCATCATTGTATAGCCACATACCCAAGTTGAAGAGCCTTCTTTGGTGTCTCGTTTGAAGACAGTCTCTGGTGCGTCATCTTCCCAACTTAGAGTAAATGCAACCTCATTCCACGTCCATTCTAAAAGAATTTCTCCACTCTTCATAAGCGCGGCACCTTCAGCACCGTCAGCATGATATTGTCGAACGTTTTTGTGCACTTTTCTTAAAAAATCTGAAGCCTTTTTAAAATCTTCGTCCGTAGATTTTGTCCAATCCATCACTCCTACTGCCAGATAACCTAGGGCATAGGCGTCGTCTACGTTGTCAATAATTGATACGCGCCCTTGAAATTTTGGATCAGCAAAAACGTACAAAGAGCTGGCTTCTTCTGCGGATACTTCTTCAGCATTATATGTTAATGCTGTTGCGCCCCAATCTATCGGAAGCGCCCATTGAACACCGTCAACTTGAAAGCCCTCCATTCCAGCAAATCCAGGATCAACCTTGTCAAAGTTTGACAGTCTAGAAGTATCAATTGGTTTTATAATTCCTGCGTTTCGCCATTTTACGACTGATTGAGAACAGGGATGTCCCAAGTCAGCCCTAAACCCTGCGCGCACTTTTTGAAAAGCTTCTTCCTCATCTGAAAAGAAAGAATAAGTCGGCGCATCGCCGTATTTTTTCATATAATCTTGGAAGAACATTTCGTCTTCATATCCACCCCAGTCGAACACTACCAGTTCACTGTCTGCTGCGAATGCAGGAGCACCGAATGAAAATGCAGTTGCAGCCACCAGGTAACTTAAAGTTTTTCTCATTTTTCCCAATTCCTTTTTAAGTTCATAGTCTAAGCTTCATACAATACTTTAATTTGTACTGAGTCTAGAAAAATAGGAAGGCCTAAATTTAGAAACACATTCTTTATGGTTCAATTTTTAAAATTTTCACTGACTTCAGCAGGTTGCATAGTACGAAACTGCACTGTAGCATCTTTCGAAATTCAAAAGATAGAAGTAGATAAAGCCCTTGAGTGCACCTCTTCCAACTAACCCGGATATTGTTATAATTGGTGCTGGTTCATCAGGTCTTTCAGCAGCAAAAAAGCTTCAGGAACTAGGAACCTCGTATGTAGTCTTAGAGGCTTCAGGTCGCATCGGTGGTCGGGCTTACACGGAGAGTAATACTCTTGGCCAACCTGTTGATCATGGTTGTTCTTGGATATCAGGCTCGGACGATAACATATTCTCAGACTTGGGTAAAAATAATAACTTTACACTCGTAGACCACTCTAACCCAAAAATCGAAATGTTCGAGAGAGACGGTACAAAATCTCCAAAAGAAGCAGCAAAAGAATACAAAGAATCTGAATTTAAAATAAAAGAAATTCTTCGAGACACCGGCCGCCGAGGGATCGATATCCCAGCATCAAGAATAATTCCCAAAGTTCCATATGGTGAATGTTTCCAGAATTGGGAGGGAGCGTTAAATTTCGCTGTTGATGTAAATCAAATATCGACAGCAGAATATTGGAATACAAAAGATACCCAACCAAGTTTTATTGTAAAAGAGGGTTTAGGTAGTTTAGTAGCTACACTAAACAACAACTTTCCTATCGCTTTCAACACAAGTGTACTTAATATAGATTATTCAGGTTCAGGCGTAAAAGTTATTACGTCCAATGGAACAATTTTAGCTAAGGCTTGCATTTGCACTGTTTCAATTGGTGTTTTAAAGTCCGAAAAAATAAAGTTTACACCCAAACTTCCCAATAAAACGCAAAAGGCACTTGATGGTATTCAAATGGGGCTCCTTGTAAAAATTCCTCTTCTGTTCGACGGAAGTAGATTAGGATTTACTGAAAATAGTTTCTTGCAATATGACATTGCGCCAGAAAATATTGGAAGTGGCTGCTATTTCTTAGCATGGCCAACTGGACACGATTATATAGTTGGGTTTATCGGTGGGCAGTTTGCCTGGAACTTATCTATGCAAGGCGGAGACGAAATTGTTGAATACGCCCTCTCTAAACTCGAGTACTTGTATGGATGCAATATCCGTAAGCATTTTCTAAAAGGCTTTGCGCCCGATTGGGCAAATAACCCACTTACTAAAGGGTCTTATTCTGCAGTTAAACCAGGCTGTTACGGCGCACGAGAGTTGCTAAGTGAACCTGTTGCAGAAAAGTTAATATTTGCAGGTGAGGCAACAGCAGGTGAATTAGCAGGTCTGGTCAATGGGGCATATGAGAGTGGCAAAATGGCGGCTATTAGATTATTCAATATCATCAAACTTAAAAATTAGTTTCTTTAATTAAAAGTTAAATTCTAGAAATTTTCTTCACATCTTTACCAAATAAAAAACTCTAAGATTTAATATTAATATTTTTTCCCAATTGTTTCAGGTAACCAGCATGAAACGCTTTAATGCCCCACTCCATGTTAGATAAAGGCCCTGGAACGTAGTGATCGGAATTGACCCCTTTTTGATTGAGTCCAATAATGCGTTCATCATCTTGTGATGTACAATGCCATAACCATGTGAGATCTTCTAAATTATAATCTAGGCCCTCTTGGGCATCCTCTCTCACCATCCAGATTACCTCAATATCCGTAAGCTGAAGAGATCTTGGTATAAAGCGATAGCCTATTAAATGATCTGAATAAGATAAAAAGTTATTCAAAATACCAATTTGTAGATCAGTCGTACCACCATCAAAATCTTTAAGTTTACCTAATAGTGGCGCTAATTTTTTTCCAGACTTACTGCCAGTTTGATAGCCTTGAAAAAGGGGATAACGGGAGAAATAAAAATCCATTTCTACATCTTTTGACCCAAGACTATTTATTTGAAGCTCATCGCCCGATAGCCCTACTTCTATACTTTTCTTAAGCATACAACTTTTCAATTCGATATTGGCGCTTGATGGATCTTTTAAGCTGTGCGACCTAGAATACTCTAAATGTGCGGGCGCACAATGATAGCACTCCATATAATTCTCCAAAGCCAATTTCCAATTAGCAGCTACTGGATAATTTTCGCTATGCACAACTTTTAAATTCTCAAATTCAAAAGGTTCAACCAATGTTCCTAGTTGAAGTAAACCTGCATCAATATTGGGTGGATCGTCTGATATACAGACAAAAATTAGGCCGTGGAAAATTCGAAGATTAACTTTTTTTAGTGAATGTTCAGCTTTATCAAAGCTGTCTCCCATTTCACGCGCACCACGAAGATTTCCATTTAGTTCATAAGTCCATGCATGATAGGGGCATGCAAATACACGAGTATTACCACTCTTTTCTAAACAAACTCTTGAACCTCTATGCCGACATACATTCAATAAAGCATTTACATCTTTATTTTTATCACGAGCCACTATTACGGACTCGTAACCGTAATCGAATAAGAAAAAATCTCCAACATTGGGAATTTGGTTTATATGTCCGACCCAAATCCAACTGTGGTTCCAATAGTGCTCGATATCCATCTGATATAAAGTCTCAGACGTATAAAATTGGCGAGGGAGACTATGGGACACTTGGTAATTAGAAATTAGTTCCTTTAATCTCTCTTCCATTTTGCAATCTCCAAACTTTAAGGACTAGCAACAATTATACGAACGACATCATTTCTCAAATATAGAATTCTTTTCCCAAAATGTCTCATATATCTTTGACGATCGAGCACTCTACACTGACCTAAGAAGCAATTCTAAACAGGTTACTGTTCTGGCTGTCAAGCTTTTGAGTTTGCATAATAGAAATGTGGATTGAACAGAAATTGGAACCTTAACAACTGCCATTTAATGAAATAAAAGAGCCGAAGACGGAGGGGTGTACGTGAATTCCGTGTTCCCAGTTACCAACCGCCACCGCCACCGCCGCCGCCGCCGCCGCCGCTCCCAGTATCACTAGACGATGGCGGTGAATAATTTGTTGCTTCGCTAAAATTGGTATCGAAAGCTGCAAGTGAATTTTCAAAGTTATCAGTACGGGTGTTCCCGTATGAGTTATACCAATCCGTGCTAGCGCTTGAGACGCTCGCCCACTCTGCCAGTTTTTTACTGAATTTATCTGCCCAAACTGTATTCAGTCCCATTGCAAAAGCGTAAGGATAAATTTTTGAAAACTGTTCTGGAGTTGGTTCAGGTTCTTGAGATAAACTTTGGTGCTCGGCTGCCAGAATGTACATCTTTAGCCCTTCCAACTGGCTCACAATTTGGCCACCTGATTTCGAGTAGTTTTTCAGTTTCGGTAAAAAGAAAAGTAAGTTTGCTGCTAAAAGAACAAAGTAAAGAAGAAAAATTCCTACAGCAACGACGTAGGTGTAAACAAGAAAACCTCCATACGCCAAAATTGTGACTGTTGCTAGCGATAGAAGTTTTCGAGCGTTATTATTAGGTTCGATATTCAGGCTAAACTCTTTTTTGGCAAAACGCACGTTTTTTTGACCTATCTCCCTAACTCTTCGACCCCAATATTCATCTTTTTCTGAAATGACGAATATGTCTCCAGTATCTATTAAATCTAGGTCTTTGAGAACTAATCTTTCGCCTTTTGAGGGTTTATTTTGGGTTCGCTCTACCCACGTTTTTTCTCCCTCTAGCAGTGTTATCTTTTCTGGATCAAGTTTCACTATGCCTTTCGCAGCCAAACTTACCAAGGCAATTGTTAACATACGCGTGCTGTCCACATTACCTTGCCTTAAAATGTACCGCGCTGCTAACACAGAAATGTTTTCAGGAGGATAAAACTGAGGAAAAACGGTTGGAATGACTGTTTTTTCTCTACCTACCCGATACCACATAAATACCGTCACGTAAATGACAGCGATGCTTAAAAGTGCTAAAATAAGTCTCTTTATAAAATTGCTGTTGTAGTATGCTTTTGGCACAAGACTTGGATCAAACTTAATTATTGCGGTTAGCCCTTGCTTGCTTTCGAATTCTGTTGCTTGGAAGCTTATTCCATCAGAAGTTTCCGAATAAGAGACGTTTAATTCGTTCTTCTCACTTCCAAATGAACCACTAAACACGTCTACTCCCAGGTAGTCGGCGTTTTCTGGAAACTTAACCGTTGCTGAAATGTTGTGGATCGGAAATTCCCAAAAGAAAGGTATTATATTCCAGTAGAGTTGATCGCTTTCGTCAAATTGAAGAATAGCCTTATCGACCTCGTAAGAAATTGCATACTCGTGGAAAGCACCAAATTTTACTAAAGTTGTATAGGCCCTCCCCTCTTGCCATATCAGTTGGAAAGTCGCTCCAGCTTCAATCCAGTCTTTTTTATCACCAATGTAATATGCTATTGAGTCTCTAGTTTTTTCCGTTTTTCCAATTTTTTCCGGCCGTCCGTTCCGAGTGACGCGCAGGTTCATATACGGCACAGGTCGCTGGTATTTCTCGACATTTTTCAGAGAAAACCATCGGTATATTCCGCGTCTTATTTTATCCCATTCTACCCGGACCTTTATGTTTTCAGTAACAGAAAGATTTCCATTGTTTAAAATCGTGATATCAACATGATATGTATCAATATATTCTTTGGCATTAACTATTGAGCAGAATGAAAACAAAAAAATAAGAGCAGTGAAAAGTTTCCTCATTCCTTCGCCCCAAAATCTACTTCTGGAAGCTTACGCTCGTCTTCATTCTCTATCTCGAAAAAGGCTGCTTCTCGAAACAGATACATATTTGCAATTATCAAATGTGGAAAAGATCCAACCGAAGTATTATAAATTCGCACAGTTCCGTTGTAGTATCTACGGGATCTTTGGATCACATCCTCAAGTTGGGAAAGCTCTTGCTGTAGATCTCTGAAGTTCCCATCCGCTTTTAGATCCGGATAGGCCTCAGTTACAGATAACATATTAACCAGTGCGGAACCAATTTGAGCTTCCGCAGATGCGCGCTCGCCAATATCGTCTGTGTAAGCTGCTGAGCGTGCATTTGTAAGGTTGTCTAGAGTTTCTGCTTCGTGTGATACATATTGTTTAACAACGGTTACCAAATTCTTTATGAGGTTAAATCTGCGTTTAAGCTGTACATCAATTGCGCTCCAACCTTCATTCACCAATTCTCGTTTACCAACCAAACCGTTGTATATCGCAATCGCCCAAATTATTAACGGAAGCAAAATCGTAAAAATAATACCGAAGACAGTCAATATGAATATGCCAGCGCTCATTCAGGTGATCCTTTTATTAAATCACCTCCATCATCACGTATCGTTTTGGTATTTAAAAGTCTTTTGTCAGCTTTGCATGATTTTTGGCGATTACGTTCGGTCACAAAGTATAAAATTTGAGCAATATAATTTCCGATATCATTTTTTGACACTATTTGAAGTACTTTTTCGCCACTCTTCCCGATACCCGATAAAATTTTTAGGCACCCAGTTAGGCACCCAGCGCCTTTAAAAAAGGCTAACTTACTGTTTTATATTGGAAAAAAGTGGAGCGGGTAGCGGGAATCGAACCCGCACCTTAAGCTTGGAAGGCTCTTATGATACCATTTCACCATACCCGCTCAACAAATTCTGGTGATAGTAGAATGAGCTTTAACCGTCAAGTCGATAGCGGAGTTATACTTTAAAATTCATAAAGCTGTATATAGAGTTAGAGTGGAGACATAAGATCAGGGCCACAGGACCTATTCGAATTTATATTTTTTGATACTCTATAAGCTTTGAGTGTGTCATCGGCTGTTGGCTTCATTAAAGCAGATGCGCCATGACCTTCTTCACCTAACCAAAAGCCCCAATCACTTCTCTCCAAAACAAATGGTAAACGATGATGGATCCTAGATAGTTTACTGTTGCTAGCAGTGGTTACAATTGCACATGTTTTAATTATGCCACTTTCATCACTCCACTCTTGCCAAACTCCTCCAAAAACCATGGGAGCGTTATCATTTCTCTTTATAAACCAAGGTATTTTATTTCCCTCTAAATCCTTGCTCCATTCATAAAATCCAGAACAGGGAATTAAACACCTGCGTGCTCGGCTCGCATTTGAAAAAGCAGGCTTTTTGGCAATAGTTTCACTTCGGGCATTTATTAACAGTGGACCTGCATTTACTTCCCGATACCAATCAGGAACAAAACCCCACCTCAAACTTTCGAGTTTTCTCCCTAAACCATTATAAGTAACCACATGAATGAAATTTGTTGGACAGACATTAAAATTAGGTACAGCAGGTAAATCATTAACAGGCTGCGCGTCAAAAAGCTGAGACATCGCATCTGATGGTATTGTAATTGCAAATCGCCCACACATTCCCCATCTATATTTGTAGTTTGAAAACTTGTCATCAGGAGATTATGAAGTTTAAATGCTCAATTATTTAACCTACGGTGATGAAAATTTTTCTCCATTAATGATTATCCACGGGCTTTATGGGTCTGGAAGAAATTGGGGTGTAATCGCCAAACGGTTATCAGATAAATTTTATGTCATTGCCGTTGATTTAAGGAACCATGGCGAAAGCCCTTGGTTCGACTCACATAATTATCACGATATGGCTGAAGACCTGGCCGAAGTTATTACTTATTTAAAAATACGACCCGATATAATTGGTCATTCCATGGGGGGGAAAGCTGCAATGGTACTAGCATTAAAAAATCCCAATCTCGTCAATAGATTGCTTATAGCAGATATCGCTCCCGTAAAATACGAACATGACCAGTCAAAGTTTATAGAGGCAATGCAGAAAGTTGATCTGTCAAAAGTAGAGAAAAGATCAGAAGCTATAATGGCTCTATCAAATTTTGTAGAGGACAAATCGTTGCAAAGCTTTTTTACGCAGTCGTTAGATTTGAAAACAAAAAGTTGGAAATTGAACCTTGATATTTTAAGTTCAGAAATGCACGAGATTTTGAGTTTTCCCAATATAGATGGAGAATTTTCAGGGCACACATTATTTTTTAGAGGCGAAAAGAGTGAATATATCCGCGCCGAGCACCGAGAAATTATCAATTCATTATTTATCAAGGCTAGATTTGCGACGCTAAAAGATGCCGGTCATTGGCTTCATGCCGAAAAACCGCGGGAATTTGAAAATGCGGCAAGATTATTTTTTAAGGTAAAGGATAGCTTTTAAAGTAATTTTTAAAGTTTAACTCATAGATCAATTATGCTTGAGTGATGATACATTAACACCTTGACCAAACCCCAAAATAGCCACATATCCATGGCTATGGTAGATATCGATAAAATAAGAAATTTTTCAATTGTTGCTCACATTGACCACGGCAAATCAACATTGGCGGATCGATTAATTCAGTCAACGAATACAGTGGCTGATCGGGACATGAGGGAGCAGCTTTTAGATAGTATGGATATTGAACGAGAACGTGGAATAACGATCAAAGCTAATACTGTGAGAATAGACTATACAGCCGCAAGTGGCGAAGAGTTCGTCTTAAATCTAATCGATACGCCCGGTCATGTGGATTTTGCATATGAAGTTTCTAGGTCAATGAGAGCGGTTGAGGGGTCCTTGTTGGTAGTCGACAGCACTCAAGGCGTTGAGGCTCAAACACTCGCAAATGTTTATCAAGCTATAGATGCAGATCACGAGATTGTACCAGTTTTAAACAAAATTGACTTACCGGCATCAGATTGTGAGCGTGTTTCTGAACAAATCGAAGATGTTATCGGGATTGATGCGTCTGAAGCACTGGAAGTCTCTGCAAAGTCAGGGCTTGGAATACAAGAAACATTAGAAGCAATAGTTGAAAAACTCCCCCCTCCAAAAGGTGACAGGAATTCTCCTTTAAAAGCGATGTTAGTTGATAGCTGGTACGATGCTTATCTCGGTGTTGTTGTATTAGTTCGAATAATGGACGGTGTTCTAGGTAAAGGCGATAAGGTAAAAATGTTTTCAAATGGGTCCGTTCATACAGTGGACCGTATAGGTGTTTTTCGCCCTGAAATGCAGTCAACTGAACAACTAGGGCCCGGAGAAATAGGATTTATTACCGCATCTATTAAGCAAGTCCGAGACACAAGAGTAGGTGATACAATTACCCACGAGAGAAAAGGCGCAGAGGAACCTTTACCAGGGTTTAATCCAAGCCAACCAGTCGTTTTTTGTGGCCTATTTCCTGTCGATAGCTCTGAATTTGAAGACTTAAGAGAAGCAATTGAGAAGTTAGCTCTGAATGATGCATCTTTCAGTTTTGAAATGGAAACCTCCGCAGCACTTGGCTTTGGGTTCCGTTGCGGGTTTTTAGGACTATTACATCTTGAGGTTATACGTGATCGCGTTGAGCGTGAGTATGACATTGAATTGATTACTACAGCGCCGTCTGTAATTTATCACATTTATATGAAGGATGGGAGTAGTATACAACTACACAACCCAGCTGATATGCCTGATTTAAGCAAGGTGGACCATCTAGAAGAACCGAGGATCAAAGCAACTATATTAGTTCCAGACGATTATCTTGGTGATGTATTAAAACTTTGTCAGGACCGAAGAGGCATTCAAGAGGATCTAACTTATGCGGGCTCTCGTGCAATGGTTGTATACGATTTACCTCTAAACGAGGTTGTTTTTGATTTTTACGACCGATTAAAGTCAGTTACCAAAGGCTACGCATCCTTCGATTATCAAATGACTGGCTATAGAGAAGATAATTTAGTTAAAATGTCGATCCTGGTAAATGAAGAACCAGTTGATGCCTTATCAGTTATGGTCCATCGAGACAGGGCTGAGATGCGCGGTCGTGCTATGTGTGAAAAACTAAAAGATTTAATCCCACGGCACATGTTTAAGATACCAATTCAAGCCGCAATTGGAGGTAAAGTAATCGCACGTGAAACTCTAGCAGCACTGCGAAAAGACGTAACAGCTAAATGCTATGGCGGTGATGCAACCAGAAAACGAAAGCTTTTAGATAAGCAAAAAGCAGGTAAGAAACGAATGCGACAGTTTGGTAAAGTAGATATTCCGCAAGAGGCGTTTATTTCGGCGCTAAAAATGGATAATTAAAAACTTGTCTTAAAATCTTTGATAATGGTACCGCCTCCCCGGTTTGAACGGGGGACCTCTGGATCCACAATCCAGCGCTCTAACCAACTGAGCTAAGGCGGCCCACCACCGCGATGTATATCTGCGATTGATCAAATGCAAGTTAAATTCTATAATTTGAGAGGTTGTAAATTATTTTCAGAACCCAATTACTTGCAAAATTTATATTTGAATATTAAGCCCTTTTAAACGCGTTAGGATGCTTCATGGGAATAAATAAACAATCAAATATAGAAGCAAACCTGCAAATTGGCCCAACAGATATTGGAATGGTAAGAATTTATGTTTCCGCAGGAGGCACAGAAATACCAATGGATTTCGATCCTGAAGAAGCTGATGAAATTTCAGAAGAAATAAGACTAGCCGCTCAAGCAGCCCGCAAACTTACAAAATAATCCTAATACTCACATTTTTGGGTCTGTATGTGTAAGCAATCTGTTACAGGCTGATATAGCTATTGATTTTGTTATTTTTTTTCGCCTTGCTACTGGCAATTTATTTAGTGGGGCCTCTCTAAGAATAGAAGCATCGTAAGCATCGGCTATAATTACACCAGTGTCAGAAGGTAGAATGTCAATTGGAAATTTACCATCCACCGCCCAAAAATATCTATCGCACCAAGCTAAATAATTTTGCCACTTTTTGTCAGATTTAAAGTCACTTTGACCTGACTTGCACTCTACTATCCAAATCTCATCCGACATTCCTAATGTTATGATATCAACTCGCAAACCTCTAGCAGGCGAAAATTCACTTAAACTATGCATACCTATTTGAGCAAAATGCCTCATTACACCTCTAGCGATTCTACTTAAGTTTTTTGATGTTTCTGGTTTCATGAGGATAAAATGACCTTACTAATTTAGTAAAACAAGAAGAAGCTCAATATATATTAAATTAAGATTAGTTGAAACTCTTTCAGCAGGTGGCTATATGCTCTCGGTGCGGGTTCTGCTCTGTTCGTAATGGTTGCATTCCGGTGGCCTTAAGCAATTCCGAGGGAACTGGCTCTGTCCTGGCCCTGGCCTGGTTACCTGGTGCCCACCTGTATATACAGGTCCTCGGGAATGAGAAAACCTAACGGCAGTTGCGGTCCCGCTCCAAAATAAACATTAGCTAAATTCGTTAGGACAAGCCTCTTTAGCCATATGGTCCAAAACAGCATTTACAAAATTTGGTTCTTTTCCATCAGTAAAAAAGGCATGAGCAAGCGCTACATACTCGGCGATCACAATTTTAGGTGGGGTTTTTATCTGGACAATTTCAGCAGCTGCAGATCTAAAAAGTGATCGTAAAGTTGGATCTATTCTTGCTATTGGCCATTTTTCAACTAATGCTCGATCTGTTAGCTGATCTATAGACGCTTGATAATTTACTGCTGCTTCTAAGATTGACTTAAAAAGAGATTCATCTCCATCAGACATCTGACCTTCATCATAATTTGCGCCAAATCTATGTTTTATAAATTCTTCTGCTACTTGATCAACGGATTGGCCCAGCTGTTCCATTTGAAACAGCGCCTGAATTATGTAAAGGCGAGTTGCGGAACGAATTTTTCTTTTTTGATTACCAGAAATTTTATCGCTTTGTGACATTACTAGCTTCTTCCATAAGTGCCTATCGCCAACAACCAATTATTCAGTCAGCCTTAAACCCTATACCTTTTTTGTTATCAGCCCACTTATGACTTAAAGACAAAAGATGCAATGCTGCTGCGGCTGCTCCACCCCCTTTGTTTTGCTTTTCAGGGTCAGCACGCAACTCAGCTTGCTCAACATTTTCTACAGTCAAAATCCCATTACCAATACATAAACCTTGAAGGCCTAGCAGGGTAAGCCCTCTACTACTATCGTTACAAACCGTTTCATAGTGGGTAGTTTCACCTCTTATCACACATCCCAAGGCAACGTAGGCGTCAAAATTTTCCAACCTTTCAGCAATACCGATAGCAGTTGCTATCTCCAATGCTCCTGGAACCTCAACGATATCGAAAGTCCCATGTGATGCTAATATTTCTGTTTTCGCACCTTTTAGCAAATTTTCGGAAATGGGCTGATAATATGGAGCTACGACAATAAGAACTTTGGGCTCATTTTGAAAAGAAGCCCTGGGCAAAGCATGGTGTTCTATTTTTCCAGCCATCAGCCAAGCTCCGAGATTTTACGGGTCGATGTTATCTCCAAACCATAAGCCTCAAGGCCTACGACTTTAGGAGTAGGTGAGTTTGTCAGCAACTCTAATTTAGACAGCCCTAGGGACGATAAAATTTGCGCACCTAATCCATATTGTCTGAGTGTACTGGGTGAAGTGTTGTCGTTGTTTTCTATTTTCATGGCCGTGTCGCGCAATAAAACAACCACACCCCGTCCCTCTTTTGCTACCATCTTCATAGCTGCTCCAAATTCATCTGCCCTGCCCCTCGGTCCTATCCCCACTATATCTAACATAGGGTCCATTGCATGCATTCTTACCAACACAGGGTTATCACCTGTAAGGTCACCCTTGATTAAAACAATGTGCTGATCACCATGGGTTTCATCTTCATAAACCTTCATATCCCACTCACCACCAAACTCTGAAAAAATTTTTGTCTGATCACTAGCCCGAACAAGATTGTCGTTTCGCCTACGGTAGGCAATCAGATCACTTATTGTGCCAATTTTTAATCCGTGTTTCTGAGCAAAACCAATAAGTTCTGGAAGACGTGCCATGGTTCCGTCTTCATTCATAATCTCACAAATAACACCTGATGAGTTTAATCCTGCTAAACGAGATATATCTACTGCTGCCTCTGTATGACCTGCTCTAACTAGAACGCCTCCACTTCTGGCACGCAAAGGGAAAACATGCCCTGGCGTTGCTATATCGGTCATTCCTTTAGAAGCATCAATAGCTACTGCTACTGTTCGCGCTCTGTCGTGAGCAGATATCCCGGTTGTAACACCTTCGCGCGCTTCTATAGAGATCGTAAAAGCTGTTTCGTGCCTAGAAGAATTGTTCGTACTCATTAATTCTAAACCTAATTGGTCAACTCTTTCAGATGTTAAGGCCAAGCAAATTAATCCTCGACCATTAGTCGCCATAAAATTTATCGCATCTGGGGTTGCCATTTGAGCCGGAATTACAAGATCACCCTCATTTTCGCGGTCTTCATGATCAATCAAAACGAACATCCGGCCGTTTCGAGCGTCCTCTATTATCTCCTCTACAGAAGATATCACCTCTCGATAATTATCTTCTACAATCCCAGGCTTATCAAAATTCATCAGACATCCTCTAAAAAAGGTGTGATACCAACAACGTTGTTGAGATACCAGTTTTTCTTAAAAGTTCAAATATAGATAACACCTTTTTAATCTAGGTCTTAAATCCATTATTGAAACAAAGCGTTTCTTTGAAAATTAAAATGAAAAACCGTTATTATTAATTGAGCGTTAGTCTTTTCTATCGCATCTCAGTTTGAATTCCGAGACAATTCTTGTAATTGGTAAAGTGCAACAGCAGCAGCATTAGATACATTTAAAGAACCGAAATCTGTTGAAAATGGGATTTTAACCATAAACTTAACTGTTTCCTTGGTACGAAATCTTAATCCAGATCCCTCAGAACCCAAAACTAGTGCTGTTGGGCGGTCTGAAATTTCTTGGATATCTGCCAACGTATCTTTTGCTTCACTATCAAGCCCAATAGAGATAAATCCCATTTTTTCTAGATGTTGTATCGTATCTGCCAAATTACGGATGCGAATGAAAGGTTGTCGTTCTAATGCACCGCTAGCACTCTTTGCCAATGCGCCAGTTTCCGAAGGGCTATGGATTTTTGTCCCTACAACAGCGCTCGCACCGAATACCTCTGCAGACCTCAAAATAGCACCAACATTATGCGGATCTGTAACTTGATCTAACAAAATCAATCGGGGGGGATTACTTCTAGAATTCATAATTACATCTTCTAAAGAACCCCACTGTAAGCTCTCCACTTCTAATACCGCACCTTGATGAACGGAATTTTTGTCAATAGGCGGTTTAAATTGACGGGCATCAAATATTTCAGGAGTCAACCCAGAAACAGAAATACTCTCACTAAGTTTCGCTGCAGCATTTTTTGTCATCATCAACCTAAATTTTTTTCTGTTCTGGTTCACCAGAGCATCGCGGACAGCATGCAGACCAAAAATCCAATAGGTCTGTTTCTGAGCAGTTTTTTCATCTTTTTCTTTTTTTATAACCCATTTTGGTTTTTTCATAAAAAAATGCCCTTTGATAAATTTTATTTCGATAAACCTTCGCACCAATTAACACATACAGTTTATATTTTGAAGCGAGGGAACGGGTTTTTAGAAGCGCAGCATTTTATCATTGACCTCTTTTCGAGTCACTTGTAAGCAACCGTTTAGATTGAGAAAATCAAAAGTGGGCGACAGGCCGCAAGGTGTGGCAGGGGACTGTAACTCCCTCGCGGAGACGCACGCCTGGTTCGATTCCAGGGTCGCCCACCACTTTCTTTGAATTGGCTTTTTAAAAAATTAAAACAGATCCAAGCAATTGAAAATCCAAAAAAACAACAGAATAAATTTTAAGGCGAAGGCACGCGTTATAAAATTTAATCAAAGTCTAGAAATTTTTTGCAAATCTCAACAAAGCCTTTTCCTCCTTTTGAGCGGGAAACATATGTAGGCAGATATGTCATTTCAGATTCAAAATCCTTCACATTTGCAACCCCACAAGAATTTGGAAAATATTGGAATAATGGTTCATCATTTGGGCTATCACCACAGAAAACGAACTCATCTTTATAACGATCAAGGTCAATATCAAAAATTTCTTTTGTAAAAACTCGAGTCATCTCCAGTTTGGAGTATTCACCAAACCAAGCATTTACATGAATTGAAGATATTTTAGCAGTAGCTCCAGACTCATCAAAAATTTCTTTAATTTTTTTTACTGCTTCAATCGGCAAATCAGGGACATCTTCACAAAAATCTATGGCAAGATCGGATATGCGAGAGAATTGGTCACTGGAGACGGCACAGCCTGCGACCTCATTGAGAACTTTTTGTTTAATTTTTTCGAGTTTTTTACGGCCTTCCGATCTCTCTTTTTCACTTTGAATATATCTTCTTATCATTTTCTTTTTTTTGTGATCATAAGAAAAGAAAAAGGCACCATTTTCGCCAATTACACCTCTCACAGGCCAAAATCGAGCGATCATATCACACCAACCTGCGGGCCGCCCAGTTATAGGAACGAAATCTATGCCTTGCTCCGATATATTTTCTATAGCTGAGTAAGCTTCTGCGCTAAGCATACCATTTGTTGTTATGGTATCATCAATATCACTAAAAATACCCCTTAGAGATTGACGCAAAGTATCTGGAATTTGATATAGTGGTTTCAATAGGGATCCTTAAATTTAACTTTTTTCATCATAAATAAAATTTGCTCGTGGCGACACTAGAGAGCTAAGAAGTATCTTTTTCAGCGATCCAATTATGATCTGGATGATTTTTAAATCGCCATTTCCTTAATGGGCCAGCCATCACATTTAAGTAGTACATCTCATACCCATAAGGCACAGCACATGGATGATGCCCCTTTGGAACCAATACAACATCGTGATTTTCTACGGTCATTGTCTCATCAAGAGAGCCATCTTCAGTGAAAACCCTCTGATGCCCATAGCCTTTTGATGGATTTAAACGGTGATAATATGTCTCTTCAAGATAAGTCATATTTGGGAAATCATCCTCATCATGTCGATGTGGAGGATAAGATGACCAATGACCCGACGGCGTAAACACCTCAGTCACTAGCAAGCTGCTTGCAACATCTCGGTCCTCCATCGCAATATTGTTTATGTACCTGGTGTTAGTTCCCTTTCCGCGAGCTGTTAGCTCAATTCCTGTAGGGCCGATCTGCGTAGCTTCGTATTTTTTCGAACAAGGTGCTGAACAAATCGCAAGAGTACACTTAGTAGTGGGATCGACATACCAATTAGTTTCACTGGAAACATAAACGCAATGCGGTGGAGACTTTTCAAACACATCCAAACGATCGCCAAGCACTCCAAACTTTTTACCGTCTGCTATGATTTCTGCGTGCCCTTCCACCAAAACCAAGATGACCTCTCTATCAAAAGTTTCTTGTCTTATCGACTGGCCTTCTTCCAATAAATACAAATCGAAACCTACATAATCCCATCCAGCCTTTTCGGGAGAAATATCATGAATTTTTCCTAGTTTACTGTCAGGCTTTATCAATAATCTGGACATTCTTATTCCTCAGTTTAAATTTTGCGTTCAAGAGCTTTGAAAACTCCCCGCAACTCAGCCAGGCCCTTTAATCGACCAATAGCAGGATATCCTGGCATTGCATTGCGTCCATGATCATCAAGGATATTCTGACCGTGATCAGGTCGCATGGGAATAGACCAATCTTCCCGTCCTTCAGCCTTGCGACGATTTTCTTCTCGAATAATTTCAGAGATAGTCTCAATCATATCTGTATTTCCTGATAAATGCTCGTCTTCGAAGAAACTAGTTGGTATACTTTCTTGTTCTCTAGTTACATTCCTCAGATGAAGGAAATGAATATGCTTTCCCAGTCGGGAAACCATTCCAGGTAGATCATTCTCAAAACTGGCTCCCAACGAGCCAGTACAAAGAGTTATGCCATTAGCCTTACTTGGATAAATATTTACTAACCAATTGTAGTCTTCTTCTGTAGACATAATACGGGGTAACCCAAGCAGAGGCCACGGAGGATCGTCAGGGTGACAACATAGACGCACTCCCATTTTTTCAGCAGTTGGTACGACAGCATCCAAAAAATATTTAAAATTTTCTCTTAGCTTATGGGCATCAATTCCAGAATAACTTTCAAGCCTTCTTTTTACTTCTTGAAAAGTTAATTTCTCGCTAGCACCAGGCAAACCAGCTGTTATGTTTTTATTAAGAGTTAATTTTTTTTCTTTTGAAAACCTTTCAAAACGATGTTTTGCCTCGTCCACTAATTTTTTTTCGTAGTCATTTTGAGCGTTCATCCGCTCCAAAATGAAACAATCAAAAGCAATGAAATCTAACAAGTCGAAATACATAGCAGTAGCTCCACTAGACATTGGAGCAGCCAACTCGGTACGAGTCCAATCAAGAATTGGCATGAAGTTATAACAAATCACTTTTATGCCGAGTTCTGATAAGTTTTCCATCGACTCAATCCATGCTTTTATGTGCTCGTCTCGAGGGTGAGCGCCAGTTTTTATAGTTTCACTGACCGGTAAGCTTTCAACTACTTGCCATGATAAATTGGTAGGGTGACTCTTTGATCCAGAGATTTCAGCCAACCTCGAAGAAATTTCTTCTTTCTTCCAAACCATTCCCGGTTCCAAATGATAAAGTGAGGTAACTATACCAGAGGCACCAGTTTGCTTAATATCGCTTAAAGTGACCTTATCTTCTGGTCCAAACCATCGCCAAGTTTCAATCATGATCGCTCCACAAATCAAATTTTGACAAGATCCCAAACCGTTCCGCTAATAGTTTAAATTGTTCGCTAGTGACCGGGTCAAGAACAACGCCGTTTTTATCTCTTTGGCGAGCAACTTGCCACTCTCTATCTCCTGGTGCCATGACAAATGACTTTTCTTTAGCAGTACTATTTCGAAGTAAACTTAGATACCTCTGCATTCCTTCTTTGAATAAATAAGAACCTATAAAACCCTCTGGATCTATAGCAATTACAAATGCACCTAATTCTCTTGGCGTTGTCATATCTGGACCAGACATTGGCAACAACTCAGGTGATAATTTCATACCTGTTAAAACGGCGGAGAAAATTTCAGAAATTCCCCCAAGTCCCGCTCCTTTAAATCCAAACCTTGCTCCAAGTGGATCAAGCATTTCAGCAATGTGCGGGTCCTGCGTAGAATTTCCACTTTCATCAGAAGCAACGTCCTGAGGTAAATTTTGATCTAGTGAACGAAACAGTTCAACCCTATTAAAAGGAACCGAACTTGTTGCCATATCAAAAAGCCAAGGGTCTTGCTCACCAGAAGGAACGGCCATTGAAATTGGGTTAGTACCGTGAAATCTTTCTGCTCCGTCATAAAGTCTAACAAAACTGTCCGAATTGCAGAAAGCTAATGCAATCATATTTTTTTTGGCAGCGTATAGCGTATAAGCTCCTGCTGGACCAAAGTGAGACGAATTCGTAATACCAACGGCCGCAATACCAGTTTTTTTCGCCATTTCAATTGCATGATCCATTGCCTTGTAGGTTGGCAAGGCTCCTTGAGAGTGATCTCCATCTAGCAACCCGCTACCCAATTTTAAATTTTTAAAATTAATAGAAGGGTTTTTATTCAGTCTACCAGTCTCCAAAACTTTAATATAGTGAGGTATCAAACGAACCCCATGACTATCCACGCCAAAGCGAGTGCCATGCATAACGCTAGAAACGCAAGCATTTGCCATGTTTTCGTCCGCACCTATCAAATCAAAAAGCTTAAGACAAAAGTCCTCAATTTTATTAAGTGGTTTTGGTGTCATTTTCACCTTTTGTAACTTCGTCCTGAATGTTGATGCCATTCATTTTTCCAATATGATCCACAAGCATAGGAACATAATCATCTCCAGCACCAATTGCTGTAGCATGCATATAATAATGCTTAGCAGCAGCACTCATCAAGTTAGCCATTCCAGCATTATGTGCCATCTGATTGACATAACTGATATCTTTTGCAGCATTTGTAAGTGTGAATTGATGGGCATCAGGATCCCGTCCGACTAAATACCGCATGAATGTCTCAAAGAAACCCGTATTAAGCCGACTATTACCAATAACATCATTTACCTTTTGAGGGGAAATTCCTGATTTAGCAGCTAAAACAGTTGCTTCAGAATAAAGCGCTCCATAACTCATAGCGAGGAAATTCATTATTAATTTCATTTTATGACCTGAACCAATAGGTCCTAAATGAGTTGCAGTTGCCGACCAAGAGGCAATTATTGGTTTCACAGTCTCAAAAATATGGTCATCGGCCCCGACCAAAGCATCTAAAGTTCCTAGGGCGGCCTCTTTTGGTGTTCGGCCAAGAGGAGCATCAACAAATTCCATACCCACTTCTTTCAAGGCTTCAGACATACGAAGCGATGACTCTGGATCAGAAGTAGATGTGTCGATAACAATCACCCCAGCCCTAGCATGCTCTATAATACCGCCAGGACCTTCTAAAACATTCTCGACCTGACTAGAGTTTGAGAGGCATAAATGAATTATTTCAGAAGATTTCACTAGAGTAGCTATTGAGCCAGCTTCCACCGCACCTTTTTTAACCAAATCATCAATAGGCGTACGATTTCGGTTTCCTTTTATCATAAGCGGGTAGCCATTTTTAATTAGGTTTGAAGCCATGCCATGACCCATGAAACCCACACCAATAAAACCTATTGTTGGTTTTTCACTCATTAGACTTCTCCAAATATTTTTTTAAATTTATCAATACATTTGCGAAAACCATCTTCAAAATTTCCATTGCCTGGATGGTAAACACTTTCAAATGAAATCACCCCCCCATATTGGTCTTTTCTAAGAGCCGCTGCCATAGGGTTAAAAAGGGGACCCAACTGTCCCTCTCCCATTTCTTTTACGGTGAGTGTTGCTTTCGGAGTATCGACAAGGACATCTTTTATATGAATATGCCCTAGATACCCACCTCTTACTTCTTCATACCCATCTGGAAATGCTAACTCATGACACCAGCAATTGTTTCCTGGGTCCCATAGGACTTTCAGGGTATCTTTTGCATTCAGTTCATCTATCAATTTCCGAGCAGTATAGTTCGAATTGACCATCGTACCGTTACCCGTCTCAACTGCTAACTTTACTCCAGCGCTTCGAGCAAATTCCACGGCAGGTTCTATCATAGGCCCCATAGTATTCCAGGCACCATGAGCCACATTCCACTTTTCTGCGCCATTAAATCCCCATAATATTTGCTCTTTTTTTTGCGTCATTATTCGAACAAAAGGCGATTCAACAATATGAGCCATCTCAACTACTCTTTTGAGAGCATCCATATGCTTAATATGTAACGTGTCACCCGGTTTGTTTTGAGCAGTCATTCCAGCAAATATATGACGCGAAAGACAACTAACTGGCTTACCACGGTCTCTCAGTAGGTTATCAATATCTTTTACTTCTGCTTTAGAATGATCACCAACCTCTTTTTCGCCAACAAACTGTAACTCTGCATATTCTAGATCAAACTCATCCATAACATCTACAGAGTGAGCCAGATCACGACTTATTCCATCACAAATTACGCCTAATTTCATATTGATCTCCTAGCGATGCAGTTCGGCACCAACAATTTCTTCGATAACACGCGTACAAACCCAATTATCACCATCCGGATATTTTGTGCGTCCGGCGTGAAATATTTGCATTGCTGCTGAGGCCGTATGCATTGGAACTCCAAGATTTTCCGCAAGATTTAAAGAAATTGTTAAATCTTTATGCATGGTATTTATATGACTTCCTGTACCTTCAAACTGTCGGTCAATAATTTTTTGCAAAGCATTATTTACTATGCCACACCCAGCAGAAGATGTTGAAAAAACGGTATGTAAAACTTCACCGCTAATCCCAGCTTTTGCTGCCAACGCAGCCGCTTCAAAAGTCGCAGAAAATTGTGCGCCTATCAAAGATTGCAAACAGGCCTTTACAGTTTGACCTTGACCTGGTTCAGTCCCCACATGATGAATGTTTGAAGAAATAGCCTGTAAAACGTCTCTGTTTTTACTCATCACATCTTCTGATGCAGAGGCCATAAGTGTAAGTTTGCCCGACTGCGCGCCGGGAAACCCACCAGACACAGGCGTATCTATAAATTGAATACCGGTATCTTTAATTAATTGACCAATCTCTTCAGCTTCTGAGGGCTTGATAGTAGCGGACAGAATTACTGTGCTGCCTTTTGCCATATTTTTTGCAAGACCATCATCATCAAAAATGATTGATTTTGCCTGATTGCCATTCATTACCATCACGAAAACAGCATCACATTTTTTTCCAATATCAGAAATTGATATCTCTAACGAGCCGCCCATTTTTTTGAATGCTTCTTGCCGTGCAGGTAGAAGATCAGATCCAAAAACTTTAAATCCATTTTTTATCAAATTCAGGGCAATGCCACTGCCCATATCGCCTAATCCAATTACACCGATGTTTTTCATTTTTCACCTTTAATAAGTTGATCTTCCACCTGATAAGTCAAAAACTGCACCAGTGGTGAACGAGTTTTCTGAACTCACCATCCAAGCTATCATACTGGAAATTTCCTGCACTTCTACAAAACGACCTCTTGGAATTTTTGACAGCATATAATCTATATGTTCTTGAGACATTTGATCAAAAATAGCCGTTCTGGCAGCAGCTGGAGTAACGCAATTCACAGCTATGTTGCTCTCAGCAAGCTCTTTTCCTAGCGACTTTGTCAATGCTATCACCCCTGCCTTTGAGGCAGAGTATGCACTTGCATTAGGATTTCCATCTTTGCCAGCAACTGAAGCTATATTTACAATTCGACCATATCCATTTGTTTTCATATACGGGACAACAGACTTGTTGACATAATATGTGCCCGTAAGATTTACAGAGATAATCTGATCCCAAGCTTCATTATCATAATTAACTACTGTTTCATTTGGCCCTGCTATACCTGCGGAGTTAACCAGTATATCAATTCGTTCACTACTATTGATTGAAGTTTCAGTTGCACTTTTCACAGATAGCCAGTCAGTGATATTGCACTCAATTGCCTCAGCATTTATGGTTTCAGCTGCCTTCCGAGCTACTTCAATATCTAAATCCCAAATTTTAACTATAGCGCCAGATTTTGATAGACGTTCAGCCACAGAATAACCAATACCGTTTGCCCCACCAGTAACAACAGCTACTTGATTTTTGAAATCATATGAGTTCATTTTCTTTCTCTCCATCTGCTATTTCTTGCGCTTTAATAGCCAGTTCCATTACCTTGAAAACATGCTCTTGAGGCATCGCTGTTTCACTTCTTTCTAAAACATCAACCAAAAAATTATAAAAGTATGGGCAACCAGCATTTCCCCCGTATATTTTTTCATGCCTTTCACCATTAGTCAGATAGACATAATTATCATCGGCCTCACTACCGATATCACAATATTTACGTACTTCTATAGTACCTTCTGTTCCCAATAAAAATAACCGGCCGTCTCCCCATGTTGGCAATGCATCTGGCGTAAACCAATCAAGTCTAATATAGCCATTTGCAGTTTCAGAGCGGAGAGCAATTTCTCCAAAATCTGAAAAATTTGTAAACTCTTGGTGCCCCATATTCCTAATTGATGCCAAAGTTATCTCAGCACTTTCTGACTTAGTAAAAAATAAAAATTGATCAATCTGATGTGACCCTATATCAGCCAGTATTCCACCATTTTGATTGGGATCAAAAAACCAGTTTGGTCGTGATTCTGGATTCAATCTATGAGGCCCGATACCCAACGTATGAATTACGTCTCCTATTGCTCCATCTGAAACCAATTGAGAAGCAAGAGTTACTGCGGGAACTTCAAATCGCTCAGAAAAATCTACAGACCAGATGCGACCGGTTTGCTGAACTGTCTGCCTTAATTCCTCTAAATCGCCGAAGGATAGGCACCCAGGTTTATCTGACATGACATCCTTACCATGTTTCATTATGGAGATAGATATTTTTGCTCTATCATTAGGGACCGCTGAGGTTAAAATTACCCTTATATCAGGATCTTCCAGCAAACTACGAGGGTCCGCAAATCGCTTAGCTTTAGGAAAGCGTTTTGTAAAACCTCCCAGTGTGGTAGGTGAACCTTCTGTATACCAACCAACCAGCTCAGCGCCTAGTTCTATCAGAAACTGAGCTTGGGTGTAGACATGCCTATGATCGATACCAATAATTCCAAATTTTACATTAAAATCGTTCAATTCAAATAATCACTTTCTTACCTAATTTTGAAGAATTTATAATGGTATCAATTAACTTATGGACAGGTAGAGCACTTTCAGCAGAAATTTGAATTTTTTGTCCGTTGGTAAATTCACTCCAAAAACCATCTAAGACGCTTGCATGCCAGGCGTAGCTAAAGTCCATTGGGTCGCTCCCACTTCCTGTTTTAGAAACTGACTCAAGATGCTCTATTTTGCCATCATGATAAAAAATTTTTAAATCAGCACCGCATATATTTACTGTTGCTTCAGAGCAATTAAGAATAATTTCTTCTTTAGACCCAGGGAAATGAGTAGTTGAAGCCATTAATGTCCCTCTCGCACCAGACTCGAAGTTCAATAAAGCCCCTGAAAAATCCTCTGCCTCTAATTTGTGCAGGGAGGATGTGTGGATCATGCCTAGGACCTCTTTTACAGGTCCACACAGCAATAGCATAATATCCAGAGTGTGTATCGCTTGGGTTATCAATACCCCTCCTCCATCCCTGGACAATGTACCCCTTCCATCTTGATCATAGTAATGCTGTTCTCTCCACCAAGGTATACGCACTTCCACAGTTGCTACATTACCCAATCGTTTTTCATCAATTAACTTCTTCAAAACTTCTATTGATGGCCTTTTCCTATGCTGTAAAAAAACACCGATAGGTGTGTTATGGATCTTGCCTTGTTCGACTATATTCCGAGACCTTTCAAAATCTCTTTCTAGGGGTTTTTCAACAATGAGTGGCTTTCCTGCTTTCGTAAGAGCTTCAACATAATCCAACCGAGCATTTGGAGGAGTTAAAAGTAATACTAAGTCAACATTTTTGTCATTGCATAGATCTGAAAAATTTCTAAAAGCTATTGCCTTTGCAGTAAAACTTTTTGCAAAATCTTTGGTCCTTAAATGATCTCGTGAGAAAACTCCATAGACCTCAAAGCCATTCAGAGAATTAACAGCTTGAACGTGTAAACCAGCCACCATTCCAAGGCCAACGATAGCAACACGACAGGTCATCTAGAAACTACCTTCGAAGTACTCAAGCTTTCTCTCCACCAAATTGAAATACCTGAAAAAACAATCAAGAAAGCGCCAGCAAAAACTAAAAAATCTGGTCTGGACCCAAAAACAAAATAGGAAGCTAATGTC